>SVDN01000011.1:86416-91938 GCA_015057825.1 Lachnospiraceae bacterium
CAGGCAATGACTGTTGTTATTGCAATTATTCTTATTAACTGCTCGATTTATATCACATCAAACCTTGTAATCTACTTCTTTAAGTACGATTTCGGCGGTGCAGGCTGGCAGGGTAGTTACACGCTCTTCAACACTTTCGGCGGTGCAGTTCAGATTCTTGCCATGATGATTTTGTTCCCTGTACTTAGAAAGTTCATGAGCACAACAAAAGTATTCTACACAAGTTTTGCAATGGCAATCCTGGGTTATGCAAGCCTTATTGTTATCGCATTCTGCACAAGTATGTCAAACGTATATATACTTTTTATACCGGGATTCTTCATTTTCGGTGCAAACGGAATGCTTTCGGTTCTTACAACCGTATTCCTTGCAAATACAGTTGATTACGGCGAACTTAAAAACAACAGACGTGATGAAAGTGTTATTTTTTCGATGCAGACATTCGTTGTTAAGCTTGCCAGCGGTATTGCGGCCTTAATCGCAGCTGTATGCCTTTCGGTATTTAACATCAGCGAAGATACCGAAGCCGTTGCAAACGTTGCGGGTTCATCGGTAATCGGACTTCGTCTTACAATGACAATTATTCCTATTATAGGTTTGTTGATTGCGATTTTGGTATTTAAGAAGAAATTCATCTTAACAGATGAAAAGGTAGCTGAGATTTCAGAACAAATCGGCAGAAACAAATAAGGAGTGCTTAAATGATTCGCGTAAATAACAATGTTTTTGAACTTCATACAAAAAATACATCATATCTTTTCAGACTTACCCAAACGGGACATCTTGAGCATTTACATTTCAATAAGCGTATTATGTTAACCGATGATGTCGATGTTTTATGGGAAAAACATGCCTTTGCAGGTGGCAATCAGTGTTCGTATGATGGTGATAATTTAAACATTTCAATGGATGAAATGCGTTTGGAATATTCGGGCACGGGAAAAGGCGACTATCGCGAGCCTTTTGTTGAAATTGTATATTCAAACGGAAGCAGGACTTCGGATTTTATATTTGAGTCATATGAGATTTTGGATACAAATCCTGATTTTGCAACTCTTCCGGGCTCTTATACACAAGGCACTCCCGAACATTTAAAGATAGTATTAAAAGAAAAATACTATGATGTAAAAATGATTCTGGATTATTTCGTGTATGAAGATTGTGATGTTATTACGCGCAGCAGCAAACTAATCAACCGCATGGATGAGGATATAAGAGTTGAACGTCTTATGAGCTGCATGGTTGATTATGATGATAAAGAATTTAATATAACAACATTTAACGGTGCATGGGCAAACGAAATGAATAAGAACGAAGTAAAAATTACTGCGGGAAAATTCGTAAATTCATCTGTCAACGGAACATCTTCAAACAGAGCAAATCCGTTTGTCATGCTATCAAGAAAAAGAACAAATCAAGGACATGGCGGCTGCTACGGATTCAATCTGATCTATAGCGGCAACCATGCCGAAATTGTGGAAATATCAGCCAATGAAAAACTTAGAATTGTAAGCGGAATCAATCCGCAAGGCTTTTCTTATATACTAAAAAAAGATGACTGTCTTGAGGCGCCGGAAGCTGTGATGAGCTATTCGGCATGTGGTTTTAACAATCTGAGTCATAATATGCATGACTTTGTAAGAAACCATATAGTAAGGGGGAAATGGAAAAGTAAGGTGCGCCCGGTTTTGTTAAACAGCTGGGAAGCATCCTACTTTAACATTTCGGAAAACAATTTGTTAAAGCTTGCCAAAGAAGGTAAAAATGTCGGAATCGAGCTGTTTGTTATGGATGACGGCTGGTTTGGCGAAAGAAATGACGACACATCTTCTTTGGGCGACTGGGACGTTAATGTAAAAAAACTCCCGGGAGGGTTAAAAACACTGAGTGAGAAGATAAACAAACTCGGACTGGATTTCGGTATCTGGGTGGAACCTGAAATGGTAAATGTTAAAAGTAACCTTTACAAAGCCCACCCCGATTGGGTAATGGACATACCGGGACGAGACCATAGTGAAGGGAGAAATCAGCGTATTTTGGACCTTTGCAATCCGGAAGTTCGGGAATTTATTATAAATAAAATGACGGAAGTATTTTCATCCGGAAATATTTCCTATGTGAAATGGGATATGAATCGCAATTTCAGCGATATATATTCAAAATATCTGGAAAAAGACAGGCAGGGTGAGGCAGCTCACAGGTACATTATCGGTTTGTATAATGTGATGAGCGAACTTACAAAGCGTTTTCCTGACATACTTTTTGAAGGATGCGCATCGGGCGGCAATCGTTTCGATCTTGGAATTCTTTCTTATTTTCCTCAGATTTGGGCAAGTGACAATACGGATGCTTTGTGCAGAACAAGGATACAGGAAGGATATTCCTACGGATATCCTCTTTCAACAATAGCCGCACATGTGTCGTCGCGCAAAAATCATCAGACCTTAAGGGACACACCTATAGAAAGCAGATTTAATGTTGCATCCTTTGGAGTCTTGGGCTACGAATGCAATCTGTGCGATATGAATAAGGATGACCTGGAAGCTATTAAGGGACAGATAGAGCACTACAAAAAATGGCGTGAAACCATCTTGTTCGGAGATTTTTACAGGCGTGAAGAAAATGAAAACAAAGTAACATGGTCCGTGACATCAAAAGACAAAACAAAATCCATGGGGCTTATTTTCCAAAAGCTTGTGAATCCGAGCATTACCAGTGAAAAATATAAAGCGTCGGGTCTTGCACCGGATAAGATTTATCATTTCTACAACAGAAAACTGAAAGTAAATGTTAAGGAATTCGGGGAACTTATCAACACCCAGTCGCCTATTCACATAAAAGACGGCTCTTTCTTACAAAATGTCATTGCTAAATTTGTTAAATTCAATGGCGAAACGGAAGATTATATCGTTCACGGAATGACTCTTTTAAGCAACGGAATTCATCTAAAGCAAGGATTCGGCGCAACGGGATACAACGACGAAGTAAGGCTTTATCAGGACTTCGGCTCCAGAGTTTATATGATGGAAGAAGTAAGCGAGGATGAAATAACCGGGCTTAAAAAGCAAAATACAAGCGATTAAAGGAAGCGATAAATTGAAAATAGAAAACAATTCTTTTGTAATTGACGGAAAAAAAATAAATATTTACTCCGGTGCCATTCATTATTTCAGATCCATGCCGGACAGATGGGAAGATCTTTTACTGAAACTTAAAGCAGCGGGTCTCAATACGGTTGAAACATACGTTGCTTGGAACTTGCACGAAAGAAAAGAAGGCGAGTTCGATTTTAGTGGAAGATGCGACGTGAAGCGCTTTTTGGAGACGGCAAGAAAACTGGGTCTCTATGTTATTTTCAGGTCCGGTCCTTTTATCTGCGCCGAATGGGATATGGGTGGTTTGCCGCCATGGCTTTTAAAAGACAGAAATATGAAAATTCGTTGCAGTTACAAGCCTTATCTTGACTACGTGGAAAGATACATGCGCAGACTTTTTGATGAAATAAGGCCTGAACTTTCCACAAATGGCGGAAATATAATAGCCGTGCAGATTGAAAACGAATACGGCCACTACGGTTCGGACAAAGAGTATATGGCATGGCTTAGAGACTTGTATATAGAGCTTGGATGCAAGGACGAGCTTTTGTTTACGTCCGATGATAAAAGCCTTGTGGCCATAAAAGCCGGAATGCTTGAAGGCGTTTATGAGACACTGAATTTTGGAAGCGGTGCTAAGACAGCCTTTGATTCTTTGAAGGGAATCCAGGATGATGCACCCAAAATGTGTATGGAATTTTGGTGCGGTTGGTTTGACTACTGGGGCGGAAAACATCATACACGCGATGCAAAAAAAGTAATGGAAGAAATAAGAAGCTTCTTGGATATGGGGGCAAGCTTCAATTTTTACATGTTCCACGGCGGAACAAATTTCGGCTTTTACTCAGGCGCAAACAGCGTTGTCAAATATCATCCTGTAACCACATCTTACGATTATAATGCGGTCTTGACCGAGGCGGGGGATTATACTCCTTTGTATCATGCTCTCAGAAAAGAGATGATATCAAGAGGTCTGGCAGAAGAAATGCCCCTTCCGCCGGCACCGACCTATGTAAGTTTGGGTGAAGTGCAGTTAACGCAATATGCGTCCCTTTTCGATCAGCTTGATAATGCTGCCGAAAAGATTGAGTCGAAATATGTGGAAAGCATGGAACACTTTGGACAAAATAACGGATATATCCACTATAGAGCAAGAGTTACGGCAGACAGAGGCAAGACCATGATTATGATCGGAGACCTTCATGAATATGCTGATGTCTATGTTAACGGTGTCTTTAAAAAACATCTTTACAGTCGCAAAAAAAATCTCTTTTACAGACTTTCCGGCTACCACGGCGTTTACTTAAAGGAAGTTAAAGAAGGAGATATAATCGACATTTTTGTTGATGCTATGGGTCATGTAAATTTCGGTGCCCATATTACGGACAGAAAAGGTATCTCGGACCTTAGGATTTTAAGCGTTCCTCAGTCCAGATCTTTTATGAACATAGAGATTTATTGCCTTGATATGGAGGACTTATCCAAAATCACTTACGACAACGTGCCTAAGAAATGCCCTGCATTTTTAAAGGGCAGCTTTAAGGCTGACAAAAAAGGCGAATGTTATCTTGATATGCGAGGCTTTACAAAGGGATTTGTTAAAATTAACGGTTTCAATATCGGCAGATATTGGAATAAAGGGCCGCAGCTTGCTCTTTATATTCCGTCAAGCCTTTTAAAAGACGAAAACGAAATTATAATTTTTGAAGAAAAGGCTTACAAGCAGGCGAAAGTCACTATTACCGATCATCCTATTTGGAAATAGTTTCATATAGTTGTCAGATTGTTTACAAATTATTAAAGGAAAAGTCATACATTTTTCTGCGCTTATGGTATAATGTTTATAAGATAGGGGAAAGTGCATTTTCATCTCTCTAACCGTATTGAAAACAATATAAGAGTTAGGCAAAAAAGGGGGGAAACCATGGACGCACAAAAGAAAAAAATTCTTGTTGTAGACGATAAAGAAATAAACAGAGTTGTACTTGAGGGAATTTTTCAGGAAGACTACAACATTGTTTCGGCTGAAAACGGAAAAGAGGCCTTGGCAATAATCGAAAGACAAAGTCATGACCTGGAAGCCGTGCTTTTGGATGTGTTTATGCCTGTAATGGATGGTTTTGACGTTTTGGAATACATGAAGGACGAAGGCTTGGACGGTGAGATTCCTGTTATTTTAATAACGGCGGAGGATTCTGCAGACATAGATGATAGGGCTTATCAATACAATGTAGCCGATATCGTCAGAAAACCTTTCGTTCCTCGTATTGTAAGACGTCGAGTTTACAATGTTATCAACCTTTACAGCAATACAAGGAAACTTGAAAAACTGGTTAAAAAGCAGGCAAGGGAGCTGGAAAGAAAAAATGCCGATTACAACATTGAAAGGATGGAGCTTGAAAAGGCCAAAGGCGATGTAATCGACGC
>SVDN01000052.1:0-78 GCA_015057825.1 Lachnospiraceae bacterium
AAAAAACAGAAAAAAATAATCGAAAAAAGCCCTCTCGGGATAAAAAATCCAAAAAGGGCTTTTGTCTTCGGTCTGAGG
>SVDN01000052.1:97-5895 GCA_015057825.1 Lachnospiraceae bacterium
TGTCGCTATGGCGACAGCCTTTTAAATTTCATTTACGTTGTTTAAAAGCATTTCTTGGATAACGGCTTGAGTATCGGCACATAATGTTTTTTGCGCCTCTCTGTCAAGACCTTTTGTATAGATTGGCTTTCCGAATTCAATTATTGCATGGCATTTTTGAATACGTAAACCGCCGTTGTCTTCAAAAATCGTTCCGGTGTTGGTTAGGGCAATGGGAACAATGGGAACCTGCGGCTTTGTGGCAAGTTTAAAACTGCCTTCCTTAAAAGGAAGCATTTCGGTATTTGAGGGACCTCTTGTTCCTTCCGGGAAAATAAGCATTGAAACACCGGATTTGATGTTATCTATACCCGTTAAAATGGTTTTTAGGGCCTCTCTTGTATCGGCTCTGTTAAGGAAAAGACATTTAAGGATTTTCATCCAAGCATGTAAAATCGGGACTTTTTTTATGGATTCCTTTGCTACTATTCCCGTAAGTCCCGGAACCAGGGAATAAATCGAAATAATATCAAAGAAACTTCTGTGGTTGCTGACATATAATACAGCCGTGTCTCTTGGGATATTTTCAAAGCCTTTTACGGTTAAATTTGTTGAAGCGGCTTTTAAAGCACCCCTAAAAACAAATTGAATAAAGTGTTGAGCAAACCATTGCTCTTTTATTTTGTCGGATTTCCCGATAATAAAACTGATTAAAAAAAGTGGAAGGCTGACAATCATCATCAAACCTATCCAACCAATTACCAATGCTGCTCGAATTCGTTTCATTTTATCTTTGCGAGACTAATAAGTAAATCAGTCCGTCTTCCTTTCTTTTGATAATTGTGCCGTATAATACGCATAAAATATCAACTACATTCTAACATGATGTTGTTTATTAGTAAAGTAAAGGAAAATTAAAGATTGTTAGAAAATAAACAATGGTTGCCTGGCGCTTGTATTATGCTATAATTGTAGCAAATCGATATTTTATGTATATAAAAAGTCTTGGCAAAGGCAGGCGTGCATAAGACTTTGAACAAAGCCTGCAAAAAAGGTGGAGAATATGGCACAAACAGGAAGAAATTTAACATTACTTACAGACCTTTATGAGCTTACAATGATGCAAGGATATTTTAACGATAACAATGATGATATCGTTGTATTTGATGCGTTTTACAGAGAAAATCCTTGCGGAAACGGTTATGCAATCGCGGCAGGCCTTGAACAGGTTGTGGATTACATTAAAAATCTGCGATTCACATATGAAGATGTGGAATATTTAAGAAGCTTGAATTTGTTTACCGAAGATTTTCTTAAATTTTTAAGTTCCTATCATTTTTCCGGCAGTATTTACGCTATTCCGGAAGGAACCGTTGTTTTTCCGAGAGAGCCTTTGGTAAAGGTTGTTGCACCTATTATGGAAGCACAGCTTTTGGAAGCGGCGCTTTTAAACATTATCAACCATCAAAGTCTTATTGCAACAAAAGCGGCAAGAGTCGTTCATGCGGCAGCAGGTGACGGGGTTATGGAATTCGGACTTCGTCGTGCCCAAGGGCCGGATGCGGGTCTTTATGGGGCCAGAGCGGCAGTTATAGCCGGATGTGTGGGAACCTCTTGCGTTCTTACGGGAGAAAACTGGGGCGTACCTCTTAAAGGTACACATGCTCATAGTTGGGTAATGAGTTTTCCCGATGAATACACGGCCTTTAAAAAGTATTCCGAACTTTATCCTGAAGCTTGCCTTCTTTTAGTTGATACATATGATACTTTACATTCCGGTGTACCTAATGCAATCAAAGTATTTAAAGAAATGAGAGCAGCCGGAAAAGAGCTTAAGTTCTATGGTATTCGTCTTGACAGCGGCGACCTTACGTATCTTTCCAAGGAAGCTCGTAAAATGCTTGATGCGGAAGGCTTTACGGATGCGGTTATTTCAGGCTCCAGCGATTTGGATGAATATCTTATAACTTCCATGAAGCAAGAGGGCTGCAAGATAACATCTTGGGGTGTGGGAACAAATCTTATTACATCAAAAGATTGTCCATCATTCGGAGGAGTTTACAAGCTTGTTGCTCAAAAGAAAAAAGATGAGGAGGAGTTTACTCCGAAAATTAAAATATCCGAAAATACGGCGAAAATTACAAACCCCGGCAATAAAACCATATTTAGATTTTATGATAAATTAAGCGGAAAAATAAAAGCGGATTTGATTGCTTTGGTTGGTGAGGAATTTGACGAAAACAAAGACTTGGTAATTTACGACCCGGTTGACACATGGAAAAAGACAACTTTGGAGGCGGGAAGCTTCAAAATAAGAGAGCTTATGGTTCCGGTTTTCGAAAACGGCATTTGCGTTTACGATTGCCCTGAAGTTATGGATATTCAAAAGTATTGCAACAGTGAAAAGGACACGCTTTGGGAAGAAACCAAGCGTCTTGTAAATCCGAGCAAAGTGTATGTGGATTTGTCCGATAAGCTTTATGATATAAAAACAGAACTTTTAAATAAAGCAAAACAAAATGCTGTGAAATAAAAAATAAAGGACATTATCGATTTGATAATGTCCTTTTGCTTTTTAGCCTATAACTCCCGCCATTGACAGGAAGAAAAGTATAAGAGTAACTGCTATAATTGCGCCCACAACGATTGTTCCAAGGGAAAATTTCTTTTGTTGAGCGACTGTTTCATCACTTTTTGAAGGAGCGATAAGTTTTGCGCGTCTAAGTCCCTTAACGATAGGTTTGTAAAGAACTACAGTAAGTGCCGAGTTGATACCACTCTTAATAAGGTTAAACGGTAAGAAAATCGGAAGAAGCATTGCTGCAACAGCTTCGCGCTCTATACCCATATACATAGGTGTAACGATGTAATTCCATAAAAGCATTACGATGGTCATTGCAATACATCCGCAAACAAGACCAAGTATTGCGCCTTTAAGATTGTGCTTTTTCTTGTAGATAAATGCCGCAACGCAAGCGAAAGCCACAGTTGAAAGCACATTCATCAAAAAGCCGATTGGACCGGTATCGCTTATTGTAATCATTTCAATAAGTGAAACAACAATGGACACTCCCGCCGCCGATAAAGGACCAAACATAAAACCTGCAATAACAATAACGATATCTTTTGGATCGTAGCTTAAAAATCCCGCAATATTAATGGGAATAAGCTTGGAAACCATGGTTAAAACAAAAGCAACCGCCGTAATCATCGCAAGAGTTGTGATTGTTCTGGTTGTCATTTTTTGATTGCTCATTTCATTTCCTCTCTTTCTATACAAAAAGCGCCTTAAAAAATCTTTAAGGCGCTTAAAATCTTTAGCAAACTATCCTTTTTCATCCAGACTGTAACTGTCGGTTTTGGAATTGCACCAAATCAGCTATATTAGCTCGCGGACTTTACCGCCGATCGGGAATTTCACCCTGCCCCAAAGACACTGTATTCTCTTTTCATTTAAAGTTATAGCACAGTAAAAGAAAAAACACAATAGAAAAAAAGCTTTTGAAGTGGTATAATACTGCTATCAAACAAAAAAAGAGGATAGTATGAGTATTAAAGAAATAGCGGAAGAATTCAAAGTGGATTTTGAGCCCAAAACAAAACATAATATGTCCCTTAAGGATGTGCTGAGCGTTACCGCCTTATTGGTAGCGGGCTTGGCAGTCAGCATTTTTGTTTGTTGGCTTATTATCTGAAATGATAGAGCTTTCTGTCATTTTTTTATTGCTTCCTTAACAGCGTCGATTACGTGCTCACTGTGATCTATCGCTCTGGTTATCATATAAAGGCTGGCTGCAACATCCTCCGTATCCAAAGCATTTAAAACAATAAGCAAGAAAATTTTGGCTTTCTTGATGACTTCAAGAACGTCTTTGTTTATGCTTGCTTCCAATTGCATGATTCTTTCAAAGAAATAGTATCTGCAAAGATTAACGAGAAAATAAGGATATTTATTTGCCAATTCCTCGGCTTTTGTTGTAAGCTCTTCTTTTGTACAGGCTGTTAATTCAATCGGTGAATTCAACTCTTTCAAAACAACATTTAATGCATCCATAATATTATTTACATCTATATCGAATATGTCGTCTTTGCCATATGCTTTTTCCAATGCTTTAAAAGCGTCAAAAACATTTGCTTTTCCTTTGAATTGGTTGAAAATCCTGTTGAGAATAAGCTCTGATTCCAAAGGCTTGAATTTTTTACCTACTTCGCTTTTATCTTCATAGTGATATTCGGATTTGAATTCAATATTGCAATTTAATTCAAGGAAAAGTCTTGAAACCTCTGGACAGGATAAACCCAAAGTTTGAGTGTATATGTCATTATATTCCGATGCAAATCTCGGATAAGATCTGCAGGTTTCGGAAATATAGTCCTCGCCGTAATTGGCGTGAATTCTGCATAAACCTTCATCTGTTATGAAAGGGCATTTGCCGTCATTTTTTATAAGTAAATGGGGAGTTTCTTTTGTAATCTTTGAATCTATATCTTCCACACCCATCTGACAAAGCCTGTTGTAGGCCGCATCGTCAATGATTATGTTCCAAGGCTCATCGCAACAGTTGGCCGGACACGCAGACATTAGACAGTGAAATTTGTCGTATATGGAACTTTTGATTATTTTGAACATATTCCCCTCCGTTTTATACATTAAAGCTTTTAATATTGGGCATTTACCACAGTTTCTATTATATAATATGGCATTGTTATATGCAATTATGATATAATACATGACTGTAAGAATGCTTAAATGCGAGGGAGAAATTTGAAGAGAGAAAGATATCTGGACATAGCAAGAGCTCTTGCGATTATATTTATCGTTGTGGGGCACACTCTTGTCCACAGCGAACATTGTTATTATATATTTAAAATGCTTTATGGCTTTCATGTTGCTTTGTTTTTCGTTATATCGGGATATAGCTTTAAAGTTGACAATTTAAGCTTTTGGGCATTTTTAAAGAAAAAGTTTTTAAGAATTATGCTGCCGTATTTTATATGGGCATTTTTGTTCCTTATTCCATATTTTGCTTTCGGCTCCGGCGTGGGAGAAAGCGTGGGTGTGTCATCATCCTTTAATCTTAAGGAAATGCTTTTGAATGTCCTATACGGAAACGGCAATATGGAAGCATTAAAACAAAACAGTTCCTTGTGGTTCTTGCCGGCGCTATTTAGCATGGAAATAATATATTATTTTGTAATTAAGATTATTGGATTATTTAAAAGAAATGGGGCAACGAAATTCATTCTGTTTATTCCTATAATCGCTGTTGCTTTTCTTGCGGCATATTGCCTTAAAATACAGCTTCCTTGGGGAATAAACACGGCATTGGTAATGGGCATATTCTTTTATTTCGGTTGGATACTTAAAAGTATTGATTATGCTGATAAAAAGATTTTTACAAATCCATTATTTATGGTATCCATGTTTGCCTTCGGAGCCGCATCGATTCTTGCAAACTCCCTTGTTATGTGCATTGATTATGTTTACGGAAATTTGGTGCTTTGCATCCTATCGGGGATTACAATGGCTTTGGGCGTATTTGCCATATCCGTGAAAGTCAAGTCTTGCGCATGGCTTGAGTATATAGGAAGAAATACAATGGGAATACTTATATTTCACAAGCTGATAATTGTGCTTTTCCAAACAAAGATGGGGCGTATATCGGATTTACTTATGAGCAGTAACATTGTGACGGAAATATTGATAAGCTTACTTGCGGTTGCAATCAGCATAGCGCTTAGCTTAATTGTAAATTTATTGTTAAAGAAAATATTACCGTTTACTATCGGTGAGAAATATAAAAGGGCAGTTTAAACTG
>SVDN01000053.1 GCA_015057825.1 Lachnospiraceae bacterium
AATAACCACACACCTTTCCAATAATTATCATTAGCAAAACATCCTTGTAATAAAATATTAATCTATGCGTAAACACAAGTAAAACCGAAAAAATGGGGGCTTGCATCCTGTTTTTGCAGTCTAAAAAACAATGAGAAATTAAGAAGTAAAACTTCTTAAAAAAGAAGTTTTTGGTGTTTTTTTTATTGCCTTTATTGAAATACAATAAAAATGTAATAACCCAAATATGAAACGGAGGAAAACACATGAGATGGGGAATGGTCATTGATTTAAAAAAATGTTACGGCTGTAATGCCTGTGTTTTGGCATGTAAGCAGGAACATTTTTTGCTGCCGGGTATGTTTTTTAACCATGTGGAAATGGAAGAAACAGGAAAATACCCAAATGTAAGGAAACTGATGATACCTACTTTGTGCAATCATTGTGAAGAACCGCTCTGCGCCCAGGTTTGTCCTACAGGTGCGACGTATAAAAGGGAAGACGGAATAGTAGCTGTAAATGAAGATTTGTGCACGGGTTGTCAGTATTGTGTAATGGCATGTCCTTACGGCCAAAGAAACTATGTTTCTACAACGAAGGAGTCCTATTATGAGCAGGGTAAATCGGAAAGAGAAAAAATGGGAGAAAAGATTTATCCGTTTAAAGAAGGAACAGTAGTTAAATGTACATTTTGCATGGAAAAAATTGATGAAGGATTAAAGAGAGGTTTAAAACCGGGGGTTGACAGAGAAGCAACGCCGGCGTGTGTAAATACTTGCTATACCAAAGCGCGTATTTTTGGAGATTTGGATGATCCCGAAAGCGAAGTATCAAAACTAATAAAGAAATACAACGGCAAGCCTCTTGGTTCCGAAACAAAAGCAGGCCCTTCAGTATATTACATAGACTAGGGTAGGAAAGGAGCACGAATGAAAAAAGAAGCTGTAAAAGAAGACAGATGGGTATATACACAGTGTCACAGATGTCAGAGTGAATGTGGAATAAAAGCGCATGTTGTGGATGGTGTATGTATAAAGCTTGAAGGAATAGAAGAGTCATGTGTCGGTTCGCACGGCGGAATGTGTCCGAGAGGCATGGCAGGATTACAGGTTTTGTATGACCCAAACAGGCTTAAATACCCGTTGAAAAGAACTAACCCTAAAAAAGGTATCGGCCAAGACCCAAAATGGGAGCGCATCAGTTGGGATGAAGCCTTGGATACCATAAGTTCTAAGATGAAAGAAGCATATGATAAGAATCCCGAAAGAATAATAGTGCAACATGGAATTGTTGCGGGCAACCAAATTATCCCCTATTTCTTTGTCCCAATGATGTTTATGTTGTCTAACGAAAAAGGCAGTCCTTTGCATATAAACGCAGCAGGTTCTATGTGTGGAAATGCAGGACATTATTTTAACAGCACTCAATACGGAGCATTTTGTATATGCCCTGATTTTGACTATTGCAACTATCTGCTTGTATTCGGAACCAACGCAAGCAACGGTGGCTTCCAACAGTGGGCAACGTTAAACAATGCCAAGGCAAGACGCAGAGGCATGAAAATGGTAGTGTTTGACCCTATGTTTAATGCGGCTGCCGCAAAAGCGGATGAGTGGATTCCGCTTGTACCGGGAACTGATGGACTTGTGGCACTTAGCCTTATTGAAGTAATTGTTAACGAACTTGGAATGTATGATGTGGAATACATAAAAACAAGGACGAACGGCTCTTATCTTATAAACAAAGAAACGGGCGAATATGTTAGAGATGAAGAGACAAATAAGCCGTATATATGGGATGCAAAAGAAGGAAAAGCAAAAGTTTATGACGATCCAAGTATCAAGGAATTTATACTGGAAGGTGAATACGAGGTGGACGGTATTAAATGCGTACCTTCATGGTTACTCATGGAAAAGCATTTTGAACAATACACACCCGAAGCGACAGAAGCAACAACAGGGGTTCCTGCCGAAACCATAAGAAGAATTGCAAAAGAATATGCAGAGGCAGCTTGCATCGGTCAGACCATAAACATTGATGGCGAAGAACTGCCATACAGACCGGTTACCACATATAACATCAGATCTGCGGGGACCCACAGTAACGGTTTTCATACCCTTTTTGCAATTGATTTGCTTATTCACATTATGGGTGCCGCAAACATGCCGGGCGGAACCGTATCCGCATCGGTTGAATGCGAAGGACATCCGGAAACTCACAGACCATATTTTGCTTGCAAAGCGGGAAAAGACGGCTTTACACAGACTGCAGGTAAATGGCTCTTTCCGCAAGGCGGCTTTTGGCCTATAGAAGACCCTAAAAAGCCGGTACATGACATGGAAGAAATGTTCCCTACAGCCATGGAAATGTTGTGGATAAATGCCACGGACAGAGAAGAAGTGTTGAAAAAAACAGGTCTTAATTCGGAGTTTGATGTGCTTATAAATTACGCAACAAACGCCATGATGAATGCAACAAACCCACATATCAGGGAAAAATTTTACAAAGAAATACCTTTCGTTGTGGATTGCGACATTTATTCAAACGAGTTTAATGAAGGATTCGCAGATATTCTTCTTCCGGATGCGTGTTATTTGGAAAGAGATGATTGGATGGGCATACAGCACAGTTATCACAATATTCCTCCAAGTGTCCATGAACCATGGTGCTTTCATACAACACATCATGTAATTGAACCACAATATGAGCGACGTGATATGGCTCAGACGGTAATCGAGCTTGCGGACAGAATGGGCATGAGACATAAAATTAATGCCTACTATAATAATGAGTTGCAACTTGAGGGCGATTTAAAACTGGATCCCAATAAAAAAATCGATTGGATTGACCTTTGCGACAGAGCCTGCAGAGCGCATTTTGGCGATAAACACAATTGGGAATGGTTTTGTGAGCACGGTTTTATTTCATGGCCTAAAAAAGTTCGTGAAGTATATTGGAGAGCTTACAAAAAAGACGTTAAGACTATGCTATATTTCGAGTTTATGATACACGCCGGACAAGTTACAAGAGAAATTGCCAAAGAGCTTGATATGGAAGACTTCTGGGATTGGAATGTGTATACACCTCTTCCTACATGGAAAGCATGTGATGCTCATAATGTAGATAAGGATGAATATCCTTTGTATGGCTTTTCTTGGGCAGATACTTTCCACAGCAATTCAAACAACCAGGAAGTCGCTTGGATTGATGAAGTATCAACGAGAAATCCGTTTTCTTACTACATAAACATCAATGCAAACACGGCTAAAAAGCTTGGACTTAAAGACGGAGATTATGTAGAAGCCGAAACTGAACAGGGATATACAACCAGGGGTTATATCAAAACAAGACAGGGCATTCATCCCGATTGCGCAGGAATGATGGGTCAGTCGGGACATTGGGCAAAAGGAATGCCTATGGCAAAAGGAAAAGGAGTAAATTTCAACTCGCTTATCGACTTTAAGGTCAGAGGAATGGATCCGCTTACTGCTACGGTGGATATCTTGGTTAAATTAAAACTTAGAAAAATTGAGGAAGGAGGTAAGGAATAAGCATGAATAAATATATAGTGATAGGTTCGTCCATTGCGGGACTTGCGGGAATCGAAATATTAAGACGCTTGGACCCGGAATCAAAAATAATACTTGTGACGGTTGAAAAAGAAATATATTCAAAATGTATAATGCATTTTCTTGCAAAAGGAGAGCGAGAAAGAAAGCTTTTGAGCTTTGTGGCGGAAGACTTCTTTTTAAAAAACAAAGTAGATTGCATTATGGGAAAACGTGCTGAAAGAATTGACAAACAGTTAAAAAAGGTAATATTGGAAGACGGCGAAAGCCTTGATTATGACAAACTCTTGCTTGCTACAGGTTCACATGCTTTTATTCCACCTATTAAAGGGATAAAAGAAACAAAAGGAGTATTTGCTTTTCACGATTTGGCGGACTGCGATGCGGTACTCGAAAATGTGGAAGAAGCGAAGAACATTGTAATACTGGGAGCCGGACTTGTAGGAATCGACGCTGCCGACGGACTTTGCGCTAAAGGAAAAAGCATCACCATAGTGGATATGAAAGATCACATGATGTCTATTCAGCTGGATAAGGAAGCAGCAAAGCTTTATGAGGACGGATTTGCAAAGCTGGGCGTAAAGCAGATTTACGAAGTAAGTGCTAATGAAGCCATATCGGAAAACGGTTGTATAAAAGAGCTTGTTTTATCGGACGGAAGAAAGCTTAAGTGCGATATGCTGATTGTAGCCAGCGGTGTTCGTGCAAACAGAGAACTTGCGGAGACAGCGAACCTTGAAATGACGAAGTTTGGCTTGAAAATCGATGAGCATTGTCGAACAAGCGATGATAGTATTTATGCTGCCGGAGACATAACAGGAAGAAACATGATATGGCCTTATGCTGCAAAAGAAGCAAAGGTTGCGGCAAGCAATATGACGGGTAACGAAAGAATAATGGACAATTATTTTAATACAAAGTCCACAATCAGTATGCTTGGAATACCAACTATGTCATATGGAACGCCGGAAGCGCCGGATGATTCATACACTGTTGAAATAAAAAGAAGCGCGGATGGAAGATATTTAAAGGCAATTCATAAGGATGGTAAGCTTTACGGTGCGATACTTCAAAAAGATTTACATCTTTCCGGAGTAATTAACCAAATTGTGTCATATGATATGGATTTAAAACAGTTTGAAAAGCCGGTTTTATCGTTGGACTACGCGGACTTACTTGTAGCGACGGGAATGTAGGAGGATTTGAATGAAAGTATTATTGGGAAATGTGGGAGTAAGCGAAAAAAATGGTGAGTTTGTAACAAAGATGATGCTACCCACATGGAAGAAAAATTTTCAATTAGCAAAAAGAGCAAATACCGAAATAACTTTGAGAGTATCAGAGTGGGGAATAAGAGGCATGGAAGGCTTTTTTAACCATACGATAGATACATTAAACAGACAGCTTATTTTTCAAGGTTGCAAAGATGCGGATAAAGAAGGATTTGATGTATTACTCATAACATGCTTCGGAGATCCTATGTTAGATAATATGAGAAGTTGGCTTAATATCCCCGTTGTAAGTATCGGTGAAGCAGCTTGCAGAACTGCATCGCTTATGGGCAAGAAATTCGGGATAGTGCATGTATCGGAAAAGAATATTCCGGAATGCTACGAGCAAGTGGAAAACTATGGGCTTGGAAAATGGCTGGCAGGTGTGGTAGCAACAAGGGAAACACCTGCGGAGCAGGCTCATGCCCTTGTAGACGCGCATGGAGCAATAGAAGCCTTTAAGGAAGCCGGAAGAAAGCTTATTGACATGGGTGCGGAAGTATTAATCCCCGCTTGCGGACTTATGTCGCCATCCCTTCGCATGGCACCGGCTTGTGAAGATATTTATCCAAAGGGCTTTACGGAAGTGGACGGAGTTCCGATTGTTGATGTGCTTGCATGCGGGATAAAATATGCTGAGATGATGTACGATCTTAAAACTGCAGGCAGCAGCTGGATAAGCAGAAAAGG
>SVDN01000012.1 GCA_015057825.1 Lachnospiraceae bacterium
TTTTTTTCGTAAATCAATCTCAGTCCGTGCATTGTAAGGTCGATATCATAAACATCAATTTTTTTGGTTTCATCGGCAATCAACTTTCCAAGGCCTCCCGTTGCCACTACTTTTATATTCGGCAAGCCAAGTTCTTCCTTCATTTTATCTATGATATATTCGGTCAAACCTATATATCCGTATACAATACCTGCCTGAAGGCTCGATACAGTCTCTCTTGCAAGGATTGAATCCGGCTTTTTGATTTCTATTTCAGGAAGCTTTGCTGCGCCCTGCCAAAGAGCCGTGGCACTTAGACGTATACCCGGGGCCGTTACGCCGATCGGAAATGTTCCGTCTTCGCTTATATAATCAAATGTTGTTGCGGTTCCGAAATCTATTACGATTACCGGACCTCCGAACATCTCGTATGCTCCCACCGCATCAACGATTCTGTCGGCACCTATTTCCTTTGGATTCGGGTTGGTAAGCTTTATGCCCGTTTTTACACCCGGACCCACTACTATTGCCTGTTTTCCGAAATATTTGATAATTCCTATGTTTAAAGAATACATAAGATCCGGCACAACGGATGCAATAATAATATCCGTTATACTTTCTTTCTTAATGTCCCTATGTTCCAGGCATTCCAAAATCAAAAGTCCGTATTCATCCGATGTTCTGATAATATTTGTGGTTATACGAAATGTAGCCACGATTTTTTCCTTATTGAACACCGCCATTGTTATATTTGTGTTTCCTACATCAATTGCAAGTAGCATATTTACTCTCCGTTTATTGTACGAATTGCTTTGTAATAAGTTTCGATGCCCTCAAACAAATCTTTTTTGTCTTTCTGCATTTCTTTTATTTTCAGCTCGCTTCCTATTTCATCAAAGAGGAAATCCTTTTCGTCCGCCTGCACGCTTATTTCAAGCTTTCCCGCTTCATTAAATTGCAAGATAATGATGCCGCCGACTTCCTCCGTAAATGTTACACAGGCTATCTGTAGCTCTTTTTTAACAATATCCGGCAATTTATCAAACTCGTTGTTAAAATAGTATTTTTGCAAATATGAATTTGCACCGCAAAGAACCGTTCTTGCCATATTCTCACCATTTCTCTTATGCGTTGAATGCAATTTTTAATATTATGCCTATTATAAGCAAGGCTCCGCCTATAATGGCTCTAATAAGAAAAGCCTGATATTCATCCTTCAGGTATTGTTTTATACAGATAAAAACATTCATAACGGCCGCAAGTATCAGCACGTTAGCTACCATGTAGATATGACTATCAGGTTTTACCAAAACAAATACCGCAAGTGCTATGCTTAAAAGACCCATTATGATATTGGCAATATCCATGGCTTTAACCAATAGCACCACAGTATTTGAATTATGTTTAAACATAAGTATTCCTCCAAAGACCTAATGTCTTTTTTATATTATACTATATTTTCAGTTTAAACAAGCGTTTTGTTCCTTTTTGAATAAGCTCCGGATTAAAGCCCATAAAGAACATATACATCATTTCATTAAAGCTTAAAGAAAGATTTTCAATGTCTCCGCTCATGGCCAAACCAAAGGCTGTCGGAAGATCTTCTTTTAAAATTTCCATGGCTTCTTTATCATCAAGCAGTTCTTCAAGTCTTGTGTTCATGTTGTATTTTGACAAATAATCTTCAGCAGGTTTGTATGTTTTTTCAAACACACCCGGTTCAAGCTCGATTTTTTCGCCTTTTGTTCCCGGAAGATATGCTTCGGCACCGCATCCGAACGGCACTTCAAAACGAACGCTTACCGTACCGTCATCGTTTATTTTCCAACTTGATGCATATTTGCCGCTTATGGAATCGTATTCCAAGCTTACTTCTCTTAATTTGTTATTAAGCTGAGGCTCAAATATTACTTCTTTGAATCCCGGCTCTTTTGCTCTTATTCCGGCAATGTTTTTGTAAACAAATTCCATAACCGAGCCGTAAGAATAATGATTTAACGAGTTCATTCCCGTTCCGGAAATCTTGCCATCCGCAAGTACGCTGTTCCAGCGTTCCCAAATGGTTGTGGCACCAAGGTTTATGCAATACATCCAACCCGGATAACCGTTTTGCAAAAGCACATGATAAGCCACATCGGCAAAGCCGTTTTCTGCCAATACCTGACACATGCTTGTAGCGCCCACAAAACCACCTTTTATTTTGTAACAATCTTTTTTGAGACGAACTTTTAAGCCTTCTATTATCTTTGATTTTTCAACATATACGTTAAATTTAAGAGCAAGTATGTAGGCCGTTTGCGTATCTATGCAAAGTCTGCCGTTTTTGGAGAAATATTCATCCAATATTGCATTGTAAATCTTTTCCGCTTTTTCGGAAAACTTGTTGCAATCTTCTTCTTTTCCGATAATTCCGGCAGCCTGAGCGCACTTAAGTACCGACTGATAATAGAACATGCTGGCAATATAGCCGTCATCCGTTCCGCCTTTCATACTCTGGTCCGTTACACCGTCTTGCGCAAGCCAATCTCCGAAATGGAAACCGAAATCCCAAAGATTTTTGTTTCCGTTATTTTTATCCTGCTCCATAATCCAAAGAGCCCAATCACGCATCAAAGGATAATGTTTCACAAGAATATCTTTGTCGCCGTAATAGTAATAAAGCGTCATTGGTATAAATGTTGCAGCATCCGCCCAAACACTGGATCCTCTCGGATTTCCGCCGAGATCCGGCAAATATCCCGCTACTGCTCCGCCGTTTTTTTGCTGGTCTATTCTAAGATCCGTAAGGAATTTATCGTAAAAGGCTCTTACATCCATGTTGTAGCAAGCCGTCGGCGCAAATACATTTGCATCCCCGGTCCAAGCAAGGCGCTCGTTACGCTGCGGGCAGTCCGTCGGCATATCAAGAAAGTTTGACTTTTGTCCCCAAATGCAATTTAATGCCAATCTGTTTAATTTTTCATTTGATGATTTAAACTTTATTGTTTCATCCAAGTCCGAATAAACGGCGCGTCCCATTATTTTGGAAGCGTCCAATTTTCCCGGCCAGCCGCATACTCTTACATATCTGAAACCGCAGAATGTAAAATGAGGTCTTACATGCTCTTTCCTTCCGTCGGATACGTATGTGATTTTGGCCTTGGCACCTCTGTAGTTGTCGTTGTAGAAATTGCCATCTTGAAGTATTTCGCTTGCTTCGAATGTTACAGTGCTTCCTTCTTTAAAGTCAGCATCGAATTCCACAATTCCCGCAAAATTTTGTCCGAAATCAAGCACGCATTCACCCTTAGGGGTTTTTATTACTTCTTTAACCGGCATTGTTTCTTTAAGGCAAACAGGCACGCTGTAGCGAGGGACTAATTTTTTCACATCCCCGTCATTTTCGCTTACCACAACTTTCTTTTCCGGATTTTCTTTGTTTTTCCACAAAAGTCTGTTAATTGTTTCACCGTCGTAGTTATCGCTAAGCTCTATGTCGCTTCCTTTGTAAGTCCAGCTATCATCACTTACGATTTTTTCCGATTTGCCGTTTTCGTATTCTATTTCTATCTCGGCAATCATTTTAAATTCATTGCCGAAAAGCTCTTTTTGACCGTCATAGCCTATATTTCCTTTGTACCAGCCGTTTCCGCAAAAAACATTAATCTCGTTCTTCTTAGACAAGATATCCTTTATGTCATATGTCTGATACTGTATTCTTTCGCTGTAATCGGTGCAAAAAGGTGCCATATAATCATTGCCGACTTTTTCGCCATTAATATATGCTTCGTAAAGGCCCAGCCCCGTAATGTAAAGCTTTGCTTTTTTTATTTTATCCTTTGCTTCAAATCTTTTGATAAATACAGGATGGAATTTGTCTTTTTCCGCGCATTTGATAAATTTTGCGCTCCAAGGCTCCGCCATTTTCGCCGTCTCGAAAAAATGTACTTTGCTTTCCCCTTTATCGCCTGTTTCGTCAGTTACTTCAACCTTTATATAATATCTTGTTTTGGCTTCGACTTTTAAATCCAACTCTTCGCCGATACTTGAAAGATTTTCGCCTTTTTTATCCAAAACTATTTTTTTGAATTGTTCATCCGTCGAAACTATGATTCTTGCTTCATTTTGATATTTTCCTTTAGCATCCTCGACTTTCCAGGAAACTTTTATTTTTTCAAAATCAAATCCAACAGGATTTTTTACCCCATTTACCCTTAGCGACCTAACTATCATTTTATTCTCCTACCTTTTTAAATTTTGCCTTTTATTATTTAAGCAAAAAAAGCCTTTTCCGGTTAAAGGCTTTTTTCGTAAACTACACTTTTATTTTCATAAGGCTTTTAACCTGTTATGAACTAGTATTTTAAATATTCTTTTCCGCAGAACGGATCTACAGGATTAATGCCTTTAAACTCACTTTTTCCCAACAACTTGTCGACAACAGTCTCAATCATTATATCATGATTCGAATATGCGTTCACATATGTTTTTATCATAGGAACGTCAAGCAGGTGATACGGATTTTGCAATGATACAAAAAGCGTTGGCACTATTTCCACAAACCAAGGTACATTGTTGCCCGCGCCGTAAGGTGCATGCCAGTTTAAGCGGTTAGTGGTTTTATTTGATGCGTTTTCCACATTTCCCACGTAGATAACCAAATCATATTTGCTTCTGAATTCTTCAACCGTTTCCATATGCATCGGTTTGCTGAAGTCAAATACTTCTTCTTCGTAAGGAATAACTTCAAATCCTTCGTTTTCCAAAAGTGATTTGAATTTATTAAGTACTCTTTCCTCGGAAGGAAATTTACCAAGGACCTGAAAAAGTATACGTTTATGCCTTAAAGGAGAAATAGGAAGTAGTCCTTGGCTATCCTTCACAAGTGTTACAGCCTCATCAGCACACTTTCTCGCCCAATCAGCATGCTTAGGACTTCCGATAATGTCTTTTTTGCTTTCCTCAGGAATAAGTTTTCCTTCGGCTTGTTTCTTGTGAAGTTTGATTGCGGCTTTTGCCGCAAGTATTCTTGTTACAGCTTCATCAAGACGAGTCTTTGAAAGAATTCCTTCTTTCAAACCATCTTTCATATATTCAATATCTTCTGCGTAATCTTTGTTGAAAAGCAGCATATCGCAGCCGCATTCTATACAGTAAGGAACGCTCTTTTTCCTATCCATTGCGCAAAGGAAACCTACCATTGGCGATGCATCGGAAATAATCATTCCGTTAAATCCGAGTTTTTCTCTAAGGAGATTCTGCAAAAGTTCAGGTGAAAGAGGCGCAGGCATAAGCTTATCCGGATGTTGTGGGTTAAATTTTTTCTGATATTCCGGCATCGCTATGTGCCCTGCCATAACCGTTAAGGCTCCTTCATCTATAAGGGTTTTGTAGATGTCTCCGTAAGTATTATCCCATTCTTCGATGCTAAGTGAGTTAACGCTTGTTAAAATATGCTGGTCAACTTCGTCCACACCGTCTCCCGGGAAATGTTTTATCGAATATGCCATGTCGTTTTCTTTCATGGCACGGATGTATTCTCTTGCAAATGCTTTTACTCTGTTTTTATCACTGCCGTAAGTTCTTACGTTTGTAATAGGGTTGTGATATTCCATATCAATATCGATAACCGGAGCGAATGCGTAGTTGCATCCAACAGAGCCTGCTTCTTCCGCGCAGATTTTGCCGAGTTTGTATGCTTGCTCTTTGTCATTTGTTGCAGCTACCTGAAGCTGCTTACCAAAGGCTGTTCCTTCGATCAAAAGTCCGTCTGCGCCCGCTTCTAAGTTTGCGGATAAAAACATAGGTATTTTTGCATTTGACTGCAAATATTTGTACGCCTTGGAAATTTCTTCCGTTTCGGCTGTTCTGAACATAAGCCCGCCCGGAGCTCTGTCCAATATTTCATGTTGTAAATATCCTTCATTTGATGAATATCCGATTGGGAAGAATAACTGACCGATTTTTTCATCTTCAGTCATGCTTTCCAATGTTTTTTCCACCCATTCTATATCTTCATCCGAAAGGAAAAAGGGATTTCCCTTTAAGTTGATTTTTGACATTTTTGTCATCCTTCCTACTCTTATTTATAAATTCTCGGGAGCTTTTACGCTCTTTTTAAAGACTTTCTTGATATTTGCGATCCATCCCGAACCTTGAGCCGCTACAACGTTTAATACAAGAATGAATATACCCGTTATAACCGTTGATATTGCCGCACCGAGCTCCGATGAAAATACGGCACTGAGTGCATATGACAAAATGCTGAGGGTCAAAGCACCCATAATGGTTCCGATTAAATCACCGCAAAAGCCCGCTAACATAAGTCCGATAAATACAGGAAGGATGTTAGAGAAAAGTTCTCCCGCAGTGGTGAGTGATGTAAATGATGCATCGTGGTTTGAATTTGTTGCATACATAATTGTTGCAAATCCAAAAATAAGTCCACTGAAAATATATGAAATAATTACATTTTTCTTTTCGTTAATACCGATATTTACGGCTGCCTGCTGGTTGTTATTAAGCAACTGTGACTGTTTTCCCGAAACCGTTACATAGCTGTATATGCCGTAAATTACAATACATATACCGAATGGCAACAGTGCAAGCGGGAAAGAAGAGAATTTGTTTAATGACATATTTGCCACATATTTTGCACCGGCGCCATTAAATATGATACATGTAAGTGACTCATAGAGCAGTGCCATTGCGATTGTTGCAATAATAATAGGTAGTCTTCCGTATACATAAACAATACTTACGATGAAACTAAGTAAGACGCAGATGCCTACGCATAAAAGGCAGAATATGAGAGGATTACTATTGTATTCGCGCTGCGCCATGTTTCCTGCAATAATTGCGGCAACAAGCATTATGGCACCACCTGAAAAGTCAAATCTACCGCATTTAAACTGAAGTCCGATACCCATAGCACATGATGCGGATATTGCAACATCCACTATTACTATTTTCCACATTTGCAAAGATCCAAAGTATGTTTTGCCATTAGCATAACAAAGTATCATCATGACAATATACATGGCAACCGGCAGCATTGCGGTTCCTGCTATTCTTTTTACTATGTTTGTTCCTTGCTTCATTTTAAGAAACCTCCGTTTAAATCTAATGAGCTTTCCGCACATTGCGGCAGTGTAACTTCTGTTACAAAAGACCCCATGGCCTATGACAGTCACAGGGCCTGAAAATTATAATTAAAGGTAATTAATTATCTTAATTATTTAATATCATCAACGCTTACTCCGAGGAATAATGCCTGCAAATCAGCAAATGATGTAATTGCCTGAAGATCTTCATATGAAATCTGAGCATCTTCCGGATCAACTGTGCCCATCATTGTCATTTCCATAACTGCATTTATATCATCAGCACTGTCAATAACATATTCAGCAGCATCGATTCTTTCAGATACAAAGTCATCGTAGAGTTCGCCTTTGATAGCTAAATCCAAAAGTGTAAGTCCGTAAGCAATATCTTCATTAGGTGAAATTGAAAGATATGCAATTGTTCCATTTTCTCCAACATCTGCAATAAGTGATGGATCGCTGTCAAAACCTGATGTTACAAGTTTTGTTTTTTCTGCGCAAAGTCCGTCAGCTTTTGCCTGAAGAAGTGTAGGGTAAACGAATGATGTACCTGCACATAAACCTACAACAGCATCAAGATCGCCGCGTCCTGCTTCCTGGAAGTAGCTTTCTTCCAATGGCTGGAACATGATTTCTACTGCACCGCCAGGTACCTGGATACCTGCTGCTTCGCAAAGTTCAACTAATTTAGCTGAAGCTACCTGAAGGTTTGGATATGCAAAACCAGGGAATGATACGATACCTACTGATTTCCAGCCCTGTGCCTTGATATAGTCAAACATCTGCTGAGCTGTATCATTACCGTCAATATGACCGTCTGCAAGTGTACCTAACCATTTTTCATTGTCTTTTACAGATGCGCTTGTTGCTACCTGTGGAATATCACTGTAGATTGAGTTGAAGTCTGAGTTGTGTCCTACTACCCAAAGATCAGGATATTCTTCCATAATATTGGCTACACCACCGTCCTGGCTTAAAATAAGTCCGACAACATCACTTGTCATACCGTTTTTAACAGCCTGAAGGTTACCGTCCGGATCGTTTTGGCTATCGCCGTATACAACCTTGAAGTCATAGCCCATCTGATCGCAAAGATATTCTGCATAAGCTTTTTGAGCCTCATACTGTGGGCCTGATGAAAGGTTTGAAAGCCACATAATTGTGCCTCCGTTAGCAGCACTTCCGCCATCTGTCGAACCACCGTCTGTCTTTTTTTCACAGCCTGCGAGTGTACCTACCGCAAGTGCCAAAACAAACACCAGCGCCAATACTTTTTTCAACACATTTTTTTTCATTTTTTGCCTCCTTTTTGACCGGGGAAGGAAAGTTTTCACCTACACCCATTGTCTTCCATGAAATTATAAAAGTGTTTTATAACCAAGTTTATCTTGGTAATACTCCATCTTTCTTACGACAAGTAATAAGTACAACTGCTATAAATACAAGTGCCTTTACAAAGAATGTCGTATTTGTCGGAACTCCGATAAGAGGAAGTCCGATTGCCAAGATAGAATATGTGAAAGAACCTACAATCGCACATGATACTTTGGAACGCATACCGCCCGAAAGTGGCATACCACCTAAAATTAATGCAACCATAACGTCCATTTCAAAACCTGTTCCGGTTGAATCCGATGCAGCTCCCGTATAACCCATCTTAAACATTGAAGCAATTACTACCGTTATACCGAAAATTACGTAGCATATTACTTTGTACTTAAGAAGGTTGATACCGCTTTGTTCGGCAGCTATCGGATTTGCACCTATTGCTCTTGCGTTTTTACCGAATTTTGTGAAGTAGAAAAGATAACTGATTACCACTACCTCTGCCACAAGAACAACAACCATTGCTATAGGGCTCTTGAAAAAGCCCAAGTCCATACCTGTTATTGATATGTTTCTCGATCCTATTTTGTTGTATGCGATACTGCTTATGCCGCCCAAAACCATCATAAATACCAAAGACGGTATGATGGAATGAATCCTGAGCAGCTGTCCTGCCGCGCCGTTTATAATCGCAACCACTACCGCTATAAGAAGTGAAATTAATATACCCGGTAAAAGCGATCCGGTCATATTGGCAAAGAGCACCATAAGGAGCGCATATACTCTTACCTGACCGCCCACACTGATATCCATGTTACCCAAAGAATAAACAAACACCGCGCCTACGGATAAGAGTGCCAAAACTATAACGTTTGACATTAAGTTTGCCAATTTTTCGGCCGTCCAAATGCTCTCGCCAAACATAGGCGGAACAATCGAAAAGATTATTATACAGATGACCAAGCCGCCGTATGCGGCAATGTCCATTTTATGTTCTTTTAACCATTTGCCAAATGATTTCTTCTCTTTCATGACAATCCTCCAAGTGTCTAGCTTAAATCATGTATTCGATAATGTCTGTCTGCTTAAGTTCCGGTGAACGCATAAATTCCTTTGTCACTTCAAAGTCTTTCATGATTACCATTTTATCTGCCATTCCGATAAGTTCTGAAAGTTCTTCCGAAATCATAAGTATTGCTTTACCCTGCTCTTTTAAGTACTCAATAAGGCTGTACATTGACTGCTTAACACCGATATCAACACCACGAGTCGGGCAGTCCATTATAATTACATCCGAATCCTTTGCCATCCATTTAGCAAATGATACTTTCTGTTTATTACCACCCGATAGAGTCGAAACCCACTGTCTCGAGTTGTTGCATTTAATTCTGAATTTTTCGATTTCATTATTGGCCATCTTTGCTTCATCTTTTGGATTGATGAATGTGCCGTGGCTTAAATGAGTAAGAGACGGAAGCACAATGTTTTCCTTTATGGAAGCATTAAGTATCAAAGCTTCCGAGTCTCTGTTTTTGGATATATATCCGATTCCGCTTTCAATTGCCTGAAGCGGTGTTTTTATTTCTACGCCGTTTCTTAAAACTCTGCCGCCGGCAAGCTTTTCAAGGCCGTAGCAAACTCTGCCGATTTCGTGCATACCGCATCCGGAAAGTCCGCCCATACCGATAATTTCGCCTTTGTGAAGTTTTAAGTTGAAGTGTTTGATATTTCCTATGGAGATATCTTCAAGTTCCAAAGCCACTTCATCCGAGTGTGATGTATCGTAGTCTTCTCTGTAATATTTCTCGCCGATTTCACGACCTACCATTAAATATCTTATTTTCTTAACCGCATCGCTTGCGTGCATTTCTTCGCCGCTTAATTCACCTACGATGTCGCCGTCTCTGAGCACCGTTAAAACATCGCAATGCTCTAAGATTTCATCCATATCGTGAGAAATAAATATTACGCATTTATTGTCTTCTTCCGAAAGTTTGTGGATAAGTTTATATAAAATCTTACGTCCTTCGTGGGAAAGCGCCGTTGTTGTCTCGTCAACAACCAAAACTTCCGTTTCATCCGATACACATCTTACGATTTCTATAAGCTTTCTGTCTTCAAAATTATAGATATCAATAGGTGCGGATGCCTTAATATGACCCACGCCGAATTTTTGCAAAAGCTCGTCTGCCGCCTTGTTCATTTTTCTCATGCTGATAACACCGCATTTCGAAAACTCTTTTTCACGTCCAGCAAATATATTCTGAGCAACCGTAACATGGGATATTGTGTTTGCTTCCTGCAAAATCATGGAAATACCCGCTTTTTGCGCTTCAACCATGCTGTGTGGCTTCCACGCTTTGCCTTTGTAAAACATTTCACCGCTTGTTGCATGCTGCATACCCGCAATAATTGAAGTAACGGTTGATTTACCGCTTCCGTTTTCTCCGATCAGTCCTCTTATTTCGCCTTTTTTAAATGTAATGTTTACATCTTTAAGTGCTATTGTCGGCCCAAATGCCTTGTGCATGTTCTTAACTTCTATAATAGTTTCTCGTTCCATGCTTACCTCCATTTATCAATATGGATTCTCATCTTTTCGTTATGGTTTAATTATATATTGTCGATTTTATACAACCAATGACGATGATTAATTTTTTTATGGTTATTTTTTAACAAAAAACATAATTAGTTTACTTTTAACTTCGTTATTTTTTTAACGCACATTAAAAATTATACATTACGCCATTTACATAAAGCCATTTAATGCTATAATAATAAAAAGTAACTTGCATTGACCCTATGTATTGGGGCAAAAACAAAGGTTTTTGTACATTATTTAATTTTTGAGGTTATTATGAAAGCAAATACACGAGAATTCATCCAAAAAGAAGACAGAGAAATTATCAATTTCAGCCGCAATATTCCCCTTAAAATCTTTATGCACAAAATAGGATTTGTTGCAAAACATTGGCACAGTTATCTTGAACTTCTTATGGTTTTGGACGGTGAAGTCGATGCCATTATAGATGAAGTTCATTATCATTTGGCTACGGAAGATGTAATCGTTGTTAACCAAAACAGTATTCACGAGTTTTATTCCGATAATGCGGTTATGATTGCTCTTCAATTCGATTTGCCTCGCTATCCGGCCATAAAAGAAGGCTTGGACGAGCTTATTTTCGATTGCAACAGTTCAGCGCCGAGGGATGGGGATGTTTTTGACGGTCTGCGCTTCGGAATCGCCAGAATCATAACGGAAAATGCCCGTTCTTCAAGCGTTTCGGAATATAAGAGTTTTTCACTCGGATATTATTTACTTGCGGAACTTATAGAAAAATTCAAAATAGATGCAAGCAGCGAGCGAAAAAAACAGCAAAAGCACATTCAAAGACTTACAAGAATCATTAATTATATAGGAGAAAACTACGACAAAAACTTAAGCCTTGCCGAGATTGCCGAAAACGAGAATCTTTCGGTTCCTTATCTTTCGGGTTTTTTCGAAAAACATATGGGAATCAAATTCAGCAATTATTACAGCGACCTTCGTGTGGAACATGCCGTAAAAGATCTTTTGAATACCAACGATTCCATAGAAAGTATAGCTATCAGAAACGGTTTTAGCGAACAACACGCTTTTATCAGGGCCTTTAAGAAAAAATACAACATGCTTCCGAGTGCCTACAGAAAAGAACATAAATCCGGTTCTTCCAATGTTCGCGCCAATTCAAACTTAAATTATCTTCTTTTGGAGCCAAACAACTATTTGCATTTGCTTACAAAATATACATCCGATGAATCACAACCTATTTTCAAGCCGACCCTTGCTTCTTCAAAGAAACTCAAGCTTGAAAATATTGATGTTAACAAGACCGAAGTCAAGCTTCTTCACACTTTTAAGACAACCACATCCGTAGGTCGCGCCAAAGAGCTTTTAAATACAAGCATCCAAAACATGCTTAGTGAATTGCAGCGGGATGTAGGCTTTAAATACATTAAATTTCACGGCATTTTATCAGATGATATGATGGTTGTCAGCCGAGTAGGCGGTAGGCTTTTGTTTAACTACACTATGGTTGATATGGTGCTTGATTTCTTGCTTTCCATCGGTTTAAAGCCTTTTATGCAGCTTTCATTTATGCCGAGGGCAATTGCAAGCGATCCCAAAAAAACAATCTTTTACAATCCTTTTAACACATCTCCTCCAAAAGAGATGAATGAATGGAACAATTTAATAGAAGATTTCACCTTACATCTAATTGATAAGTACGGCAAAGATGAGGTTACATCCTGGCCTTTCTGCGTTTGGAACGAACCATCAACTCCACCTACCATGTTTGGTTTTGTTAATGATGATGATTTTTACAAATTATACGAAAACACATATAAAACCGTCAAAAAGGTCTGTCCGGAAATCAAGTTCGGATCCACTTCTCTTCT
The DNA here is from genome assembly GCA_015057825.1 of Lachnospiraceae bacterium. GTDB lineage: Bacteria > Bacillota > Clostridia > Lachnospirales > Lachnospiraceae > RUG12871. Next base: position 12,828 of record SVDN01000012.1, read on the forward strand.
ATATATAGAGTCCATGGAATCCGACCGATGGATGTATTCGTATTTAACATTTGCAAAAGACCACGATTGTGTACCCGACTTTTTAAATGTACATTATTATTCGGATATTATTCCTTCCGGGGCTAATAATTCCTTTAACATCAGTCATTCAACCTATTCGCAATTTCCGAAAAACGAAAACGATTTTTCTGACTGGATAACTAAGGTAAAGAAATTTTTTTCCGGCATGGGATTCAGAAATGTGCCTATTTACATGACCGAATGGAATTTTACTCTTTCACACAGAATTCTTATAAGCGACACCTGTTTTAAGTCTTGCTATATTTTAAAGAATCTGTTGGAAAACTATGATAGATTGGATAGTTTCGGCTATTGGAGTCTTACCGACCTTTTGGAGGAAAACCCCTTGCCGGAAGAACTTTTCCACGGCGGCCTGGGTCTTTATACCATGAACGGCATCAAAAAAAGCGTTTATTGGAGCTTTTTCTTTGCCGGTCGTCTGGGGGATGAGTTGATTGCCAAAGGAGAAGGCTATTTTATAACAAAGAACGACAATGGCTACAGCATAATACTTTACCACTATGTTCACTACGGCAACGTTTTTGCCTCGGGCGAATCCTTCAACATCACGCATAACAGCCGTTACGGCGTATTTGACATGTCAAGAAAACTTGAGGTAAATATTGAACTTACGGGCTTGGAAAACGGCCGATATAATATAAGAGAATTCTTTGTTAACAGGCAATACGGAAGTGCCTACGACAAATGGCTGGAGATCGGTTCCGTTCCGTTAGACAGCGGCGAGGGAGCCTTACTTCGTAATTTAAGCGTTCCGGGCTTTCACAAAGAGTTTTACCTTGTGGAAAAAGGCACTTTAAACATCGAATCCGTCTTGGAGCCTTTGGAAATCAGACTGGTGGAAATACGTAAACTGTAAAAACATACGCAAAAAAGGAACTCAAATTTGAGTTCCTTTTTATCATTATTCAATTTTTCAATATTCAATTTTTATCTGTTATAGAAATACTGGCTTCCTATAATCTCTCCGCGCGAAGCGCTTACTCCATGACTTTCGTAATAGCCTCCCGAACAGAAGTTGGTATATCCTCTGTTATCGATTCCCGCAAGGGCATCTGCCGCTGCCTGAATTGATTCGGAGTTTGGTCCGTTTTTAACAACTCTGTCAAAATATCCCTGACTTACAACCGAGAACTGACCTCCGGAGTAGATTACGTCGCTGATTGAGCTTCCGTAGGAGCCACCAAGATATCTGGTAACGATAACATTTGCTACCGCAAGCTTACCGTCATAAGTTTCATATCCTGCCTCCGCACTTACAAGACATGCGAGGAGATATGCATCTCGGTCGCTTACTCCGTAGATAGAGTTAGCTAAAATGTAAGATGTTGTGCCATCATCGATGGCTGCCTGTATAGCATTTTCAAAGCTTTCCGCTTCTGCCCTGGCTGCTGCTTCTTCTGCTGCGATTCTTTCCTGTTCGAGGCGAATTGCTTCTTCCTCTTCGGCAATTGTAATCGCTGAGCTTAAATTTAAGCCTAATGAAACATATTCTGCTGCAAGATATCCGGGATAGCCGTTTACGTCAATTTCAATCCAGCCGTCGTCTCTTATAGCCGTAACGTTAAATACGTCACCTTCGGCTGCGATTCCCCATGTTTCGCAATTCATGTTCGGTTCGCGTCTGAGTCTTAACTCATCATCAAGAACCGTTGCGTTAAATAAACATCTCTGGGTTGCGTAATATTCGACATCATCTCCAAATACAAGGAATGCATTGTTGATATAACCGACTGCGTTTCCCGATTGGATTTTTGTCCATGCGTCACCTTTTTCAAGTACCGTTCCGCCACTGAAAGCATAAGCTTTCGCTACAATCTCGGAGTCTTCACTTGCTTCAGCTCTGACATTTACGTATTCACCTTCCGTTGTGATTACCATATACATATTTGCATATGCACTTACTGCATTCTCTGATGCTGCAACTGTGTCAGTTTTGTCTCCAAGAAGCGTTGCCGTAACCATCGCTACTTCGTCGGGAACCTGTCCGATGAGGTCGAACTTGGCGATTCCCGCCGCGAGGACGGCATCCTCTGTTCCTTTTTGAGATCTCATGCCGACTGCTAAACCGACAACGGCTACCGCTGCTACTGCAGCAATACCCAGATCTCTCTTAAGATTAAACTTCATTATTCCTCCTGGGTTTACAACCTATTGTTGCTTTATTTGGTTTGTTACAACTTTGTTACAAACACGTTGCCCATATGTTATCAGAATAAAAAAAGTTTGTCAAGTTTCCATAAATAGCGTGTTTTATGGAAACTAATCGATTTTTGCACATTATTTTGCAAGTTTGTGATAGTAGATTAAAACCGCAGCACTGATAGCTGCATTTAAGGACTCAATGCCCCCATCCATAGGTATTTTAACGAGTTCGTCCGCAAGCTCGCAAGTTTCTTTATGTAACCCATTTGCTTCGTTGCCGATAAGAAACGCACAGTTTTTCGAAAGACTGATTTCATCAACATAGCGGTCAGCGTCAAGGCTTGTGGCATAGGTCTTAATGCCGCATTTTTGCAGGCTTTCTACAGCTTCTTTTATGTCTTTAACATACACAAACGGGAGCCTGAAAATCGATCCCATGGTGGAACGAACCACTTTCGGATTGAATATATCCGCCGTCTCCAAGCTCATAATAACCCCCGTAACGCCCGCCGCTTCGCTCGTTCTGATAATCGTCCCCAAATTACCGGGATCTCTTATATCTTCAAGAATCAAAAACCTGTTTTTATTTTTTTTGCTTTTTTCAAACAAATTGATTATGTCAACAAGACTGTGTTCGGGTTGTTTAACAAGGCATAAAATTCCCTGAGGGGTAACCGTATCGGACATGTATTCAAGGACGTTTCGGGAAACAATTTCTATTTTCCCTGCTGCGTTTTTTTCTATTTCTTCTTTATTTTTTTCGAAAAAATCTTCGGATACATATACCTCTTTTAGAAGGTCATTGGGAACTTCTTTAAACATTTTTATGCCTTCCACAACAAAAAGACCTTCTTCCTTTCGGAGTCTGGCCTTTTTCTGTAAAGCATTTACTTTTTTGATTTTATTATTTGATGTAGATGTAATCATTTAACCATCCTTACAAATCAGATTGATTAAAGAATCTGTGCGATTCTGTACTCAAAATCGGAAACCGTTTTTGTCATTGCAAGTGCTTCATCCATGTCATAATCCATAACTTCACCATGCTGGAAAGCTATGATTCTGTTTTCTTTGTTTTCCGCACAAAGAACGTCAACCGCTTTTGCTCCCATCAAAGAAGCGTAAACTCTGTCTCGACATGTAGGTGAACCACCACGCTGCATATAGCCCAAAATTGTTGCTCTTGTTTCAAGTCCCGTTGCGGCCTCAATACGCTGAGCCATTTCCACGGAACCGCCGATTCCTTCGGCATTTATAATAATATGATGTTTTTTACCGCGATGTCTGTTTCTGATAATATGATCGATTATTGCCTGTTCGTTACCGTCATAATATTCCGGAAGAAGTATATCTTCGGCACCGTTGGCAATACCGCACCAAAGGGCAATGTAGCCTGCGGAACGTCCCATAACTTCAATAACCGAGCATCTTTCGTGAGATGTTGATGTATCTCTGATTTTATCGATAGCCGACATTGCGGTATTTACCGCCGTGTCGAAACCAATTGTATAATCAGTACTTGAAACATCCAAGTCGATTGTTCCCGGAATACCAACAACATTTACGCCGAGTTTTGAAAGCGCTTTTGCACCTTTAAAACTACCGTCACCACCGATTACAACAAGTGCATCGATGCCTAAGTTTCTACACGCTTCGGCACCTTTTTGCTGGCCTTCTTCCGTAAGGAACTCATCACAACGTGCTGTATAAAGAATTGTTCCGCCTTTTCCGATTATTTCGGAAACGCTTCTTTTTCCCATTTCTTCGTATTCGTAATTTAAAAGACCCGAATAGCCCTTTTTGATACCTACAACTCTCTTTCCGTATTCTACGGCTGTTCTGACAACGGCTCTGATTGCCGCATTCATTCCCGGTGCATCACCACCGCTTGTAAGAACGCCTATAGTTTTGATTTCACTCATAGAATAACCTCCATTACTACAATTTTTTCTTTTTAACTACTACATTTTCATTTCCGAAAAGATCTTTTAAAGTCTTTTCTATATTACTGTTTATTTTCATTCCCTGGTTTCGCGGAAATACTTTTTTTGCTTTTTCTTTTTCCAGATAAACAATGACCGTATCTGCGCCCGGGTTATTCGTAATTAGATTTATTATAGCACTTTCGTGCTGTTTGTATATATCTTTATTGTCTATTTTTATCCATATATCTGATGAAATTCCATCAAAAGGAATAATTGTATCGGCTATAAGCTTTGCGGATTCTTCGCTTTCAAGACTTACTTTGCCTTTAACAAAGACTTTGTTATCTTCGCAAATAGCCCCTCTACACATGGAATAAACCTTAGGAAAAACTATAACCTCTACGCTTCCCACAAAATCTTCCACCGTGACAAAAGCCATAAGTTCGTTCCTTTTTGTGGTTTTTACGGTTATTGCGGTTATCATTCCCGCAATTATTTCTTGAGATTTGTCTTTAACCGCAACATTTCCTTCATCATCTATTGTAAACTCTTTTGAAGATTTTGCACCGTTTTCTTCGATGAAATCTTTATAAGCTTCCAAAGGATGACCGCTAAGATACAGGCCCAATACTTCCTTTTCCAGGTATAGTTTTTGCTCTTTGTCATATTCACCTACATCGGGATATTTAACTTCGAAAGCCTTTTTGTTTTCTTCGTCAATACCGCCCATATCCAAAAAGCTCATTTGTCCCTGAATTGAGTTTTTGTTGTTTGAGGATACCTCATCCATTATGGATGAATATACCTGTAAGAGCTGTTTTCTTGTAGCGCCCATACAATCCAAAGCACCGGCTTTGATAAAGTTTTCCACGGCTCTTTTGTTTAAGTCTCTTGATGCCAGTCTTTCGATAAAGTCTTTTAAATTTCCGAACAAACCGTTAAGATTTCTTTCTTCCACTATGGAATCAATAAGGCTTGCACCCACTCCTTTTACGGCATTCAAGCCATATCTGATGGATTTGCCGGAAACGGAAAAGCCTTTGTATCCCTCGTTTACATCAGGCGGAAGAATATCAATTCCCATAGCCTTGCAAACCGCGGTATATTCGGATATTTTGGTCATGTTATCCATAACGCTGGTCATAAGTGCCGCCATATATTCAACCGGATAATAATATTTTAAATATGCCGTTTGATAGGATACAACCGCATAAGCCGCCGCATGAGATTTGTTAAATGCGTACTTGGCGAAATCCGCCATATCATCATATATTTTTCTTGCGACTTTTTCGTCTATTCCGTTGGCAATACAACCTTTAACGTTTTCTTCCTCGTTACCGAAAATGAAGTTTTGACCTTCTTTTTCCATAACCGCTGCCTTTTTCTTTGACATGGCACGACGAACAAGATCGCTTCGGCCCAAGGTAAATCCCGCAAGTTTCATAACTATCTGCATTACCTGTTCCTGATAAACGATACATCCGTATGTCGGAGATAGGATTTCCTCAAGTTCAGGGCAATCATAAACTATTTCTTCCGGGTGGTTTTTACCCTTTAAATACTTAGGAATAAAGTCCATCGGGCCCGGACGATATAAAGATATTCCGGCGATTATGTCTTCCAAAGACTGTGGTTTAAGCTCACGCATGAAGTTTTTCATACCCGCGCTTTCAAGCTGGAATACGCCCTCTGTTTTACCCGTTCCGATGGATGCAAGAACTTTCGGATCGTTATAATCGATATTATGCATATCAATGTCTATATTATTTGAGCGTTTTATGTTAACCAGCGCATCTCTTATTACAGTCAGAGTTCTAAGGCCCAAAAAGTCCATTTTAAGAAGGCCCAGTTCTTCAAGTTCCGTCATTACAAACTGAGTTGTAACGGAGCCATCGGCGCCCACAGCCAAAGGCACATATTCATCAACCGCCTTTTGGCTGATAACAACACCGGCTGCGTGCATGGAAGAATGTCTCGGAAGCCCCTCAAGTCGTCTGGACATATCTATTAAATATTTAATTTCCGGATCGGATTCGTAGCGCTCCTTAAGCTCCGGATTTTTTTGCAATGCTTTATCTATTGTTATTCCAAGCTCATTTGGAATGGACTTGGAAATGGAATCGCACAAAGAATATGGCAGATCCAATACTCGTCCTACGTCTTTTATTACACCTCTGGCTGCCATTGTACCGAAGGTGACTATCTGTACCACTCTGTCTCTTCCGTATTTTCTTGTTACGTAGTCTATTACTTCTTGACGACGTTCGAAACAAAAATCCACGTCTATATCGGGCATGGACACACGTTCCGGATTTAAGAAACGTTCAAAAAGAAGATTGTATCTGATTGGGTCTATGTCGGTTATGGCAAGGCAATATGCAACAATGGAGCCTGCTGCCGATCCACGTCCCGGGCCTACGGCAATACCGTTTTCTTTCGCATAGTTGATAAAATCCCAAACTATGAGGAAATAATCCACATAACCCATATTTTTAATGGTATTTAACTCATATTCCAGTCTGTCTTTTAATTCCTCTTTCGGATTTTCTCCGTAGCGTTTTTTCAGACCCTCATTGCAAAGATGTTCAAGATAGCTTACGGATGTAAAGCCTTCGGGTACATCAAATTTAGGCAATTTTGTTACACCGAATTCTATCTCCACATTGCATCTGTTTGCAATGTCATGTGTATTTTCCACGGCTTCTTCGGCATATTTAAAAAGAGTACGCATCTCTTCTTCGCTTTTTATATAATACTGTCCACCTTCATAGCGCATTCTGTCTTCATCTGATACTTTTTTACCCGTTTGAATGCAAAGAAGAATATCATGGGCTTGATAATCCTCGGCAAACGTGTAATGAGAATCATTGGTGCAAACAAGCTTTATGCCTGTTTCTTTACTCATTCTGAGGAGTGCGGCATTAACGATTTTTTGCTCGCTTATTCCGTGATCTTGAAGCTCCAAAAAGAAATTGTTTTCACCAAAAATATCTCTGTAACGCAAGGCCACAGCTTTAGCTTCTTCATAATTGTTTTTTAAGATATTTCTTGAAACTTCCCCGGCAAGACATGCACTAAGGGCGATAATACCTTCGTGGTATTTTTCCAACAACTCCAGGTCGACTCTGGGTTTGTAATAATAACCTTCCGTAAAGCCTCTGGATACGATTTTTATAAGATTGGCATAGCCTTCATTTGTCTCTGCCAAAAGAACAAGGTGATAATATTTATCATCACCCGGAGACAGCTCCTTATCAAAACGAGAATGAGGAGCTACATATACTTCGCAGCCAAGGATTGGCTTTACCCCCGCCTCCTTGGCTGCTTTATAAAACTCTATAATCCCATACATTACACCATGGTCAGTGATTGCCACACTGTCCATGCCCAATTCTTTTACACGATTTACAAGTTCTTTTATCTTGCTCGAACCATCAAGCAGACTATACTGCGTATGTACATGTAAATGTGTAAAACTCATACCTTTTCCTTCCGTGTTCCTGATTATTTTTCTTCGCTTAAGTATTCTTCGATGCTTTTAATAGCTTCGTTTTCGTCTGCACCGTCAGCTAAAACGGTAACATTTTCCCCGGTTGCAATTCCCAATGACATCATCCCCATGATGCTTTTTGCGTTTACCTTCTTTGTTCCGTACTCAACAAAAATTGAACTTTCATACTGACTTGCAACCTGTACAAATACAGCCACAGGTCTTGGCTCCAACCCCGATTTGAGTCCGATTGTCATGTTCTTTGATACCATAACTTCCCTCCATGGTGATAAGTAAGTAAACATTTTTAAGATTCTCTAAGGTTATCGGCTATCTCACTGATTTTCCTTAGTCTATGGTTAACGCCCGATTTTCCGATTGGCGGACTTAAAAGGCGTCCCAAATCGTTTAAGTTTGCTTCAGGGTGCTCCATTCTAAGATAGGCCATCTCTTTCAAATTATCCGAAAGAGTCTCCAAACCAACGCTGTCCCTGATATATTCAATATCTTCAATTTGCTTCATTGAAGCCGTTATGGTTTTATTGATATTTGCCGTTTCGCAATTAACCTGACGGTTAACCGCATTGCGCATTTCTTTTAAAATCCTGACATTTTCCAAATCCATTAAAGCCACATGAGCTTCTATTACATTCAAAAAGTCAACAATGCCGGCGCCTTCTTTTATATATACCACATAAGCTTTTTTTCTTGCAACAATTTTTGCATCAATTTCAAAATCCCATATTAAGCCCTGTATCTGTTTAGCCCGCTCCATTGTGGGGCAAACTATTTCCAAATGATAAGATTTGTTCGGATCTCCCACAGAACCCGCCGCAAGGAATGCACCTCTTAAAAATGCTCTCTTGCAACATGTATTCATAAAGAGCATCTCATTGACGGTGATCATATCATCCAAGCTTCCGTCATCTTTTATGATTTTTAGGGCGGATAAGATTTTCAAAACATCCTCTTTTGAATCCACAATTACAGTATTTACGCCCGTTTCATGGTTTTTTTCGGATGTTTTTTTTGACACATCTGTTTCTATATTAAATGCTTTTTTTAACAATGTAAAGTATTTTCTCGATACATATTTATTTTCAGTTGTCATTTTAAGTGCCACGCCCGCTTTGCTTGCCGCAATACTGCCCACAAAGCTGTAAATGGCCGCAAATTCAGCAATCATGCAGTGTCTGGCACCTCGAACTTCCCTGGAAAGTTCTTCTTTTATTTTGCCCGAAAACGACATTTTTATTTCTCCACATCCCTATGAAGGATTTTAATTCCATAATTTGCGTCTTTACTTAAATCTTCATAAAGCTCGTTGGCTATTGTTACGGAACGATGTCTTCCGCCTGTGCAACCCACAGCTATTACAAGCTGAGATTTTCCTTCGCTGATATAATTCGGTATAAGGAATCGCACCATGCCTGTTAAGCGCTCCATAAATTCTTTTGTAACGGGATTGTTTGTTACATAATCACGTACTTCCTTGTCATTTCCCGTTTTTTGCTTCATGCTGTCAATATAATAAGGATTCGGCATAAAGCGAACATCAAACAAAAGATCCGCATCTGCGGGAATCCCGTATTTAAAGCCAAAGGACATAACTGTTACAAAAAGATTTTTATATTCTTTGTTTTCTTTGAAAATCGATTCCAGCTGCATTTTAAGCTCTTTTGTAAGAAGCGTGCTGGTATTTATTGTGTAATCGGCTTGTTTTGCAAGAAAATCCAGTTCTTTTCTCTCGCGTCTTATTCCCTCTTCAATGTTTCCTTCCGGTGCAAGGGGATGACTTCTTCTGGATTCTTTGTAGCGCTTTATAAGAGTTGCATTGTCTGCCTCAAGGAAGAGTATCTCATAAGAATGGTTCTGTTTATTGAGTTCTTCCAAAACTCCCTGAAGCTCGGAAAGGGCCTGACCACCTCTGATATCGATGCCCAGCGCAATCTGCCTTACATTGTACTGTTCTTCGTTTCTTGATAATTCCGCAAATTTCGTAATTAAGCTGATAGGCAGATTGTCTACGCAAAAATAGCCCATATCTTCGAAAAACTTCAATGTGGTTGTCTTTCCCGCTCCGGATATACCGGTTACAATAATAAATCGCATTAAATGATCCTCACTTCCGGCTCAAGCCTTACTCCGAATTTTTCAAATACAATATTTTGAACTTCTTCAATAAGCGCAATAATATCGGCCGCTGTGGCATCTCCGGTATTAACCACGAATCCGCAATGTTTTTCGGAAATCATGGCACCACCGTGTCTGTAGCCTCTTAGGCCGCTGTCCATAATGAGTTTGCCCGCAAAATAACCTTCCGGTCTTTTAAATGTACTGCCGGCACTGGGCATATCAAGTGGCTGTTTTTCCTCGCGTCGCGCGGTAAAATCATCTATTTTTGCACGAATCTCATTTGGATCTCCGCTTTTTAAAAGCAAATAAGCTTCCAAAAGCACATATCCTTTCTTTTGAATAGCGCTGCTTCTGTAGCCCATTTCAAGCTCTTCTTTTGTTAAACTTATTATTTTTCCGTTTTGATCTATAACTTTGGCGCCGCAAACGACATCTTTCATTTCTCCGCCGTATGCTCCCGCATTCATAGCCATGGCTCCGCCGACGCATCCGGGAATTCCCGATGCAAATTCAAAGCCGCAAAGACCGTCTTTTAACAATGCATCCGACAAGTCTTTAAGAGTCATTCCGGCAGATACCGTAACTTTTGTTTCTATGCCGTTACTTCCGCTTCTGTAGTATTTTATATTATCTTTAATAAGAATTATTGTTCCGTCAAAGCCTTCATCTCTAACCAAAACATTGCTTCCGTTTCCCAAGATGAAGTATTTTTCTTTTGCTTTTGCAAGCACTTTTATCACATATGCCAATTCTTCGGCATTTTTCGGTATAACAAAAAATTTTGCGGGGCCTCCTACCTTAAAGCTTGTATGCTTACTCATAGGCTCGTTTTGCAAAACGCTTTCTTCGCCCAGCTTTTCTTTAATAAGATTTAAATTATCCTCATTCATCTATCTTATTTTCCTTTGTTTTCTTTGCATCAATATTTTCCTGTACTCGACGATAAAATTCGTCGGCAGCCTTATATCCCATCTTCTTCTGGCGGTTGTTAACGGCTGCTGCCTCTACTATAATGGCAAGATTTCGTCCCGGACTTACGGGAATGGAATGGCTTGTAATCTTAACTCCCATTATATAGTCGTATTCTTCCGAAATACCGATTCTATCATATTCTTTTTCTTTTTGCCACTCTTCTATTCTGATAACCATATCAATGGTCTGACTTTCTTTTACACTTTCCACACCGTAAAGGGATTTTACGTCTATTATACCGATTCCTCGAAGCTCGATAAAATGACGTGTTATGGCAGGTGCGCTGCCCATAACGATTTCATCTGTTATTTTTTTGATTTCCACAAGGTCGTCGGCTACAAGTCTGTGGCCTCTGCGCACAAGTTCAAGAGCGGTTTCCGATTTACCGATACCACTCTCTCCGATAATAAGTATTCCTTCGCCGTAAACATCCACCAAAACGCCATGAATGCTTTGAACCGGCGCAACCATACTTGCCACCCAGTTCATTATCTCCGTAATGACTTCCGCAGTAGGCTTTTTGCTTGATAAAACCGGTATGGAGTTTTTTGTGGCTTCTTCAAGCAAATCGTCATCAGGCATCAATCCTCTGGCAAAAACCAAGCATGGAATATTATATGTAAATAACTTTTTGTAAATTTTGATTCTTTCTTCTCTTGGAAGTGTTTGAAGGTAAATATGCTCCGCATTACCGATAATTTGGACACGTTTGCTGTCAAAGTAATCAAAAAATCCCGTCATCTGCAAAGCCGGACGGTTGATACTTCTGTATCTTATATATCTGTCTTTTGTTTCTACTTGGGAATTAAGTTTTACAAAGCCCATTTTGCTTATCAAATCATCAAGAGAAACTTTATTGTCTTTTTCATTATCGGAAAATGAAAGATTCAATGTGTCTTGCATATTCTACCTCCTTTCCGGACTACCGACCGTCACCATGTAATTATACTAGTCTTATCTGCACAATTCAAGACTTGTTATCTTCATGGAAAAAGTCGTAAATGCTCTTTGCAACTTTCTCGTTCATGGACGGAGCCTTTGTTATTTCTTCGGCCGTGGCCTCTTTTATTGCTTCTATCGTCTTAAAATACTTCATAAGAGCTCTCCGTCTTGTAGGGCCCACGCCTTCAATATCATCCAAAACGGACTTTAATTGATTTTTACCGTGAATCGCCCTATGGTATTCAATGGCAAAACGGTGAGTTTCGTCCTGAATGCGGGTAATTAACTTAAAAGCCTCGCTGAAACGGCTTATAGGCACTTCTTTTCCTTCGTAATAAAGGCCTCTGGTATTGTGATTGTCGTCTTTTACCATGCCGCATACGTCTATATTTAAGCCCAACTCCTCAAATACCTCTTTGGCGACACTGACCTGCCCCTTTCCTCCGTCCATCATAATAAGGTCCGGAAGCTTGTTAAAGCTGTCATTGGCTTTCTTTGACTCGTGAGTAAATCTGCGTCTTAAAACTTCCGCAAGGCTGGCGTAATCGTTTGGTCCTTCCACCCATTTTATTTTGAATTTTCTGTAATCGTTCTTTTTTGGTTTTCCCTTTTCATATACAACCATGGAACCTACGGAATCAAAGCCCGCTATATTGGATATATCGTAAGACTCTATTCTGTCGGCTTTTTCGATTCCCAGTATTTCCACGATTTCTTTTACCGCGCCGATTGTTTTTTGCTGTTCTTTCTTTATTTTTTCTTTATCTTTTTCAAGAACCAGCTTTGCGTTTTTTTCGGCCAGCTCTATCATTTTTTCTTTATCACCGCGTTTTGGCACCACTATGGAAACCTTTTGACCGAGTCTGTCAGAAAGCCAATTTGCGATCAAATCCATATCCTCTATTTCCGTTTGCAAAAGCAACTGTTTCGGAATAAAAGGGGTGCCCGCATAATATTGCTTAATAAAGCTTCCTATTATTTCGCTTTCCGTTTCGTCTCCCATAACGTTAATATAAAAGTGGTCTCGTCCCATAAGCTTGCCGTCTCTTATGAAGAAAACCTGAACCACCGCATCTTTGTTTTCCTTTGCGCAGGCGATAACATCACGGTTTTCACGCTCTCCGTAAGACATTTTTTGTTTTTGTGCCACAAATTTAACACTTGACAGCAAATCCCTGGTTTTTGCTGCTTCCTCAAACTCCAACTCCGCGGATTGGCGCTTCATTGTGCGTTCCAATTCTTTTATTATATCGTCATAGTAGCCGTTTAAAAACGCTATGATCTTTTCTATTTTTTTATTGTAATCTTCCTCACTTATATAGCCCTGACAAGGAGCATCGCACCTTTTTATATCGTAGTTTAAACAAGGTCTCTCCTTTTTTAAATCTCTCGGAAATTTCTTGGAACATGTTCTTATCTTAAATATTTTTGTCAAAAGTTCCAATGTATCCTTAACGGACTCCACAGATGTATAAGGGCCGAAATACTTTGCCTTGTCTCTTTTCAGCCTTCTGGTTAACAAGACCCTCGGGTATGGCTCATTTACCGTAACCTTAAGATAGGGATATGTCTTGTCATCCATAAGCATGGTGTTGTATTTCGGTCTGTGTTCCTTGATTAAATTGCACTCTAAGATAAGGGCCTCCATTTCGGAGTCCGTTACTATATATTCGAAATAGGCAATATTTTTTATCATTTGCTCTATTTTCGGGCTTCTTTTTCTTGTTTGGAAATACTGTCTGACGCGATTTTTAAGGCTGATTGCCTTTCCCACATAGATTATTTCATCTGTTTTATCATGCATTAAATAAACACCAGGGGATGCAGGCAGTTTCTTAAGCTCATCTTCTATAACAAACATGTCCTCATCCCCCTTATGTTTATATTTCGGCATCAAAATTTGTGCCTGTTGTCACATTTTCTTCCGATGCTTCGTTTTTTTCTTCCGGTTCTTCCGATTCCTCCGGTTCTATTCCTTTAACTTTGTTAAAGATTTTCATGAATTCCTTACCTGTGATTGTTTCTTTTTCAAGAAGGAATCCCGCTATTTCGTCAAGTGCCTCGCGGTTTTCACGCATAAGTTTTTTTGCTTCCTCGTAACACTCTGCCAAAAATACTCTGATTTCCTCATCAACTTCAGCAAGAGTTTTGTCCGAGCAATTGTAACGTGCGCCGCCGTCCAAGTATTCGTTTTCGGTTTGAGCAAGACTCATAAGACCGAATTTCTTTGACATACCAAGCTGTGAAATCATGCTTCTTGCAAGCTGTGTGGCTCTTTCCATATCATTTGCCGCACCACCGGTAAATGTACCGAATACAACTTCTTCTGCGGCGCGTCCGCCAAAGAATGTAACGATTCTTGTACGAAGCTCTTCATATGTATGAAGATAACGTTCTTCTTCCGGCACCTGCATGGTGTAACCCAATGCTCCCATGGTACGAGGTACGATTGTGATTTTCTGCACCGGCTCGGCATTTTTATCAAGAGCCGAAACAAGGGCATGTCCCACTTCGTGATATGCAACCATTTTCTTTTCTTTTTCGTTTAAGACTCTGTCTTTCTTTTCCTTACCGGCTATTACTATTTCAACCGCTTCGAAAAGGTCTTTTTGGCTGATTGCACGTCTGTTTGCTTTAACCGCAATAATTGCGGCTTCGTTTATCATATTGGCAAGATCCGCACCAACCGCACCGCTGGTTGCAAGGGCGATTTCGTGCAAATCCACCGTCTCATCCATCATTACGTTACGCGAATGAACTTTAAGTACTTCTTCACGTCCTTTTAAATCAGGCTTATCTACTATAATTCTTCTGTCAAAACGTCCCGGTCTGAGTAAAGCTTTGTCAAGAACTTCCGGTCTGTTGGTTGCTGCCAAGATAAATATTGCTTTGGAAGAATCAAATCCGTCCATTTCCGAAAGCAACTGGTTTAAGGTCTGCTCTCTTTCGTCGTTTCCGCTGTATTTGGAATCACGGCTTTTACCTATGGCATCAATTTCATCTATAAAGATTATACAAGGAGCAAGCTGCGCCGCCTGTTTGAAAAGCTCACGCACACGCTTTGCGCCCACACCTACAAACATTTCTACAAAGTCCGAACCGGAAATGGAAATGAAAGGTACTTTTCCTTCACCGGCTACCGCTCTGGCAAGAAGGGTTTTACCTGTACCCGGAGGTCCTACAAGAAGGGCACCCTTAGGAAGTTTTGCACCGATTGCGGAATATCTTCCCGGATTGTGGAGGAAATCAACGATTTCCACAAGACTTTCTTTTGCTTCATCCTGGCCCGCCACATCGTGGAAATTAACACCCGTTTGCTTTTGGACGTAGACCTTCGCATTGCTTTTGGTCATGCCCATAATACCGCCGCCCGCACCACCGCCGGCTCTTCTCATGATGAAGAAGAAAATCAGGTAGATGATAACGATAGGCAAAATGTATCCCACCAAAATGGTTGTAAACATGGACTGATTCTGGGCTTTTTCGCCCGACCAGTCTATATCCACGTCGTTTGCGTTCATTTCGCGAAGCTCTTTCATAAGATCATCGTCGTTTAACCACGTCGTCCAATAAGTGACATTTATTAAAGAATCTTCCGACTCCTTCGGTGTGATTTGAATTGTTCCCGCCTGGGTAAATACAAGGGACTCTATTTTGCCCTCTTCCAACATGTCAAGGAACTCGTTGTATGTAATCTCCTGGTTGGTTACGCTTGAATAAGCTCTGGAAATCGTATTCAGGAAAAACACAGCCATAACACCGATAAAAATAACCATCAAAATAAGGCTGATATTAATCGGCGGACGCTTACCTCCGCCACCGCCGTTATTTGGGCCTCCGTTATTGTATCCGTTATAACGTTTATATCCATCGGGTCCGTCGGCATTGTTCATGCCTTGGCCGTTGTCATCGCTATATTGACCGCCCTTATAGCCGTCATCATTGTATTCGCCGTTTTTTTGCGGCTCGTTTTCGTCGTACATAAAAACCTCTTTCATGCGTTTAAACGCTCAATATAAATCATTATAAATTTAGAACGCTTATAAATCAAGAATTCCGCTTCAATTTTCAAATATTATTCATATTTTATTTTCATGCTTTTCAAAAATCTATTAAAATTTCACTTTTTTCTAAAAAAAGTTCATTTAAACCCCATTTGCCCTATGAGAAGATTTTTTTATCGAATACGGCACGCAAGGCTGTATTGGGGTGCCGGTGGTGTGAGTGCCGGCAAAAAACACAAAGCGATAGCTTGGGGAAAGGATGATTAATTTTTATGAAGATGAGAAAACTCTATGCTTCCGGACTTGCCCTTGTCATGACCCTGACCATGGCAGCATGCGGAGGCAACGCGGGCTCTGATACTTCTGCGGATTATTCCGAAGAAGTTGCCCCAAATTATTTGGGAACTTTTATTCCTACATTTTCAAGCAGATCCGGCGATTCTTATACAGTCGGACTTTACGTACAAGGTAACGATGTAATCGGCGATTACTCTTACCTTACTGACTTTGCAGACGATGGCGATTCATCGGTAGATGTTAAAGATTTACAGATTGACGCCGAAGGCAGCGGATTTACCGCTATAGCCGTTCAAGGAACCGAAGAAACCGGTGCATCCAATGTAAACATCTCTAATGTTGAATTGAATATTTCAGACGATTCGGACGGTTCCAATGCCTGCGATTTTACCGGGTTGGGAACCGGAATTGTTGCATCGGGTGCTACGGAAAATGCACACATCTCATTAAACATCGACAACACAACAATCAATGCGGACGGCTTTGGTCGCGATGGTATCATCGTTGATGATTATGCGGATGCAATTATTACAAACTCAACATTTACATCACTTGGCGGCAATACGCTTCCTAATGCGGGAGAAGTATACGACGGATACCTTAATACCGCAAAACAGGCATTTATGCTCGCTCCACCTTGGATTTTAGGTATTACCGGCGGTTCACGCGTTGCCAATGTACTTGGTGATTACAGCTCACTTACGGTTGTTGATTCAACAATGAAAGCAGGCGCATGGGCAGTTCTTTCAACAGATGACTGTACAGAACCTGTGGTTAACAGCGTAAATTCAGAACTCATTGTTGCAAAAGCTGATGAAGAAGGCGGTATCAACGGCGGTGCCGATCTCTTTGGTTACGACTACAACTATGGTAGCGGTTACGGCACATATGCAATCGGTGATGCAATCGAAAACTTCTACGGCACAACATTCACAGGTGTAACATACGCTACAATCCTTACAGGCGGTAAGCTTTACTTTGGTGCAAGCTATGCCGGACTTGAGCTTAAAAACGGTACGGGTGATGTTATCTACACATACGATGGTGAAGCCAAAGACACTGAAGTAAACGGTGTTTGGGGCATCATGGATCATCAGGGCGGTACAGCAACTCTTGACAAAGGCTCGGTTTGGAACACGGAAGAAGCAGTTCTTTTAAAGAAAGGCACCAACGAAACAACATTCAACGTTACAGGTGCCGAACTTAATTCCAAGAGCGGAATTATCTTCCAGGCAATGGATGATGATGACGGATACGGTGCTACACCATTCTCATCAACAGCTCTTTGCTTAAACGGCGAAGAATGGGGCATGCCTACATTCTCAAGCGGATGGCGTGAACAAGCTTCATCAGCGGGTCTTCCGAGCGCAGTAGGTTCAAGAGCAAACGGCGGTGCCGTTGTAACAACGCTCAACCTCACATCATCGGAATACACAGGTGATGTATTTAACGGCTATGGCTCGGGTGAAGGAAAAGACGCTTCGGGTATCGCCGTAAACCTTGATGGAACAACACTTAACGGTGCTATTTCTTCAACAGATACAATCCACGGTATGCCTTACTCGGAAGAAGCAGTTGCTTATCTTGATTCACTTGCCAAAGAATACGGCACAGGTATCAACCCACAGGGTGATGAAACATATACCGTTAAATACGCTCTTCTTGATAAAGACGGCAAAGTAACGGAAGATAAATCACAGGCTGCTTACATTCAGTTCCTTGAATTCACAATGAACGAAGTTTACATGATCGGACAGGTTATCAACTTCCAAGCAGCAGGTGCCACAACAGAAGTTAACCTTACAAACGGCGCTAACTGGAATGTAACAAAAGATTCTTATCTTACATACCTTAATGTTGCCGAAGGATGCACTGTTACAATCGCTGACGGTGTAACTCTTTACATCGACGGACAGGCTTATACAGGCACAATCGCAGCAGGTACATACGGTACACAGTATGTTGCAGGCGATGATGCGGGCGCAGGCGATATGATGCCGGGTGGTCCGGGCGGTCCGGACGGAATGCCTGGTGGTCCGGGAGGTGATGCAGCTACTGATGATACAGAAACCGCAGAACCTGTACTTAACACAGCCAACAAGGTAATGCTTACAGTTAAGAAATTATAACCCCTCCATTTTTATAAAGTATGCTAAAAGGCTGTCGCTATGGATGATTAAATCATCTAAGCGACAGCCCTTTTCTTTTAGATTAATCGTTTGTAAACATCTCGACCGTGTAAGTGTTTTCTCCGATATTTCCCGTTTTTAATATTTTATCCGCGTTATTTTTGTTGTATACAAAAGCCGTTAATGTAATTTTTTCTATCTTTGCACTGTCAGCCCCGCATGTAAGCTTTATGGATGACAGGATGGAATTGTCATTGTATTCCGATTCAAGCAAATGACTGTACCAGCCGATTCCGTCAGGTTGATTAATATCGTCGTAAGTCCAAAGCTCAAGATAGTTCTTAAAGCTTGTATTGTTATCACCGTAAGCGTTTTCATCGGATGGCTTTAAAACGATTCCCGATAATTTGTTTCCGTCTTTTAAGGCAATTTCAAGCTTATATCCGATTTTGTAATTGTCTTTGTTTTCAAGCGCGTCATAGTATTTGTTCCATGCTTCTTTTTGAGCCATATTCAAAGAATCTTCGTCGCTTAAATATACCTCAAAGCTTGCTATATCTTCCGTCGGTGTAAAGTAGAAAGATTCCTTTGTGCTTGCTTTTGTTTTAGAGTTTCCGTTTGCATTGTACATAGAGATTGCAATTTCCGGGTCCGTGTATTCTTCTTCATCCTCATCATCAACCACTATTGTTTCAATTTCAACCTCAGGCTCTTTTTCCTCCTCTGCGTCTGCGCAGGCTGTAAGCAAGCCAAAGGCAAGCATAGCCATGAATGCAATTATTATTTTATTTTTCATCTTATCCTACCTCTTTGTTTTTATTTATGCTTAGTTATAATACAATAAAAGCCGAAGCTTGTCGATATTTACTAAAGTCAAAATAATTATGTTATCTTGAAAGAAAGTCGGCACAAGCTTATAATCTTATTCATTCGGATAGTTTAAATTTTGAAAATGCCCGCTTAGTTTAAGGGGCAAATAAGGAGAATAAAATGATAAAAAAAGAAATTGCCGAAATCAAAAAACAGTTCACTCCGGACAGATGCTCAATCATACGTATTTGCGGTTGCTATGTGGACGGAGAAAGAAATAAAGTTTCGACTTTTAAAGAAGCTTTTCTTTCTTTGCCGGAAGAAGAAACATTTAAATATTTTGAGATATTCAGAAAGACCTTGTCCGGAAGTCTGGGCAAAAACCTTTTGAATATGGAATTTCCAATTGAAGCGGAAGAAGAAGGAGGCACGCAAAACTTCCTTATGAAGCTCAGAGACAGTGCCTTAACCGATGACAGTCTTTTGGATGAGTTTTACAACAAGATAATCGAAAACTATTATCACAGCGGAAGCTACTTGATTTTACTTATTTATGACAATTACGATATTCCGGGACGCACAAGCGACGGACTTGAAATGGATGATGCATCCGATGAAGTATACAAATATATGCTTTGCTCTGTCTGCCCGGTAGACCTTGAAAAGCCGGGTCTTACATATGATGCAAACAAGGAGACTTTCGTAAACAAAATAAGAAATTGGCTGGTAGGTGCTCCGGGACTCGGATTTATCTTCCCTGCCTTTAACGACAGAAGCACGGATATTCACAATGTCTTGTACTACACAAAATCCGCCGAAGAAATCCACGAAGATTTCATTGACTCTATCCTTGGTTGTAAAGAGCCTTTAACCGCAGGAAGCCAAAAAGACAGCTTCCATGCCCTTATAGAAGAAACTTTGGAAGATAGTTGCGACTTGGAAACAGTCAAAAACATTCACGAAAAACTTAATGAAATTATCGACGAAAACAAAGACGAACCGGCTCCCGTAATTTTGGATAAGGCCGAAATCAAAACTCTTTTCGGAGCCAGCGGTGTATCCGCAGAAAAAATGGAAAAATTTGATAAGAAATTCGATGATGAATTGGGCGAAAAATCGGAAGTCTACGCTTCCAATATCGCAGCCCTTCGAAGCTTCGACATCAAAACTCCCGATGTTGTGGTGAAGGTGAATCCCGAGCGTATGGATTTGGTCGAAACAAGAGAAATAGACGGAAAGAAATGTTTGGTTATCGAAATAAACGATGATGTAACGGTTAACGGAATTAATATAAAATAAGGGCATAGCTCGTAACAAATACTAAAAGAAAAACCGCTGAAATGATGATATGTACCCAGAATCCCGGACACATATCAATTTCAGTGGTTTTTTAATTCATATTATCTTTATATTACTGATTTTTAGCCGCTTCTTTGGCTGCCTTTTTAGCCGCTCCGGCTTGCATTCTGTCCCATTTTGTAAAGTGTCTTATAATTGCCAGTGTTAAGATCATAAGTCCTATGCCGATTACTATTGATACAACCGCGCATACCGCAAATGATGGTATAACTTTCTGCAAGAAACCTGCTATAAGGTAGTTTACGGCAGAAACCGCAGCAACGGTCAAAGCATACGGCAACTGGGTGGATACGTGGTTTACATGATCGCATCCCGCACCGGCCGATGACATAATCGTGGTATCGGAAATAGGTGAACAATGGTCACCGCAAACAGCACCTGCAAGGCATGCCGAAATTGCAATTATCGATATTGTTGAGTTTGCATTTCCGAATACAGCGCAAACAATAGGAATAAGAATACCGAATGTACCCCAGCTTGTTCCCGTAGCAAATGCCATAAGCATTGCAACGATAAAGATTATTACAGGAAGGAATAACTGGAAGTGTTCTGCGCTTCCTGCCATAACCGTTTCCACAAAGTCTGTTGCGCCAAGGAGTCCTGTCATTGCTTTAAGTGACCAGGCAAATGTAAGAATTATGATTGCAGGTACCATGGCAATGAATCCCTTTGGAATACTTTCCATAAAGCTCTTAAATGAAAGCACTCTTCTGCAAAGATAGAAGATTAAGGTAATTATAAGAGCAACAAAGGCTCCGGACATAAGGCCTACGGATGCATCCGAATTTGCAAAAGCATCTATAAAGTTTGCACCTTCGAAGAAACCGCCGGTATAAATCATTCCGACTACGCAGCATATAATAAGTACGATTACAGGGAATACAAGGTCGATAACGCCCGCTCTTGGGTTTTTAACAACATCGTCTGTTTTGTGTCTTGTACCCGATGTAAATAAATCATCGTTTGTTTTTGCATTCCATTCGTGCTTTTTCATAGGTCCGAAATCTATCTGTGAAATCGCAAGGAAAATAATCATTACAAAGGTAAGTATTGAATAAAAGTTAAACGGAATTGCACTTACAAATACCGCTATACCGTTTTGTCCTTCAACAAGGCCCGAAACCGCCGCAGCCCATGATGAAATAGGTGCTATCATACAAATAGGAGCCGCCGTTGCATCAATAATATACGCAAGTTTTGCTCTTGAAATCTTGTGTGAATCCGTAACCGGTTTCATAACTGAACCAACCGTCAGGCAGTTGAAATAATCGTCAATAAAGATTACAACGCCGAGAATGAATGTTGCAAGCATGGCGCTTTTTCTTGATTTAATGTGCTTAACCGCCCATTCACCGTAAGCTGCCGAACCACCGGCTTTGTTAATAACGCTGACCAATATTCCCAATAATACCAGGAATACTATGATACCCATATTCCATTTGTCCGTAAGAGAAGCTACGATACCGTCGTTTAATACCGTTTCCAAAGCTCTTACCGGATGGAATCCCGTGTAGAAAAGGGCTCCTGAAATAATACCGATAAGCAAAGAACTGTAAACTTCTTTTGTGATCAAAGCCAAGACAATGGCTATAATAGGCGGAACCATTGACCAAAGAGTTGCCACCATAGTGTCCGCTGCTTCCTGACCGCCGCCTTTAATGCCGGCAACAATCCAGATAGCAACAATTACTGCCGCAGCAATAATGTACTTCAGATATTTCTTTTTGTTGGTGCTCATTTTGCACTCCTCCCGATAATTATAAACATTAAAAGATATTTTACAGTAAATCACTGACAAAATCAACAAGTATATTGCCGTAGGCGCACATTTGTTTTTCTGAATGGTACTTATCTATTGATTTTTAAGCCTCTTTTTATATTCCGAAGGACTTATTCCATATCTTTCCTTAAAGGTGTCCACAAAACGTCTGGCATTGTTGTAGCCTACTTCAAATCCTATTTCGTATGCCTTCATATCACTGGTCATGAGAAGATTTATTGCGGCTTCCATCCTTACGTCGGTTAAATAAGTTTTATAGTTTTTTCCGGTTTCTCTCTTAAACATTGCACTGAAATAGTTTTCGCTTACTGATGACATCTTAGCAAGCTGCTTCATTGTAATGTCTTCTTTATAGTTCTCCTTGATGTATTTCTTGATTTTTTCGATGGAGCTCTTGTCTCTGTGTTTTTCGGAATGACATATTTCCGCAGCTACGCTTTCGTAATATTTCATAACCGCCGCATGACATTCTCTGAATGTATCTTTTTCTTCCATCTCTTTTTGAAGGGCGTCCTGCAAGACATAAAAATCCGTTTTCAAAAGACGATAATTTGACAGTCTTACACCGATTTCCCCGGTAAAATACATAATTCTTGCTTTAACCGCATACTCGTTTCCGTAGTGGATTTTCTTAAGCATTATAAGAAACATGTCCACGTTTTTAAGAAATTTTCCGTCTTTTGCCACTATGGACTTAAATATTTTTTCTATTCCGTCATTGTATGCGTTAAAAGGAATCTGAGGCTGCTTCTTTATATCCTTTGCATACATAATGTTTCTTTCCTCAAAAAAGTATGTATTAAAGGCTTTTATGGAAAGATGATATGTATCTTTAATGTCTTTTATATTTGTAACGATATTTCCTATGCCCATTCGAAGCTCCAATTCAAACTCCTTTTCCAAGGAGCTTCTTAAATCTTGGATATGCTTTTCAAAAAACACATTTTTGTCTTTTTTTTCGAATACGCAAATCATGCACATATATTCTTCTTCGTTTTTTACAATAAAGGCTTGTCCCTTCTTTTTCAAAACATCATAGAACTTGCTGAACAAAGAAAACTTTTTTAGCTGATATGTGGATAAAGACTGATTTTTAAGCCTTTTTACATCTCCCGGCACAATACCCACTGTCAAGCCCACCAAAACCTTATCTTCCGCATCTATCTTTGCATCCTTAAAAGTTTCTATCAATCGCTCTTTATCAAATTCACTTTCGGAATTGATGCTTTCTATAATGGACTCTATTTCGCCCTCACTCTCTCGGTTGAAAATATCGTAAACCGTAATCTTTTCTATAAGATTAACCGCTTTTTTTATGGAATTTTCCAAGTCTTTTGCACTTACCGGTTTTAAAAGATAGTCCACCGCCCCTTCGGACAAAGCTTCTTTTACATATACAAACTCTTGATAGCCGCTTATAAAGATAAATTTTACATCGTCAAAAGCTTCTTCTTTCAGTTTTTTTGCAACTTCTATACCTGTCATTTCAGGCATTTTCACATCGCTTATGACGATATCCGGCTTAAACTCTATTATTTTTTCATATAAAGTTTTTCCATCCTCGGCGGTTGCCACAAGCTCCATGTCAAGCTCTTCTAAGTTAATCATTTTTATAAGGCCGTTTAAAATAACCTTTTCATCATCTGCTATTATCAGCTTCATAATCCATATTCCTCATTTAACTATCGTTATCTTGGTCTTCGGCCGATTTTTCGGTCCAAATCGGCAAGGTAAAGGTAACTATTGTTCCGGTATTTTCAAGGGATTGAATTTCATAGCCGTATTCGTCCCCGCAAGACAGCTTGATTCTGTCGTATACATTTTTCATCCCCACGCTCAAATAGCCTTCCGGATCCGTGTAGCCCGGTTTTTTTACATTTAACACATCGTTGATGTGATTTATTTTGTCGGCGCTTATTCCTATACCGTTGTCCATAATGTTTATAATAAGCTTGTCTTTTTCCATATTGGCGGATAAAGCAACCGCTCCCCCGGACTTGTTCTTTATTCCGTGTTTAACCGCATTTTCCACTATTGGTTGCAAGAGCATTTTCAAAATATATAATTTCGATATTTCATCGCTTATATTTATCTGCAATGTTATATCGTTTTGATAACGAACTTTCAAAATCTTAAAGTATTCTTTAAGCATTTCCATCTCATCTGCCATCATTATACGCTCATTTTCGTTTCCTATTACGTATCTCAGCTGTGTTGCAAGGCTTTCCAAGAGCTCGGCTGTTTCTTTATCATTATTGTCCAAAGCCGTCATTCTTATTATGTCCAAAATATTATAAAGATAATGGGGCTTGATTTGCATTTTAAGTGCGTTAAGTTCGGCTTCTTTCCTGCAAATCGACGCAACATAAACCTCAGCTATATAGCGACGCAGGTCGTCCACCATTTTGTTAAAGCCTTCTCCGATTTCTTCAAATTCATCATTACTGTTGATTTCGGCCCTAACCTCAAGATCGCCTCCCCTTAACTTTTTCATTGCTTTCTTTAAGGCAACCACAGGCTTTGTTACGCTGTTTGAAAAATTCATATACAAAATACATATGGCAAACAAAACAAAGCTCACAACCAAAATCATTATAATTTGATTTTGGAAAAGTATTCCCGTAACTTCGCTTTTATCCACCGCCAGCATGGAATAATACGAGCAATTATCCAATTTTTCATAGAAAACAACTTTTCCCTTGTTATATATTATTCCGTTGTCGGCCAATTCACCATTTATATAGTTTTTCAACGAATCGTTTCCATCCACATAGTTTGATTCGTCACTGCTGTAAACATATCGTCCCGCAGTGGGATCGTATACGAAAAACTTCGCCTGAGGCGTGTTCATTTTTTCTTCTATTTCTTTAACGCTGTCAAGCTTTATATCAACATAATAACTTGCGATTACATCTTTTCCCGCCCCGGATACGCTCCTGATGTCGGTTATGTTTCTGAAAAGACTGATTATAAAATCGTCGGTTCCGGCAGTTAAAGCGCTTTCATCCGTTGCCGCAAATATATTAAGTTTTGTAAGGCTCGTTCCTATTTCCGGCATAAAAGCCGTAAAAAATTCTTCTGCACCTTTGTTTTTTAAAGTTTTTCCTTGATCTCGATAAAAGCTGTATATATTGCCCTTATAATCCACCATTCTTTCGGAGGATACAAAATCGTTTTGTTCCGCATAGGATTGCATCATCTTGCCAATGTAAAGATTTTTGTCGTGATCTTCAATACTTTCATCTTTTAAAACATCAATAAGAGAGATGCCCTCCGACTCATAGTCATAAAGTTTGGCCATTATTTCGTCGGCTGCGGTTATTAAATCTTCCACATTTTTGGCAAAATATGAGTTTATTTGGGAATAATTGTTTTCCATTACCTTGGAGGATTTGGTTGTGTAATGAGCATAAAAAACTATTCCGAATACTATAAGGGGAAGCATTCCGAAGATCAAAAATCCCATTGTAAGTTTTCTGAAGGTGGATAGTCTGATTTTTTTCATATATTCCTAATCCTCCGCTTCGTACTTATCCCAAAGGATCTCGCAATTTTGCATAGTAGTTTCGATGCTTTGTTTGTTTGAAAGCATATTGGAAATTTCAATCAGCATATCATTTTCAAAGCCTTCCGGAGTATCTTCATTTCCTATAAATCCGTAAATATGGTTCTCATTGTTTTTAAATCCCGAATAAATCTGTTCTTCTATTCCGGATAAATTCTCAAGTTTAGCGTTGTTTGTGGTTGGAAATGAATATATGCCCCTGTACAATTCTTCATAGTTGTTTTCTTCGTAGATAAACTCCAAAAACTTGCACGCCGCCTCCAGCTTCTTTTCATCTTCGGCGCAAGAACTTGTAATGGCAAAATATGTATCTTTGTTTTCATCTATATAAACGTTTCCCTCATCATCGGGAAGATAGAACCATCCCGTTTCAACCTTGTTATCCATACTTGCCACTATTTTTGCGGTCCAAGGCCCCGTATATATCATGGCAATATCTCCGTGGGACATCATGTAAGGAAGACTTCCGTCCTTTACGCTGAGCCAGTTTTCTTCTATGTAACCCTGCTCAAACAGATTTTTCATATGGGAAAACATATTGTATATTTCTTCATCATTCCACGAGCACTCACCCCTTGCGCATTTTTTAAGCCAATCGGGATCTTTTGAAAGTACATCGCTTCTGAAATAATGATTTAACAAATACTCCATATGCCAAAGCTCCACTCCCGCGCAGCCTATGGCTTTTTGACCATTTGCCTTTAAAGTTTCGCATATATTTATAAATTCATCATAGTTTGAAGGAATTTGAATACCAAGGCTTTCAAATATTTCTTTGTTGTAAAGAACGCCCGATGTTGTGTTTACCGCTCCCAAGGCATACGGAATATTGTTTACATAATATAGATTATCATCAGTCACCAAAGTCCTGACATCTTCGGGTAATTCTGCAATATAGCCTTCATTTACGTAGGAATAAGGCATTTTAAGCTGCAAGACATCTCCAAGCTCATCTCTTGCAATAAGCTTGTTTAAGAAGTTTTCGTATACCGTATCTTCATAATGTGTTGTATAGTCGATTTTGATATTTGGATTTTCTTCTTCAAAGCGCTCAATCAAGTCTTCTATTTGTGAATTCCACTGAGCATTTTGAAAGGCGTAGACAAACTTTATTGTGACCGCATCACTGCTTACGTTTTTTGAAGGATTAAACAAAAACGGAATACATAATGCGAATGCAATTACAGCTAACATCAACGCTATAACCAAAAAAATATTTTTTCTTTCCATCGGCATATTTCCCTGTTTTTTCTTGTATTTCACTGTATTTAATTATACGGCAAATGGCTTGTGCTTTCAATAAACACAAGCCAAATACGCTAATTGTATATATTATAAAAGGTCAAGGGTTTTATTTTTGGATGAATTCTATCAATACACCATCCGGATCCCTTACAAACATTACTGCATCCGTCCCCATAGTAACTTCATGGGCAATATCCACATTGTTTGCAACGAATCCTTCTTTTAATGCTTTCATATCATCGGTTAAGAAAGCAACGTGTTTTGTTCCGACTGTTTGAAGGTCGGTATTAGGCATCTTTCTGTCTTCCGGAATATCCTTTGGTTCATCATATTGAAAAAGTTCAAGTTCAAAGCCGTCTTTTCCCACAAAACAAATTCTTGCTTTTAACGGTGGGGCATAGTCATCGCTTATAAGCTCAAAACCCAAATTCTTTTTATACCAGTCCAATGACTTTTCCATGTTTTTTACGCTGATTCCGACGTGAAGGGCTTTCTTTACATTTTCTACCATAGTTTCTTCCTCTTTTCTTAGGCTTCTTTAACAATAAGCTTGCCGCCGCTTGCCAAAGTATACTCTCCCGAACTTCCGGCTATTGCATTGATTGTTACGCCATTTAAAGCATCTATCTGAGCAATATTTACTTCGCTTGTAAGTACAACGCAAGAATCCGCGGTTGCTGTCCATTTGCTGCCTGTGCCTATGCAAAGATTTGCATTTTTGATTGCACCCGTAAGCTGGGCACTTTCAAGATCAACCCACATGTCTCTTGATGTATCTTCGTGGATAAGATCGCCTTTTGCTTCCATATCTGTCATAAAAACATTTACACCGTATACAGGCTTTGTTACCTTTGTTGTACAAGGGTCGTCATTTACAACGGAATGAACCAAAATTCCCGCTTCCGATTCGATTTTTACATCGTTTAAGTCAACAATGATATTGTGGCTTTTTACTTTTACGCACTCGTCTTTTGTGTGGATTTCGCCGCCGTTTACGTTTACTTGCGCAACCTCTTCTTCCCAACCGTTTACGCAGTGGCTAAGTGCAAAGTAGCTACCGCAATCAGCATAACAATCGTTAAATGTCATATCCGAATTGCCCGCAAGTATTGCTGCCATTCTTGCCATATCGAAGTTACAGTTGTTGAAGAAGTCGTGACATCCCGGATCTGAATATGCACCGTAACCGTTTTTCGTGCAAACGATGTCGCAGTCGTTGGCTTCCAAGTATACATATCCTTCCGAGCTTTCCGTTGAAAGTGCTGCCCATCCGTCACATATAATTTTTGAATTATAAAAATATGTTGATGAATTGGACATTGAACAATGAGTTCTTGTATTTCCGTCCATTTCAAGTGGTGGCGGTGGAGTGCTCATAAGTGCTGAAGGTCTTTCAATTCCCTCACCGTAAGGAATACCGTGAGTTGTAATGATTGAGTCATATACTTTGAGTACTGCTCCTTCTTCCGCTGCGGTTGCGTATCTTGTACGACCGCTTGTATCTATTACCGCATCTTTAATTGTAAGTTTTGCATTGTATTTTGCGCTTGCTCCGCTTGCCGGACCACCGATACCCTGACCATCGCCCGCAAGGCTTATGTATGCTGTGTCAACAGTTACATCGGTTCCGGCACCTTCTGCATAGATAGCGCCTTCATTTCCTTTATAAGCTACAACTTTAAGATTTTTTACTTCGTTGTCGGAAACTTTTCCGCCGTATCTGACTGACTTGTTTGATGTTGCTTCATCAAACTTGCCATCTTTAAAGTGAACTGCCGCTATAGCGTCATCCGCCGGGGCAAACCAGTTGATTTTTGGTTTGCCCGGGTTTAAGACTGCATTTACGCCTTCAATGATATCTGCCATTGTAAGCATATTTTTTGATTCTTCTCTCAGCGGTTTGTTCACCTGTTTTCCTTTAATAATAACAGGTTCCATTTTTAAATCCTTTCAATATGCGTTGTTCGCATTATTTATTGCTGTTTTTTACCGTAAGATCTGTCTTCAAGGTTAGCATCTCTAATCTTAAGCATTGCAAATGTTGCAATAAGACCTACAATGATAACCGCGATTAAGATTCCGTATGCAAGGTTAGCTTTGCCCATGCTGATAAGTGTTACCATCATCATTGCTGCAAATGCCGAAGGTATAAGCTGGATAGCCATGATTACACGGTTAGCTGCCTGGTAGTCTCTACGTCCGTATACATATGATGTAATACTTGGATGCATTGTAGGAACACCACCGGTCATGCATGCTACACCGAATCCCCAAACAATCATTGCAGGAATTGAGCCGCCTTCAGGCTGTACCATAAGTGCAATTACAGGAATTAATTCCGTAAGACCCAAGATAATTGATGCTTTAACAGAACCGATTTTGTCGTCTAAAAGTCCGAATATGTATGACATAGGAATACCGATTGCTGCGCCCATTGCAAGCCATTTTGTAGCCGAAAGCCAAACATCAAGTCCACCAAGTGACATATAACGAACTACCATTGAACCCATACATGCATTAATGATAAACTGGAAAGCACCAAATGATATAATGAGTAACCAAGCTCTACCTTCGCTTAATACCTGTTTTACCGTAAGTGTTGAAGCTTCTCCCGCTTCCGATTTAGGTGGTTCGGAAGCACCATCAGGATAAAGTCCCACATCTTCAGGTGTGTTTTTAACAAAGATTGCAACTACGATT
Source organism: Lachnospiraceae bacterium (assembly GCA_015057825.1). Lineage (GTDB taxonomy): Bacteria > Bacillota > Clostridia > Lachnospirales > Lachnospiraceae > RUG12871. Next base: position 42,405 of record SVDN01000012.1, read on the forward strand.
GCGATTACTGCTACAATAATTGCTACACCTACATAGAAGATTCTGTAGTCACCGTTAAAGTTTTTGGCAATAACGTTTGTAAGACCCGCTGTACCAACGATTGAGAAAAGCGGACTACCAAGTGTGATAATACCCATCATCTGACCACGTGCCTTAATAAACCAGCTTGCTACCAGCTGGAAGCCTGCCATCTGTAATACCATACAACCACATCTTACGATGAATAATGAAATAAAGAATAATGGATAGCTTCCGTTTGCAACACCGCCGTTGCAGTTAAGACCGTTTGAAGCAACGATTCCGAGTGTACCCAAAGCTGTAATAATCATAATTATTACGAGTGGTTTCTTCACTCCAAACTTAACAAAAAATGTACCGTAAACAAATGTAAGGGCGATACATACGAAGTTACCTACCGTCATAGGAAGCTGTGTAAGTGTTGCCGACCATCCGCCGCCTTCTTCGTTTATGAAGGCCTGAATGATGTTGATCTGATCGTTTTGAAGTCCCGAATAAAAGAACATGAAAACGATACCTAAAATTGCGAGTAACACGCCGTATCCGGCGAATCTGTGACTTTTCGTCTGTGCCATTTTTTCTCCTCCTTTTTGCATCCGCTTAAATCGTGATGCAATACATGTGTTTTACATTAACTCCACTTAATCAAACCGCCCGTAAGAGTCGGATCCATATTCCAAACATATTTGTCATATGCTTCCGGCATTTCTTCGAACTTAAACTCATGGCTGATGAGCGGATTGATATCAAGCTTTCCGTATTTAATAAGTTTTAAGAAAGCTTGAATATCCTCGTCGCTGGTCCAGCAGTCTTTGTTGTTGTAACGGTTAAGTGTGTCTCCCATTACCGGTGGCCATGTGCCTTTAATAAGTAAGTCGGCACGTTTAAGTTTGAACGGTTTCGAGTTTACATAAGTTCCGATAAGTGATGCGCCCTTTTGCATGATAGGGTCGTCAATCGGTGGCATCGCTTCACCGTGAACTTGTGAAATCATTACCAAACGTCCTCTTTCACCGATAAGCTCGGCTGCTTCCATTAATGGGCCTCTTGCGCCTGTTGCTTCAAAGATTACAGGGAGTCCGCCCCATCCAAGACTCTCTACCGCATTTTTAAGTCCTTCAGGATCTTTTTTGGAATTGATTGCAATATCAACACCCATTTTCTTTGCTGCATCAAGTCTTGCATCATCAAGGTCTGTTACGATTACCGGAAGAGCACCTGCTAACTTCGCAACCTGAGCGGTTATTGCGCCCACAAAGCCCTGGCCCAGTACCGCACATGGCTCGCCAAGCTGAAGGCCCGAACGTCTAAGGGCATACATACCTGTATGGCCAAGATTCCAAAATGCAGCCTGTCGAAGGTCTACTCCTTCAGGACATTTTGTGCAGTTGAGCTCGTTCATAATGAGGTACTGAGCATGCTCACCGGTTGTTACTACATGGTCGCCCACTTTAAGATCGTATACTTCTTCACCTACTTCTATTACTTCTGCCGCCATGGCATAGCCGATGTTTGTAGGAAGAGGAACGATTGCGCCAACCATAAGACCTTTTTCCGTTCCCGGACTCATTGCGCTGTATTTTGCTTTTAAAAGCACTTCGCCTTTACCCGGTTTCGGAAGATCTTTTTCCTTTAAAACAACTTTTTCCGGTTCGCAAACCGCATAAACTGTTTTCATTTTTTATCCTCCTTTTATCGATATGAAATCGCTTTAGTTGATAGCCTTATTTTTTCACATTTGGGAGCCTGTTCGAATGCAACTTTTTTAGAATAATGTGACATTTTTTTAGATGTTTTTTAAAGTTCTTTAATCAAGCAAAAATCTGGTACTTTTGCGCTTTTTGTGATAAGATATTTAATAGAAAGCGGTATTTTAAAAAGGGGATAAAATGTTAATTCTTAAAGCAAGTCCTGACTTGGAAGAATCTTTTTCACAAATGTTAAGACAATACAAACGCGACATCGGTTGGCGCGGTATTTTTATTGTAAATAACGATAACATTATCCTTTACGGTAAAAGCTATTCTCTTTGCTGTTCCTTCGATAACAGAAAGATTTTTATGGATATGATGTCCAATCCCATTTCCGAAAGTCTTGCCATCGAATGCAGGGGCAATCATCATTTAATCAACGCAATCAATATAATCATGTATGTCTTCGGCAAATGGGGCATGCTTAAAGGTCTTAACGTTAAGCAAAAATACCCTCAGCTTAACAAGCTTTTTGCCGGTATTTTTTCCCAATTCGGTGCTGAAGTAAGCTTAGATTCCAAAGGTGTTTATTTTAAAATCGATGGCGCCGGTTCCACATACGAAGATGTTTTAAATAAGATAATAGACGCGACAATGCCGGAAGAAGGCATATTCGAACGTCCTTTAAAGGACACGAAAGAAGAGAAGGCAAAACCTTCCCGTCCTGCTCCGAAAGAAGAGAAGGATGATGAACTTCCGGATTATCCCGAAGAAGAAAAAGAAGAAAAAAAGGTTGTAAGTGACGAACACGCCGAAGCCGAAGAAAGGCTTTCCAAAGCCATCGAAAAGGAAGAAGAAGCTTTGGGCCTTTGGTATGACATGGTTTGGAAGCATCAAAAGCTGGACTTTGAATTTAAACCTCTTAAAAACGGTGAAGACAAAAAAGGCAAAGATAAAATTGCCAAAAACTTTGCGAAAACAGGCTATATGTGCCCTAATTGCAACGAGAATCTTCATATGGTGGTTTTTCCTCCCGAAGATGAAATGCTTGTAAAAATCGACGGCGACCGTCTTTACATGGCAAGAGCTTTCAGCTGCAAAAATTGCAAGCAGTTCTATACTCCTTTTCCCGACAGACTTATTACGGAAAAAGATGTTTTTTCTTTAAGCTTTTCAAACGACGAACCCGCCTACAACGATTACCTGGAACTCTTAAGTGAAAAAGGTCACATGGGCGGAAACAGTAATTTTAACGAATACGAGTCCGTTAAACTTGGTCTTGCTCCTAAAGAAGAAATTCCGCAAAAGACGGATGATTTTAACATCAATGATTTGGAAGATGCAATTGAACACGTGGACGAATTAAGCCGCGAAGAAATGTCTCAAATAGTAGATAAAATGGAATCCGGCTTTTTCCCGAGACAAGACCTGGAAAAATTCAGAGAATTTGCCGAAAACGCTTTAACGGATAAATACGATAATGCTTTAAAAGACGCAGACATTATGGATATTGACGAATTGGAGGCTTTCAAAGATGAAGCCCTTCACAATATGCTTCTTCCAAAAAAATACAAGAAAGTTTTTGTAGACAGATTGGATGAAGAAATAAGCGCGAGAAAGGCAAAATCAGCTACGGACGATAAAGAAGATGCAAACAACTCTTTCGATCCTTTGGATGAAATAGATAAACAAGCAGCGCCAAAAAAAGCAAAAAAGAAAAAAGAAAAAGACTATGATGATTCCGATTTTGTTTTGGATGATACAGATATAAGTCCGAAAGAAAGCATGTCAGAGCCTGTTAAGAACGAAGAGGAAATATCCGATTTCGAAGAGAAACCGGTAAAAGAAAAGAAAGAAAAGAAAGCAAAGAAGCCTAAAAAGCTAAAATTAAAGCTTTCGGGCTCTGCTGATGAAGAAGACGACTTTTCTTATGTGGCTGCACCAAAGCTCAAGAAGGCAAAAAAAGAAAAAATCAAAAAAGATGAGCCTACTTTGCAAAAACTTCCGAAAGAAAACAAAATTCACTCCACCAAAGATGACGATTCGGATTTTGTTTTAAAGGGCGAGCCAAAAAATAAAGAAAAAATTATCATAGAGGATGAAGCGCCTGCACTTTCCACAAGAGAATTGCTTGATATGGCATCTTCTTGTAACGGCAAAGATTACAAACATATAAAAGAAACCATCAAAAATATTAAAGACGCAAAGGTAAAAGACGAAGGATCCAAAGAAAAGATTTTGTCCCGTCTTGGCCAGTACAAGGCCAATCGCGGCAAAAAAGAAGCCTTTCACCTTTTATCCAAGCTTCCGAATATTTTTTCCAAGGACGACTACTTTAAGCTTAAAGACCGTCTTAAAAATTACGATGATGAAGATGCAAAAGAAGCCTTAGAAGAACTGGAACACAAACTTGATAAGAAGGAACAGGCGGAAATCAAAGACATACTGTCCTCCGAGAAAGCAGATTCCAGACTTTCTCTTCACAAACTTTTTTCAAAACTCTTATCCAAGGGCTTTGAAGGCAGAAACGTAGGTCCTTTTTTGGAGCGCATAAAGAGCAAACTTATGCCGGCCGACAAGGCTTACCTTAATAAGCTTTGCGGAAATCTTGATGATTTAAGCATCAAAGACCTTATTAACCTTAAGAAAAAAGTTGTGGAAAGCATGGTTCTTCCGGAACTTAAAATAGAGCAAATTGCCGAAATCGAGGATCATTTGTCCAAATTAAAATCACAAGAAACCGCCCTTTTGGTGGAAAAAGTCAAAAAAGACATGGCAGATGCGGGTTTTGATTTGACTCCTCTTTCTTTTAACAACATCGGTACGGATCTGGAAGGAGACAGTCAAAATCCGGATAATATTATCCTTGAAAATGCTGTAAACAGTTACGGAGATCCGGAAAGCAAATACGAATTGCCTATTTTTTGCCACGATGCTTCAAAGCGTCCAAGCGGCAAACGCGGTTTTATGATTACACCGGAACATCTCTACACCGGTGCAAGAACCTCAACGGCATCATATAAAATCGGCAATTTGGGCAATTTTTCCGTCAAAAAGAAACGAATCAAACAATCTTTGGTTTTGGATACTGCAAGCGACGGTGAAATAACTCTTCCATGTTCTTACAAAAACGAAGAACTGGAAAAGTTTGCGTCATCCTTAAATTCCTTTGTAGGCTATCTTAAGGAACGCCCGGAGTCCAGAAGTATCGACTATATGCTTCAATCAGAGCACGAATCCATTATCTGCATGCGTTGCGGCGCCAAGTTTAATGATGAGAATATTTGCCCGGAATGCGGTATGCTTGGTGGAAAAGTGGACTAATGATTTTAAAGGTGTTATACTTAAAAACATCAGAAAATAAATTACGGAGGGTTATTTATGGCAGACACAGTTAATGAAAACAAAAAACCTAAAGACATAAAAGCCAAATCGACTCTTGCTTCCATAGTATTTATAGTATTTGGTTTGTTACTTGTTATCAGACCTTACAGTGCAGTAAAGTTTGTATGCGGAGTCATTGCACTTGCAGCTGTTATAATAGGTATTATTTATTTAATAAGCTTTTTAAAGAAAAAATCCGGCAATCAGCCTTACAGACATGATTTGTTGATAATGATTGTTTCCTTTGTGGTTGCTGCGGTTGTTTATATACTTGCTTATTCGGCATTTATTTATGTATTACTTCCTTATATCCTTGGAATAATCATTTTGGTAAGCGGTATATTTAAGCTTCAAACAGCCATATCGGTACACAAAATAAACGAAAAAGGTGCCGGAGTTCAAATACTTATTGCTATTATTAACATAGCACTCGGCGTATTCTTCATATTGTTCCCATTCCAGATATCGGCGCTTATGCTTGTACTTGTTGGTATAGCAATGATTTTCAGCGGCGTTACGGGACTTATATATTCAGCTACAATGAGAGCTGTTGTTACAAAATTCTTCTTTGGCGGTAAAAAGAAAGGCAATACCGACACCGGTGATGCCGTTGACGTGGAATACAGAGATGTTCCGCCACAACAGTAAATGGTTTTAGACATTTTAAAGGAGCGTCATAAACGCTCCTTTTTTAATTCTTTTTGGATCTGTCATTTATTTGTTGCAATTTTCTAAGCTGCTCCTGATGCTGATTGCGCATCATATCCGATATTATCTCTGCTGCTCTTTCCGCACTTTTAATTTGATTTGCCTTTTCCCTGGACTTTTCAAATTCCTTTTCACGCAAGGCTCTTTTTTGCTCTTCCGCACGTTTTGAGAGCATTTTCATTTTTTCCGCACTGTCCTTTTTGCTGACTTTCGAACCGTAAACTCTCGGACCCGCATTTTCTCTTTCCGCTTCTTTTGCGGCCGCCCTTGCTTTTTCAGCTTTTGTTCTCGGCCCTTTAAGTTCCGGCATATGTTCGATTAGATAGTCATAAGCGTCATTGATTCTTAAAAACATTGCTTTTCTGAGTTTAAGATCGATATCGCTCTTAGCATCAGGATGATATTTTTTGCAAAGGTTTTTATAAGCTCGCTTAATACTCTCCGCCGATGCATTCAGCCCCAAGCCCAATGTCATAAGTGCTTCTTTTTTTGATGTGCATTTGTACCAGGTTGAACTTTGATTTGCCATACATTCCCCTCAATTCCGTTTGTTTTACTAGCGCATATTTTGCCGTTTTAGTCGGCAAAATATTTTATTATTTCATCCTTAGAAGCTTTTACGCTTCCCGAAATCATTGTTTTGCTTCCGCCGCCGCGTCCCTTCAAACTTTCGTTTATATCTTTTGCCTTTTCCTTTAAATCCACATTCTCGCTTCCCAGAATGTAGTTGTAGCCATTTTTGTCATCCCCAATGAAGCCCGCTGCGATTCCGCTTACCTTCTTCATAGCCTCGTTAATTAACTTTCTTAAGGCTATATTATTAAAGTGGGCTTCCATAAATACAATGTTTTTTCGGCCTTCCTCAATTGCTTTTATTTTATAAGCAATCAATTCTTCAAAGAGCTCGTCTTTTTGAGCTTTTAAGCTGTCATAGTCATCTTTTAACTTCTTTACCGCCAATGCGGTCTCGTCTGTTTTTGCCGAAAGAAGCGCTACTGTCTCATTGTTGTTTTTTTGCAGATTTCTGTAATCTTTAAGAGCATCAAGACCCGCCAAAATATAGAGCCTTGTTCCCCCTTTGTATTTTTCGAAGGATACTATTTTCACCAAACCTATTTCGCCGGAATAATTAACATGTGGTGCACAGCAAGCACACACATCATAGCCTTCAAATTCCACAATACGAACATTCTCTTCCAAATCCAGTTTGCTTCTATAACTTAAGCTTTTTAGTTCTTCGGGACTTGGGTATTTTATGTTAACCTTAACATTTTCTGCAATTATCTTATTTGCAAGGTCTTCTATTTCATCCAAATCTTTTCTTGTAAAAGAGCCGTTAAAATCCATCGTAACCTGCTCTCCCAAATGAAAACCTATATTGTCATATCCGAACTTTTCATGAATAAGTCCCGATAATATATGTTCTCCCGAATGATGTTGAATGCAACGTAGGCGATTGTCAGGATCGATTTTTCCCATAACTTTGCTTCCCACCTCTATAGGAGCAAGCGTATAATGAACAATCTCTTCGCCCTCTTCTTGCACATCAACCACTTCTGTTCCGCCAAGTGTGCCTTTATCGCAGGATTGTCCGCCGCCTTCAAAAAAGAAAGCCGTTTTATCAAGTATTATCCTATATCTTATATCGGCTTTTTCACAAGATTTCACAAGAGCTTCGAACTCACAAATGTGACTGTCTTCATCAAAAATTTTCTTTGTCATTTAATATCCGTCTCCAATGTGGATTTATAATCTCCCCGACTATCCATTTTATGGCTTTGAGGATTGTTTAATTGTAATAATTATATCATAAGGCGCTGACCTTTTGTGATTTTAAGCCCTCTTTTAAAGAAAAAATCACAAAGTCTTGACATGAATTATTGTAAGTGTTATATTACTAATAGAACAAATAATTTATTGTAAATTCGTTTATCTTATATTTGCCTTTTAGGCAGCAAGTTTAAATGAAAGTGAGGTAGTTATTATGGAATTAGAGATGTTTACACAAAAATCAAGAGAAGCCATCTCCGATTGTCAGAAGATTGCATATGATTTTTCGCATCAACAGATAGATCTTGAACATTTATTATATGCTCTTATAAATCAGGAGAACGGGCTTATCGGGGAACTTTTCACTAAAATGGAGATTGACCCGAAGGTTTTTAATGCTCAGTTGGAAGGGCTCTTGAGGGCTCGTCCGAAAGTATCGGGAGGCAATCTTTATGCCACACAGGATTTTGACAAGGTTCTTCGCTATTCGGAGGATGAGTCAAAGGCTATGGGAGACGAATTTATTTCCGTTGAACATATTTTCCTTTCCCTGCTTAAACACCCAAACGATGCATTAAAGAAACTTTTTAAGGATTTTAATATTACAAAAGACCGCTTCCTTGGAGTGCTTTCGGAAGTGCGAGGTTCAAAAAAAGTTACCAGTGAAAATCCCGAAGACACTTACAACACTTTGGAAAAATACGCCACAAACCTGGTGGAACGCGCAAGAGCTCAAAAGCTTGATCCTGTTATAGGTCGTGATGAGGAAATCAGAAACGTTATTCGTATCCTTTCGCGTAAAACAAAAAACAATCCTGTTTTAATCGGTGAACCGGGTGTCGGCAAAACCGCCGTTGTGGAAGGTCTTGCTCAACGTATTGTAAAAGGTGATGTTCCCGTAGGCCTTAAAGATAAAGAAATCTTTGCGCTTGATATGGGTGCTTTGATTGCCGGAGCCAAATACAGAGGTGAATTTGAGGAACGTCTTAAAGCCGTATTGGACGAGGTTAAACAAAGCGATGGTCGAATCATCTTATTCATCGATGAAATTCATACCATTGTAGGTGCCGGTAAAACCGAGGGTTCCATGGATGCCGGCAATATGCTTAAACCTATGCTTGCAAGAGGCGAGCTTCATTGTATTGGTGCAACAACTCTTGATGAGCACAGAAAATACATCGAAAAAGACCCGGCTTTGGAACGTCGTTTCCAACCTGTTATGGTTGACGAACCGGATGTTGAAGATACCATTTCCATTCTTAGAGGGCTGAAAGAACGTTACGAAGTTTATCATGGTGTTAAAATCACCGATTCCGCCTTGGTTTCGGCAGCGGTTTTGTCAGACAGATATATTTCGGACCGTTTCTTGCCGGATAAAGCCATTGACCTTATTGATGAGGCTTGCGCCCTTATTAAAACCGAGCTGGATTCCATGCCGACGGAACTTGACGAACTTCGTCACAAACTGATGCAGATGGAAATCGAAGAAACGGCTCTTAAGAAAGAAACGGACAATTTAAGTCGCGAACGTCTGTCAAATCTTCAAAAGGAATTGGCGGAAATCAAAGATGAATACAACAACAAGGTTGCAAAATGGGAAAACGAAAAATCCAGCGTTTCATCCTTAAGTAAGTTACGTGAAGAAATTGAAGATTTGAACAATCAAATTCAAATTGCGGAGCGCGACTACGATCTCGAAAAGGTTGCGGAAATCAAATACGGACGTCTTCCTCAGGCAAAGCAGGCTTTGGAAGAGGCCGAAAAGCAGGTTAAAGACAAGGACTTAAGCCTGGTTAGAGAGGCTGTTTCCGAAGAAGAAATTGCTCAAATCATTTCAAGATGGACCGGCATTCCGGTTTCCAAGCTTACTGAATCGGAGCGTAGCAAAACCTTGAATTTGCCTAATATTCTTCATAAGAGAGTTATCGGACAGGACACGGCCGTTACTCTTATCAGCGAGGCGATTATGCGTTCCAAGGCCGGCATAAAAGATCCTACAAAACCTATAGGTTCATTCCTTTTCCTTGGACCTACGGGTGTTGGTAAAACAGAGCTTGCAAAAGCCTTGGCAGAAAGCCTTTTTGATAACGAGAACAACATCGTTCGTATCGATATGAGTGAATATATGGAGAAACACTCAGTGTCACGTCTTGTGGGAGCGCCTCCGGGATATGTGGGATACGATGAAGGCGGACAATTAACCGAAGCCGTAAGAAGAAAACCTTACAGTGTTATCCTTTTTGATGAAATTGAAAAGGCCCATCCCGATGTTTTCAACATTCTCTTACAAGTGTTGGATGACGGTAGAATTACCGATTCTCAGGGACGTACGGTTGATTTTAAAAACACCATTATCATCCTTACATCAAACCTCGGTTCTCCGTTTATTTTGCAGGATATTGACGATAATTCAAGCTCTGATAATTTGGAAATTTCGGATACTACCAAAGATCTTGTAATGAACGAGCTTAAAGCACATTTCAGGCCTGAGTTTTTAAACAGACTGGACGAGATTATAATGTTTAATCCACTTTCAAAATCCAACATCGGAGCCATTGTGGATTTGCTTATGCTTGAACTTAACAAGCGTTTGGCCATGAAAGAGCTGAAAGTTAAACTTACTGAAAATGCAAAATCATTTATAATCGACAACGGCTACGATCCGGTTTACGGTGCCAGACCTCTTAAGAGATTCTTGCAAAAACATGTTGAAACCCTTGCTGCTACGGAGATTTTAAAAGGTGACATTAAGGCAGGCCAGACATTGACTATAGATTTTGATTCAACGCTTGATAAACTAGTGGCAAATGCTGAATAATTATGCTATACTAGGGACTAGGATGAGAGGAATTATTGTATTGATTTTAATACAATTATACAGAATATAGATTGGAGGAATAATTTTTGAGAAATACTAAAATTATTTGTACACTTGGTCCCGCAGTTGACAGCGACCAGATGGTTGAAGAGCTTATAAAAGCCGGAATGAACTGTGCCCGCATGAATTTCTCTCACGGAACTCATGAAGAGCAAAAGGTCAGAATCGACAGAGTTAAGCGAATTCGTGAGAAATTGAATGCCAATGTGGCTATTTTGCTTGATACAAAAGGTCCGGAAATTCGTGTTAGGGATTTTAAGGACGGCAAAGTTGTTTTGGAACCGGGAAAAGAATTTGTTCTTTCTTCGGGAGATTTCCTCGGTGATGCGACAAAAGTTGCCACAACTTATCCGGATCTTGCAAAATACGTTACTTTGGGTTCGGAGATTCTTATTGACGACGGTCATATTGTTTTAAGCGTTACCGGAATCGACGGAAACGACGTAAAGTGTATCGTTGTTATTGGCGGTAAGGTTTCAAACCACAAGGGTGTTAACATTCCGAATGTTACCATTCCTATGCCTTACTTAAGCGAAGTGGATAAAAATGATATTCTGTTCGGCATTGAAAACGATATTGATTTTGTTGCTGCTTCTTTTACTCGTACGGCTTGGGATATTATCGATCTCAGAGAGTTTTTGAACTCAAACGGCGGAGATAAAATAAAGATAATTGCAAAGATTGAGAATGCATCCGGTATCGACAGTCTTGATGAAATTATTAAATATGCCGACGGTGTTATGATAGCCCGCGGTGATATGGGTGTTGAAATGGATTATACGGTTATACCGGGCATTCAAAAGCAAATGATCAGAAAATGCTACAAAAAAGGCGTTCCCGTTGTTACCGCAACACAGATGCTTGAATCCATGACTGCCAGCCCTATTCCTACAAGAGCTGAAGTTTCGGACGTTGCCAATGCTGTTTATTCGGGAACAACCATTGTTATGCTTTCGGGAGAAACCGCTGCAGGCGATTATCCTATAGAAGCCGTTAAAGCAATGTCGGATATTGTAACGGCTGCCGAGAAAGAATCATCTTACAAGCCTGTTATTCCATTTGAAAAGCTTGAGCTTGAAAAAGATATTGCCACAACAATTTCCCTTGCTGCCTGTGATGCCGCAAGATATATAGATGCATCGGCAATTCTTGTTGTAACAAGAAGCGGACGTACAGCTCACTTAATAGCCGATTTTCATCCTAACTGCCCTATTATTGCGGCGGTTACAAAAGAAAAGGCTGCAAGACAGCTTGCTCTTGCCCGCGGTGTTTCGGCATATGTTGTTGAAGATCAGGCTTCTGCCGAGAGTCTTTTCGAATATGCATTGGAGGTTGCAAGACAAAACGGAGAAATATCTCCGGGAGATACGGTTGTTATCGTTGCGGGTGGTTCCGTTGTAAAACGCGCACCTTCCGATATGCTCAAAATCACAACCATTTAATAAATACCGATTAAATCAAAAGAACATGAATCCTAGGACTCATGTTCTTTTTTATTATCATTTTTATCTTTTTGTTTTTATGCTTGAATCTTCTTCTACTGAATAGCCGCTTGTGCACGTTCGGCCTGCGCTGTTCCCGGGAAGCTTTCCACAACTTTTTGATATGTTGCGTTTGCATTGGCCGTATCACCCTTTGCGGTATAGGACATACCCAGGTTGTAGAGATGATCCGGATTTGTGGCATCATATTTTGCACATCTTTCAAAATATGCAATGGCATTGTCGTAATCGCCCGAATTGTAAGCATTCCAAGCGGTTTGATTTGCCTGATTTGTAGCCTGTGCCAAGCAATCTGCCGCAAATGCGTTATATAAAGCTACAAAGTTTTCGGATTTACCCTCCAAAGTTGTGATTGCATATAAATAATCCGCTGACTCTACATATGCTTTAGCCGTATATTTATTGTATGCCGCAATCAAATAATCATAATCGTTGATAGTGGCTTCGTAAGCGGCTTTTGCATCAGCCGTCTGATTATCATTTTCCGAAAGCTGGCTTATGGTTGTTTCCAAGGAGGTTATCTTTGTTTCGTATTCCAATACCACCTGCTTGTACTCCGAACGTACGGAAGCTGTTTTTGCGGGAGTAACAAGGAAAAGAATAATTGCCGCACCGATTATAACACCGATAATAATATTTATAATTGTCATTGTCGGCTTGGAATATTCCTTAAAGCTGTAATTAGGTATAATAACATCATTTCCGCTAAGAGGCTTCTTTTGTGCCTCAAGAGCGCGTTTTTCCTTCTTTTCGCGAGGTGAAATATTTGCCTCGGAAACCGCAAGCTGTTCTCTTATTTCCGTAAGGAAACGTATACTTTTTGTATTTGTATTATCTACCTTTAATGCACCTACAATGGCACGTCTTGCTTTATCATACTCGCCGGCACGCATATGAAGAAGGGCCAAGAGCTGATTGCCTTTAACATAGTTCGGCGTAATCGTAAGTACTTTTTTTAACTGAATAACAGCAAGGTCATAATTGCCCTGTTTTGCATATTCCAAAGCTTTGTTATATTTTTTGATTGTCTGGTTAACAGTCTCCAAACGGGATTGGTTATTTTGTATTGCATTTAAATACTTAACCGCAATATTGTCCTCAGGCTGAAAATTCTTGCTGATTACCCAATGCGAAAGAGCTTCCGAAACTTCGCCTACTTCGTAGTAAACAAGTCCGAGAAGATTTCTTGCATTGATGTTTTTCTTGTTCATCTTCAGGCTTTGGTGAAGAAAATAAATTGCACCCGACAAGTCTCTTGTTTGAGCTTTTTCCAACGCAACGTTGTATAGTGCGTTAGAGCTATATACAATTTTTTTGTAATATGTAACATCCGCACCGCAAAACTCGCAATGGTTTCCTTCGGTCAGATGATTATCGCATTTATAGCACTGCATAATCTGTCCTCTTTCACACTATTTGTTCTTCTTCATGTCTTCCATCATCTGCAACATAACATCCGTCATGTCCGTAATCTGGTTTTCGTTATATATCGCATCTTCAACCTGATCGATTTCAAGGCTTGGATAAAACTTCTTTATTTCTTCATCAAAATTAATCATGTCTTTCTCCTTTTTTGGAAATGTAAGCTAGATCATTCTTTCAAGCTGCATTTTTACCTGTTCCATCATTTGCTCGTATTTTTCCTTCTTTGCTCTCTCTTCGGCAATTTTCTTTTCAGGTGCCTTTGATACAAAGTTAGGATTAGCAAGCATTTTATTAACACGTTCAAGCTCTGCTTCAAGTTTCTTTTCTTCTTCCTTGAGACGAGCTATTTCTTTTTCGCTGTCTACAAGCTGATCCAACGGAATATAAATAACGGCATCCGAAGTTACGACCGAAACCGCATCGTCACCGATTCCCGATTTGTCGCTTTGGATTTTAACTTCGCTTGCAAAACCAAGAGTTGCAAAGAAAACTTTTCCTTTTTCGAAAGTTTCTTTTACAAAATCTTTTTCGCTTACTACTATTACTTCTGCCTTTTTGCTGTTAGGAACATTTAAGTTCTTTCTGGCATTTCTTATTCCTCTTACAGCTTCTTTTATAAGTTCAACTTCCGCCTCGGAATCTGCATAATTATTTGCTTCGTCGTATTCCGGCCATTTTGAAATCATTATGGATTCTTCCTCAGACTGAATCGTACAAAAGATTTCTTCTGTTATAAACGGCATATATGGATGCAAAAGTTTAAGAGCAATAATAAGCACTTCTTTAAGAGTGTATAATGCCGCATCTCTTGTTAAATCATCTTTATTATAAAGGCGCGGCTTAACCATTTCAATATACCAATCGCAGAATTCTTCCCATACAAAGTCGTAAATCTTGTCTGCGGCTATTCCAAGCTCGAATTTTTCGATATTTTCCGTAACATCTTTAACAAGCTTGTTGGCCTTTGAAATAATCCACTTATCAGCATCCGTAAGGGCATTTTTATCCACTGATTTAATGCCGTCTTCCGGCATATTCATCATAATGAAACGTGATGCATTCCAGATTTTGTTTGCAAAGTTTCTGCTTGCCTCCACTCTTTCCATATAGAAGCGCATGTCATTGCCCGGCGCATTACCTGTAATCAATGTAAATCTAAGGGCATCCGCACCGTATTTTGCGATTATTTCAAGAGGATCGATACCGTTATTTAAAGATTTACTCATTTTACGTCCTTGACTGTCTCTTACAAGCCCGTGGAAAAGTACGTATTTAAACGGTTTTTCTCCCATTTGCTCATAGCCCGAGAATATCATTCTGATAACCCAAAAGAAAATGATATCATAGCCCGTTACAAGTACATCTGTCGGGTAAAAATATTCCAAATCTTTTGTTTTTTCAGGCCAGCCCAATGTGGAGAACGGCCAAAGGGCAGAAGAAAACCATGTATCCAAAGTATCTTCGTCTTGTTTGAAATGCGTTGAACCACACTTAGGACATTTATCCGGTTTTCCCGTTGTTACAACAACTTCACCGCATTCCTCACAATAAAATGCCGGAATTTGATGTCCCCACCAAAGCTGTCTTGAAATACACCAGTCTCTGATATTGTCTGTCCAGTTATAATAAATCTTATCCATTCTTTCCGGGATAAGCCGGATTTCTTTATTTTTAACGGCCTCAACCGCAGGCTTTATAAGCTCGTCCATTTTAACGAACCATTGCGGTTTGATTAAAGGCTCGACTATGCTTTTACACCTGTCATGTGTTCCCACAGCATGAGAGTGATCCTCGATTTTTACCAAGAATCCGCCTGCTTCCAAATCAGCAACAATTGCTTTGCGGGCTTCATATCTGTCCATTCCCGCATACTTGCCTCCGAGAGAGTTGATTGTTGCATCATCGTTCATTATGTTGATTTCAGGAAGATTATGACGTTTTCCCACTTCAAAGTCGTTAGGATCATGCGCCGGTGTAATTTTTACAACACCCGTTCCGAATTCCATGTCAACATATTCATCTCCGATAATCGGTATTTCTTTGTTAACAAGCGGCAAAATTACATTTTTGCCGATTAAATCTTTATATCTGTCATCCTTTGGATTTACCGCTACCGCGCTATCTCCAAGCATTGTTTCCGGACGTGTTGTGGCAAGTTGAATGTATTTATCCGTTCCCACAATAGGATATCTTAAATGCCAAAAATGTCCCGCTTTTTCTTCATGTTCAACTTCCGCATCCGAAATGGATGTTTTACATACCGGACACCAGTTGATTATTTTTGATCCTTTATAAATAAGTCCTTTATTGTAAAGTTTAACGAAAACTTCTTTTACGGCCTTATTGCAGCCCTCATCCATTGTAAAACGTTCTCTGTCCCAATCGCATGACGAGCCGAGCTTTTTAAGCTGATTAATAATTCTTCCGCCGTATTCTTTTTTCCATTCCCAAGCACGCTCCAAGAACTCTTCTCTTGTTAAATCGTCTTTTGTGATGCCTTCTTTTTTGAGCTGCTCAAGTATTTTTACTTCGGTTGCGATGCTGGCATGGTCCGTTCCCGGTTGCCAAAGTGCATTGTAACCTTGCATTCTTTTTACACGAATAATAATGTCCTGCATTGTATTATCGAGGGCATGTCCCATATGGAGCTGTCCCGTGATATTTGGAGGCGGTATTATTATTGTAAATGGTTTTTTGTTTTCATCCGGCTCTGCGTGAAAATACTTCTTTTCAAGCCATTTATCATAAAGTCTCTGCTCAATGTCGGCAGGATTATAGGTTTTTTCGAGTTCTTTCATCGTGTTTATAAAAATCCTTTCCGTCTTTTTTAATCCCTGAAATAAATATTTTAGAATGCATCTCCGTATTTTGCAAGTATTTTCATAATTACTTTTGCATTTTCGGGATCGCTTGCTATCATTTCTTTTAATTTTTCTTTTACAATATCCATTGCCTCAACATTCTTTTGTATTTTGTTTCTTAAGCTTTGGCGTTGACCGTAAAGCGCTTCTTTAATGCGTTCCATCTCTTTGTTGTCGTAAAGCGCATTAACTTGCGTAAGCCAAATGGATGTATCATAAAGCTTTTCGCTTTCGAGGGCTTCCAAAATTTTGCCGTTTAACTCATATAATCTTTGAGACGCAGCTTTGTATACCTCTCTGTTTTTTAATATCATGTCATACTGCTGCCACTTTTTGCTAAGCTCGTAGGAACTGTTAACATCATACTTTTCATACATAAAATCAAGTCCGTTGTAGGCATTTACGTATTTTAGCTTAATTCTGTTTTGCAGTCCTATGGCCTTGTTGTTTTTTAATTCGATGATTTTCATCTCGCGTTTGGTTTTTGCAACCGCCAGCAAAAGAAGCGCCACCAAAAAGGCGGCAATTGCTATTGTTACATATATGGCAACCGTCATATTTATGTCCAAAGCTCCCATGCATATTGCATAAACAATCATGAGAATTACCGTGGATACGATTATTACTTTCATGAGACCCTGATAAAGTCTTCCTCTTTCTTTCAAATAGGACCATTCCATTTGGAGTGCCTGACGCTCTCCCTCAAGCTTTCTCAAATCCCCCTTTACCATGGAATATCTTTTTTCGTTTTCTTCCATGTTCTGAAGAATTTTCGGAAGATTCGGCTCCTCGTCTTTTATTGCCTGATATTCTATATTTGTAACTATTTCGGACTCTTGCTTATATTCTTTTTTGTCCTTTTCGATTATTTGAAACATCTTGGCATAGCCCGCAAGCTCATCCCTCTTTTCGGGACTCATATTCTCGATTTTTTGAATATCGGAAATATAATAGCCCACAGTTTCGTATTCTTCTTTCTGGTTATCTATTAAATTACCGATTTCAACAGCCTGCTCGCATATTTCCTCAAAGGCCTTTACATCCTCTTTTCTCATAAATATCTCCCAATTGCTTAAATCTATGCTTCCAGCATTTCCACATATTCAAGCTTAATACTCTCCAGGCTTTCGTGGAGTTCCTCGCTCTTTTTTGCATTTTCGGACAATATTGCATAATCATCTTTGCACTCTTTGAGTATTTCATCGGAAATGTTGTATTTTCTGATCAGATTAAGCAATACTTCATCATCTTTTTCAATCAAGCATATCATTATCATGTTTTTTAAGTACAGATTGTTTGGATACAAATCAAATGCCGATTTAAACGCCTTGCCCGCCATATCATACACAAAGAATTTTCCGTAAATCGTGCCGATTGCATAATATATATCCGCATAAAATTTCGTTGTCAAAGACATATCCATTTGCATCATAAGAATGGAAAAATAAATCGACAATGCTTTTTCGTACTTGCCCACTTTGTAAAAGCTTTCCGCTTTCATTTGCAGTCTTTCCTGCACACCTTTCTTTTCGATTGTTCCCAAAATCGGCTTTATTTTTTCGATTTCATGCTCGTCATAATACATTGTTTCGTTGAAAATAAGCATTACCATCTCTTCTACCGGATACTTGGCCCCTATCATCTGTTTAAGCTTTTGGGCAAGAGAAGGGCGCGCCAAATCATGCTCGATATAGCTTACCAAACTGTCGTTAAAAAAGGATTTTTCAACCAAATATATGTGATTGTACAAGAAATAGCATATTTCTTCCAAGGAATAAACATTCAAATCTATTTCCGATATATGATAAGGCATTCTCGCCTGTTTAGAACAAACTCTCAAACCGCTCATAATCTTCTTCTCCCAAATTTCTTTAGATGTAGTTATCTACCGGCAAAACATCCTTTATAACCTTTCCGGAAGATTTAAAGAAATCTCCGAATCCCAAATCTCTTACCGAAATTTCCAACCTGTTTTTTTGAGTATAAAGCAAAGTTATTTCAACTTTTGTCGTCTTATTCTTACGCTTCGGAAAAGATTCCAAACTTATGGAATAATTTGTGGTCTGACCCGTTGATGCGGATACAATAACAAAATTTATGATATTGATATCATCCAGCAGACATTGAATCTGTGTTCCGGCTGCCTGCCAATTGGTTCCTGCCTTCGATAGCAAAAGCCTTGTATTTTTTCCGTTGTGGTCTATTAGAACCGAAACGTCCAAAACCGTCCTGTCTTCGCTTAATATTCTGAAATCGTCGTAATTAATATGTTCTCTCTCCAGTACACTGAAACAAGCACCTTGCGCATAGAGGTTTTTTCCGATGTAGGCATGCTTTATTCCGCCATCTTTGGCTAACATCCTTTTTACTTCGGCAAGGCTGAATTCCTCACCCGTAATATAAAGGGTGGATATCATTTTAGCGGTATGTGCCTCGTTTAAAATATTGTGGAGACGCCTGTCAAAGGCTTCCTCATCGTCCGGCATCTCTTTGATATAACTGTCTACCAAAACACTGTAAGGATGTTTGCTTCTAAGAATCGTTATTCTCTTAAGATTTATATATGTTCCGTCATAATTTATCAAAACCGCATCCCCGTTTATGTATGAAGTCATGTCGTTTATGGCGTAATATATAAAGCTTTCGTCATAGTTGACTATATCGACTTTCTTTGGAGAAATTTCCAAATTGGCAAGGGTCTTTCCAAGCTTATCAAGCATTTTCGCATCTTTTTTCTCGATGGCTATGCCAAGCCTGTCGATTTCAAAACTTCCGACTGTATCCTTAAGCAGTCGTATAAGTCGTCTGAAAAGCAACGAAAAATCTTCCTGCTCCTTTTCTTCGGGCAGGTAAGGAATCGCAAATCTGCTTTCTCCCTTGATGTAACTTACCGATTCCACTCGGTCTTTTTCTTCATCATAGTAGCAAATTTGCGCGCAATCTTCATCGATGTCAATTCCTATAGACAAGCTTTTCATTTATATTTTTGTCTCCGTACCGTATTACACGCCGTTTTTTATATCAAAATACATATCAGCGGCTGATTTTCTTAATTGATAATTATCAACGATTTCGTTGTAATCTGCCATATCTTCCCTTGATTTTGCCTCAATCATGGAGTTGATAAGGCCATATCTCGTTTCCTTATCGTTGCGTTCCAATCCGTCGAAACAAACGCTTTTGCTTTCCCGCACCTTTTCATCCTCAGCATTCAAAACAACTATCTTATAATCCAAAGTCTGTCCGAAAAATACTGTAATTTCCAAGGTATACAGACCATCAAGAATCTTTTTCATGCTTTGTTTTTCGTAGTATTTTTCTTCTCCGTTTTTTTCTCTTATGGTGTAAGTCACATAAGGATGCTTATCATCTTCGTTTCTGTACTCGATAACATAACCGTCTTTTTCAAAAAACGGTATTTCGCATTTATCGATGAAGCTGTTGAAGCAATTAAGGCTCATGCCCCTAAGGCTTAAATCTCTCATAAGCCTTTCTATGGTTTTTTTGCAATTATCGTCCAATTCTTTATCTTTGTGATAATCAATATATGCGAGCTTTATAGTATCCGGAGTCCATATTTTTTCATTAAGGAGTATTGCCGCAAATTTAATGATATTAGGCGATATGGCAATATTTTTAATCAGATACTCATAACATTTCTTTGAAATATAAGCCTGTTTTATGGTCCTGTTAAAGCCTTCGTAAAAATACTTCTCAAATGCCTCCTCTACCTTTTCGTTATCTTTGTTTGAGAACATTGAGTGTACGAGTATATTTTCGAGCAGTTCCACGCTTTCAAAATCGAATTTAACCGATGCTTCGTATATTTCAATAAGTTCGCTTACCGTTCCTTCATAGTATCTGCTTAAATATCCGAGTATTTTGTCATTGTATTTGCCGCATTTAAGGGCATGAAGGCTCATATCCAAAAGAACCTTATTGTATTTTTCTTCTCCCACAACATCAAAAAGATATACGCAAAGTTTAAATGCTCTGTTGGGACTGATATTATAAATGTTGTATTTTTCGATATAATTCAACGCATCATCATACATGCCTTGCATTATCATAAGTTCCGCAAGCTTACTTCTGCTGTTTTTGTTCATTTCGTAATTTGCGAAACGTGTAATAAACATGGCAACCGCATCGTCATCATAGAATTCGTAGTAGTAATCCACCATGTTTTCCATAAATTCTTTGCGATATTCGCTTCTCAAAAGCTCTGATGCATACAAGAGCTCGACTTTATCAAATACCGACATCATATCCTTGCTGAATTTAAGGTATTGATTAATATATGCAATCAGCATATATCTGTCCGGTGTGCCTTCCACAATGTTCTTTTTTATGATTTTTTCCGCACCAAAGAGTCTGGTAATCGAATACTTAATGGACTTTCCGTGCATTCCGCCGTAAACATCCCTAAATATAATTACCGGATTGTCTGTATATATTTTCAAATACGCAACTCCGTCTTTAAGCTTTTCAATTTGCGGAATCGCTAGTTCTTTATGATAAACCAATACCTCATTCACGTCAGGGTTATGACATTCAATTTTGTATGTATTGGCAATATCCGTTATATTGTCGATTTCCTGTTCTTCAAGAATTTCATCTGTTATAACCGCTTTGTAAATAATAGCCAGCTTCTCGTCGATTCTTCCCGCTATAAGCTGCATAACGGCATATTTCTCCATCAAAGGCAAGAATTTTCTGTAATACTCTTCAATCTTGTCTCTGTTTAGTACCAAGTTTGCAAACAAGTAGGATTGTTTGCCGTAAAGGCTGGATGTGTTGTAGCTAAAATACATCAAAACATTCTTTGGCAAAATGCTGTAATCATTTTCGTCAATGGAAGCGATATAATTCTCATAAAGACTGACTATTTTCATTTCCTGCTCAATAGCCTTTTCGTAGTATTTATGATAAATTCGCGCTGTTTTGTTACCCGCAATCAGCTGGCTTACCAATGCTTCCAGGATATAGTTGAAGCCTGTTTTGTCATATTGAATTACAAGTATCTCGCAAAGCTGGGAGCTGAAGTTTTTCTCTTCTTTTGCAAGGTCGGAAAGCTGCATAATTACGTCATTATCAAGACAATCCCATTTTACTCCGAAAGACAATACTTGCAGTTCGAAATTCGTGATATTGCGCACCAGATCCGGGCTTGCATTAATAAGTTCCAAGGCTTCGTAGTACATAATCGGGCTTTTGCATCCCTGATAAAAATGAAATTTTATCTTTGCATAACGATCTTCGTAATCTTCTCCGTCGGATTCTTCCAAATGCATCAATACCCAGTAAATCTTCCAATTGTCCGGGAATTCCTCATAAAACTCTTTAACTTTGTTAAGAGCCTTTTTGGTATAGTCATCGTCTTGTTTTTCCAAACTTCTGACATATAAATAATAGCAATACAAAACCGGATAAGCCCATTTTTGCTCGATTATATAATCCGCAACATATTCAAGCAGATTTGAAGCTTCTTTTTTTCTATCCTCCGTACTCAACAAAAGCTGAGCCTTATAAATTGTTAAAAATACAGTATCCTCATCCGTATCCGATACTTCGTTTAAATACTCGAGAGAGTGATAAATCCACTCGTTTTTATCGATTTTTCCGGTTCTGACCCTCAAATAAGTCTGCATCAGGTCGTATATTGTTTTCTTCGGATTTGCATCGCTTACAAATATTCTTATTGCGTTGTAAACCGTAACATTGTATTCCAGAGTTTGGTTAAAGGTTCTGAATACGATTCTTCCGAAGTTTTTGCCGCTGTGAAGCTTTGTGCTGTCGATTATGTAGGAAACCTCGCATGCATTTGCCACAAAATCGTTTGTTGTGACGCTTGTTTTGTTAAATTTAATGAACTCGTCATCACAGAGAATATCGATTTTCTCGTAACCCCAAGTGGTTTTCTTTAAGTTTAACTTTATCAACACATCATCGAAAACGTCTTCAAAATAATCGTCATGCTGGTCAAGATCCAACAAAATCTTATCTTTCAAGCCCATTTCGATTAAAAATTCTTCCAATGCCGCTTTTTTGTCAACATCAGCCATCAATCCTTCATATACGGCTATTGCATGAGAATTCCCCCTAAGGAAATGATTTTTAAAGTCCTCCGAAATAAAATAACCGAAAGCCGTTTCAAAATCGGTACTTACGAATTTTGCAAATTCTTCCGGGCTGTTTATTCTGACATCACCGATTTTGGCTACGCTTTCTTCAATCTGCACATGCAAAGGAATTACTATTTCTCCTCCACTGCTGATTATTTTAATTTCTCCGTCTATTGTGTCATTATCCACCATATCGATTGTGGAAATCTTGTATTTAACCGTATGTTTTGAATCATTGAATCTGTCGGTCAATATTTCAAACAAGGGATTATCGCATTGAATCAAGCCTTTTACATCTTTTCCGCTTTTTGATTCTATTTCAAAACTTCCGTCAAAAATCACACCTGCCTCGATTTTCAAATCGATTTTGTCAACAGATGTTTTTATTTTTAAATCGTCATATTCATATATGCCCTTTGCCAACTTGGTAACTAATTCTAACAAGCTTATTTCCTCGTTTTTAATTATTTCTTTTTATTGTCTTTTATTAAGTCAAAATAGTCTTTTATCTTTTTTTCATATCCGATATCCGTCGGTTCGTAAAAAACTTTGCCTAAAAGCTCATCCGGCAAATATTGCTGTTCGACATAATGATTGTCGAAATCATGGGCATATTTGTAGCCCAAACCGTGACCGAGTTTTGCTGCTCCTTTATAATGAGCATCTTGCAAATGCGTCGGTATTGATTCGATATTCGTGGACTTCACTGCACTTATTGCTTTTTCAACAGCGAGATATGCAGCATTGCTTTTCGGCGCCGTTGCAACATATATTGCCGCCTCCGACAAAGGAATCCTTGCTTCGGGCATTCCCAATTGGTGAACGGCCTGTGCCGCACTTACCGCAACGCTTAAAGCCATGGGATCGGCCAGACCCACATCTTCCGCTGCACATATCATGATTCTTCTTGCGATGAATGTTACACTTTCTCCCGCTTCCAACATTCTGGCAAGATAATATACGGCCGCATCGGGATCCGACCCTCTCATGCTTTTAATAAAAGCCGATATTGTGTCGTAATGATTGTCTCCGTCTTTATCATATCGAAGAACTCTTTTTTGCACGCAATCTCCGATGATTTTTGATGTTATATGTATTATTCCGTCTTCGCTTCTGTCAGTTGTAAGTACGGCAAGTTCAATGGCATTTAGAGCTGTTCTTGCATCACCCGAAGAAACCGATGCCAAAAAATGCACCGCATCTTCATCTATTTCGGCTTTATATGCACCCATGCCTTTTTCTTCGTCATTAACAGCCCTGTATATCAATTCTTCAATATCCGAATCCTCCAAAGCTTTCAATTCGAATATTGCAGAACGGGATATTAAAGCGTTATTAACTTCAAAATACGGATTTTCCGTGGTTGCGCCAATCAAAATCACTGTTCCGTCTTCCACAAAAGGAAGCAAATAATCTTGTTGTGCTTTATTAAATCTATGAATTTCGTCTATAAAAAGGATTGTTTTTTTATCGAACATGGCAATATTGTTCTTTGCCGATTCGACTACCTCTTCAATGTCTTTTTTACCCGCAACGGTTGCGTTGAGTTGTTTAAATTCCGATTTTGTTGTGTTCGCAATGACTTTTGCTATGGTTGTTTTTCCGGTGCCCGGAGGCCCATAGAAAATGAGAGAGCTGATCTTATCAGCTTTTATTGCACGATACAAAAGCTTGTCTTTGCCTATAATATGCTTTTGACCCACTATCTCGTCAAGACTTTCCGGCCTTAAACGCGCAGCCAACGGCGATTCTTTTTTTAAGTTTTGTTCATGCATGTAATCAAAAAGATCCATTTTAAAAATACCTCTCGACAATCATATAAATTTTACCATTAAATAAGAAATAATTCTACTGTTTTATTTGCATTTTCGCTATTGTGGATGCCGCCTTCAATTTAACTTTTTTCTTAATTTGCTTGCTTAAACAATAGCCCTTGTGGTAGAATTATTTGAATTATTTATATTAAGGAGTTGATCAGCTTGTTTGATAGGTCAGGTGAAAATCCA
Source organism: Lachnospiraceae bacterium (assembly GCA_015057825.1). Classification (GTDB taxonomy): domain Bacteria; phylum Bacillota; class Clostridia; order Lachnospirales; family Lachnospiraceae; genus RUG12871. The sequence goes on from SVDN01000012.1 coordinate 66,770, forward strand.
TTTACACAAATAACGCCGGAAATATCAGTTCTTTCCGACTTATGTATTGAAAATACAAATATAGATCCGAAATTATACGACAAATACGAAGTAAAACGAGGACTTCGTGACATAAACGGTAAAGGTGTACTTACCGGTCTTACAGAAATTGCGGAGGTTAAATCCTATACCATAGATGACGGTGAAATGATTCCCTGTCCCGGTAAGCTTTACTACCGCGGCTACGACATAGAAAAGCTTGTTGACGGTTTCACAAGCGAGAACCGATTCGGCTTTGAAGAAGTTACATTTCTTCTTCTTTTCGGCAAATTACCTACGAGAGAAGAATTGAAAATGTTCTGCAATACTCTTAGTTTTTATCATTCATTGCCTACAAACTTCGTAAGAGATATTATCATGAAGGCTCCGAGCAAAGATATGATGAACACACTTGCGAGAGCCGTTTTAACCATGTATTCCTATGATGATTTGGCCGACGATACATCCATTCCCAACGTTCTTCGCCAATGCATTCAGTTAATTGCGCTTTTTCCGCAATTTTCGGTTTACGGTTATCAAGCTTATAAACATTATCATGACGGACAAAGCTTATTTATACACTCGCCGAACCCTGAATTTTCCACCGCGGAAAATATCTTAAGAATGCTCCGTCCCGACAGTAAATTCACGGATTTGGAAGCAAAGATATTAGACCTTGCTCTTGTACTTCATGCCGATCACGGCGGCGGTAACAACTCCACCTTTACAAACCATGTTGTTACTTCCACGGGCACGGATACATATTCTGCAATGGCCGCATCTTTAGGCTCTCTCAAAGGTCCTAAACACGGCGGTGCCAACATCAAAGTTATGCAGATGTTTGAAAACATAAAAGAAAACGTTCACGATTGGGAAGACGAAGAAGAAGTTCGTTCATATTTGAACAAAATCGTCAACAAAGAAGCTTTCGATCAAAAAGGTCTTATTTACGGTATCGGTCATGCGGTTTATACCATATCCGATCCGCGTGCGACAATATTTAAAGGATTCGTTGAAAAGCTTTCCAAAGCCAAAGGATGTGACAAAGAATTCGCCCTTTACAAAAACGTGGAAAAGCTTGCTCCTGAGGTCATTAAAGCTCACCGCACAATGCACAGAGACAACATCAGCTTCAATGTCGACTTTTACAGCGGTTTCGTTTATAACATGCTCGGTCTTCCTCAAGAGCTCTACACACCGATTTTCGCAATTGCAAGAATTTCCGGATGGAGCGCTCATCGCATCGAGGAACTTCTTTGCGGCGGAAAAATTATTCGTCCTGCTTACAAGAATGTTATCAAACATGTTGATTATATACCGATGAATAACAGATAGTTTATTTACAAAGGCAATGATTTAATCATTGCCTTTTTCTTATATTCTTTTTATGATGAAATCGCCTTAAAAATTTGCTATATTAATATTAGAATTTTAAACAGGGAGACAAATTATGAAGAATTTTTGTTTAACGGTTCAATACGACGGTAGCAGATATAAAGGTTGGGCAAAGCAAAAGAACTTGGAAAATACCATCCAAGGGAAGCTTGAGAATATAATGTCCAAACTTTTCAACAAAAATGTGGAAGTCCTCGGTTCCGGAAGAACCGATGCCGGTGTACATGCAAAAGGTCAGGTATGTAACTTTCATGTGGACAGCGATTTAAGCGCACAAGAAGTAATGGACTATGCAAACACATATCTCCCCGAAGATATTGCCGTTGTGGATGCCAAAGAAGCCAGCGAAAGATTTCATGCCAGATACAATGTAGGCAGCAAAAAATACGTCTACACTATCGATAATGCTTCCAAGCCAAATGTCTTTCAACGCAAGTATACTTGGAATATCCCCGGAAAGCTAAACTTAAAAGCAATGAGAATTGCAGCTTCGAATCTCGTGGGAACTTTTGATTTTACAAGCTTTACAGACCTTACAAAGACTAATAAATCCACAATCAAAACAATCGAAAAAATCGAGATTGAAAAAAAGGGAGATTTCATTTTTATATCGGTTAAGGGTGACGGATTCTTATATCATATGGTTAGGATTATTGTGGGAACCCTGGTAGAAGTCGGAAAAGGCGAAAGAACTCCCGAGAGCATAATCGCTACATTAAAGGAAAAATGCCGAAGAGAAGCAGGTGCCTTAGCACCCGCCAAAGGACTTTGTCTGGAAAAGGTTTATTATTGATTGGAATTTTGAAAATAATTGTATTGAAAAAAGTGATGGCTTGTTATATACTTTACATAATGTTAGCACCATCATTTTTTTATGGCTATATAATAGTGGTATTTACGGAGGATATAATGTATAGGGAAATTATTAACGATTTTGAGAAATGGTATGACAATCCAAACAGAAAGCCCCTTGTTGTTTCGGGTGCAAAATCCGTCGGCAAGACTTGGGCCGTAAAAGATTTCGGAGATGGTTTTTTTGACAATATTTTAATATTCGATCTTAAAGAAGGTGGATTAAAGGATTTTTCCGAACAATTTTTAAGCCGCGATATTTCGGGTTTGGCTAAAAAAACTTCCGAATTTGGCGGAACTTTAATTGTCTTTGAAAATCTTTCAAATGATACGGATAAATCTGCTCTTATGCTAATTGATGAAATAGCTTCAAAAACTCCCGGCCTATATATTTGCTTTACAAGCAACTTAACCAGGCAGGAGCTTTTCGGAAGCCAAAATGTCGAAAATAAGGTAGACTTCTTGAAAATGTATCCCATGTCTTTCGGCGAATTTCTTATTGTCAACAACCAATACGAATTGAGTTCGAAAATAGAAAAACAAAAAGAAGAAGATTTAAGCGATTCCGACTTGGAAGCCATTATACGCTTTCTTAAAATATTCTACATTGTAGGCGGAATGCCGGAAGCCGTTAAAACATGGTTGGACGAAAAAGATCTTGATAAGGTGGAAGCCGTAAAGAAAAAGATACTTGATAGCTATATGGAAGATTTTGACAATATCGAATCTGCCAATGTCAGAGGAAAAGTTATCGAAGTATGGAATAGCTTGACTGACCAACTTGAAGACGAAAACAAAAAATTCCAATACGGTCAGGTTAAAATCACCGCACGCGCAAGAGAATACGAAGTTGGCGTTGAATGGTTAGAGAAGCGTGGATATGTCAATAAATTGTTTAAAATCAAAAGCGATAAGACTTCTGTTAAAAATGAAGTTGACAGTAAATCATTTGAGTTGTTTTTGACCGATGTAGGATTACTTACAAGTATGTATGGCATCACATACGATGATTTAAATAAGGATAAATCCTCTATTCTTATTAAAAACAGCGCAATTATTGAGCAATTTGTTCACCAGGAACTTATATACAACAAAAATATCGGGCAAATCTTCTATTGGACCAGTGAAGCAACAGCAAGAATTCCTTTTGTTTTTGAGGATTCGGGACAAATTATTCCTATCGACATTAATGTTACGGGAAGTACAAAAGCTCAAAGCTTAAAAGTATACAGACAACGATACAAAAATCCAATGTCTGTCACAATAACATATGAAAAATTCAGCATGAACGACGGATTATTAAACATCCCGGTTTATTCAGTATGGAATCTCTAAAATGGAAATAATAACAATACTTATCCTCTCGGTGGGATTGGCAATGGATGCCTTTGCGGTTTCGGTCTGTAAGGGCCTTTCCATAAATAAAACAAGTTTAAAAGACAGTGTTATAGTCGGATTATGGTTTGGTGGCTTTCAGGCTTTAATGCCGCTATTAGGATACCTGGCCGGTATAAACTTTTCAAAATATATTGAAGCATTCGATCATTGGATAGCCTTTGGACTTCTGGCACTCATAGGCGCTAATATGATTCGAGAGTCCTTTAGCAAAGAGGAAAAAAACGAAAGCGCCAGCCTTGCGCCGAAGCTTATGTTTGCTCTCGCTATCGCCACCAGTATAGATGCCTTGGCCGTGGGAATATCTTTTGCCTTTGTAAACTATAACATCGTTCTTTCGGTTATATTCATAGGTATAATAACCTTTGTAATATCTGCTTTGGGAGTGAAAATAGGAAGTATTTTCGGTTCCAAATATAAAAATAAGGCTGAGCTTGCCGGTGGCATCATACTCATCCTTATCGGTTTAAAAATATTATTCGAACATCTTGAAATAATAGCATAAAGAGCCTTAAGTCAGCACTTAAGACTCTTTTTTATTTAAATAATTTTCCAACTCTTTGTAAAGAATTTCCATTTGTTCATCCGTTCCCACGGTAATTCGCAAATAATTATCGATTCCTTCTTTTTTGAAGTATCTCACATAAATATTTTTAGACTTAAGATAATCAAATATATCTCCCGCGTATTTATTCTTATGTGTCACAAACAAGAAATTCGCTTTTGAATCCGGATAAGAAAAGCCGAGCTCTGAAAGGCGAACTTTTGCAGCTTCCCTCGTTTTTATAATCTTTGCAACCGTTTCTTTGAAATAGCTTTCGTCTTTTATTGCCGCAACACCCAGTTCAATCGACGGATAGTTAAGTGTATATGAATTAAAGGAATACTTAACATCATTTAAAGCTTTAATAAGTTCTGCATTTCCTATTGCATATCCGATTCTCATGCCCGCCATGGATCTTGATTTTGAATAAGTTTGCACAACCAAAAGATTTTCATATTTGCGAGTTAATTCAAGTGCAGACTCGGCACCGAAATCAACATAGGCTTCATCAATAATAACAATCGAATCACTATTGTGTTTTACTATATCTTCCACGAATTCCAAACTTACCGCTGAGGAGGTTGGCGCATTTGGGTTTGGGAAAATGATTCCACCGTTTTCTTTATAATAATCTTCTTTTACAAGCTCAAATTTTTCGTTAAGTTTCGGGCATTCGTATTTCACCTTAAAAAGGTCTGCCCAAACGCTGTAAAAAGAGTATGAAATATCAGGAAACAATATTGGCTTTTCGGAATTAAAGAAAGTCAAAAAGCACATTGCTATTACATCATCGGAGCCGACTCCCACAAAAACCATATTTTCATCCACATTGTAATAATCGGCAATGGCATTAACCAATTTCCTTGCTGCAGGATCCGGATAAAGACGCATCCTTTTATCATCCATTTCCGAAAGAAGTTTTTTTACTCCCGGAGCCGGTGGATAGGGATTTTCGTTGGTATTTAATTTTACGACATTTTTCTGTTGCGGCTGTTCCCCCGGTGTGTAAGGGACAACTCTTCTTAAATTATCTCGCCAGTTTCCCATTTTTGCTCCCTTTCACTATTTAAGCAATTCTTTGTAAACTTCTTCAAATTTAGGCAAAGAATTCTTTATACTTTCATAAGATGTGCAATATGAAATCCTTACATATCCCGGGCAAGCGAACGCGCTTCCGCCCACCAGCATGATGTTTTTCTCTTTGCACTTTTCAACAAACTTGTTTTCATCCTCTATAGGTGCTTTTACAAACATATAAAAAGCTCCTTGAGGTTTTACGCATTCATAGCCTATATTTGTAAGGCCTTCAAACAAGGTCTTTCTGTTTTTATCATAAACATTTATATCAACTTTTACATCCAAACATTTTGCCACTACTTTTTGGATAAGAGAAGGGGCATTAACAAAGCCCAAAGTTCTTACCGCAATGGCGCATGCATTAAAAAGCTCATCCGCATCCTCAATTTTATCCGACACAAGAATATATCCTATTCTTTCTCCCGGAATAGAAAGAGTTTTGCTCCACGAATAAGCAATAACCGCATTGTTGATAATATTAGGAATAAAAGGAACTTCCACTCCGTCATAAGCAAGCTCCCTATAAGGTTCGTCCGAAACCACCAAGATGCTTGTGGAATATTCTTTACCCTTTTCTTCCAATAGATTACCGAGTTTTTTTAATGTATCCTCAGAATAAATCGTACCTGAAGGATTATTTGGAGAATTAATGATAACAGCTCTGGTTTTTGCTGTTATTTTTTCCTCCAAATCTTCGAAATTGATTGAAAAATCTTTTAAATCAGGCTCAACCTGTACGATTTTACCGCCGTTGTTTTTAACGTAGTTGTTATACTCAAAGAAATATGGTCTGATAACAATTACTTCATCACCGGGGTTTAATATCGCCTTAAATACTACGCTTAAAGCTCCCCCCGCTCCCACGGTCATAACCACATTGTTTTCCCCGAAATTTGAACCATATTTTTTATTAATGGATTCCGCTATTTTTCTTCTTACATCGGGATATCCGGCATTGCTCATATAGCCATGAAGCTCAAGCTCGTTTTCTTCTTCCAAAACTTCAAGAATCGCTTCCTTGACCCTTTTTGGAACCGCAACGCTGGGATTGCCTATACTAAAGTCAAACACGTTTTCAGAACCGTATATCGCAGCTCTTTTTTTGCCCTCTTCAAACATTTGTCTTATTGCCGAATTTGCGGCAACGTTTTTTTTCATTTCTTCAGATACTACGCTCATTTTTCCCTCTTTTACTGTTCGTTTGTCATTGCAAGCTTGGCAGCCTGATCGGCAGCTATACAGCTGTCAATGATTTCGTACAAATCTCCGTCCATTATATTTTCAAGTCTGTGTGATGTAAGCTTAATACGATGATCTGTTACACGTCCCTGCGGGAAATTGTAAGTTCTTATTTTCTCAGATCTGTCACCCGTACCTATCTGACTCTTTCTTTCAGCAGCTTCGGCACTTTGTTTTTTTGCAAGCTCAAGGTCGTAAAGTCTCGCACGAAGTACTTTAAGAGCTTTGTCTTTATTTTTAAGCTGTGATTTTTCATCCTGGCAGGAAATAACTATTCCCGTTGGAATATGCGTCAATCTTACAGCCGAATCCGTTGTATTTACGCACTGACCACCATTTCCTGATGCTCTGAATACATCAAACTTGCAATCATTCATATCGATTTCAATATCCACATCTTCTGCCTCAGGCATAATAGCAACCGTTGCAGTGGATGTGTGAATACGTCCACCGGATTCGGTAACCGGTATACGCTGTACTCTGTGCACTCCGCTTTCGTATTTAAGCTTTGAGTATGCACCCTGACCATTTATCATAAATACAACTTCTTTAAAGCCGCCAAGTCCGTTTTCGTTTAATGAAATCATTTCTGTTTTCCAATGATTTCTCTCGGCAAAACGGCAATACATTCTGTATAACTCAGCCGCAAAAAGCGCTGCTTCGTCTCCGCCGGCTCCGCCACGAATCTCTACAACAACGTTTTTGTCATCGTTTTCATCCTTAGGAAGAAGAAGAATTTTTAACTCCTCTTCCAATCTATCTATTTCGGCTTTCGCTTCATTAAGTTCTTCTTTTGCAAGCTCTCTTAAATCTTCATCCGATTCATTATCAAGAATCTCAAGGCTGTCCGCTACGGTTTGCTTTGCATTCTTGTAAGCTTTATAAGCTTCCACAATCGGTGTCAAATCGCTTTGCTCTTTCATCAACTTTTTAAACTTATTCTGATCGTTTGTTACCGACGGATCGTTTAATTCTTTTAAAATTTCCTCGTATCTTACCAGAATATCATCCAATTTATCAAACATTTCAATTCCTCCAAATAAAACTTCAAATGTTTTCATATCTTGCAAGGGCAACTCTGTCCAAGCCCGCAAGGTCTTTCAAAATCTCGCTTTCTGTATAACCGATGTCTTTAAATATTTTTTTAAGAGCTTCCCCTTGATTATATCCTATCTCAAAAATCAAGTAAAAAGGGCTTTTATTATTTGTCGCTTCTTTAGCTATTATTCTGTAAAAATCCAAGCCGTCCTCACCGCCGTCCAATGCGGATATGGGCTCATGGTCCCTTACTTCCGGCATCAATGTTGCAATTATTTTTTTTTCAATATAGGGCGGATTTGACACGATAAAGTCGAAATCCATTTCTTCCGAAGAAATAGCTTCGAAAAGATTTCCTTCTTTAAATACAATATTTGCTCCATTATCCTTGGCATTTTTTTTTGCAACTTCCAAGGCTTTGGAAGAAAAATCCGAAGCGACAAATTCCAAATCCATATCAACTTTTGATTCTTCAAACATTTTATACAGGCTGATTGCAATGCATCCGGAACCCGTACACATATCAAGCATGCGCAATTTCTGCGGCTTTTCTGCCTTTATATATTCATTTATCAAATCAAAGGCCTTTTCCACCAATACTTCCGTATCTTGTCTCGGAATAAGGACATGCTCGTTTACAAAGAATTTGTAATCCATAAACCAAGCTTCGTTTGTCAACTGTTGCAGCGGTATATGATTAGCTCTCTTTTCAACAAGCTCGAAATAATCCTTAAGCAAATCTTCATCTGCATCTTCCTCGCCGTGAACAAGCAAAAAACTTCTATCCTTATTAAAGACAAACTCACAAAGAAGTCGCGCATCATTTTTATAATCCGCAACCTCCTTTGTTTTAAGTATATTCACTGCCTTTTGGATGGCTTCATTGTATGTCATTCTATCCTTCATTTTCAGCAACTTGCGCCTCTATTGCACAATCTTTTGCGTCAGCTCCTGCCAAAAACTTTCTCCAATCAAACACAGCTTCTACCGATTTAATTGCAACTTCAACCATCTTGTCTTCCGGCTCTTTTGTTGTAAGCGCTTGCATTAGCAGACCCGGTTTGCTGACAATGCGTACAAGCAAACTGTTACTTCTTCCGGCCCATCTGATTATTTCGTAAGAAATACCCGCAATAACCGGAATAAGAATTACTCTTATAAGAATCTTTAATCCAAAAGAATCCACTCTTATAAAAATATAAAGAATAATACTTATGAACAATACCAGGAATATAAAACTTGTACCGCATCTTTTATGCACTTTTGAACTCTTCATTACATTATCAACAGTGAGATTCATACCGTTTTCGATGCAATTAATGCATTTATGCTCCGCACCGTGATACATAAATGTTCTTTGAATGTCTTTCATCCTTGAAATAAGGAAAATATATCCAACAAATATACCAATACGAATCAGGCCTTCAATAACCGCCAAAAATGTATTTGATACTATGTTTAAATGTTTGTCAATCAAGCTGGAAAGAAAGAAAGGCAAAAGCATAAACAAAGCGATGGCAATAACAAGCGAAAAAAGGATTGTAAGCCCCATCATAACGGCCTCCCCTTTTTCTTTGAATGCCTTGTCGGCAAGGTCGTCCGCAAGTTTATTTTCTTCTACGTCATCTTCCACAAAAGATGCCGATATGGTCAAAGAAGACAAACCCAATACCAAAGAATCTATAAAGTTGAAGATTCCGCGAATAAAAGGAAGCTGAAAAAACTTACATTTCTCGGTTATTCCCTTATAGCTTTTGGTTTGAACTTCTATATCATTGTTAGGTTTTCTCACAGCCACAGCATAAGTATCGCGATTTTTCATCATGACACCTTCCAATACTGCCTGTCCTCCGATTCCCGATGGTTTCATAATATGTCCTCATTCAATAACAAGTTTAAAAGTATCCCTGACAGCATCAATATAGATACTGCTATTATTATAAAAATAGCCGATCTGTAAAAACAGGCCGGCCTAAAGGATTAATCCTTATTAAAATCTTATTTATCCATTCCGTATTTTTTGTTGAATTTTTCAATACGGCCACGAGCTGCTGCTGCTCTCTGCTGTCCTGTATAGAATGGATGGCATTTTGAACAAACTTCTACGTGGATTTCTTCTTTTGTTGAACCTGTTACAAATTCATTACCACAGTTGCATGTAACTTTTGCTTGGTAATATGTAGGATGTACTCCTTCTCTCATCGTTTTCACCTCTTTTTTCAAGTTTAGATATGAAAATTGAAACAAATCAATGTTTATTACTTTTTTCAATAGCTTTGTTATTATAGCATAGTGATTTTTCTATTGCAAGCACTTTTTTTATAAGTGAATTTTCTTAACATACTCGATAAATTCCTTATTATTTTTTGTTCTTACAAATAAATCCAATATTTTTTCAACGGATTCATCCGGTCTCAAACCATTGGTTGCTTTTCTGACAATGTCTACCGCTTCCTGCTCATCCGGGTCCAAAAGAAGATCTTCTCTTCTTGTTCCGGATTTTACTATATCAATCGCAGGGAATATACGTTTTTCGGACAATTTACGATCCAAAACCAGTTCCATGTTACCGGTACCCTTAAATTCTTCGTAAACAACATCATCCATTTTGCTTCCCGTATCTACAAGCGCAGTTGCAAGTATGGTAAGGCTTCCGCCTTCTCTCATATTTCTTGCGGCACCGAAAAATCTCTTCGGCATATGAAGAGCCGCAGGATCGAGACCACCGGATAAAGTTCTTCCCGATGGAGGAACCGTAAGGTTATAAGCCCTTGCAAGTCTTGTAATACTATCCAATAAGATTGTTACATCTTTTCCGTGTTCCACAAGTCTTTTTGCGCGTTCTATAACCATTTCCGAAACACGTTTATGATTTTCAGGCAATTCGTCAAATGTCGAATAAATAACTTCCACATTGTCGCCTTCAATTGCTTCTTTTATATCAGTTACTTCTTCCGGTCTTTCATCAATAAGAAGTATTATTATATGCATATCTTTGCAATTTTGTAATATTGAATTTGCAACACCTTTAAGCAATGTTGTTTTGCCGGCCTTAGGAGGTGAAACAATCATTCCTCTTTGACCCTTACCGATTGGTGAAATTATGTCAAATATACGCATAGCGCGATTTTCCCTGCTTGTCTCCAGTCTGATTCTCTCATTCGGGAATATCGGTGTAAGGTCTTCGAATTTAATTCTTTTTGTTGCCTCAGCCGTTGAATAACCGTTTATGGACTCAAGATATAAAAGAGCCGCAAATTTTTCATTTTGAGTTTTTACTCTGATTTTACCGCGAAGAATATCTCCTGTTCTTAAATTAAATTTTCTGATTTGCGACGGAGAAACGTAAACATCGTTGTCACCCGGCAAAAAGTTTTCGCAACGAATAAATCCGTATCCGTCAGTCATAACTTCAAGGATTCCGTTGGCAACCTTTCCGCTGTCAAGCTCCATCAATTTTTCGTAGTCTTCTTCTTCCTCTTCTTCCTCAGCCTTAACTTCAGGAGACTTCGATTTCTTTTCTCGTGCTTTCAGAGCAGCCTGCTGTTCTTTTATTTGACGTTCTTCCTCTTTTTTGTTGGCCGCTTCGATAATTCTTTCTATAAGTTCATCTTTTTTCAGGCCCGATATACCCTTAAGACCTTGCGCCTTGGCAATTTCTTTAAGTTCCGATACCGGCAACGAATTAAGTTTTTCTCTCAAATTATAACCCTCACTTTTCTTATGATTTATTATACTCTGTGGATTGTTAAATGATTTTGACAAATAATTTGTGACGCCTTAAGGCTGTATGCTTTAAGATTACTTTATTATACATTATTATAAAATAAAATGGTAGTATTTTTTTTTGAATTATGATACCCTTTTATCAACTAATTATTGATGAATTTGTTTAATGAAAAAGGGGAACTGTTATGGCCGTTGACTCATCAACTCTATACAAACTTATGGCTTTATTTATGCTGAACAAGGTTAATCATCCATTAACCAACAATCAGCTTTCGGACTTCTTTCTTGTAAAGAATTATACCAATTACTTTACACTTCAAGAAGTTCTTTCGGACTTGGAAGAATCCGCCTTTGTTTCAACGGATACAACGGAGAACACAACTTACTACTACCTTACCCCAAAGGGTGAAGAAACATTGGAGTTCTTTCATAATCAAATTCCATCGGGCATTGTTGATGATTTAAACACATATTTAACAGACAACAACTTCGAGCTTCGAAGCGCCTTCGGAACTCAATCGGATTATTACAAATCCACAAGCCAAGACTACATAGTACACTGTTTGGTAAAAGAAGGAAAAACAAACCTTATCGAACTGAATCTGGCGGTTCCTACCAAAGAAGACGCATCCAAAATGTGTTCCAATTGGAAAGAATCATGTCAGGAAATATACGAATACTTAATAAAGCTGCTAAGTAAATAGCAGCTTTTATTAATTCAAATAACTTTCAATCGTTTGCCAGATTTCATCTCTGCCCTGTTTTGTAACGGATGAAAAAGGTATAATGATTGTTTCTTTCTTAGCGTTCAAACCGGTTCTAACCGCTTTGATTTGCTTATCGATCTGACTTCTTTTTATTTTATCCAGCTTTGTGGCTATAATAACCGGTTCATATCCGTTATAAACTATCCAATCATACATTTCTTTATCATTTTTTGACGGATCGTGTCTTATATCAATAAGAAGGAAAACCGCTTTAAGCATTTTGGAACTTTTTAGATAATTTTCTATCATTTTCCCCCATTTTTCCTTCACGGATTGAGGAACGTTTGCAAAGCCGTATCCCGGCAAGTCCACAAAATACAAATCATTGTTTACATTATAAAAATTGATTGTTTGTGTTTTTCCGGGCTGAGAAGATGTCCTTGCCAAGGCTTTTCTGTTAATCAAGCCGTTAATTAGCGATGATTTTCCCACATTGGACTTGCCCGCAAAAGCTATTTCCGGCTTATCATTCTCCGGAAGTTTGCTTGTTATTCCGCATACTGTCTCCAGTTCCACGTTTTTTATAACCATAACGTTCCTTTCTAAAAGAAGCTCCTTTTTTTCAAGGAGCTTCTGATATTATGCTATTTCGCCTGTATTTTCTTCTAATTTTTCGCTTTTCTTTCTGGAGTTTTTAGATTCAAGCATAGGCAATCCGCTTTCAACAGTTTCTTTGGTAACAACGCACTTTCTTATTCCCGGATTTGAAGGAACTTCGTACATTGAATCCATGAGAGCGTGCTCAATGATTGCTCTTAAGCCTCTGGCTCCCGTCTTTCGCTCTATTGCCTTTTCTGCCATAAGCTCGATTGCATCTTCTTCAAACTCAAGGTTTACTCCGTCCATCTCAAACAGTTTTGCATACTGTTTAATAAGAGCATTTTTAGGTTCCTTCAAGATTCTGATCAATGCTTCTTTATCAAGAGCTTCCAATGAAACGATAACGGGTACACGACCGATAAATTCAGGAATAAGACCGAATTTTACCAAATCCGTCGGCATTACCTGTTTAAACATTTCATCGACTTCATGCTCGTTTTTCTTGCCTATCTCGGCATTAAAACCGATTGATTTTTTATCTATTCTTGATTCAACTATTTTTTCAAGTCCGTCAAAAGCTCCGCCGCAGATAAACAAAATATTCTTTGTATCTATCGGAATCAACTCCTGATGCGGATGTTTTCTGCCACCCTGAGGCGGTACTGATGCTTGCGTACCTTCTATAATTTTAAGCAATGCCTGCTGTACGCCTTCACCCGAAACATCTCTGGTTATGGAAACATTTTCGGATTTTTTCGTAATCTTATCGATTTCGTCAATATAAATTATACCGATTTCAGCCTTATCAACATCATAGTCGGCAGCTTGAATAAGTTTGAGTAAGATATTTTCCACATCTTCACCCACATATCCTGCCTCTGTCAAAGCTGTGGCATCAGCGATTGCAAAAGGTACGTTTATAAGTTTCGCAAGAGTTTGAGCTAAATAAGTTTTTCCGGAACCTGTTGGACCCAGCAACAAAATGTTGCTCTTTTGAAGTTCAACATCGTCGCCTTTGTCTTCTGCCATAACCCTTTTATAGTGATTGTACACAGCAACAGAAAGAACTTTTTTAGCCTCATCCTGACCGATAACATATTGATCTAAAAATTCTTTAATTTCTTTAGGCTTTTTTAAATTGATTTCAATGTCACTCGAAACATCTTCGTAATCAAACTCATCTTTGAGAATATCCTCGCATGCATAAACACACTCATTACAAATATAGGTGTCACCCGGACCGGCAATGAGCTTTCTTACCTGCGATTGAGTTTTATTACAAAATGAGCATCTGAGTTCCCCATTATCCTTCTTATTTGCCATTTGTACTCCTTTTAGTCAGTCATTATTACTGTCTGTTTTCTATAACCTTGTCAATCAAACCATATTCGCAAGCTTCTTCAGCTGTCATATAGTTATCTCTTTCAGTATCCTGCTCAATAACTTCAAGCGGTTTGCCTGTGTTCTTTGCAAGAATTGTATTGAGACGTTTCTTGATTTTCAAAATCTGTTCCGCAACAATCTGAATCTCCGTAGCCTGGCCCTTTGCTCCGCCAAGAGGCTGATGAATCATTATTTCAGCGTTCGGAAGTGCAAAACGTTTGCCCTTTGCTCCGCCCGACAAGAGAAATGCTCCCATGCTGGCAGCCATACCGATACAAATTGTTGAAACATCACATTTAATATAGTTCATTGTATCATAAATAGCCATTCCGGCAGTTACAGATCCGCCCGGACTATTAATATACAAATGAATATCCTTATTAGGATCTTCCGACTCAAGGAAAAGTAACTGAGCAACAACAACGCTCGCCGAAACATCGTTAACTTCTTCCCCAAGGAAAATAATTCTTTCTTTTAACAATCTGGAGTAAATATCGTAAGATCTTTCTCCACGGTTAGTCTGTTCAATGACATAAGGTACTAAACTCATCTTTGCACCCCTCACTTTCTTAATTATTATTTTATTATTTTTCTACAGCATTTTCTGTGATAAATTCGCTGGCTTTTTTGAGTTTCAAGTCATCTTTGATCTGACTTCTTTCCTCATCCGTTACCTGACTCTTGAGTTTATCGAATTCCATGCCGTAAATCTCGGCTGTTCTCTTGAGTTCTTCATCAACATCATCTTCTGATGCTTCGATTTTCTCAGCTTCGGCAACTGCCTTAAGAAGTAATGAGCTCTTAATTCTCTGTTCAGCATTAGGAGTCATCTGTTCTTCAAGCTGCTGTCTTGTCATACCCATCATCTGAAGGTACTGATCGGCAGAGATACCTTGCATTGAAACTCTGTATTCAAAGTCTCTTACCATCTGTCTTACATTATCTTTAATCATAAGCTCAGGTATATCCATTTCGGCATTTTCAATGGCTTTAGCCAATGCTTCCTCTGCTTTTTGAGCTTCATTGTCTTTTTCTTTCTTTTCGATAAGTTTTTTCTTAACGTCTTCTTTGTACTCGTCCAATGTATCGAATTCCGAAACTTCCGATGCGAATTCATCATCAAGTTCAGGTAATTCTTTATGTTTGATTTCTTTAACTTTTACTTTGAATACCGCAGCTTTTCCCTTAAGATCCGGTGAATGATATTCTTCAGGGAATGTAACGTTTACATCAAATTCATCGCCTGAATTTTTACCTACGATTTGATCTTCAAATCCCGGAATGAATGTGTTTGAACCAAGTTCAAGCGGATAGTCTTCAGACTTACCGCCGGCGAAAGCAACGCCGTCAACAAAACCTTCATAGTCGATAACTGTTGTATCGCCTTTTTCTGCCGCTCTGTCTTCCACAAGAACAAGTCTTGAGTTTGCTTCTCTTTCTTTATCCAATTCAGCTGTGATTTCTTCATCGGTAACATCAGCGCTTCTCTTTTCGATTTCAACGCCTTTGTATGTACCCAGCTTAACTTCAGGTGTTACTGCTACTGTTGCTTCGAAAACAAAATTTTCACCTTTTTCGAATTTCTTAACTTCAACTTCAGGTGATGATGCAATATCGATTTCAGCTTCCTTAACGGCTTTTTCGAATGCATCCGGAACCATAATGTCTGCAGCATCTGCATAGAACATTTCTTCTCCGTACATTTTTGCAACTACTTCGTAAGAAGCTTTTCCTTTTCTAAAGCCCGGAATATTAAACTGTTTTTTTGATTTGTTATATGCACTTTTAAGTGCTTTTTTAACTTCGTCAGTTTCAACTTCTATAGTAAGTTTAACTAAATTTTTTCCAAGATCTTCCATCTGATAACTCATGGTTATTAATTCCTCCTGAATTTCCTTTTCTTTAATTTATATAGATTTTAAGTCTGCATCAAAAAATTATATCATAAGTCCCGCACCTTGTCATCAATAATTTAGTCCTTAGTCTACGGGATGCTCAATGGTCTCAAGCACCTGTAATTCCCCGGTGTTAAATTTTACAATAAGTTTTGATACAAGATAATTTCTTCCGTTTCTTTCAATATTGCTGTTTTCGGTATAAGTTTCTTCGATAAAACGAAGGTTTGTCTGCTTAACCGTGGCAACGCCGCCGGAAAGAAGATCGATTTTTGCACTGTCTATGTCTTTTTCAACGATTCCCGTTGTTTCATCTTCATATCCTTGATTATTTGATGAAGAATTATTTCCGCCTTTTGATGTGGATGACTTGGATGATCCGCCGGATGCTGACGGCTCTTCTACCTTAACATGAGCAATCCTGTTGACGGTTAATTCGTCGTAGCTGATGCTGTAATCCACCTCGTACGTACCCGGCTCCCACAAGTCCACTTCACTGGTATCCGCATAAATCTGTACATAAGCGTCATCGGAAACTCCCTTAAATTTAATGCCGGATGTAAAATCCACATCATCACCAACATCGGCAAGTATATCATCTATTTCCACATAGAGTCCCGACTCGGTCATTTCAACCGTACCCGTTGCCTTGCCTTTAATATCTCCGAAGTTATAATTTTCTTTGTCTTTTTTGCCGCATGCGCTGACAGCCAACAAAAGTATCAAGCACAATGCACAAACAAGTATTTTCTTCATTTTCATAAAATCAGACCTTATAAATAATTCCTTTCGAAATTTCGTCTGCCTTTCCTTTTCCTTCAAAAATCTCTATAATTTTCAGCGCCATATCCATAGCCGTTCCGGCTCCTCTGGAGGTTATGAAAATATCATCTTTGACAACATTATCTTTAAGGATTTCGGCGCCGACAAGCTTAGCTTCAAAGCCCGGATAACATGTGGCTTTTTTCCCTTCAAGAATTCCGAGTTGGCCGTAGACCGACGGTGCGGCACATATAGCGGCCAAATATTTCCTGCTTTTCACAAAGCGCTTTATTTCGTTGGACAACTCAACATTTTCCGCAAGATTTGTCGTTCCCGGCATTCCTCCCGGTAAAAACATCATATCACAATCCGCATAAGCCCCTTCTCTAAACAGACTATCCGCATTTACGCTGATATCATGTGCTCCCGTAACCTTTAAACTTCCGTTGATTGAAATCATTTCCACGTTAATCGCAGCACGTCGAAGAAGATCAACAATTGTAAGTGCTTCCACTTCTTCAAAACCATCCGCCAAAAACACACCGACGTTTGCCATAAGATGCCTCCTATTTTATAATCCTAAAAATAATATAAATAACAATCAGATGAACCGGATAGAATAAATAAAAGAAATATTTGAATTTCTTCGTTCCCGGCTTACCGTTGTACAAAGCAATAAACGCAAATGATGCTATGGAATAAACCTGGGTCGTTCCCCATCTGATTGCAATGGTTGCCAATGAATATGTCGTAAATAAAGTAATTATGCTATTCCTCAGTATATAGAATATAAATATAACTATTATACCGTAATAGGAATAGTCACACTTAATAAGCCAAGCAAGGGCGCAAAAAGCGGCTGCAATAAGGTATTTTACAAACATATTTTGCGTTTTTTCCGCAAAGTACATCATAATCACTGCTATAAGCAATGTAATCATTACATTTTGATGCGCGACAAATACCAAAACATGATACAATCCAAGGTCAAAAGGAATCTCGGATATCAGAGCAAAAATCGCCAATCTGGCGATAAATTTTTTTCTGTCTCTTGTATAAAAAAAACTCTCAACAATCAAAAATGAAAAAATAGGAAAAGCTATCCTTCCTATAATGTCGCAAACTATATTTTCTTCAAAAAGCGAATAGCCCAGGTGGTCAATTAACATTGCCAACAAAGCAATAATCTTCAAACTGAATGCATCAAATTTTCCAATAGCTGAATTTATCATTGTTTCAAGCAGTCTCTCCCTTATTAAGTATACTATTGAAAAAGGAGCTTTTCAAGAAAAAACTTCTTGCAAAAGCGGTCATTTTCCCGTATAATAAACAAATCATGCGGATGTGGCGGAACTGGCAGACGCGCTAGACTTAGGATCTAGTGGGCAACCGTGCAGGTTCGATTCCTGTCATCCGCATTTTTTCAGATAGTTTTCACATTAAATATCTTTAATTTTATCCCCAAATATGATATAACAAATATGTGCGTTTTACGCAAAGAGTATAGAATTTTAAAGAGGTAATTATATGAAAAAAACAGCATGTATTGCCCTCAGTTCACTTGCATGTGCAACATTCTTGGTAGGCTGTACAAATTCAAACAGCTATGGCACCATCGAAGTCGGAAACTACAAAAACATCACTGTTTCCGCAGACGAAGTCGCCGTAACCGATGAAGAAGTCGAAGCATATGTAAACAGCTTTGTGCAATCATTAACAAAACAAGAATCAGTAACCGATTTTGTACAAGACGGTGACACACTTAACATCGACTACGTAGGTAAAATCGACGGTATCGCCTTCGAAAACGGTTCAGCTACAGGTGCCACAACCACAGCGGGCGAAAACGGAAACCTTTTGTTTAAAAACGACTTGATTGGCATGGCTTACGGTGAAACAAAAGATGTCGAAGTAACATTCCCCGAAGATTACTCACTTAGTGATGTTGCCGGAAAAACCGCCATTTTCACAATAACAATCAATTCTATTACAAGAACCGTCGTTCCCGAGCTTACGGACGAGTTGGTTGCGGAGAATACAGACCTGATCGGTGATGACTCGGTTAAAACCGTAAACGACTTATATACATTTGCCAGAAACGAATTGGAAATGAGCTATAAAGGCACAACTGCTTTTAACAAACTTTTGGAAGAAGCAACCGTAAAAAAATACAACGAAGAAAAAGTAAGTGAAATGATAAACAACTTTACCGAATATCAAGAATCTTACTACCAGTACACATATGGCGTTGATTTGGCAACATATCTTGAAGCCATAGGTTCATCGGAAGAGGAATTCAACGAAAATATTGATAGTTCGGTACGCGACTACTTCAAACAATATATGTTGGTTCACTACATTGCCGATAAAGAACATATCACATATTCCGAAGAAGATTATCAAAACATTCTTCAGCAATATGCTGACACTTACGGATATGAATCAGCCGAAGCTTTTGAAGAAAGCTCAACGGAAGAAGATCTTGATAATTTCAAAGCAACTCTTCTTTATCAACAGGTTGTGGAATATCTTGCAGACATTGTAACAGTTGAATAAGTTATCATATACAGAAGAAAAGCAATCCCAAAGGATTGCTCAGACCGAAGACAAAAGCCCTTTTTGGATTTTTTATCCCGAGAGGGCTTTTTTCGATTATTTTTTTCTGTTTTT
>SVDN01000054.1 GCA_015057825.1 Lachnospiraceae bacterium
AGCGGGTGATGGGAATCGAACCCACGTATCTAGCTTGGAAGGCTAGTGTTCTACCATTGAACTACACCCGCATGTTGACTAATTTTAAATTTTTATCGGGGTGACAGGATTCGAACCTGCGACCTCTTGATCCCAAATCAAGCGCTCTAGCCAAACTGAGCCACACCCCGTTATTGGTGTATCGCATAACGCAAGAGTTATTATATAATACGCTTTCGGGATTGTCAACTGAATTTTTTATATTTTGATAACTTTTTTAAATGGCTCTATATAGCCGTTTTAAAGCATTTTCCTTTTTGTTTACACAAAATCGTTTTTAAACTTAAGCAGCTCCTCCGTGAATTCTTTCGCAAGGGGCGACATTATCATATTCTGATGCTGAAGCATGACTATCTTAACCTCTTCCGAAGACTCGAAAGGCACCGTAACCAAGCCCGATCCCGTAACCTGATCGATTGTCATGCCGGTGCATATCGTAAAACCTTGTATGGATCTTAAAAGCTCAAATAGAGTAGCTCTATCGCTTATCCTTATACTTCTTTTTTGCTCATAGGTGCTTACTATCTCTTCGGAGAAATGAAATGAGTTATAATCTCCTTGTTCAAAGCAAAGATACGGATATTCTTGAAGCATGGCCATCTTTACCATCTTCTTTTTCGCAAGAGGATGATTTACGGAACAAAGAATATGCGGTGTTACCGTAAAAAGCTCTCTGTATTCCAAGTTACTCTCTCTGATAATCTTCTTAATTACAGTCTCATTAAAGCTATTCATATAAAGAATGCCGATTTCACTTTTTAAGTTTTTAACATCCTCTATTATTTCATAAGTCTTTGTTTCCTTAATGGAAAAGGCATATTCATCCATGCCGTATTTTTTAACCAGGGTTGCAAAAGCATCAACCGCAAAGCTGTAGTGCTGAGTTGTTACGCTGAATTTCTTTTTATAAGGCTCTTCACCCAAATATTTCGATTCCACCAACCTGCATTGTTCCACAAGCTGTCGCGCATATCCCAAGAACTCTTCTCCGGATGATGTTATCGCAACGCCTTTGTTGGTTCTTTTAAATATAGTAATACCAAGTTCTTTTTCCAAGTCCTTAAGGGCGTTTGAAAGGCTTGGTTGGGAGATAAACAGCGACTTGGCCGCTTCATTTATGGAATTTTTTTCCGCAACCGTAACTACGTATTTTAATTGTTGTAAGGTCATATTAAAAATTATCCTTCTGTTTTTCAAGCATTTCCTTCATGCTTCTCAATGCCTTTCCTCTGTGACTTATGGCATTTTTCTCCTCAGGCGAAAGCTCCGCGGAAGTTTTTTTTAGCTCAGGAAGATATAATATAGGATCATATCCGAAACCGTTTTCTCCCCTAATTTCATGGGCTATTTCTCCTTCCATGGTCCCTTGTGTATCAAGAATCTTGCCATCCGGAAAAACCGCGGCTATGACGCAAACAAATCTGGCAGTTCTCTCGCCTTCCTTTGCATCTTTCAATCTTTCTATAATATTATTGTTCTTAATAGTATATGAAGTATCTTCACCCATATATCTTGCGGAATAAATGCCGGGCTCCTTGTTTATATAATCCACTTCAAGACCCGAATCATCCGCCAGAGCCGCCATTCCGGCCTTTTCCGCTACGTATTTTGCCTTAATTATGGCATTTTCCTTAAAAGACTTTCCCGTTTCTTCCACATCTTCCATAGAAACATTTACATCTTTCAATGACAATACTTCTATACCGGATCCGGACAGTATTTCTCTTACTTCCGTCAATTTATGTTCGTTGGATGTCGCAAAGACCACTTTCATATTATTTCCACCTATTTTAACTAAATTATTTGTTGTTGGTAAATGCTTTTAAGCAAACCGTACATTCGTGCTTTTCTTGAGTATTTTCCCACTCGAATCCCCTAAGGCTGATATAACTTTCTTTACCTTCCAATGTTACGGTTTCGGTTTTATAGTCATTATAAAATTCTACCGCTATAGGCCTTGTAGCCCCGGGAGTTTCTATTTTAACGATAATAGCGTATTTTTGGCCGGCGGTTAGGGACACCGGGCTCTTCAAATCCACGGTATAATATCCCGCATTTTTAAAGCTTCCCTCCGCATTCGGAGTTACATATATATTAAGAGAGCTGACGGATTCAAAATTCGGGCACACATACACACTGTAATTTGTGTCCGTTCCGGTAGCATAAAAGCTGACAGCTTCCAAATCTTCATCGCTTTGAGCCTCATATACGCTGGCAAAATAAGCACTCTCTTCACCGTATCCAAGCTGACCTATCCATCCGCAATAATCATATTGATATATATTGTCGTAATTGTCCGCTTCATCAACAGCCGTATAGGCAATGTTATGAACACCTATATTGGAATCATAATAAGAAACATAAAAGACGCCGTTGTTGCCAAAACTGCTTCCCCAACTGTTCATGCATATGAAAGCGCCGTCGCCTTCAATATCCATAGTGAAGTTTTCTTTTGGATATTCATCGTCCCAACCGATTATAACAATATCATGATTTGGTTTTGCGATTCCAACATAGCAATAGGCATTTTCGTTAGGGTTATAATATGTGGAATATCCTGCAACCACGTTCATTGATGTATATAAAGAGCTTTGAACCGCACCGTATTTGTATACCATTTTCTTTATGCCGATAAAGTCTTTTGCCTGAATTATCTGCGCTTCTCTCACATGCTTAACTGCTCTCAATTCATCGTTTGTTTCACCGTCTCCAAAAGGATCGTCACTTTCAAGCACCGGTCCCTGCCACGCCGCAAGATAAGCAAGAGACATCAAATAATCCCCACCATCTGATACGTTTGAATTGAAAGAATTATTAAGAGTCATATGATCTTCCGAAAAATCATATGCTTCTTCCGGTAAAAGTGTGCTTTCCAAGGCATTTAACGCCGCAAATGCCCAGCAAGCTCCCGTCAATCCCTGATTCTTGGCAGGCGGAATTCTTCCGTTGTCCATATAATTGTAATAACTCGGCAATGTCTGTTGTTCTACCGTAGATGTAAGAGTTGCCGTAATGGTTTGTGCATCCCATACATAGTCATATTGAAATGCCTCTGTTAATACATCCGTAGAAACATAAACAACTCCATCTATTATTTCAATGGCATTTTTGATTTCAACATTTTTATTATTAATCATTACAATGTCCGAAGCTCTGTGCATTTCAACTATGGTAGAGCCGCGTTCGATTATGAGTTTTTCCCCATTGTAAAAATTAACCGCACAATCAAGTGCTTCTTTAAGGCTATCAGAAGGAATCATCATCACAAGTTCTTTATTCATATAGACCTTGCCTCGATGTGCTTCAACAGTCTTGCCATCAATTACAAGTTGGATGTTTTTTGAATTAACATCCTTTGAAATCTGCTCATGCCAAACAAAGGCGTTAGCATTAGCGCCTGCAGCTTTAACAATATATTCATTTCTGTTAAAAGCAAATAGTGCAAATATAACTCCGACAAACACTACTGCCGCCGCAACAATAAGCAGAATTTTTCTTTTCATTTCTCTATCACTCTTTGTTCTTACAAATTGCTATTTTTAGGAGGTTTCGGGCCCATAAACTGATAAAAATATGTTTTTATCATACCGTTATAGATTTTTCTGTTTTTATCGGCTTTGAGAGCCATATCCGTTTCAATATCGGAATATGAGGTTATAATGTATGCCGACCAATTATTCAATAATTTGTAGCGTTCTCCCAGTTTACTGTATATTTTCTTTAAACCTTCCGCATCCTCAAGTCTTTCGCCATAAGGAGGGTTGGTAATTAAAAATCCATATTCTGCCGGATTGCTAAGTTCGGATACCGGCCTTTGCTCAAAATGAATCATGTTTTCAACTCCGGCATTATTGGCATTGGCTATAGCCGCCTTAATAACATTTGCATCTATATCATATCCGAACAATTCAGGTTTTACGTTGTAATCAGCCAGATCATTGGCTTCATTTGCCGTATCATACCAATTTCTCTTCTTAATTAAATGCTTCCAGCTTTCCGACAAAAACTCTCGGTTTAATCCCGGGGCAATATTCGCCGCCATCAATGCTGCTTCAATCGGAAATGTACCGCTTCCGCAAAAAGGATCCAACAATACTCTATTCTTCTTCCAAGGTGTCAACATAATAAGTGCCGCGGCCAAGGTCTCGGAAATAGGAGCTTTTGAATTAATCTTGCGATAACCTCTTTTGTGAAGTGATTCTCCGGTTGTATCAATTGTTATCAAAGCCTCATCTTTTACAAAAGAAACCCTTATAGGAAAAGAATTACCCTTTTCTTCAAACCAGTCTACGTTGTATACACTTTTTAGTCTCTCTACGACTGCTTTTTTCACTATTCTTTGTATATCTGTAGGGCTGAAAACTTTACTTCTTACGGAAGTTGCCTTTGTTACCCAAAATTTCCCATCAACCGGAATGAACCTTTCCCATTCCATTGCCTTTACGGCTTCAAACAATTCATCAAAAGACTCGGCATGAACTTCTCCAAGCTTTAAAAGAACTCTCTCTGCCGTTCTCAAAAACATATTTGAACGACAAACAGCACAGTCATCACCCGCAAAGGTAATCCTGCCATCTTCAACACGGATAATATCATATCCCAAGTTTATTATTTCTCTTTTTAATACAGATTCCAGTCCGAAATGACATGGAGCGACAAATTCATATTTATCCATTATTACTCCGCTTAATGAAAATCTCCCTCTATTTTTATAGTATATAATAGATTAAACAAATTTAACAGATACTTTTAAGCCAAAAAATAAATGTAATTTTTCCGTAACATTTGATTAAAGACACTATATTTTGTGTTTATAATAATATTTACAAACTTCTTTTTAATTGTTAGATATTTTTCTGAAATCTGTTGCAAAATAGTTAAAAATTCGCTCATGCTTTTTTGATTTTTCTGTTGATTTTTGTTCTCTTATATACTATAATTTGTTTCATAGGAACGAGAGATAATCGTTTCTATGTATAACCCCTTATTATTTATTTATACTCCCCTCAAGGTAGTCTAGAGTTTTTACTCTAGACTATTTTCTTTGTCATTAAATTTATCGGTCGTCAAATGCAAGAAAGCAGCTTTCTGTTTTTTCATATATACAAAAAAGCCGGCATATAGCCGGCTTCAGACCGAAGACAAAAGCCCTTTTTGGATTTTTTATCCCGAGAGGGCTTTTTTCGATTATTTTTTTCTGTTTTTT
>SVDN01000055.1 GCA_015057825.1 Lachnospiraceae bacterium
TGGTATAATTGAGGCAGAGGTATTATTGTTAAAAAATTAGGTTTTATCTCATAATTTATTCAAGGGGGACAAAATATGGTTAAATCTTTAAAAGTTTCAAACAAGAAAATTCTTGCATTTTTCCTGGCAGTTGCAGTTGCTTTGCTTACAATAGGCGGAGTACTGCCTTTGGTTGCCAAAGCAGAAGATAAAATATCAAATGTAGATATTACAATTCGCTACATGCCGGAAGTTGGTGGATCGGTTTCCGATGTAACAGAAAATAACGATATTAACATTTTTACCCAAGGCGGTAGTGAGTTAGAGGACTTTGATCAGGTTAAGATAAAAATATACGAGTTTGCTCAACTTGATGAAATGGACAGAGATGCAAAATTTGAAATTAACGGTAATTACGTGATTTTTGTTTCATTAAGTGATGCAGATACGCAAAAAATAGGTAGTCCGACTGTGACAATCAACGGAGCTAACGCATTTTGGAACGACAATGTAAAACAATTTCAATTCTATTTTAATTTTGCTACAGCAACATTTAATTCGGACGGTGGCTCCGTGGTAGAACCACAAACCTTTATTCAGGGATTTTGTATAGCAGAACCTATTGACCCGACAAAATCCGGATATGAATTTTTGGCATGGCTGGACGAAGATGGTAATGTTTTCGATTTTGATAATCCTGTTTCGTCAGATATTACACTGACTGCAAAATGGGCAAAAGACTGTAATATAATATCAGGTGATAATCAGAATTATTATCTGGAATCGGGTGATGATTTTGTCATAAAGATTGATGCAAATTATACGGATTTATATGATATTTATCTTATCGGGAACACATCAGGAAAGCTTATAGCACCCGATGTAGAAGACTATACGGTTACAGAGGGCAGTACGGTAGTTACATTTAAGAACAGCTTCTTAAAAACCTTAGCTGCCGACACGTATGATTTGATATTTATGTTTAGTGATAGCGAGGGTAATGAGTCGGTTGCACATGCAACATTAACCGTTAACGATGGTGTGGCACCGTCAACATCGCCTGCTACTCCTGCAACGGGTGATGATTCAAATATTGTTGCATTTATTGCAATGGGATTTGTTGCAGTTGCAGGCATTGTCTCGACAGTTGTAATTAAAAGAAAAGTTGCCGAATAAAAAAAAGAATTATTATAAGAGCTCACATGATATGTGCTCTAAAAAGATAGAGGTCGTGTATACACGGCCTTTTTCTTGTGCACACGACGAGAAAAATGTTGAAATTTTTTTAAATTTCTTGAAACACTTTTCATATTATGCGACACTATTATTATGAAATCGATTTTAAAGGGATGGAATCATCCCGGTAAGGGAGTAGTGCATGCAAGTAAACAAAGAGCTTGTTAAAAAAGCAAAGAATGGAGATACATGTGCTTTCGGACAGCTATATGAGCTCATTTATAAAGAACTTTGTAAATATGCCTTTTACTGTTTGGGCAACAATGAAGATGTTAAAGATGTGGTCAGCGAGGCTGTATTGGATGCCTTTAAAAGCATAAAAAGCCTAAAAAACCCCGATGCTTTCGAGGCATGGATGTTTAGGATTTTGTCGGCTAAATGTAAAAGAAAACTTGCGGGATATGTTGACAAAACCTTAGAGTTTAATGACGCATTCAATACAAATGAGCCGGCGCATATATCAGATCCCGCAAATACGGTCGTTGAAGATGTGGCATTGGAAAGAGCCTTTAAGGCTTTGAACCCAATTGACAGACAAATTGTTTCCATGTCAACATTTGCGGGATTTAACAGTAAAGAAATAGGCGAACTTCTGGGAATGAATAAGAATACCGTAAGAACAAGGCTATCCAGGGCACTTGAGTCTATGAGAACTTACTTGAGATAGCTTTTGACAAAAAAAGCAAAGCGGGTTTTTATTCACAACAAGAGGCAATCGGATTAAGCAATCGGAGATTTATTATGGGTAGAGAAGAATATACAAACGAAGAAAGAGAAATAATCGATAAAATAAGGCAGGCGTCTTCAAATTACAAAGTTCCCAAAGACTTGGAACCCGAAAACATTGTAAATATGTTAAACGAAAAGGGGAATAATATGGAATATGTAAAATATGACAATAACAGGGGCAAAAAGCCTTACAAGAAATTTATACCGATTATAGCTTTGGGAGCAGCGGTCGCGGTTGCAATGATTGCGGTTTTTGCAATACCGCACAGCAACGCCTACCAAAGAGTAATTCCGTCACTTGGCATTAATCAGCCTGCCATGACACTTGCATATGCAGCGGATTATAAGGAAATAAGAGATGTTTTGAATGCGGCAAATATGATTAGGGGCGATAAAGGTTCTTACATCGACGGCGGCGAATGGCTCGAAGATTTTGCACCGAACGGTTCGGAAAAAGGTGATGGAGTTCAAGCAGACGGCGCTATGGCAGAGGATGCCGAATCAAGCACAAATCCGTCGGACTCGGAAAACGACTCGGATAAAGATTATTCCGATACAAACGAGCAGGTTGAAGGCGTGCATGAAGCGGATGTTGTAAAAACAGACGGCAGATACATATACTCAACAAACGGTCTTGAAAACGGCATTAAAATCGTTGACACAAAGACAGAAAAGCTTGTGGCTACAATCAATATTAGTGATTGGGATGAGGAAAATTTAAGCTCGGATTTTGAAATGTACTACAGCGATGACAAACTCATAATTGTTGCCACAAAATACAGCGATTACTATAGCATGCAATATGGCTATGAAGACGAGACTTGTGTGGCATATGTTTTCGATGTGTCTGACAGAAGTAATCCAAAGTTTGACGGCTCAAGCAGTATATCGGGATATTATGTAAACTCGCGTTTGGTAGGTGACACACTTTATTTATTCAGTAAATATGCGATTTACGATTATGAAAGCAATGACTGTGTTCCTTGTGCAAACGGAAAGAGCGTTGACGCAAATGACGTTTGCTACCTTACATATATTGATTCTTGCAATTATTTGAATGTTGCATCCATTAATATTAAGGATCCGGGAAATATTGTGGATAATATGTCATTCCTCGGTGAATATAACGATTTGTATGTAAGCGAAAACAGCATATATGTTGCAACTTACGGTGATGAATATTTCTACGACAAGGATATTACTCAGATTATCAAGATTAACTACTACGACGGACTTTTGGAAGGTGTTGCAACGGTTAATGTTGAAGGATATGTAAAGAATCAGTTCAATTTTGATGAAAAAGACGGCAATTTACGTCTTGTTGCGGATGTAATGGATTACAATACATGGCAAGATACATCGAGTGTATACGTTTTGGATGAGGGATTAAATCTTATAGGTCGTTTGGACGGCGTATCACCGGGAGAGCAGGTTAAATCCACAAGGTTTATGGGAGATATGTGTTATTTCGTAACATTCGAAAACACGGATCCACTCTTTGCGGTTGATTTATCCAATCCAACGAATCCGACATTAATCGGAGAGCTTAAGATTACGGGATTTTCGGATTATCTTCATCCTTGGTCGGATAATCTTCTTCTGGGAATAGGTTATGAAATTGCCCCGGACTCACCGCTTGATACAATCGGCATTAAGTTAACAATGTTTGATATCTCGGATCCGACTAACATTAAAGTGAAGGATTCTACGGTTATTAAGGATTACACCGAAGGATATTTCGGAAACGATCACAAGAGCGTTATGATTGACCCGGAAAAAGGCTTGATTGGCTTTGTGGCTAAAGGTTCTGAGTTTTTAAGAAAAGATAAATACTACTACGAAGATTATGATTACGATTATGACGGCAATGATGTAATTCTTTACGAGCCTGAAGAAATTAAGAATGTTGTAAATGATGCTTTGGACGACGTTTTAAAAGGCCTTGCGGCGCCTGAAGATGAAACCGCAGCTCCTATCGACGAACCTGCAATTGGCGGTGATTATTACGAATATGATGTTTATAAAGATGTTTACGAGTATTTGGTGATTAATTACAGTGAAGATAAGGGCTTTAGCGTTTCGAAGACAGGTTTGGATGCGGATATCGAATATGATGCTAATGCTTATACATTAACAAATACAGGAGATATCAGAGGTCTTTACATCGGTGAGAAGTTGTATGTTGTAATACCGGATAGCAAGGTTAATGTATATGATTTGAAGACAGTAGCTAAAACAAGTGAAATTTCAATTAAATAGAATCTTCAGCCGTCGCTACACATCTAGTTATTATTCTGTTATAATTTAATTATTAAAATAAATGAGGTGTTGTTGAATGAATATTGTTGTATGTCTATCAAGAGACCTTACATTTTTTTCCAATTTAACATATCTTGCGGACGGCGGTGGTCTGACCCATGCATCGATTGGCCTGTCAGAGGATGCGGAACTTTACTATAGCTTCAATTTTAAGGGAATGAAAAAGGAGTACAGGACTTCTTTGAAAAAACGCCCGAGACAGATGAACCGATATATTATAGAGGTTTCCGACGAGGCGGGCAACAAGCTTAAAAGCATGATAGATGAAATGCTGGAGCAAAAGGAAAAGTATCAATATTCAAAGCTTGGCGTGTCTTTGAGTTTGCTTCATTTGCCTAATAATACCAAAGAAGACGACAGCTATTATTGTTCGCAGTTTGTTGCGGCGGTGCTTAAAGAGTCGGGCTGCGTGGATATAAAGACAAAACCATCGGATTGCTTACCGAATGTTTTGCTTAAAGAACTGGAAGAAAGCGGGCAGATCGTAAGGGTTGAAGAGGAGTCCAGGCTTGTGAATCCGGCTGATAAGGCTTTTGAAAAAGGCAAAGAAGGTCTTGCCAGGGGCTACGAAAAATTGTCGGATGTTATAGAAGAAAGCAAAGAAATAGCTTCGCAATTTTCCGGTGACGATGATGATTCTAAGGAAGAACCGGACAAAGCACAAAGCAGTGGGCTGGATAATGTTTACGACAACATGGTTGTAAAGCTGAATGTTGCCCAAAAAGCCACATCCGAAGCTCCAGAAAAATTGGCAAAGCTTACGGGCGGTCTTTTAAAACAAGGCAGCGAAAAGCTGATGGAACTTGGTGAAACGGCAAAAGGCTTGCTTAGAGGCGACTATCCGAAGCAGACCAAGAAGTCAAAGAAAGCTAAGACGGCGAAAAAAATTAATAAGAAGAAATAAAAAAACTGGACTTGCAATAATCTAAAATGATATAATATTTACAGTGATAGTTTTATATAAATATAAA
>SVDN01000013.1 GCA_015057825.1 Lachnospiraceae bacterium
ACCGCCCGATTTAGGAAGAGCTTCTTTTACGGTTACGGCATGTCCCTGTTTTCTTAAATAATAAGCAGCGGTTAAACCTGCAGGACCCGCACCGATTACGCATACCTTCTTACCTGTATCCGGAAGGCGTTTTTCTTTGCCTCTCCAGAAACTTCCTGTGTCTTTTTCGGCTGCGTATCTTTTAATATTTCTGATTGAAACGGATGCATTAACATTTTGTCTTCTGCACTCGCCTTCACAAACATGAGAACATACATGACCGAGGCATTCTGGGAATGTAAGTTTTTCTCTGATAACAGCTGCAGCTTCGTCAAATTTACCTTCTTTTACGAAGCGAACATACCTTGGAATATCTGTATTCGCAGGACATGTAGCACGGCAAGGAACAAGTTTGTCTTGTTTTTCGGCTGCCGTATAAACAAGTCTGTCTCTGATGGAGCCTGTAGGACAGACTTCAGCGCAAGCGCCGCAGAAACGGCAATCAGCATCTTTAAGAAGCTTGTCATGTAAAGCACCGACTTTAATTTCAAGTCCTTCTCTGTTATATTGAAGAACTTTAACGCCTCGAAGCTCGTTACAAGCTCTTACGCAACGTCCGCAAAGAACACATCTGTTCATTTCGTGATCATAAAGCGGATTCTGATCTTCAAGCTGGAAACCTTTTGCTCTCAATCTCATTCTTGAAGGTGCCACACCTAAATACTGGATAAGATTTTGGAGCTCACACTTACCGTATTTAGGACAGACGGAACAATCTTCCGGATGAGCTGCAAGGATAAGTTCCATTGCAAGTTTTCTGAGTTTATCAATCTCCTCGTTTTTTGTAACTACAACCATACCGTCTTCAACCGTTAAGTTGCAAGATGTTTCAGGTTCATCATGACCCTCTACCTGGACAAAACAAACCTTACAGGCTGAAATATCCTTAAGATCGGGATGGTGACAAAGATGTGGAATATAGATTCCCGCATCGAGAGCTGCTCTTAATACGCTTGTGCCCTCTTTTGCTTCAATCTTCTTTCCATCGACAGTAATTGAAACCATTTTATTCTTCCTTTCGTTTTTTTTATAATAACTTTTTGTTAATATAAGACTGATTTAAAAATAAAATAAATGAAATTGGGAAAATTAAAACAGATAAAGATATTCACGAACAAATCCCAAAATACAATAAGATTATAACACCCTAAACTTTTTATTGATAATATCAAATTATAAGTTTATAATAAGTAAAAGTTATTATTAATAAAATCAAAATACCGAACGAACTACTGTCATTAATTTTACACCTTTTAAATACAAAAGTAAAATTTTTTATCCTTCGGAAACAATATTTTTTATCGACAAAAATTTTTAATTAATCATAATATCGGGAGAACAATATGCAAACAAGACAACTGGAATATTTTATAGCCGTTTGCGAAACATTGAATTTTACAAAGGCGGCACAAAAATTTTTCATATCTCAAACAGCAATTACTCAACAAATAAAAGCCTTGGAAAGCGAACTGGGCGTCGAGCTTTTTTACAGGAACAATCGCCATGTTGAAATAAGTCCGGCGGGTAAGTCTTTTTTGGAAGATGCCAATGCCATAGTCAGACGTCTTTCCGATGCAAAAACCAGAATGCAAGGAAAAGATGCTCAGCTTACGGGTACTTTAAAAATAGGTTATGTTGAAGGCTATGAAAAAGTCGGCCTTTCAAATATTTTGGCCGATTTTCACGAAAAATATCCCAACGTGTTCATTCCTTTGGAACGCGATAATGTTCCGAATTTATACGATCATATTTTAAGTAATGAATTCGATTTGATTTTTAATCTTAAGTTTTTTATTGATAAATTTCCCGATGTGGAATTTGTTGATTTTGAAACATTTCCGATGAGAGCCATCGTTCCGGTTTCACATCCTTTGGCTCACAGAAACTTGATAAAACCGAAAGAACTTGACGGTGCACCATTAATCACAATGAAAAGCGATAATTCCAGATACGGTCAGGATCCCACAATTATGAAATTCTTTACGGATGCGGATATGATTCCCAATGTACAATATGTATCTTCGGACGTTGAAACCAGCATTTTATCCGTTGCGGCGGGTCTTGGTTTTGCTCTGCTTCCCGGATATATTACCGACCATATCAATTCCAACGACCGTGTTACGGTACTTCCAATTGAAGGTATGGAAAAGCGCATGACTATTGTTGTTGCATGGAATAAGAAAAACAAAAATCCTTTAATAAAAACCTTCTTGGACACAATTAACGGTTTCAGAGCCAATTTGGAAAATCCAACAAGCTAAGAATGAAGGCTTATAACCACAACTTCGGGTCTGTTGTTTACTCTGAAAGGAAATGAGCTGGTGCCAAGCCCGCGACTTACGACAAGATTTGTATTGTCTTTTGTGATGAGACCTTCCGCATAATCCGGGAAAAATCCCTGGTCCGGAACAAATACGGCGCCGAATTTCGGCAAACGCACTATTCCTCCATGGTAATGACCCGAAAGCACCAAATCTATATTTTCGTCATGATAAATATCAAAAAATGTCGGTCTGTGGTACAAAAGAAGATTAAAAGATTGGCTATCCAAATCTAACTTATCAATGGCTTTCTTTGTATACAGCTCGTTGAATTTTTTGACATAATCACTGTATTTATAACCTTCTTTGGCATATTCGGAACTTTTATATTCGTCTTTATCCATGATATAAAACTCCGGATCGTCAATGGCGGAAATAACAATTTTCGAATCACCGACTTTCAAATCAACCGATTCGTTATTTATAATCTTAACACCGTTATTTTCCATATATTCGCATAATTCTTTGTAATAATCCTCAGAATACTTTTCCTCGTCATCGAATCTGGATTCATGATTACCGTTAACAAAATAAACAGGTGCGATTTTTACGATTTCATAAATAAAATGTTTACAAACCTCTATATCGGGTCTGTAACTGTCCAAAATATCGCCGGTTATTGCTATCATGTCGGGATTTTGATGAGAAATCAAAGAAATAAGTTCGTCATTATTATCGCCAAACTCGTCATTGTGAAGATCCGATACTTGCACTATTTTGTAGCCGTCAAAGTTTTTTGAAAGCTTTGCGCTGTTTATATCATAATAAGACAGTTCGAGAGTTTTTGTATCCTTATAAATAGCGGCAGTTGCTACTGCCGCCAAAACTATTAAAAGTAATATTACGATAACTCTGAGTCTTCTTATTTTTCTGATCATTCTAACTAAATTCCTATATCCGTATTCATGCCCACATATTTAAGTCTGTCTGCGGACTTAAGATCCTGTTGGTATGGATTATCCTCATTATAGTATTTTATCTGAGTATTTGTAGTTCCGCCGGATACGTAGGTTCTTCCACATTCCGGACAAATTGATGTATGCATACTAACCGTGGCGGAAATTACTTTTCCGTTGCCTTTGGCCGCTTTGGAATAGGCATTGGATACATGCTCCTGCTCATGAGCTCGAACAGCAGCCGGCGCCGCCTGAGGCGAAATATGTGTCGGAGTTTTGTAAGAAACCATCTCGTCGGAACCGTCAACGTATTTTCTTCGTTTACAAGTTTCGCACTCTTCGCTCTCTCCGGGCAATCCTGCAGCTTTTTTGTCACTATTTTCTTTTCCGATTACCGAATAATCACCATAGTCATGACCCTGACCGATGCCTGAAATATTCATAAAATCAACCCCTGTATAGATTTGTGTAAAGCAGTTGCTTTAAAACCCCAAAGAATCAAAATTCATCAAAATTTTTGCAATTTATTTATCAAAATGAACATCCAACTGATTAAACGGAATCTTAATGCCTGCCGCATTCAATCCGTCTTGAACAATCGTAATTGCCGCTCTACGCGTGTCCAGTCTTACGTCAGGATTGCAAAAAAATCTTATTTTGTAAATGATTGCGGAATCTTCAAATCGCTCCGTTCCTTTATATTTACAACTGTATACATTTTTTAGTTCTGCAATTTTTTTGGACAAATCGCCGAGTGTTTGATGAACGTATCTCACATCTTCATTATATGATAACGGAATATCCAAATCCACCATGTCGGATACTTTTTTTATTGATTCTATAAGCCTGTTGCATATCGATATTCTGGAGCGATCCGTAATAAGTTCTATTTCCGTAGTACGAAGGGAAAACTTTTTAACAATCCCGATTTCTCCCTGAAATTCTATCGCATCACCGACATCGTAAAATTTATCAGACAATATATGAATTCCCATAATTATGTCTTTTAAGAAATCCTGCAGCGCAAAACCGACAACAACACCACCTATACCAAGACCGGCAACGGCTGATGATATATTCACACCAAACACCGAAAGAATAGACAGTAAAGCAACTAATACTATAATAATTCTGACAATACCGTATAACACATGAGATGCGGTACTGTTTTCAACCCTATTGTTTTTCTTTACATATCTTTTATGTATATGCTTAAAAGCCTTCCAAATAATAATTGCAACAACAATGATTACTATACATCCGATTATCCTGGGTACATCAATATTTTTCAATACATCTTTAACCCAATCTACGCTTGCGTTTTTTGCAATCTTTGATATATTTTCAATCATTATAAATACACCCCTATATATTTATGTTAATCAAATTTTAACATATATTATTTCTAATATCCATATATGGATTTTTTATATTTCAGTATAAAGTATAAGGCGAAAACAAATCCCAATCCTTCCGCAACGGGTACCGCAATCCATATTCCTATGCCACCGGCAAAAATAGGTATAACAATTATTGCAAGACTTAAAAACAAAAATGTTCTTGCAAATGATATTATTGCCGAATGCTTGCCGTCGGAAAGAGCCGTAAAAAGGCTGCTTGCAAAGATTGTAAATCCGCAAAACAAAAATCCCAAAGCAAAAATCCAAAAGCCCTCCATTATTATATTAAAGGTATTCGATCCTTCCTCCGTAAAAAACATAAGGCTGGGTTTTATAAGAATTAAGGATAATATAAACATGGATATTGCAACAATAGCAATAAACATCATAGAGATTTTGAATATTATTTTCTTTTGATCATTATCCCCCGCACCGTGTTTAAAGCTGATTATGGGTGCAATACCCATGGAATAGCCGTAAAATACCGCGGAAAATACAAATTGATAATACAAAACTATACTGATTGCCGCCACACCGTCTTCATTATAAAATTTCAAAAACTGTATATTAAACAAAAACGTGGTTACGGCAGTGGCAAGATTTGCAACCATTTCCGATGATCCGTTTGCACAAGAGTACAAAAACATTTTAAAATTCACAAATGGTTTAACAAAATACAAAGTTCCCTTTCTTTTCAAAAAGAAATAAATCGTACCAAAGCCCGCCGGAATACAATATCCTATGCAAGTTCCGTATGCGGCTCCCACAATTCCCATATTTAAAACAACTATAAAAAGATAATCAAGTACGATATTGGAAATTCCCGCAATAACCGTAAGAACCAAGCCAACTTGCGGTTTACCCGCCGTAACGAACAAAGACTGATAAAGCAATTGCAACATAAAAGCCGGCGTAAATGTCATTAAAATTACCGTGTAAGATTTAGCAAGGTCAAATTGCAGTTTGGTCGTTCCCAAAAGACCGAGTATTTCATCCATAAACAGATTTGTAAATACAGCAATTACGATACTGATTATCAAACTTATAATAATAATGAAAGTGAAATCTCTTTTTGCCTCTTGCGTTTTTCCCATGCCCATTTTTGTTGCCAAACTTGCGCTGGATCCGGTTCCTATCATAATTCCCAAGCCCATAATAATGCAGGTTACGGGATATGACATATTAAGAGCCGAAATAGCCAAAGTTCCCGCAAAATGAGTAATAAAAATACCGTCAACTATTGTATACATTGACGTAAAAACCATCATTATTATGTTTGGCAATGCAAATTTTAAAAGAGAAATTAAAGAAAACCTCTTTGCAAGAATATTATCCATAAATACTCCTTAAAAACCCCCAACATAAAACTCTTAATAATATTATATGCCTTAGTAACGTATTATACAAATAATTCCACAACAAATACCGCAATACATGCGACAGCCGCAACCATAAGAAGGCTCTTGTTCATAAGGGCAAAAACAACCGCCGCAACAAAGCCCGCCAAAGCCGAAATTATGCTGTTTGTAGCATAAAGAATTGCAGGAAACGTCATGGATGTAAGGCATGCATAAGGCACGTAATACAAAAAGTTTTTAAGGAATTTGTTTTTGATTTCACCGCGAACCAAAGTCAAAGGTATAACTCTTATAAGATAAGTGACGACAGCCATGGTGATTATAAGAACATAAACCATTATTTGCCCTCCTTATCCGTATAATCGCTTTTATCATCTTCAATATCCTTCGAAGCCGATTCCGAACTCGGATTTTTTTTGCCTTGATATATAGGGAAAAATATTGCACCCACAGTTGCGGCAACTATGGTACAAATAATAATCACAAGACCCGTTGAAATATTTTTTAATACGGGAGTGTAATAAAAAAGACAGCTTAAGGCAACAGAAACAAGAACCACTATCATTACCGGACGTGATTTTTTTGCAACCGGAACAACAATGGCAATAAACATACCGTAAAGTGCCACACCAAGGGCCGAGCAAACGGATGCCGGCAAAATACTGCCCGCAAAAGCACCAACAAAAGTTCCGGCTGTCCAGCCGAAAATAGGCGGTATCTGCAAGCCCAGCATATATTTTAAAGTAAGACTTTTTTGATGCTGCATGGCTACGGCAAAGACTTCATCCGTATTTGCGAAAGCAATTACAAATCTATGCCAAAACTTCATATCTTTGGAGAGTTTTTGAGAAAGTGCAAGGCTCATAAGGGCATAACGAAGATTGATAATAAACTGTGTTAATATCATCTCCAAAACCGTACCGCCGGCAACTATAATTCCAAGGCCCGCAAACTGTCCCGCACTTGTAACGTTTGTAAGACTTATTATTGATGACAAAAATATTCCCAGGCCGGATTTAACCGCTAAAATGCCAAAGCTGAAACTTACCGCAAAATAGCCTGTTGCGATGGGTATACTGTCTTTTAATCCAACCTTAAATTCATTCATTTTAAATGCTCCAAATCTTAAAAACCTTGTTTAAAAATACAGAAAAAGCTCTACATTTTTCCAACAACGGCTTTATCCTTCCATTTTCCGCTTCTGTAATAGAAAAATCCGTAAATCGTACCGATGGCCCAACCAATAGGAAGACTCCACCAAATACCTTTTTCTCCGATAAAGAACAGTGCCAAAATATATGCCGCCACAAGACGAAGTCCGAAGTTTAACAATACGCAAATCATGGAATGTTTAACGTCACCGGCGCCTCTGATAGCACCCGCGTAGGCGTTTTGGACACCCATGAGAAAATAAAATATGGAAACCACATACATGTATTCAACACCGATTCCGATGGCTTCTGCACTTTCCGAGGAATCCATAAAAAGTGCAATGAAAAATTTGCCGAAAATAAATACCAAAATCGCTATAACCACACCGAAAGCCACGTCCATAAGCATAGCGGTTTTAAGCCCCGTTCCCACTCTTTCGTATTTGCCGGCACCAACATTTTGAGCCACAAAAGTCGAAAGTGCATTGCCCACCTGAACCATAGGTATAAGGGCGATATTGTCAATCTTTGTGGCAGCAGTGTAACCCGCAATAACCGTGGAGCCGAAAAGATTAATAAGAGACTGCATAAATACAAAGCCCAAAGAAACAATCATTTGTTGAGCGCATGTAGGACCTGCAACTTTCAAAAGTTTGGGAATCAATGCCCATTCAAAAAGCTTATAGTCTTTGCATTTAATTTTCTTAAGTGTGAAAAGCAATACCACAAAGGCAAGTGCCGCCGCAATATTTTGCGAAATAAATGTTGCCCAAGCAACACCGGCAACGCCCATATTGTATTTAATTACAAAAAGTAAATCCAAGATAATGTTTAAGACCGATGAAAATGCAAGAAACGCCAAAGGAAGTTTCGACATTCCCAATGCATTAAATACGGAATTGCTGATGTTATATACAAATAATCCAATATATCCAAGTGTATAAATCTGAAGGTAAGATTTTGCATCGGCAAAAATATTATCCGGTGTCTGCATCCAACCAAGCATTATTCCCGCAAGATTGTAAGCAACAATCGTAAGTACAACGCCCAAAGCAATCATCATAAAAATAGATGTAAAAATGGCCGTTTTCATTCTTTTAAGAGATCCTGCACCGAAAAGCTGTGATATAACAACGCTGCATCCGATGGAAAGACCCATTGCCACCGCTATAA
Organism: Lachnospiraceae bacterium; assembly: GCA_015057825.1. GTDB lineage: Bacteria > Bacillota > Clostridia > Lachnospirales > Lachnospiraceae > RUG12871. The sequence goes on from SVDN01000013.1 coordinate 8,339, forward strand.
ATACAAAGGCCAAAGCCGTTGAAGTACCTACTGCCGCAAGAGCACCTTCTCCGACAAAATTACCTACCACAATAGTATCGATTAAGCCGTATAATTGCTGAAAAATATTACCTAATACCATAGGAAGCGCAAACATAATAAGAGATTTCGATGCGCTGCCCGTAACCATGTCCTGTTTCATTTTTTACCTCTAATAAAGATTTTTAACCTTAAACTCTCTCTCTGCTTCGCGTCTTGCATCCTTTTTGGCAATGTCTTCACGTTTGTCGTAAAGCTTTTTACCTTTTGCAAGGGCGATTTCAACTTTAACCAAAGATCCTTTAAAATAAATACACAAAGGAATAAGGGTATAACCTTTTTCTTTTTGTTTACCTATCAATTTTCTGATTTCTTGTTTGTGAAGCAGGAGTTTTCTTGTTCTGATGGGATCTTTGTTGAAAATGTTTCCCTTTTCATAAGGAGAAATATTCATGTTGTAGATGTAGACTTCACCTTTTTCAATCTTAACGAAAGCCTCTTTAATGCTGCATTTGCCCATTCTTAAGGATTTGACTTCCGTACCCGCAAGGCTGATACCCGCTTCGAATTTTTCTTCTATAAAATAATCATGAAATGCCTTTTTATTGTTGGCAATTAATTTTTTTGATTCCTTACTCATATGCTTTATTACCTAAAAAACCTTAAATCTCACTATGTTAGACTACCATAAACAATTATTTATTTCAATATATTTGCTTTTTCTCCTTTCCGCTTTTTTATTATAATAAAAGCATTATCCGTTTAATATTAACCTATGGTTGAAATACCGAATCAAGCCTATTGAAACAATATGTAATTTGTTAAATAAAAAACAATTGTTGACTAATTGTATTTAAAATGATACATTTAAAATTGTTCTGATACCAAAATATTTTTGAGGTAAAAGACGCAGGTAAATCTATTGACTAAATCGTGAAGAGCTGTGTCTTTGGACACGGCTTATTCTTTTATACGGAGGTTTTTATGGAAACACGCGTAGCTGTTATCAGTATTATTATCGAAAATCCCGAATCCGTGGGAGAAATGAACGAACTCTTACATCAATACAGTAAATATGTTATCGGCAGAATGGGAATACCTTATCGTGAAAAAAACATAAGCATAATCAGTATTGCCATTGATGCACCCCAAGATGACATCAGCGCTTTATCGGGAAAAATAGGAAAGTTGAAAGGTGTAAGTTCAAAAACCGCTTACTCTAATCTCATATCGAAATGAAAACAAGAAAAATAGGAGTTTTAAAGCTCCATTGGAAAATATTATTAATAATAATGCCCATTGCCGCTCTATTTATTGCACTTTGCATCGGCAGAATAAACATTAGTCCATCGGAAGTTTTTGATACGATTATGAGCAAATTTTCATCCGATTATGAAGTTTCTCAAATCATGTACAAAACCATTTGGACAATCAGAATGCCGCGTATTTTACTTGCAATATTGGTAGGTGCCGGGCTTTCTTGCGCCGGTTGCGCATTTCAAAGTCTCTTTGCAAATCCACTGGCAACTCCGGATACATTGGGTGTGGCCAGCGGATCCAGCTTTGGCGCGGCACTGGGAATACTTTTGGGACTCGGCATGGTAGGCATGCAGTTAACAAGCCTTGCTTTTGGCACCGTAGCCGTATTTTTAACCTGGCTTTCCGGCTCCGGAAAAGGTCGTGGTCTTGGCTCTATCGTACTCAGCGGTATTATGATAGGATCTTTGTTTACCGCTTTGGTATCTTTGGTTAAATTCGTTGCTGACGACGAATCCCAGTTGCCATCCATCACCTATTGGTTAATGGGAGGTTTGGATAAAGCCAATTACACTTCTTTATTATTCGGTGCTCCCGCAATAATAGCAGGCATTGTAATTATGTTTTTACTCAGATGGCGTATGAATCTTCTTCCTTTAAGCGATGACGAAGCAAAAGCCAGCGGCGTAAATATAAGACTATTAAGAATCATAATCATAATATGCGCAACTGCCATTACCGCTTCATGCATATCACTTTGCGGGCAAGTTGGCTGGGTAGGTCTTTTGATACCTCATATGTGCCGCATGGCATTCGGCGGTAATCATTTATCCATAATCCCCGCCTCCATCAGTTTTGGAGCCGTATTTATGATTGTGGTTGATACAATTGCCAGAACCGCTACCGCCGCGGAAATTCCGGTTTCCATCTTAACGGCAATAGTAGGTGCACCTTTCTTTATTTTCCTTATGAGAAGAAATGGGAGGTGGCAGATTTGATACTTAAAGTAGAAAACGGAAACTTTGCTTATTCAAAAGGAGCAAACGTTTTAAATGATATAAATTTTGAAGTTAAGTCAGGGGAACTTCTTGCAATACTGGGTCCCAACGGCGTTGGAAAAACCACTCTTCTTCGCGCCCTTATGGGCATGCTTAAATGGAAAAGCGGTAAAAGCTACATAGACGGCGAAGACATTAAAAGCATGTCTCCAAAAATGCTTTGGAGCAAAATGGCTTATGTTCCTCAGGCCAAAAGCGCCAGCAGCGCCTATAGCGCTTTTGAAACGGTTTTACTTGGTAGAAGCAGCAAAATCGGTGTATTTAACGCTCCGCGAAAAATCGATTACGAAATTTGCGAAGAAATAATGGATAGTTTGGATATAGCCAAATTAAAAGATAAAAAGTGCTCAAACATGAGCGGCGGCGAATTCCAAATGGTTTTAATCGCAAGAGCTCTGGCATCGGAACCGGAATTGCTTATCCTTGATGAGCCGGAATCCAATCTTGATTTTAAAAACCAATTGGTTGTATTGGACGCCATGACAAATCTGGTACACAAGAAAAATATGGCTTGCATTTTCAACACCCACTACCCGGCTCACGCCCTGCAGCGTGCGGACAAATCACTTATTCTTACAAGAGGCGGTGTGTCTTACTTTGGCAATACCGCAAGCCTTGTTAACGAAGATATGATAAGAAAAGCATTTGGTGTTAATGCCGTTATCGGTGAAATCGAAACGGAAGGAAATGTGATGCAAAATGTTATCCCCCTTGATATCAATACAAATGATACAAGCAGTTCTTTCGACAGTGATAAAAGAGCCATTGCGGGAATAACGATTATTTCTTCAACTAACGAAATGTATTCAAAAGTAAATACTATACTTCATGATTACAACAGTTTACTTGTGGGACGTATGGGCCTTCCTTACAAAAAATTCGGCCTCTACATCATCAACATAACCTTAGACGGAACAGTCGGTGAAATAAACGATTTGTCGCAAAAGCTTGGTGTTTTGCCGGATGTAAACGTTAAAACGGTTTTTGCAAAAATATAAAATTTGGTTAAAATAGAATAATCGGAGGTTATTATCAATGATTAAAATAGCTGTTTACGGAAAAGGCGGTATCGGAAAATCCACTACCGTTTCAAATATTTCAGCCGCTCTTGCGGATATGGGTTACAAAGTAATGCAAATAGGTTGCGATCCAAAGGCCGATTCCACAATCAGCCTTCACGGTAAAGAAAAAGTAACAACCGTACTTGAGTTGGTTCACGACAAAAAAGATGACTTTAGCCTTGATGATATGTTAACTATCGGATACAAAGGCGTTGTATGCGTTGAAGCCGGCGGTCCCACTCCGGGGCTTGGTTGTGCCGGACGCGGTATAATTGCGGCTTTGGAAAAGCTTGAACAAAAAGGAGCCTACGAAAAATACAATCCGGACGTTGTTATCTATGATGTACTGGGCGACGTAGTATGCGGCGGTTTTTCAATGCCTATGCGCGGCGGCTATGCAGACAAAGTATTTGTTATCACATCAGGTGAAAACATGGCAATTCATGCCGCAGCAAACATAGCCTGTGCTATCGATAATTTCAAAGGTCGTGGTTATGCCGAGCTTGGTGGAATTATATTAAACAAAAGAAATGTTAAAAACGAAGAAGAAAAAGTCAAAGAATTGGCCGATGATATACATTCTTCCATTATCGGCACTCTTTCAAGAAGCGACAAGGTGCAGGATGCCGAAGAGCTTTGCAAAACCGTTGTGGAAGCTTTTCCTGACAGTGATATGGCCGATGAATACAGAACATTGGCAAAAAGCATTCTTGATATATGCAATAAATAGTTAATCTTAAATCAGATTGTTAAAAAGAAAGGTATTGCAATGTTAAAAAGTCTAAGAGATGACATTGAAAGAAATGATATAGAAATAGAAATCGCCAAAGCAAGCTTCCCCGCTCCTTTTAAATCGGGCCTTGAATATTCGTCACCGGCAAGGGGCACCTGGAATATTGTCCATACAGGTATGCTTATACCCGAGGCTCATCAGATATTTGTCTGTGCTGCGGGCTGCCTTAGAGGCGTTGTTTTAACGGCAGCCGAAATGCATGCCGAAAAGCGATTTTCAACCGTCGAAATCAAAGAAAGCAACTTGCTTGACGGAGATTTGGAAGATTTGGTAATCGAAGGCGTTACGGATATAATCAATAAATTGCCTAAACGTCCTCCGGCCGTTCTTGTTTATACAAGCTGTGTACATCATTTTACGGGCTGCGACCTGGATATGATATATGCGGAGCTTGCAAAGCGTTTTCCTGACATCGACTTTACGGATTGTTATATGAATCCAATAATGAGAAAAAGCGGTTTGACACCGGATCAAATAATGCGAAGCCGATTGTATAAGCTTCTTAAAAAGCGCGAATTAAACGACAAATGCGTTGCGATTATCGGAAACGATTTACCTACTCTAAAATCAAGCGAATTATTAAAGATTTTAAACGAAAACGATTTTAAAGTTCATGAAATAACCGATAAAAAAACTTATGCGGATTATCAGCAAATGGCAGAAAGTTCAATCTACTTTTCTTACTATCCCGCAGCAAAAGCCGCAGGTGATTTAATGAGTGAACAACTGGGAGGAAAGCATGTTTATCTTCCTTTCAGCTATGACTATGATGAAATCGATGCTTCTTTAAAACTGCTTTGTGACAGTTTAGGCATTGATATGCCGGACACAAGCAAAAAAAGAAAAGAATGCGATATGGCTTTAAAGGATTTAAAAGAACTTATAAAAGATAAAGAAATCGCAATAGATTACACATTTTGTCAAAGACCTTTAAGTCTTGCCATTATGCTTTTAAAAGCCGGAATGAATGTTAAATATATATTTGCCGATTCCTTTACCGGTGAAGAAAAAAATGATTTTGACTACTTACAAAAAAATCATCCCGATTTGCTTCTCTTCCCTACGGTTCACGCAAAAATGCGTTTCTTTGCATCAAAAGAAGAAAGCGATATTTTGGCAGTGGGTCAAAAGGCTGCATATTTTACAAATACAAATCACTTCGTTAACGTGGTTGAAGGCGGAGGAATGTTTGGCTACGATGCCATAATTCAAAGCATTAACTATATGAAAGACGCTTACAATAATAAAAAAGATATGTGCAAACTTGTACAAATCAAAGGATTGGGGTGTGACTACTGCTCATGAAACAGACATCATCAATAATATCAACCTATTCGGCCGATGTATTCGGAGTCTGCTCCGCTCTTTACGAACTTGGCGGACTTGTGGTAATGCACGATGCCAGCGGTTGCAACTCAACATACAGCACTCACGACGAACCGAGATGGTACACAATGGACAGCATGGTATATATCTCCGCTTTATCGGAGATGGAAGCCGTTATGGGTGATGATAACAAATTAATCGAAGATATTACAGAAGCGGCCGAATCCTTGAAGCCAAAATTCGTTGCTATTTGCGGAACGCCAATACCTGCCATGATAGGTTTTGATTTTGAAGCTGTTGCAAAAGTTTTGGAAGACAGGCTGAAAATTCCCGTTTTCGGCATTCCAACAAGCGGCATGAATACTTACGTAAAAGGCGCAAATATGGCATTAAGTGCTTTTGCCGAAAGGATTCCGAAAGAAAATGTCAAGAAAACAATAATGCCGTCCATGAATATACTGGGACTTACTCCCCTGGATTTTTCAATCAACGGACAAGCCGAATCCATCTGTAATTTTGCAAGTTCCTTAGACTTTGATATTATTTCCAAATGGACTATGGGAACCAGCTTCGAAGATATAGAAAAAAGCGGAAGTGCAAATATTAACCTTGTTGTCTCTTCCACCGGTTTGGAAGCCGCAAAGGTATTAAAAAAGCGTTTTGCCACACCATACGTTGTGGGAACCCCAATAGAGGGTATTTACAACGCTTTACTTGCGGATACGATAAAAAAAGTATATACGGACCCGGATTTTCCGGATTATGTTTGCAAATCCAACCTTCCGGGAGAAGATATTGTAGTTATAGGCGAAGCTATCACAAGCATTTCTTTAGCAAGCTCCATAGAACTGGCCTGCGGCAAAGGTGTAAGAATCCTTTGTCCTACGGAAATAGACAAATATTATCTTCGAGACAAGGATAAAATAACTCCTTATGAAGATGATATACGCTCAGAGCTTACAAATGCCAAAATGATTATTGCAGATCCCCTTTATAAGGCAATCTGCCCGGACAGTGCAAAATTTATTCCTCTTCCAAGCGAAAGCTTCTCGGGAAGAATCTACAGGGATGAAATTCCGGATTTAACATCGGATTTCTCATATATAAAAAAATACTTATAAAATATTGATGTTTATAGTATTTAAAGTAAACGAAAAGAGGTATCTAATATGAAAGAAAAGATTATCAAAGTTGTCAGTCTTATGCTTGTTCTCGTGATGGTTTTATCACTTGCGGCATGTGATGGCAAAAACTCATCTTCTGACGCAGAAGATACAACACAAGCAGACGGAACACATGTAATTGTTGACCATCTTGACAATGAAGTTGAAGTTCCGAATCAAGTTGATAAGGTAGTTGTTTGCGGAGTTTACCCGCTTCCAAGCGTACTCACAATCTTCTTTGATTCAGCGGATAAAATCGTAGGTATGCCTGCACCTAGTATGACTGCAGCACAAAACAGTCTTCTTGGCGAGTTATATCCTGAAATCTTAAATGCCAAAACCGATTTTATCGATGGTTCAACTATCAACATAGAAGAACTTATGAAACTCGAACCGGATGTTGTTTTCTACGGTGCATCCGAACCTGAAGTTGGCGAACAGCTTACAAATGCCGGCTTTACCGCCGTTGCCGTTTCCGTTAACAAATGGAACTACGATGCCATTGAAACTCTCAACCATTGGATTGAGCTTCTTAGCGAAATATTCCCTGAAAACGACAAGACAGACATTGTTGCCGACTACTCAGACAAAGTTTACAAAATGGTTCAGGACAGAGTTAAAGACCTTTCTGATGAAGAACGCGCCAATGCATTCTTCCTTTTCAAATATGACGACACTACAATGATGACCAGCGGCGAAAACTTCTTCGGTCAGTGGTGGTGCGATGCCATCGGTGCAAAAAATGTTGCCAATGAGCTTAAACAAGACAATCAGGTAGCTGTTTCCATGGAACAGGTTTATGCTTGGAATCCTGACCTTATCTACATCACAAACTTTACTCAGGCTAGTCCTGATGATCTTTACAACAACGCTTTTGCGGCTGATGACTGGAGCCCTATTACTGCGGTTGCAAATCACAATGTTTACAAAATGCCGCTTGGTATGTACAGAAGCTACACTCCGGGTGTTGATACTCCTATCACTCTTATGTGGCTTGCTAAACAGGCTTATCCTTCACTTTTCGAGGATATTGATATTACGGAAGAAACGGTTAAATACTACAAAGAAGTGTTTGGCGTTGATTTGACAAACGAACAGGCTGAAAAGATCTTTGCACCTGTAAAAGATGCGGCTGCGGGATTTTAGGATATTATAATAAGCCCTCTATTTATTGGAAATTTAAAAAGGCACAAAATAAATATCAGATTATAAAGCTATCGTTTCATCAAGAAAAACATATAAAAATCGTTATACTTTCTCTCATGAGTTCGCAAACGTGACACATTCGCCATCGTGGCTCAGGTGTCACTAAAATGAACGTCCTGTTCATTTTTTGCTGACGCACAAAGATTTTTATTGTTTTTCTAAGATTTCACTTTATGCTTTATAATCTGATATTTTTTGTGCCTTTTAGCATTTTCAATCATTCGAAAGCTCGTTTTTTCTTTAAATATATAGTCGTGCCTGCGGCTACAATGCTTATGATAGCTATGCCTGTAAACAAGGCGATGTTTGCGCTGTCGCCGGTGGCCGGGCTTGCTGCTTGGATACTTAAGGTCGTTTCGTATATGCCGTTATCGAATACGGCTGCTATTTTATGTTCGCCGGTTTCCATTGCTTCTAACGTGGCAGCTTTGATTGTGACTATTGTGCTGCCTTTTGTTACGTCATAATCCGTGCCGCGAGTTAAAACTTTGTTATCGATTTTTAAGCTATCAAAATGTTCAAAGGAATCATCCGTGGCTCCCGTGCTTTTTATGGTAAATGTAAGGTCTTTTCCGCTTCCTTTTGTCCAAGTAAGCTTGCCTTCCGAATCGGATTTATAAGTAACATTTGAGTCCGGTGTTGGGTTCGGATTTGGTTTAACATATCCAAGCTTTGTAAGGTCTACCCAGATGGCAGGACGAACATATATTATGCTTGATGTATAGATGTTATTATTTCCAAATGCCATACTGCCAACCATATGTACACAGCTTGCCACTCTTGCATCAGATTCTTTAAGAGAACGAGTCCAATAATCATCAAGTGCTTGTCTTCCTTTCGACATACACCTCATCATACTTGCAAAGCCATAATCCGTATTGGTAAGTTCTTCTATTGAGAGTAAAAATACATAGTCATTTGTATCATCACCCACACTGTTTTCCACCGTAGTTTCTAGAATTGCTTCCTTTTCCGCATCCGTAAATGCAGTTTTATAAAATCCGTCATTATCGGAATTTAACCATGCTCTGATGTCGGAGTTTTCCCATGTGGTGCTATACGCGTCCGAATTCTGATATGCTTTTTCTTCCGAGAGGATATCACTTGTAAAAAGTAATGCTTTTTCACCATCAACTTTTAATACATTCCACACTATATCATTGCCGTTATCTTTCCCCATAGTAACAATATCATAATCTACATTTTTAATATCCACTTGTTTCTCGGCTTGTTCCAAAGCGACCCCTTGAAGATTGATTCTCAAAGCCGGACGCACACCAAAGTCATCCTGATCTGCTACATTGCCTCCATACGCAATGGCCTCGCCACTGTCGGATACATATGAGGCGTATTCATCATAGCTGCCCGGCGAGCGCAGCCAATAAAAGCCGCCGCCGTCGGCGTCGTCTTTATATACACCCTGTGAGACTGCATAATCCGTTACGGTTGCAATTCTTGCCTGGTCGTATATTGCAAAATTGTCGCTGAATTTATATGAAGTTTCTTTTATTTCATCCAAGGATAATAAGAAAATCTTGTCTGTTGTATCATCTCCGCCGTCTTTACCAAAGATGGGGTTATCGGCATTTATTACAACTGTATCTTTAATAACAGCTTTTTGTGCAGTGGAAAATGCTGTATTATAAAAGCCTTCATCATCATTCATATCCGTACTGTTTAACCATTTTCTTAAGTCGCACGTTTCCCATTTGACGTAATCGTAATTTTCATTGTATTTCTTACAATCCAGTATTTGGTCTGCAACTATAAGGACATCTGTAGGGTCTGTTGCATCCAATATCTGCCATGTTATTGGCGTTGCATCATCCCAGTCTATATCCCCGTCATTATTCTTGTCGTATTGAGGATATGAACCAAATTCTATGGTGTTTCTTGTAACAAAAGTTACTCTTGGATTTTGGGGCCATGTTTTTCCGTTCGTATCATCTGCCATAACAGTCGTTGCGCATGTCGGCAAAACTACTGCCGCTGTGGCAAGAAAAGAAAGCAAGCTTCCCCATAATCTTTTGATTTTAGTTTTTTCCATAATATACCTCTCCGTTTTTTATATAAACTTATATGAAAAATTATAACATATGCAAATATAAAAATATACCGCCCCAAGGGTTAGATTTCTATAGTCTAACTTTTGGGCGGTATATTTTTATAAGTCTTTTTAAACAAATTTAAAATCAATCGTTCTTGCAGCTTTATCTGCGCCGGTTACTTTTATTGTTACAACTTGTCCCAGTTTATATGTAATGCCGGTGTGTTCGCCTCTTACTATCATTTCTTCTTCGTAGAAATCATAGAAATCTCCTTTTATATCTTTTAAACGAACCATGCCTTCCACAGTATTGTAGAGTTCTACATATATTCCCCAGGATGTAAGTCCTGATATTACACCTTCGTATTCGTTGCCGATTTTATCCAACATATACTCTGCTTTTTTAAGCTTGTCCGTGTCATATTCCGCATCGTTTGCTCTGCGTTCTGTTACGCTTGAATTGCGCGCTACTTCGGGCAGTATGTTGATATAATGATTTACGCGATTGTCGTCCATCTCACCGTGAAGATTTTCTTTGATAATCCTATGGATTTGCAAATCCGGATAACGTCTGATGGGTGATGTAAAATGACAATAATAACGTGCAGCAAGGCCGAAATGTCCGTTGGATGAAGTAGTATAATTTGCGCGTTTCATAGACCTTAAAAGTAGCCTGTTAATTACCGCTTCTTCCGGCGTATCTTTCACCTTATCAAGGATTGCCTGCAATTCTTTTGAGTGAATTTTGTTAATCTGAGGTCTTAAGGAATATCCGAAATTGTTGATAAAAATGCCGAAATCACGAATCTTTTCTCCGTCCGGCTCCTCATGACTTCTGTAAACAAATGGGATTTCAGCCCAAAAATACTCTTCCGCCACGGTTTCGTTTGCCGCAAGCATAAAGTCCTCGATAATTTTTGTTGCTTCGCATCTTTCATATGGCTTTACTTCCACAACTTTTTTATTTTCATCCAAAGTTATCTTGCTTTCTTTGGAATCGAAGTTTATGGCGCCGCGCTCAACTCTCTTCTTTCGTAAAATTCTTGATAGCTCAAGCATAATTTCAAACATTTCAATAAAGTCTTTGTTTTCCTTTATTGCATCTTCATCGGCATCAAGTGTTGCCTGAACACCGGTGTAAGACATTCTTTTATCAACATTAATCAGTGTTTCACAAATTTCGTGACTTTTTATATTTCCCGATTTATCGAATGCCATGATGCAACTTAAAGCCAAACGGTCTTCCCCCGCATTAAGGGAACATATACCGTTTGATAATTTCTTCGGAAGCATCGAAATTACACGGTCCACAAGATAAACACTGGTACCGCGCTTTTTGGCCTCATTATCCAAAGGCGTATCTTCTCTTACATATTCGGATACATCCGCAATATGTACCCCAAGGCTATATCCGTCCTTAGTCTTTTCGATAGATATGGCATCATCCAAATCTTTGGCATCTTCGCCGTCGATTGTAACTGTCCTAACATTTCTGAAATCATATCTTGCATATGCTGATGACTTATGATTTGAAATGCCTTTTTTGGCCATAAAGGCCTTCAATTCAAGCTTGCCGGATTCCACTTTATCCGCAATAGTTTCGCATTGTTTAAGCACTTCATCCGGAAACTCTTCTTCTATGCCATAATCCTTAATTATGGATACAATATCTACGCCCGGATCGTTAATCGCTCCGATTACCTCAATAATTTCCCCTTCCGGCTTTTTATCCGCAGAGCCGTAGTCTTTTATTTTAACAACTACTTTGTCGTTGTTCCCCGCCTTTAAATCGCATCCTTCGGCTATATATAGATCAACGCCGATTTTGGAATTATCGGGAACAACAAAACCAAAGCTTTTGCTCTTTTTGTATGTACCCACAATCTCTTTAAGGGCGCGCTCAACAATCTTAATAATACGGCCTTCTTTTCTGGCTCCGCGTTTAAATTTGTTTACAATAACAAGCTGCACCTTGTCGCCGTCAAAAGCATTTAAGGTATCGCGGGCCGGAATATAAATATCATCATCAAATCCTTCTATAGTTACAAATCCAAAGCCTTTTGCCGTCGCACTAAAAACTCCGACATGGATTTCTTCGATTCCTATGCCGTACTTACCTCGCTTTGAAAGTCCTATTTTACCCTCGGAAATCAGCTCATCCAAAACAAATTGGAGATTGTCTCTGTTTTCTTTTGGTACATTTAAGACAATTGCAAGTTCTTTTATTTTCATCGGAACATAATGCTTATCCTGCATAATGTCCATGATTATTTTCTTTCTCTTTTCCGTATCTGTTTTGTTAATCATTCTTTATTCTTTCCTCAAACGCTTATAATCATCCTTGCTTATACATAAGAAAACCCTGAAAGCATCCAACTTTCAGGGCTGATAGTTTAATTATTACTGGAATAATTTTGAATTCAACAATAAACATGCTGCAAGGAAAATGATTGTGCAGATTGTTGTTCCTTTAATAAGTCTGCCTTCTCTTGAACGACCTTTGTTCTTTCCCCAGTATGTATCGCTTGAATCACCCATGCTTCCGCTAAGAGCACCAAGTCCCGATGTTTTACTTTCCTGTTTTGCAATAAGCACAACAAGTGCTACGCATATAATCATTACAACAATTGTGATTATAACTTTTAATACCATGATTCCTCCCGTTTTGCCGTAAAACGACAAAATCTATGTTATTTAATATTTTAAACAAAGTCATAGCAATATAAAACTGCCCATAAACATTAAATATATTAGCACATTCAATTGTTCAAATCAAGTACAATTTAATATTTATCTCCAAGAGGTCTCATGCTGCGTTCCATGATGCCTCGCATGTAAGCGATTGAGATGCCGTAATTGGTAATAGGCACTTTCGCATCCTGAGCACACTTGATTCTGTATTGCATTTCTTTTTCGTTAAGTGTACAACCTCCACAGTGGAAAATAAGGGCATAGTCCTCCAAATTGTCGGGATATTCCGTACCGCTGCTTGTTTCGATTTTAATATCTTTACCGGTGTATTTTCTAATAAGGTTCGGAAGTTTAACGGTTCCGATATCCTCACAAGTTCTGTGATGTGAACAGCCTTCCGCAATAAGAACCTTGTCACCGTCTTTTAAATTTTCGATTGCTCTTGCACCGTCATATTGAGGGCGAAGTGTGCCTTTATGGCGGGAGATGAGAATCGAAAAGGAAGTAAGTTCGATATCTTCCGGTACAATATCTTTAACTTTAAAGAAAACCTGACTGTCGGTTACCACCAGGCGAATGTTTTTGCCAAACTTCTCTATAGTTTCCGCAAGCTGATCGTCTTGAACCACCAAAGCCGTTGCATTGTGATCCAAAATATCGCGAATAGTCTGCTGTTGCGGCAATATAAGTCTGCCTTTCGGCGCCGCTTTATCAATAGGAATAACAAGTACTACTATATCGCCTCTTTCAAGCAAATCTCCGCAAATAGGAAATGGTGCTTGCGTATCGGGTTTTGATGCGGCTATCATTTCTTTAAGCTCGAAAATATTTGTTTTATTTGCGGCACTTACAATAATCGCACACTGTCTGCCTTCTGTTTTGTTTAAATCTTCAACCAGTGCTTCCGCTCTCTTTTTTCGTTCCCCGTCAAATGTATCGCTTTTGTTTACAACAACTACGAAAGGAAGTTTTTTCTCTTTAAAGCGCTCAATAAGGAAGCATTCATGGGATGAAAGACCGTGTTTTTCATATGGACAGGCATAGCCTTTTTCCTTAGCCATTTCGCTGAACAATGCTGCACTTTCCGATTCTTCTTCGTCCTCAAGGGATGTAACCATTACGGCAATATCAGTCTTATTCAAGACCTGAAGCCCCTTCTTTACACGAAGTTCTCCAAGCTCGCCGATATCGTCGATACCCGGTGTGTCAATAATCATAACAGGGCCCAAAGGCAAAAGCTCCATTGCCTTTTTAACGGGGTCCGTGGTTGTTCCCTTAACATCCGAAACAATTGCAATGTTCTGATCCGTTATGGCATTGATAACGCTGGATTTACCCGCATTACGCTTGCCAAAAATACCGATGTGTGTTCTTTCTCCCGATGGTGTTGAATTTAAACTCATAATAATCTCCTTTAATTTAAGTTTACCGTCAGTAAGACTTCCGGTTTACAAATCTAAATATATACTATCACATAGGCAAATCCACCGCAATAATTGTTATAAAATAAACAATCTTTCAGACTATTATCAAATGCTCCATTCCGTTTTTGCCGTTTCCGACATTTTTGTAACTCCATCGTTTAATGTGCTTTTAATTATTGTGCCTGTTGTAGCAATCATGGCAACCGCAATGATTATACCGATTACAGAGGCAATAATTTTTCCGTATTGCTCAAAAATGTGATCCATTATATCTCCTTTCCCCTTTTCTTTCATCAAATTTATCAAGCTTTAAACAGCTTAATCAATTAATATATCCGTTTATCTCTATGTCTTTTGAAACATTAAATAAGGGAATCGAAAAAGGATATGTCATTTTAACGTAAAGTGCGGGAACCTTTTCGCCGTACAAATCATATGATTCGTCAACAACGCTTAGTTTGTATCCTTCTTCATCCGCTTTTGCTATACATTTTTCTATCACATCTTCATCATAGTAACAGTTTTCCATTTCGGAGCATGCCGACTCGAAAAAGTTCTCGGCGTTTGTAACCTTCACATTTGCAAAAACAAGGCTGAAAGAGCCGAATGCCGCAAATGCCAAAACAATCACTATCATGAATGTTGAAAGTATTGTTCTCATTTATCCGATTGAATAGACGACTCCCGCATCTATTAAAGCATTTAAGGCACCCATAAATCCCGCAATTATAGTTAATGCAAAGGGTATAACAACAATACCGCTGTATTCTTCAAATATCGTATTCATTACTATCATTCCTTTCTTGTTAAAATTTCGAAATCATATCCGCCGAACCGATTCCGTTTAAGAAAATGCTTACAAAAAGGCTTAAATCCACAACAGTCTTAACAGTGGCAAAATAAAGAGGAAAAGCAATTATTTGTTTAAGGCTCGATATAACAGACTCATTTGCCCCTTTTGTGGCATTATCAAGCAACATATAATTTCTTTCCATAAGCGTTGTAAGCTGCTCTTTGCTCTCTTCGTTTCCAAGCTCCGATATGGAATACAAAAGTTTCATGGCGCTTGTAACTTCCGCAATGTCAAATTCTTTTAAGAAAGCATCATAAGGTTCTATTGCTTCGCTGTCTTCTTCAATGCCTCTTAAGAGCTCATATATGGCCTTTTTCAAAATAATGGGCGAAGAACTGTAAGAATTTTGCAAGCACATTTGAACCGTGTTATGACTTTTTTCCACAACTATTCCTCTTATCCACTCCGGAAATTCAAGCTTTATTTCTTTAACGCATCTGGCAAAAGCAGCCTTATATTTCAAGGATGATTTCTTATTTCTTTTTATGGAATCCATAACAAAATCATAATCTCTTAAGATCTGCTTTTCGTTTTTTTCCATATCCAACCAAGAACTTTTAAAAGATGCTTGCAGCAAGACGTAAGAAAAAACGCAAGCAAGAAGAAAAATCATGGATACAAGGGAATACAAAGGATTCTTTGTAATATCCACGTATTTACCGAAGAAAAGACTAAGAGTGCAAACCAAAGCCGCCAATACAACACCCACCGCATAATGAATCTTTATTTCACTCTTTTTCTTTTGATAAATGATTGTTCTGTCTATCCAAGCATTATTATCTTTTATGAGTAGGCCCAAAGCGCCCTTATAGTCTTTACTTCCTTCAACTTCCACGCTTATAAGAAATTTGTGAAGTTCTCTCATTCTTCGACATCCGTAATCTTTTTCGATTTTAAAAAATGCCTCTTCCCATATTGTTTTGTCTTCCGCCTCGGATATACCGTTTTCCAAGTATTCTATGGCTTCTCCGATAGATTTTTTCATCTTGCTTTTTGCCGTAACAAGATATGTATCTTTTAGACTTTCCAATATTTTTTCGCTTTTTAAAAATGAGGAACTCATCTGAATCAAGTAATCGCTTACAAGTTTAAACTTTTTCGATTCTCTTATAAGACATTCGTGAGCTTTTACCACTATGGGAACGGATAAAATCGATAAAATGCCCAGCATAAAAATATGCAGCGGACTTACCCTGTATAATATTCCAAAAGCAATACTTAAGGGAACCATAAGAGCGGATACAAGAATATTTTTCTTATTTGTCATATTCCCACCTTCCTTAACTTGGATTTAATACCCCAAAGCGCATTTTCATTTAATTTTTCCGATATATCTTTGTTAAAGACTTCCCTGGCAAAGTTTTCATAGCTTCCCTTGTTTTCATCGTATTCTCGTGAAAAAACCACAATTTGAGATATCCTTCGGCTGATTCCCAAACTGCTTAAAGACGCCTCAACCATTATGCCTATATCCAAATGATTGTGTAGAATGTTTATAAAACGCTCATTTGAAAGATCTCCCGCCATGGCGGCCATTCTGTCGGGAATAGACTTGGCATCATCCGTATGAATGGTGGTTAAGATATGGCAACCGTCGCATATGCCTTTGATAAGCTCATTTACTTCCTCTCCTCTTGCTTCCGAAAGAAGAGTCCATTTGGCGTTATGTCTTAAACTTCCCTTGATTGCTTCTTCAAAGCTTAAGTTTTTCCCCACTCGAATCTCCACACAGTCTTTTTCGGGATTTACCATTGAATAATGAATTTCGAAACTATCCTCAATAGTCACGGCTCTTTCGTTAGCCGGTATGAATTTGCTTAAGAATTTTAGAAGTTCGGTCTTTCCGGCCCCGGGAAGGCCTCCGATCACGATATTGCAATGAGCTTTTATTGCTTCCTTCAGAAAATCGATTGTTTCTTTGCTGCAATAATTTGTTTCAAGCATTGTTTTTTCGCTTATTCTGCACTCGGGCGGAAGCTTTCTTATTGCGATGCTGTCATTTCCCGCCAATACGCTTTCGTGATAAATAGATATTCTGAGTTTGTCCGTTTGTGCCTCAAGTAAAGGGCTTTCTTTATTAAAATGTGTCTTCACCATGTTTGCGAAGCGATTGGAAATATCCTTTACAAATTTAGAACTAAGCTTTAAATCCGACTTATATACGCCCTTTTTTAAATCGCTTATCCACAAGTCTTTGCCGTTCCAATTGATGTCGGTAACGTTATCGTCGTCAATAAACTCGTCAATTTCATCGAGACATACGCTGTCTAATCTGATGTCCATATGCTAATCCCCCATATTATTTTCTCCTGCCATTTGCTCCACCACATAGTTTTGTAAGTTGTCCGTTAATGAAGCGGAATTGCTTTTTACACCCACGGAAACGGCGTAAATAATAGCAATAACAATAATTATGCCTAAAACCGCGGCAATTATTTTTCCGTAATGATTAAAAATTTGGTCCATAATATCCTCCTGTTAATTCTTTAAAAATTAGATTGCGAAATGTTTCCTTGAAATAAAAATGTCCAAAAATCACAGTTCAAAATAATGACATTAAATAATTTCTTCCAAAACAACAATTCGCTTGCATGTCACAGTATTTGATTTGCCATTTAAATGCTTGTAGCTGTTTTCGACTTTAACGGCCACTTCACCCTCATCGATTTTAGTCAGATCAAGCTCGTAATTCACATCACTGTATCCGGCATCAAGGCTATAAAAAAAGCGTCTTTTAAAGACATCTTCAAATTCGTTTTTATCTATTTCATCATAAAGAAAATAACTCTTTGAAGTGCTCAAAATAGCCATATCCATAGCCTGTTTGCTGTCAATTGCGTGAGAATTATTGATTAGTGACGTAAGGCAGATCAAAATCGAAAACACGGATGCAAAAAAAATGCCAAATAAAGCAATCAATGTTCTCATATTAAATTGTCCTTTTTGAAAATAGTGCGGAAAACCGCATTTGAATAAAATAATAAATTAAAATAAACTATTGAACTGTGACATCGCCTAAACGATGAAAAGATATTATCATACGAATACTCATTCTGTCAACGACTTTTTTTAAAAAAAGCAGCGCCCTTAGGCGCTGCCCTTCAAATTAATAATCAATAATCCATTCACCGAAGATATCCGAAGCTGTTTGATTTAACCAATCAAGGTTAAATGTATAACCCTGACGAGCTGTTGCGTGAATGCTGCACAAATCAGATGTATAATCGCTAAGTTTATAAGCCGTGATATTCGGACCGTTTACTCTGTCATTGTGGCAAACTACAGGAACAACACCTGTGTTTCCGTCATAATCTATATGAGTTCCGTTTGCATCTTTTGTAATTTTAACAACGGCCATTCCTTCAACCTGGCTGTATGCTGCATTAATATCATCAAGATAAGCCTGATTTGAAGTAAAGTTGCCGAGTGAATAATAGCAAAGAGCTTCATTACCGTTTGACGCAGTAATCTTCTCGATTTTCTCACTTACATGAGGATGTGTACCGATTATAAGATCCGCTCCCGCCTCAGTAAACATTTGACCCCAGTCGATCTGAGCCTGCGTTGCATCACCAACAACATATTCCGTTCCCCAATGCGGGAAAACAATAACAAAATCAGCTTCAGCATCGGCCTTTTGAATATCGGCTTTAACCTGCTCAAAAGTTTCATCCGTCATCTGGTCTACAAGGTAATCCTGACCTTCCGGAAGCACAAATCCGTTAAGACCATATGTATAGTTAAGTACGGCAAGCTTGATGCCGCCAACTTCCATATAACTTATTGTATCGCGCTCTTCCTGTGATTCGTTAAGACCGATCATTTTTATCTTGTCGGATTTGGATTTCCAAAGCTCGATACAATGTCTGATACCTGCGGAACCCATATCATCCGAATGGTTTGAAGCCTGTAAAACAAGGTCAAATCCCGCATCGATAATGTTATCGGCAAGTTCGTCAGGCGAGTTGAAAATAAGATAAGGTGAACCGCCCTGGATACCCTGATCGGCACCACCGATAATTGTTTCATTGTTAACAACCGCAATATCAGCTTTTGAAATAGTATCTTTCATGTTGACAAAAAGGTTTGAAAAATCATAAGTTCCGTCACCGTTGCTTGCCATTTCAAGCACAGGATTGTGGTTAAGTACATCGCCGACAGCCACCAAAGTTATGGATTTAGCTGCCTCTGTAGTTGTTTCCGTTGTTGTTTCTTCCGTCTGCTTGTTTGTATCTTTGGAAGATCTTCCGTTTTCTTCCTTGGCAACACAAGCTGTTATAATTGCAATAATTACAACAATTACCGCAACCACTATGAGGGGTTTAAACTTCTTCATAATTATTTCTCCTGGTTAAAAATATCATCATAAACGATGTTTTATAGAATTAAATCAAAATTAATTATATCAAAAACCAGACTATTTCAGCAACGAAACGCCTGTCATTTCTTCCGGTTTTTCGATTCCCATTATATCAATAAGAGTCGGAACGATATCGCAAAGTCTGCCGTTTTCCTTTAAAGATCTGCCTTTGTCGTCGTTAATAAGAATAAAAGGAACCGGATTTGTGGTATGAGCCGTATAAGGCTCTCCCGTCTCGTAATCTTTAAGTTGTTCTGCATTTCCGTGATCCGCGCATAAGAACATAGTATAATCATTTGCCTTAACCGCTTCAACGGCACGTCCAACGCAAGCATCAATTGTTTCAACCGCTTTAATAACGGCAGGTTCGATACCTGTATGACCTACCATGTCAGGATTTGCAAAGTTAATGATTATAGCATTGTATTTCTTTGAATTAATTGCATTCACCAATTTATCGCATACTTCCGGAGCGCTCATTTCAGGCTGCAAGTCGTAGGTAGCCACCTTTGGAGAATTAACCAAATATCTGTCTTCTCCTTCGTAAGGTGCTTCAACGCCGCCGTTAAAGAAAAATGTTACATGCGCATATTTTTCCGTTTCCGCAATACGAGCTTGTTTAAGCCCGAGCTTTGAAAGATATTCGCCGAAAGTATTGTTGATTTCTACTTTCTTAAAAGCCACTTCCTTGTTCGGAATGGTAACATCATATTCCGTAAAGCAGATATATTTTGTTTTTATGCGACTGCCGCGGCCAAATCCGTCGAATTCATCGGCGCAAAAAGCTCTTGTGATTTCTCTTGCTCTGTCGGGACGGAAATTGAAAAATATAACCGAATCACCGTCTTTTATTCTTGCAAGAGGCTTGCCGTTTTCGCAAATAACGGTAGGCTTAATAAATTCATCCGTAACATCTTCTTTGTAAGAAGCTTCAATAGCTGCCACAGCATCTTCAGCCTGTATGCCCTCGCCTTTTGTTAAGGCGTTATAGGCCATCTCCACACGATCCCATCTGTTATCACGGTCCATTACATAATATCTTCCGATAACCGTAGCAATTTTGCCTATACCCGCTTCATTTAACTTATCCTGAAGCTCTTTAACAAAGTCTTTTCCGGATGTAGGTGACGTATCTCTGCCGTCCATAAAGCAATGAACATAAACGTTTTTTACATCCTTCCTCTTGGCAAGTTCTATAAGACCGTAAAGGTGGCCGTTAAAAGAATGAACGCCACCATCGGAAACAAGGCCGTAAAGATGCAAATCACTGCCGTTTTTCTTTACATTTTCCACCGCATCCAAAAGCTCTTTGTTTTCAAAAAATGTACCGTCTTCTATTTCTTTTGTAATTCTTGTAAGTTCCTGATAAACGACTCTGCCGGCACCCATGTTAAGATGTCCAACCTCAGAATTACCCATTTGTCCGTCGGGAAGTCCAACAGCCAAACCGCTGGCATAACCCTTAACAAATGGGTAGTCTTTCATAAGTGAGTCGATTACCGGAGTTTTAGCTTCATAAACGGCATTGGCCTCATGATTGTCATTAAGGCCGAAACCGTCTAATATCATTAAAACAACCTTTCTTTCCATAATCTCTCCATTTATATTATTTGTCCCAGTTTACGATGCTTGCAAAGTCAGATTTAAGTGATGCACCACCTACAAGTCCGCCGTCGATATCAGGTTTTGAGAAAAGCTCTGCGGCATTTTTGCCGTTAACGCTTCCGCCGTACTGAATACGAATGCTGTAAGCAGCTTCTTCACCGTAAAGCTCGAATAAGCATTTTCTGATAGCGTTGCAAACTTCATCAGCCTGCTCAACCGTAGCTGTTTTACCTGTGCCGATTGCCCAAATTGGTTCGTAAGCAACAATTACTCTTACGGCATCTTCTTTATTTACATCCATAAATGCTTTCTTAACTTGCATTCTTACCCAATCGATTGTGATACCCTGTTCTCTTTGCTGAAGAGTTTCGCCAACGCAAACAATAGGAATAAGGTCGTATTCGAAAGCTTTTTTAACTTTTTTGTTAACTGCTTCATCAGTTTCGTTGAAATACTGACGTCTTTCGGAATGACCCAAAATAACATACTTTACACCTGCATCTTTTAACATTGGCGCAGAGATTTCTCCCGTAAAAGCACCACTGTCTTCAAAATACATATTTTGAGCACCGATAGCAATGTTTGTTCCTTTTGTTGCTTCAACAGCAGGAATAATATCTATAGCAGGTACACAGAAAACAACATCCGAATCCGCATCTTTTACCAAAGGTTTAAGTTCTTCTATTAAAGCAAGTGCTTCCTTTGGTGTTTTGTTCATTTTCCAGTTACCCGCAACAATTTTCTTTCTCATTGTTTATCCTCCTAACAAATTCATATTTTATAGCTTTACTTATTTATCATTAACCGAAACCACGCCCGGAAGTTCTTTGCCTTCAAGGAATTCAAGTGATGCACCGCCACCTGTTGAGATGTGTGTCATTTTATCTCCGAATCCAAGTGTATTAACGGCTGCCGCTGAATCACCACCACCGATGATTGTTGTAGCGTCCGTATCTGCCAATGCTTTTGCAACTTCAATTGTTCCGTTGGCAAATAAAGGATTTTCGAAAACGCCCATAGGTCCGTTCCATACGACTGTTTTTGCGTTTTTAACTTCCTCTGCGTAAAGTTTTCTTGTTTTAGGTCCGATATCAACGCCCATCATATCTGCAGGAATTGAATCGATATCAACTTCTTTGCAGTCAACTTTTGCATCGATTGGATCAGGGAAAGTTTTTGTAATAACGGCATCTACCGGAAGAAGCATTTTCTTGCCGAGTTTCTCTGCTTTTTCGATCATTTCTTTGCAATATGAAAGCTTTTCGTCATCCACAAGTGATGTTCCGATTTCGTAACCTTTTGCTTTTTCGAATGTATATGCCATTCCACCGCCGATAATAAGCGTATCGCACTTTTCAAGAAGATTTGAAATAACGTTCAATTTATCCGCAACTTTGGCGCCGCCCAAAATAGCAACAAACGGACGAACCGGATTGTTAACGGCATTACCGAGGAACTCAATTTCTTTTTGCATAAGATAGCCAACCGCACATGTATCCACAAATTTTGTGATTCCTTCGGTTGAACAATGCGCTCTGTGAGCTGCACCGAAAGCATCATTTACATAAATATCGCAAAGTGAAGCAAGCTCTTTTGAGAAGTTTTCTTCATTTTTTGTTTCTTCTTTTCTGAATCTTGTGTTTTGAAGAAGTACAACATCACCGTCTTTCATTTTTTCGATTGCAGCCTTTGCGTTCGGTCCTACCACTTCGTTATCTGCCGCAAATACAACATCTTTTCCCAATTTTTCCGAAAGTCTTTTTGCTACAGGTGCCAATGATTCATCGTCGTTAGGTCCGTTTTTAACCTTGCCCAAATGCGAACAAAGAATAACCTTTGCACCGTCGTTAATTAATTTTTTAATTGTCGGAAGCGCTGCAACGATTCTATTTTCATCAGTGATAACCCCCGCTTTAAGCGGTACGTTAAAGTCACATCTTACCAATACTCTTTTACCCTTTGCATTCAAGTCATCCACTGTAAGTTTGTTTAACATTGTAAAAATCCTCCTAAAAAAATGATTTCCTCTTCTCTATCCCTAATAAAGTTAATTATATCAAAAAAATGTGCTATTCACAAGCTTGAGTGCGTATTTCATCGTCGTGTGCACAAAAAGAAAGAAGATAATCCGCTTAAGGGATTATCTTCCTCAAAAATCAACTATTCGCTAACTTTTTTTCTTAAAGCAACAACTGTAGCCAAACCTAAGGTTGCTGCACCTGCAATGCTGACAAATTCAACAAGATTTGAGTTGTCGCCGGTTTGCGGTGTTGTAGACTGTACAGGTGCAGCGCCTTCAACAACCGAAAATGTTGCAAATGCAACTGACCAATCATCATTAGTGTCCTTAAATGATGCGGAAAGCGAATAATCTCCTGCTGCTAAAGTCTTTAAGAAGCTGTTCTTAAGTGTGAGAATTGTACTTCCGTCTGTTAAGCTGTAGCAATTTTCATCCATATCTATAGGTTCGCCTGTGGTCACATTATATAATTCCAGTGTCTGCAAATCATCCTTATTTGCATCCCATCTTATAGCAAGATCATTATCCGATTCCAAATAAAATGTTTGACTATCGCCATCCAAAGTAGGAACAAGCCAATTTGCGTCCAATTCTATATTATGAATAATATAATCTTCTTCAAAATCAAAATAGTCTTCTTTTTCATTAGACCACCAAGCCCAAAATTCATATCCGGCTTTTGTTGGAGCTGTCGGGATCGCAATATAGCTTCCGGTAATAGCATATATAGGATCCACCTCTGATCCGCCTGCAGAATCAAAGCTTACAGTATGGAAACTAAAATCATATACTAATGCCATTGAGCCCGAGTCAGACCATTGAACATAATCAACATATCCCGGAGCTATTCCTTCTATCGATTTAACAAAATCACCTGACAATTTATCTGACTGCTCAGCCGTTAATTCAACGAAAAGCCTATATTGAGCGGTTTCATTAAAAACTATATCATCGCCTTCAATAAGTTGATAAACATAATCCTGTGTGGTAGCATCCCATGTACTTACCATATAACCCATGTTAGCCGGTATTTCACTATCAAAGCCCTGACCATTTGCCGTAAGTGTAGCACCTTCACTCACAACACTTTCCACTTTTGCACCAACCTCAGGCATTTTGCCAAGTTCAATCGTAACTTCAGTTATTGGTTCAATGGGTTCACCGGCCTTTGTAACAGTCGGCAACAAAACTGCAAGTGACGTAACAGCAAGAGCAACTGCCAAAACAAAGGCAAGCAGTTTACGTGTTGAAAACCTTAAAATTCTCTCCATTATTTGTCCCCCTTAAAAAAAATTTTGTAAACAATATTTACAAATTGCAAAGTTGTATCACTAAATATAGTATAACATCCCCTCCTATAAGATTGTCTATACTAAATAATGTAAATTTTTTATGAACAAAGAATTTACAATATTTAGTCGCCGTTAAATGCAGTGAAAATAATATTTAGAAAGGCGGCACCTCAATATATGAAGTGCCGCCTTACAGACAACTATTACTATTAGCTTAATTCAGCAAAATATTTGATTGTTCTTACCATCTGGCTTGTGTATGAATTTTCGTTATCATACCATGAAACAACCTGAACAAGTGTGTTTCCGTCACCCATATCGCTAACCATTGTCTGTGTAGCATCAAAGAGTGAACCGAAGTTCATGCCGACAATATCGCTTGAAACGATTTCATCTGTGTTGTATCCGAATGATTCGTTTGCTGAAGCTTTCATCTTGTCGTTAACCTGTTCTTTTGTAACTGTGCCTTCAACAGCTGCAACAAGGATTGTTGTTGAGCCTGTAGGTGTAGGTACACGCTGTGCCGAACCGATTAATTTTCCGTTTAATTCAGGAATAACAAGACCGATTGCTTTTGCTGCACCTGTTGAGTTAGGAACGATATTAACCGCACCTGCTCTTGATCTTCTTAAGTCACCTTTTCTTTGTGGGCCGTCCAAGATCATCTGATCGCCTGTGTAAGCATGAATTGTGCTCATGATACCTGATTTGATAGGTGCAAGTTCATTTAATGCTTTAGCCATAGGAGCCAAGCAGTTTGTTGTACATGAAGCTGCGGAAATAATCTGATCGTCTTTTGTAAGTGTGTCATGATTTACGTTAAATACGACTGTTTTAAGGTCATTTCCCGCAGGAGCTGAAATAACTACTTTTTTAGCGCCGGCATTGATATGTGCCTGTGCTTTGTCTTTTGATGTATAGAAACCTGAACACTCAAGAACAACATCTACACCGATTTTGCC
Organism: Lachnospiraceae bacterium; assembly: GCA_015057825.1. Taxonomy (GTDB): domain Bacteria; phylum Bacillota; class Clostridia; order Lachnospirales; family Lachnospiraceae; genus RUG12871. The sequence goes on from SVDN01000013.1 coordinate 33,475, forward strand.
CCATGGAAGATTGTTTGCATCAGGCTCTTTATAAATTGTAAGAGTCTTACCATTTACTGTAATTGTGCCTTTTTCATCATCTGCACTGATTGAATCACAGAATTTATATCTACCCTGTGAACTATCGTATTTCAACAAATGTGCAAGCATTTTAGGGCTTGTCAAGTCGTTGATTGCTACGATTTCATAACCTTCTGCATCAAACATCTGTCTGAATGCAAGACGTCCAATACGTCCAAATCCATTAATTGCTACTTTTACTGCCATATACTATATAGCCTCCATTTCTATAATATTCTATGAAATCGCCCTAAAAATAGGGCAATTTCATGTATAAACAATATTACCAACTACATTTTTTATAAACGCCTTTTAGTTTTCAGCGCCGTTATTTGTATCATTATTATCCGTAACCGAATCGTTTGATGCACTTGTGTTTGTTACGGACTGATCAGCCTGCTCCGGGTTTGACGCAAAATTGTCATTTTGCGGAGCTTGATTAAAGTTCTGCTGCTGATCTTGTTGAGGATTAAATCCGTTGTTGAACTGATTTGCTTGATTATTGTAAGTCTGACCATAGTTCTGTTGCTGCTGATTAAATCCACCGTTAAAGTTTTGCTGTCCGCCATAGCCATTAAAGTTTTGCTGTTGACCATAGCCCTGATTGAATCCCTGATTTAGCTGATTATATCCGTTAAACTGATTGTTGTTTACGTAAGGATTGCTGTATCCTTGCTGATATCCGCGGAAGAATCCCGGATTAACGTTAGGATTTACACCGTTAGGATACATATTATTCTGTGTAAGATATGCATCCACGTTAAGCATTGCACCTTTGTAATGTCTTAAAATAAAGAGTGCAAATATTACCTGTGCTATACCGATAAAAGGTGTAATTAATGATAAAATCATAATCGGTGAAACATAGTACATTCCCATCACCATGCTATATTGACCGATAGCAGAGAATGCTGAGATTGCCATAAATACAGCGTATATAATAAGCAATACAAATACAGCTGTTGATGTATATGTAAAAGGTACACCGAATTTAGCACTTGATCTCATGGAAATAAGTGTTCTTAAAAGCTTTGGATAGTAAATAAGTGCGATTGCAAGTATTATACCGCCCGCAATTATAAAAACAATCGAAACAATCATAATGAATGAATAAACCGATATTGATGCAATATTAGCTAAGCCCAAAGTATAAAGAGCAGCTTGCAAGCCCGGAACACTTACGGAAATATAATTGATTACATCCGAAAGATCCGAATAAAGATAAGAGTCGGGATCAATTGAAATAACAATGAGGAAAAGTATGCCAAGGAAAAGGAAAAGGCATGCAACTATAATCAAAATAACATACTTGATGTTTTCGATAACTTTAAACATTGTTATACCCGTTGTTGAAAAAGAATTACTTTTCGACATGGACTGGGCATAAATAAGCCAAAGACCGATTGCCTGAATTGTGTAAAAAACAACCGATGCCAAATAATTGATAAAAATTCCGTTGTAAATTGTTGATAAAAACATTACAAAACTGAACACACAAAGAACCGATGTACAGATTGTAAATAAAAGAAACCAGATAGATTTTCCGATATTTTTAAGTTCGAAAATTGTAATATCTCTACTGTTGTTCATAAATATACTCCTTTTTATAATAATAATATTAACCACAAATTTGCTTCTTTAAAATACTAAAGCAAAGATTTGCTTTATTATATCAAAGTTTTTAGCTTTTTTCAATTTGATATTGTTTTATTTTGCGTACAATCAGGCATTTTCCTCTACACCTTTATATCCTCTCGGTGTAACCATTCGGCCGTCTATAACCTGAGTTTTTGTGTTACCGATAAAGACTGTGGTGAACATATCAACCTGAACGTCTTTCAATTCCCCCAAGCTGTATAAAGTCATCTTTTCGCCCTCACGTCCGATATTTTCCACCGTTCCGCAAACCAAGCTTTCCGCTTGATGCCTTAAAATAATATCACAAGCTTTTTTAAGATAATAATGACGTTTAATGCTGGATGGATTGTAAAATACAATTACAAAATCCGCTGCGGCGGCGTTTTCAATTCTTTTTTCAATTAATTCCCAAGGTGTTAAAAGGTCGCTTAAGGAAATTACCGCAAAATCGTGAATTAATGGCGCTCCCAGCACTGCAGCCCCGCTTAAAGTCGCTGTAACACCGCTTACATTTTCCACTTCCACATCCGGATATTCTTCTTTTAAAGTAAGCATAAGTCCGCTCATGCCGTAAACGCCCGCATCTCCGGAGCAAACCATGGCAACGCATTTACCTTTCTTCGCCTCTTCAAAAGCCATTTTGCAGCGCTCAACTTCCTTTTTCATAGGCGTTGTAAGAAATTCAATTTCTTTTTTTGCCTTAAGATCAGAATCATCAAACATCTTTTTTACCAAATCCACATAAACCGGGTAACCTACGATGCAATCGCATTCTTCCAAGGCTTTTGCGGCTTTGATTGTCATATATTCATAGGCTCCCGGCCCTATTCCGACTACATATATTTTACTCAAATTCAACACTCCAATCTATTTTTGCAACAGCAAGTGTAATACCGTCGCATTTTTTCTTTTTCAGCAATAAATTATCCTTTACTAAACCGGGATTAATTTCGGAAACATATTTAATTAAGGCTCTTTCGCATACATTGTCAATTCCGGTTACGCTTTTTACAAAATCCGATTTTTCAAAATCGCCTTCAACCTCTTCCAATTCTTTTGCATTGTAATATGAGCTTTTTAAGCCGTAACGCTCAATAAAAATGTTTAAGCCCTGCTCATCCTTTTTTAAGTCAATGGAAGCAAGAGCGCCTATTGCTTCTTTTGCAAATCCAAGTCTGTCCGTTTCTTCCAAAACCGCTTTTTCAATCTCCATGGCTGCCTTGCCTCTTTTGCAGCCCAGCCCCAAAATAATTGATTTCGGCACAAGTCTTAAAACATTCAGACCATAAAAATTGTCCAAAAGCTTTCTGTCCGATATAAAAATACAATTTTTCAGTTTTCCGATACAATCATTAATATCATTTAATAAAACAAATTCATCCGGCACTTTTCCGATTATTTCCCCATCGCAAACAAGTCCGATTTTGTCGCCGTCAACAAGCCGGGCGGCAAAGCTTTTTTCCATTTCAAAATCCGTTATTACAAGTCCGTTTTTTACGGCAAATACATCGATTGCAATTTTGTCGTTAACATCGGATGCAGTAGTGATAACGGGATTTGCACCAAGCTTGTTTGCCAAAATATTGGTAATCTCGTTTGCACCGCCTATATGTCCTGAAAGAACCGAGATAACGTTTTTTCCCTTTTCGTCCATAACTATTACGGCAGGGTCTGTAAGCTTGGATTTAATAAAAGGCGCAATATGCCTTACTGCAATGCCCATAGCGCATATAAACAGCAAAACATCGCAGGTTTCAAACTGCTCTTTAACCCAAAGTGTTGTGTTTTTTGGCTTAAATGCAATATTGATTTCATAGTCATCCGATTCAAATTTTATTGATTTGATTTTTTCGGCCAATTCTTTTGCGGCTTGTGTATAGCAAAGAATAGCCATTTTCTTTTTCTTTACTTCAAACATTATGTTAACCTATTATTATAAGCTACTTGCTCGCTTCGCGAAATTCAGTGGTAAATGTCGGATCATAAAGCTTCGATCTTTCGTAATTTGTATGTGTTACCGCATCACCTATTATCATAAGGGCTGTTTTGGTAATATTGTTATCTTTAGCTGTTTTTGCAAGTGTTCCCACAGTACAAATAATCTTCTTTTCTTCGGGCCATGTTGCCTTATAAACAATAGCGGCCGGCGTATCTTCTTTGTATCCGCCTTTTATAAGCTCTTTTGATAATTCCTCCAAAAGTCCGGTACTTAAGAAAATAACCATTGTGGCATTGTGAGCCGCAAATGAAGCGATTTTTTCTTTTTCCGGCACCGGGGTTCTGCCTTCCATACGTGTAATAATCACGCTTTGAGAAACATCCGGCAAAGTATATTCAAGATTAAGAGCCGAAGCGGCACCGCAAAATGCACTTACGCCGGGAGTACTCTTGTATTCAATCTTCTTTTCGTCAAGAATATCCATTTGTTCTCGGATTGCGCCGTAAACACATGGATCTCCGGTATGAAGACGTACTGTCATTTTGCCCTCATTTTCGGCTTTTTCCATAACTTCTATTACTTCTTCCAGAGTCATTTTTGCGCTGTCATAAACCTCGCAAGAATCTTTTTTATAATCCAAAAGTGCCGGATTAACCAATGAACCCGCATAAATGATAACATCCGCTTCGCCAAGAAGTTTTGCGCCTCTGACAGTTATTAAATCTACCGCTCCGGAACCCGCTCCCACAAAATTAATCATATTGACCTCCTGTATGATTTTATTGTTTTAAATGTTCTTTAACTATAATAATGCTGAAATAGCCCGAATCTTCGGGAATATCCTCAACACATTCAAATACTCTTTCATTTGCCATAGAGCAATTTTCAACCATTTTAACACTGACTGTTTTGTTTGATTTTTCGCATTCGGAAATATACGCTCTTAATTCTTCCTTCACCGCTTTCATTTGCTTTCCGGCTTTCATAAGAATTTTGCTTCCCGGAAGTCTTAAGGCATCATGGATTTCATAAGATGCCGGAATAATGTGAAGCATCTCGTCTTTTTCGGAAAGCGAATCGTTCAGACGCGCCGAAACCGCGCAAAATGACGGGATTCCGTTAATAATCGCAGTGTTGTAGCCTCTATTTTCGATTTCCTTATAGATGTAAATGTAAGTACCGTAAATGCATGGATCTCCAAGAATTATAAAGGCAACGTTTTTGCCATCTTTCAGGCATCGCTCTATCATGTCCGCTCCGGCCTTAAAAGCCTCTTCCAGCTTGATTTTATCTTTTGTCATGGGCATATCGATTTCCAAAAGGGGCTTTTTATCCAAATCTTTAACAAGCCCCGCTGCAATTTTATACGCCACGCTGTCATCTTTGTTTTTGCAAGGAACGGCAATAACATCAGCATCTATAATACATTTAACGGCTTTGTAGGTCATGTTTTCCGGATCTCCCGGACCCACGCCTACTCCGTACAAAGTTCCCGACATATTTCATCAACCTTTCCGGCTTTACCAAGCTCTCCGTGTTCGTTTGAAAACAAAATCACGCCAAAATCGATATTGCCATATGTTCTGTTATTTAAATAAAATAGAATTCTTTCTAAAATGTTATCTAAAGTTTCTTTTACAATGCCATGTTTTTTAAGGACATTAACAGCCTCATCCGTTGTAAGACATGACATTATTTCTTTGAGTGTTTCATTATCCGCACCCGCCCTTAAGGCATTTGCAGCCATTATTTCCATACGTGAATCAGCATTTTTTGAGTGAGTATTCATAATGCCGCCCGCTACTTTTACGAATTTGCCGATATGGCTTACAAATAAAATCCCCTTAACGCCAAGCTCCAAAGCGTAATCAAGTGTTTCTCCCACAAAATTACTGCACTTTAAAGCATCTTCCGAAAGCACCGGAATATTGGTGGATAAAAAGCTTTTGCCATAATTACCCGGAGTAATAACAAGATATTTTGACCCCCGATTAACCTTTTGGCGCATTTCCAGCTTAATACTTGCAATCAAGGCCTCCTCGCTCATAGGCTCCACAATGCCGCTGGTGCCGAGAACGGAAATGCCGCCTTCTATGCCAAGACGAGGATTAAAAGTTCTTTTTGAGATTTCCACACCTTCCGGGATTTCTATAGTTATGTTAACCTCACCCAAAAAGTCGTTTTCTTCGCATATTTCCCTAACAGCTTCTTTTATCATCTCTCTGGGAACCTTGTTAATTGCCGCTTCGCCCACAGCTTGTTCAAGGCCCGGTTTTGTTACGCGGCCAACACCGACTCCACCGTCAAGATTGATTTTCAAAGAACTTCCTTCCTTTGAAACAATCTTAAAGCTGGAATAAACCATGATTCCGTCCGTAACATCCGGATCGTCCCCGGCGTCTTTCTTTATGGCGCATTTTATCTCGTTTTCGCTTAAATGGCTGATTTCAAGGACATCAAGGTTAAGCAATATTCCCTTTGGCGTCATTAACTTGATATTGGATATATCTTCTTTTGTAAAACAAATAACAGCCGCAGCTTTGCTTGCTGCAGCGGCGCAACTGCCCGTGGTGTAACCAAGAGCAAGTTTTTTATTGTCTTTAAAAACATATTGTCCTATGCCTTTTCCCATATCAAAACCTTTTTTCTTTTAAATTACATTAAGGATTATCCCTTAAAATCATGGCTATCTGTATTCAATATCCAAGCCCAAGCTTTTTGCGCTGTCCAAAAGCTTTTGGTTAATAGCGTTAACCGGCCCGAATTCCTTGCAAGTGCAAATAACTTTATTGCACTTTTTCAACAGATTCAAAGCTTTTTCATAAGCCTCTTCTCCAAAAATCGCAAAAGCTTTTTCGCTTACGGTCTCGGAGGCTAATGCCTTGGAAACCTGGTAATCAATATCATTTTCACTTAATATACCGCAATAGAAAGGAATTCGTTTCTTTTGAAGTTCTCTGAAAATATTGATTCCGCTACCGTTTCCGGCTATTACAAATGTTTCCGGGATGCCCTCGGGACGCGGCAACTCCACGCTACCGAAGCAAATATTGTACTCACCCTTTTGAATATCGTAAAGCTCTTTAATGGAATCCCCCACAAATATCTCCTCGGGGCTTCCGTATTTTACAATATATTCACCCTTTACACACATAATATTATCCGATATTTTTTGCGCAAGGTCAATTTCATGCAAAGATAAAATAACAACAATGTCGTTTTCTTTTGCCATTTTTCTGAGGATATCAAGAAGTTCCAACTTGTGCTTTATATCAAGAAATGAGGTCGGTTCATCAAGGATGATGATTTCCGGCTGCTGACAAATTGCTCTGGCAAGCATGATTCTTTGTCTTTGACCATCACTGATTGCCGTGAAATCTCTGTTTGCAATCTCGCTCGAATTTGTCATTTCCATGGCATCATCAATGATTTTGTTGTCCTCTTCGGTCAAAAAGCCAAGTCGTCCCGTATAAGGATAACGGCCCGAAGCCACAACATCTCTGCATGTCATAAGTTCCGGTTTCATGCGTTCCGTTAAAACCACTGCCATTTTTGTTGAGATTTCCTTGTATGACATGGAAGAAAGCATGGATTTATCTATCATTACGGTACCCGCAATGGTCTTTAGATGACTGCTTATGGATTTTAAAATTGTTGATTTACCCGCTCCGTTCGGACCTATAAGTGTAAGAATTTCGCCGCGTTTTAGCTCGATATTAATGTCTTTTATAAGAGGTTTACCATTATAGCCGACGGATAATTTTTCGGTTTTAAAATAAAAATCTGCCATAACTGCCTCCTATACTCTCGAACGTCTTTTGATAATCATCCAAATTACAACAGGTGCGCCGAAAATTGCCGTAACCGTGCTGATGCTAAGCTCCGATGGCGCAAATGCAGTCCTTGCAATCAAATCGCAAGCGGAACAAAATACCGCGCCGCCAAGAAAAGCCGCAGGGATAACCACAATAGGCTTCGAAGTTTTTAAGAAAAGTTTTATAAGGTGCGGAACCGCAATACCCACAAAAGAAATAGGACCCGCAAAAGCCGTAACGCAAGCCGATAAAATGCTTGAAAGGATAATAAGGGCAACCTTAAAAACTTTTATATTAACGCCCATACTTTGGGCATAGGATTCACCCAATTGGAAAGCGCCGATAGGCTTAGACATGAAAAATACAACAACTGCCGTAATAATTACAACAATCGCCGCCACTTGAACATTGGACCAGGACATGCCCGAAAAGCTGCCCTTTGACCAGTTATGAAGGTTAACTATATCGGAATCGTTTGCGAAGGTAACCACAAAGTCCGTTATTGCGGTACAAATATAACCAATCATAATACCCGCAACCAAAAGCATGGACATTCGATTGACCTTTTTGGACACTAAAAGAACAAATCCCACGGAAATCAAGGAACCGATAAAGGCCGCAATAATAAGTTCTGCTGAATTAACGTGTCCCACAGCTTGCGTAATTACAATCATTGCAAAGGCAACCACCAGCTTTGCACCGGATGAAATACCGAGTATATAGGGACCCGCGATTGGATTTGCAAAGAATGTTTGAAGCAAGAAACCCGAAAGTGCCAAAGCTCCGCCAAGAATAGCCGCCATCAAAAGACGAGGCATTCTGATTTTCCAGATAATGCCATATTGCACATCATCTCCGGCTCCTCCGAAAAGAATATTCAGAATATCTTTTGCGGAAATATCCACACTTCCGATTTTGATATTTAAAATCAGAATAATAATTAAAGCGATGATTAATACAGCAAAAACAATGCCGTATCTTGAAATACGTTTCAAGTCATCGCTTCTTTTGTTATGTAAAGATGTTGCAGTTTTTGAATTCACCTTATACCTCTTACTGTTTACGAATTAAATATATTATCAATCGGCGGCTTTAGTGCCTATGTCACATAAAAGTCGCCGGTTGAATATTGTTGAATATAATCAGTTTGTATTAGTGCAATTGTTTTAAATATTGCATGTTTGCTATCATGTCCGCATCTCCCGAAAGAAGCGCACGCATGTCAACAATAACATCCGCAATGGCATCCGTTGCCTGATACATGTTTTTATCAGTACACCAAACCTGACCGTCTTTAACAGCCTTAAAATCTTTGAAAACTTCGTTCATGTTAATCAAATCGTCGATAGAGTTAATCTCTCCCTCAATCGTGCTGTTATATATTATAACATCTGCATTTACCGCTGTGTTATAAAATTCTTCCATTGTCATGGAAACCGTTGAAAGTGAGTTTTCATCTTCCAGTCCAACATTGTCGAAAATATATGTGCCGCCGGCGATTTCAATCATCTTTGCCACATAGTCGTTGGTTTTTCGCACCACCGCAAGGCCCGATGAGTTGATGCTGAAAAATGCAACGGTTTTGCCCGTTGGCTCTTCGCCTTCAACAGCCTTTACCTCAGCTACTTTTTCATCAAAAAACTTCTCGACCTTGTCTTCGTTTCCGGTTATAATGCCGTATACCTTAACCCATTCCATACGGCCGAGAGGATTGGATTCACGACTTGAAAGATCCACAAATACAGGAATTCCAAGTTCTATAAGTTTTTCCTGAACATCAGGTGTGTGATAAATCATAGTGGATTCGATTGCAAGTGAACATCCGGTGGTTAACATAAGTTCATAGTCCGGTTCGGAATATTTTCCCGCATATTTAAGTCTGCCCTCATCCATTGCTTTTTTTGCTTCTTCCGTATACCAATCATTCGCATTAATTCCCGAAAGAGATACACTGTCAATTCCTCCTATGGCATTGACCAAAGCCATTGTGGCGGATGCAGCCAAATATATGTTTTTGGCAGGCTGATGGAATACTACCACATCACTCGGAAGATTTTCCGGCTCCTCGGCATTTTCAGGCACAACCAAAAGCTTGTCGCCCTCATATGTTTCAATGTATGTGTAGCCGCCTTTGTAGTAGTCTACGCTAAACTGCTCTGCATATTCGTTTTCCATGGAAGACTCGTAAACGAGATTTCCGAGAGTTTTTGCCCCCGCATCCGGGTTATTGTCTGTTTTCTTTTCGCATCCCGTAAAAAGAGTTGCAAGCATTGCCCCAACAAGTACAACGGGAAGGAGTCTTTTTAATTTAAGATTTTTCATTTGTAAAACCTCAATAAATTGCTAATTTTTGTTCTATTTATCTATTCCGCATCGTTATTATCGGAATTATCGTTTGTTTCGGCTGTCTGATTATTATCATTTGTTGCTTTGTTTTTCTTTCTGATAAAAACCACGACAAGGCAGACAACAACTGCAGCTGCGATAATGATAATTGCAATAATTACAGGAGCTGCTGATTTTGAATCGCCCTTATCTGAAGTTGTTGTTAAAATTTTATCATCACTATCCGAAGCATTTTTGTTTACAAATTTACCGTTTTCAAGGCTTAATTTATTATTGTTTGAATCAAAAACATTAACGTTTTCAAGATTGTCCGTTAATTCAACCAAATCACCGTTATCGGCAACTTCAAAAAGCTTACCCTTTTCGATAACGTAAGTTTTGCCGTTTGCCGAAACAATGGTCATTTTATCGCCATCTTCTTTGATTTCACCTTTGATTGTGAAAGATTGTGCTGCTGTTGTAGTCTCTTCTACAGTTGTCTCTTCTTGTACTGTGGTTGTTTCTGTTTCAACAGGAGCCGCATCTTCAGTAATTACGCCTGCAGGAAGAGATGATGATGCAAATGTAAGAGTATAATCGATAACATGAGGTTCGCTCATTGCAACGGTTTCGGCGCTTACCGCTATAGGAGTATCAAGTGCTGATACGGGAATGCCGTTAAAGGTTGAATAACCACCCGGATTATCATTATTAAATGTTACACCCGCAACACTCATCCAAGTATAGTTAACACTGTCAATCTGAATGTCTGCGGTCATATTTCCGCCGGATACATGCAAAGTCGCACTTGTAATTGTTCTACCGTGTGTGCCACCCTCCATTGTGCAGCCTATAGCATAGTCACCGTCTGCAACAGTAGCCGCAAATACATTAACCGATAAAGCAAATGTAATAATTACGGCCAAAACAAAAGTTGTTAATCTTTTAAGTCTTTTCATGATATACACCTTTCACTTTCCCATATGTAACCGATTCCAATAATCATAAGCGAAAATAGCTTTCAATAATCAAAATCTTTTTTTATTACAGATTGACCACCGAAAAAATCGGTGGTCATTCTATTTTAATCAATAATAATCAAATTATCTGTCTGCAGCTTTTTTCTTGTAAACAACAGCACTTGTAACGCCTGCAGCGGCAACTGCAAGAGCGATTAAGCTGATTGTAACAACAGTCATGCTGTTATCACCTGTTGAAGGTGTTGCAGCTACAGCTTCCTGAGCGATTGCATATGTTGAGAAATGTTCAACCGTAAATGTTACGGTTTTTGCATTTGCGTCATATGTGGCATCTACAGCTTCTCTGCCTGTAAGACCGATGTAATATACAACAACTTTCTGTCCTGCAGGAACTTCTTTTTCGTAAGGAACAGTGATTGTAGCTTTTCCACCCTGTCCTTCTGTGAAGATTGGGTTACCTTCATCATCTGTAAGGCTTAAATCCAATACCATATCATATTTTGAATTTTTGTAGATAGGCTCGTCTTTAAGATCTTTCATTTCAAAAGTAATGTTATCTGTGTTTGCGGCTACAAATCCTGCCAATGCTTTTGTATCAAATGAAACTGTACCGAGTTTTGTTTTAATTTCAAGTGGTTTTGTTGCATTAACAAGCTGTGCAACGCTAACTGCTACAACAGTTTCTTCTTTGGCATCAACAACCAAAGCGGTTTCTGTTTCTTCTACGTCAACAGGTTTAATCTGTTTTTTGTAGAATGTAAACGAGTATTCTCTCCATTTTCCACCCATAGATTTTTGTTTTAAACTAACACTTATAGGTTTGTCAAAATCGGACACGTTTATTTCAACCATAGTCTTTCCATCTACAGATGTAAGATTTGTAAGCTGAGAATCTGTTGCGTTCTGAGCATCAGTATAAGAGCCCATAAACATTTTTGTGTATTCACCGGATAATTCAACAACTGCAACTCCAGTCTCAGGATTATAATCAACTACCTTATAACCTTTATCAAATTCAGTATTTGTAGCTGATTCCGAGAAATTACCTATTCTCATAATTTTCACGCCAACAACTGCTGTTGATTCTTCTTCATTCGATACGGGCTCCGTTGGTTCGGTAGGTGTAGTCGGTGTGGATGGCTCTGTTGGTGTTGATGGTTCTGTTGGTGTTGATGATTCCTCAACCGGAAAATCAAACAATATATACAACAAAACGGTCTCTGTATTACCTTTTGTAGCAGAAAAATCTCCAAGAACCAATTTATGGCTAAAAGAATCCACATCAGAATAAGAAGAAAATACTGATGGAGAAATACCGTTAAAAGTATATGTAAATATCTGTCGAGCCGAATCATTAGAATCTTCTAAAGGTCCTGTAGGCGATACAGCTGCCATATCGCCTATTTTTATTGATGAAAAGCTATAGCCAATGCTTGTCTTTGTTGAAATTGAAATAGTCAAATCATATGTACTATCTGAATTAACTTGTAACGAAGTAGATACATTGCCAACCATGCCATTGGTTTTTTCTACGCCATCTTTATTATAATAGAATGCTGAATTAGTTAATACATGATTGCCAACAGTCAAACTTTCAAAATAATCGCTTACACTATTGTATTTGACTTGGTCTGCAAATGCCACGCTAGGTATCATCGTAAATACCAGTACGGCTGAAATTAAAATCATTAATTTCTTCTTAAAATTTTTAAACATTTTGTTTTTACCTCCTGTTCTTAAACCCGATTTATACTAAATCACGTTTTTTGGCAATTATAATCGCCAAATATAAAAAGGCCGCAATAAACTACGGCCATTTCATTCCCATTTTTGCACATCTTTGTGCCCACTTAATACCAAGTCTTCTGACTTATGGCACGACGAAGTCGTGCCCTAGCGACATTTCGCTTTGCGAAATGTTGTTTTTCACGAACTTTCGTATTCTCATTTCACCTTCTCAAGGTTTCCCTTAATGGTTGGCTCTCGCCATGAAATAAGCAAACCAATTACAGCTTTGGGGTAAGCTCCGGATTCTCACCGGATTCCTTTTATTTCAATCATAAAAAATATGATTGAAACGATATTAAGATTTATGAATTTAAACAGCTTTAGTTTAAAATATTTGTTAGCTTATAAAGTCTTGATTTTTTCAATACAGATTTATTTTATATCATGGTATACCGCTTGTCAAATAACATAACGTTATATATTATCAACCAAATGGTTATAATAATAAAGTCGAGCGCAATGCTCGACTTTATAAACAATTTTAAAATAATATAATCAGATTCCATATTTTTATTCTTCAGTAGGAATCTTATCTTCGGGAAGACCTGAAATTTTCAATGCCATTTCTTTTGTCATACCTTCTTTGATACATCGCTTAAATGTTTCAATTTCTGTTTCCAGTATTCCCTCTACCTTTCCTTCTTCTTTCCCTTCTTTTTTCCCTTCAGCAAACTGCTCTCTTAATTTATCCGATGGTAATTCCAAAACTTTTCCGCCCATAACGTTATCCACCTCGTCTTGTAAGTTTTTATAACCTTTAAGTACATAATCAGCCACACGCTTCATCAAAGAAATAAGGTCTTTGTATAAAGTATCGGAACCCGCAAGAATATCTGCTTTCTTGAGTCTTTCCATGATTGAATTATACTCATCCAAAAACGCTTTTTTCTTTTCAGAATTTGTAGCGATTTTTTTAACATCTTTCTCATATTTAATTATAAAAAAGGGTAAGGTCATAAGCAAGTCTTTTTCAAAGATTTCATCGGAATTGTATTCTTGAAGTTTCACAATCGGGATTTGATAATAATGAATTGAATCATCAGGAAATATTACTTTTACGCTTAGATTATCCGGCGTTCGTTTGTTATGCCTAAGATATATAACTGCAGATTTGGGAAATTTCATTTCATATTCGCCGTCAACGTTAACTGCGTAATCAAGTGCTATGCCAAAATCATATTCAATCATACGTATGGACATTGTTGAGTCCGGCGAGCTTTGACATTCAATGTGATAGAAGCATTTCTTGATTTCAAGTACGGAGTCGGAAATAATCTTCTTATCCTCAGTGTGGTGCTCTGTTGAAATGTTAGTAACTTTTTCATCGTATAAATAAGATTTTTTGAAAATCTCGTTGACAAGCGGTATCACAAGCTTAGGCATCCTTTCGATAATAGTTTTAAAAACGTCGTCAAAAATAGTATTATCCAATGACAACCATCCTCCTTTACGAGTAAGTATTAAATTGATTAATTGAATTCTTTGCCGAAACGGCGCGATCAGAATTCGAACCGGATTCTCCCTAACAGATTGTTGGGATTAAATCCGTAAGAAAGTATATCAAAGATGTGATGATGAGTCAATAATATATTAGAACACGTAATCCGCAATCAGATAATCACTCTCACTCTCCCCTTCTCCTGCATTAAATGACACTTTAAATTGCTTTTTGTAAGCGTTGGCTGTTAAGGCCGTTTTGTAGTCATAGTAATGAGTTGAGTAGGTCATGGAACCGCTTGTTGCGGTGTTGGGAAGATATGTTATGGTATATTGAATAGGATCATAATATGCACTGTTGGTCGCAGCGCCAGTTACGGTGTATTTATATGACGTTTTTGTAGAACCGTTTTCTGAAAAAGTTCCCCCAAGCCCCGCTTTTTTATAGCCCTTGGGAACCGTTGTGTATTTAACCGTATATTCCTCGCCGTATTCTACAGGATCTTTTTTCGTGTCAAACGCCGTCGTTAAGTATTTACCTGTTTGAGCTGATTTTTTGTAGTGATTGGTTGTCTGATTATAAGTATTTACAACAATCGTATAATTAAAAGCTCCTGAACCGCCAAGTGTCCAGTTAAAATGTCCATTAGGTATAAGCCATTGTCAAATGGCTTATACCTTCTGATATGCGTAGTATATCAGGCGCTTCTATTTCTGCAAAATCTTCGCCACATATGAGCATGTTGGATTTATAGTCAGCTTTTTCTTCTCCGCCATTTCGATGACTTTGTAGGCAAGTCTTTTGGCAATGCTTTTTCCGCCGTATTCCGAATCGACTTCTGTGTGAAACATGGTAATTGTTTCACCGTTAATCTTGTAATCGCATTCCCCGATTTTTTTACCGTCATCATAGGCTGCGCTCCTGCAATTATCTTCTTCCAAAAGCACCTTGATATCGTGATTGTAGACACAAGAAAGTGCTTTATCCGGACATTTATCCAATGCCTTCCATACTTTTGCGGCATCGGCATTTTCCAAATTCACCCACGGTTTTTTATTAACATTAAAATTATCCGGTGCACCCATCACACAATTTCTTGAATGCACACACTTCTCCGAATCCCAAAATACTGTAATATCATCATTTTCGTAAATTCTATGCATAGCAAACCCCCAAAAGCAACTATTATGTAAACTTATTTATCCCTGCGGATGCGCTTTAAGCCAAGCTATAATATCATCGCTCTCATACATAGGCTTTCCATCAATAAAAAGGCAAGGCACCTGTTCTTTTCCGCCCACGCTTACGAGGGTTTTTCTGTGCTCTTCGCTTTCATGTATGTTGCAAATCTCAATATCCGTTCTTTTACTTGCTTCGATTTCTCTTAAAACCTTCTTGCAATAAGGACATGTTGAAAACATATATAGTTTTAAGTTCATAAAATACCTCCTTGAATCTAAGCGATCTTAGTATTAATAAACAAGAAAAAGCCGAATACTTCCGGCTTTTTCAAACATTCATTTCAATAATTCAATTATTCCGCCCAATGAGCATCTACCAATTCGTCAAAGCCGGTAAGTTCGAATGTTTCACGAATATTTTCGTTGATATTCAAAACTATGACATTTGGCAAATCGTTATCTTCCATAAACTGCTGTGCCGCAAGTATGGTTCTGAGTCCGGCAGATGAAATATATTCCAAATCTTTAAAATCCAGAGTAAGTTTTTTTACATCAGGAAGCATTGCTTCAAGTTCTTCATCGAAGCCCGGAGATGTTAAAGTATCCAACCTTCCTTCAAGCGTTATAAATAATTCTCCGTTATCCAATTGTTTATTTGTGTTAAGCATTATACGCTTACCTCCCAAGCATCATGTATAAATTTAATTAAATCCAATTATTTAAACCTATAGAAATAGAATACCATTTAATCAGCCACTTGTCCAACTAAAATACTCATATGATGCAATTTTTTCAAACATTCTTTTTGATTTTCAAAATATTTTGTCCGTCTTTGTATTCGTAAGTCATATCATCCATTGTCTTTCTAACAACAAAGATTCCCAGACCGCCGATTTTTCGCTTTCTTGCGGCAAGAGTAACATCCGGAGCGTTCTTATCAAGAGGATTAAATTCCACACCTCTGTCTTTAAATGTTATTTCGATAAAGCGATTTTTAAAATCACACAAAACACCAACAATTACTTCACCTTCGCCGCCTTCGTATGCATAATTTGCAATATTTCCGAACAACTCATCGATTGCCACATCGATTTGCGCTCGAGCTTTTGGTCTGCAGGCCAACAAATCCAGTTTTTTGCCCACAAGGTCTTGAACATCCAAAATGCTTTCGGCTTTCGCTTCAAGAACTATTTCTTCATAATCGTCCGGTTTTCCTTCAGTTCCGAAATATTCCACGCAAAGCATCGTAAGATCATCAAACTGTTCTGCATTTCCCACAAATTTTCTTACTTCGCCCTCAACGCTTTTAAGAATAATATCGGCTGAAGAATCGGCATTTAAATTGACGGCCGACAATGTTCTTTCCATTCCGAAAAGCTCATTTTCTTCGTTCATGGCTTCCGGCACGCCGTCGGTATATACAAAAAGTTTCGATCCCGGCTTCATCTGTAATTCATAATCGGTATATTTCATATTTTTCTTACCGCCGATTACAAAACCGTGTTTATCTTTAATAATTTCAAAATTACCATCCGGCTCTTTAAAAATCGGATACTCGTGTCCCGCATTGGATGCGGTTAAGATACCGCTTTCAATATCCAAAATACCGATCCATACCGTTACAAACATTTTTTCACGGTTGTTGGAACATATAAGATTATTTACATCCTCAAGAACCGTCTTTACATCTTTCTTCGCGGTCATTTGGCTTTGAATCATGCTTTTTGCCATCATCATAAACATGGCTGCAGGCACGCCTTTTCCCGATACATCCGCAATTACCATGGCAAGGTGATTTTCTCCGGCAAAGAAGAAGTCATAGAAATCTCCGCCTACCTCTTTTGCAGGTGTCATACTTGCATATATGTTAAATTCCGGCCTGTTTGGAAAAGCAGGGAAAATATTCGGCAACATGTCGGACTGAATTTTTGTCGCCAAATCCAATTCGGTCTTAACTCTTTCTTTTTCCACCATTTCGTCCACAAGCTCATCCACATAGTCTCGCATTTTCCCGGACATGGTTTCAAAACTTCTTGCAAGAACTTCTATTTCATCACCGGTTTTGTATATATCCTCCATTTCGAAGAACATATTAAAACCGCTTAATTCTCTTAGTTTTCCGGTCATATGAGAAATAGGCTCAACTCGTTTTTTTGCCCTTTTTGTAATAGCCACTATTACTAAAATAACCATAACAAGCAAAGCCGCAAAGGTAATAACCACGGATAAGTTAAAATACTTGTTTTCTTTGGATATTACTTCGTTTGAGTTAATATCCATTGCCAAAAGAAGGTTGTTTGTTGCTTCACTCATTTCATCAACCGATACAAATATAATCTGTACCCAACCTGATAAAGGTATATAGCCGTATGCAGCATAATATTCCTCTCCATCGACTTCCACAATCTCAACACCTGTGTTTCCCGACAAGCCTTTATCTATAACCGCACTCAAACTTGGATTTACGCAGTCTCTGATATCCAATGTCATATCATCCGAGACTTTCAATTCTCCTTCTTCCCTTGGAGATGATGAAAGCTGACCATCTTTACTTATAAATACCGAAAAGCCCTTTTCTCCGATTCCGCGATCTTCTCCATTGCTATACTTTGCCATATCTTCAACATGCATGCAGCCTTCCAATACAGCAACCAACTTATCATCAACATAAACCGGAGCGCTGTAAACTATTTCATTAAAACCATATAAACTGCTTTTAAGAGTAGATGAAAAGAAAACGTCTTTTGTTTCCAAAGCACCCTTAAACCAGCCTCTTTCTCTGGCATCATAGCGTTTTATATTGCCGTTTTCATCAAATTTTGCTTCCGATAACCTATCGTAAGAAAGGGTTACACCATCCGGAGTACAGATATAACTGTCGATATAATAATCCTCGGAAAGCAAAATCTCTTTCATTATAGGTTCGAGATTTGCCAGACGCTGCATCATTTCATAGGTTTCGGGGCTTATATTTTCATAACCGTTAGGCGCAAGAAGCTGCATTACAGGATTATCTCCGTTTTCTTTATTAGGCGGATATATTTCCTTAGGCTTGTAATTTTCGGGATGCCTAAATACATCTTCAACCTGGCTTCTTAATGTACGAAGATCTTCAGCGGCTATGCGGAACTCATCATTGCTTCGCTCTACTGCGGAATTAATAATCTTTTGTAAGTAGTTCTCGGTAATTTCATTCATGGAATTACCGAATTCGCTTGATACAAGTTCCAATTGTTTTTTTTCTTCGGCTTTAATCATCTTATGAAGGCCAACCAGATGGACACCAAAAACAAGCATGAAGAATGCACCCATGATAAGAACAAAGGCTACAATAAATGCTATTAATTTTCCTGCCAAGCCTTTCGGCAATATCTTCGAAGGCGACTTCATAAAACTACTCCTGTTTACCAAAATATTCTATACACAACATTGTAAGATCATCAAACTGTTCGGCGCTTCCCACGTAGTCTCTTACATCTTTTTCCACTGTTTTAAGTATCGTTTCGGCCGATGCGTCCTTGGCTTTGTTTAAAGCCGTCACCGTTCTTTCCATACCGAAGAGTTTGCCGTCTTCATTCATAGCTTCCGGCACACCGTCAGTGTAGACAAACAGCTTGGAACCCGGATCCATCTGTATTTCGTATTTGGTGTATTTCATATTTTTCTTACCACCGATTACAAAACCATGTTTATCTTTTATTATTTCAAAGCTGCCATCAGGTTTTTTAAATATCGGATACTCGTGTCCCGCATTGGATGCCGTAAGCAATCCGCTATTCAAATCCAATATTCCGACCCATACCGTAACAAACATCTTTTCCCTGTTATTGGAACAAATTGAATTGTTAACTTCCTCCAAAACCTTGTGAACATCATATTTTGCAACAAGTTGCGTCTGAATCATGGTTTTTGCCATCATCATAAACATAGCCGCAGGAATGCCCTTTCCCGAAACATCCGCTATAACCATGGCAAGTTTATCATCTCCCGCAAAGAAGAAATCATAGAAGTCTCCGCCTACTTCTTTTGCAGGAGTCATACTCGCATAAATGTTAAAATCTTTTCTTTCCGGAAATGCCGGGAATTTGCTCGGCAACATATCTGCCTGAATACGATTTGCCAAAGCAAGCTCTGTGGTAACCCTTTGCTTTTCGGACATAATGGATACGATTCCGTTTAAATACTTATGTATACTCTCCGAAAAGGCCCCGAAACTTTCCGCAAGAAGCTGTATTTCGTCTCCGGTTTTGTATGAATCATCCATTTCAAATGACATGTTTTCACGAGAAATATCGGATACATGCTCGGCCATTTTGCTGATTGGTCTGACACGTTTCTTTGCCGCATTTCTGACAAGAATAATCGCAATCACAACAATTATTACAAAAGCCCCCAGGACAATAACGGCCGCTTTTTTAAAGGCTATATTCTGATCCGATAAGCTTTTTTCGGATAAGATGTTCATATCAGCCAGCAATTCGTTTGTCGGATGCTTAACTTCGTCAACGGATATAAAACTGATTTGTGCCCATTTACAGGAACGCGAATAGCCGTAAGCGGCATAGTAATCTTTACCATCAACCAAAACCCTTGTAACACCGGTTTCACCCGACAATGCCTTATCTATTGCTTCTTTAAGCTGAGGATTAACATACTCTCTGATATCACGTTCCAAATCTTCCGAATACATAAGTTCTCCGGAAGTTTTTGAAGAGCAAGCAAGCTGACCTTGATCGCTTATAAGCACTGTAAATCCTGTCTCTCCAAGCTTGCTGTTTTCAAGTTCTTCCCTAATATAGTCGGTTTTTAACGATCCTTGTATAACCGCTTTCAACTCACCGTCCACATATACCGGAACCGCAAAAGCCACTTCATCAAAATCATACAAAAGGCTATGTATCGGATAAAAGAATAATTCACCACGTTCCACGGCACCCGTGTACCAAGGCTGATCGCTTACATCTACCGGTATAATGCTTCCGTCATCAAGTACTTTCTTATCCGACAGTTTGTCCATATCCAAGGCCAAACCTTTCAAACCGGCTACACCTATATCCACGTTAAAATCACTTCTTGAAACGAATTCTTTAAGCATTGGTTCGAGATTTACAAGACGTTCCATCTCTTCCATAGCTTCAGTAGGGATATTATCATAGCCGATGGAAGACAGGAGCTGTAGTGTTGCCACTCCGGCATTGTCTTTACTCGGAGGATATACCGCTTTTCTTCCGTAATTATCCGGATTCTTATAAATATCTTCTACCTGGTTTTGAAGCATCTTAAGTTCATGCCCTGCTATCCAAAACTCATCATCTACTCGGTCAGTCGCCCATTTAATGCGCACTCGCAAGTTTTCTTCTGCAATTGACATCATGGTTTCTTCCGATTGTGATGCCACAAATTCAAGTTGTTCTTTCTCATCCGTTTTAATCAAATTATGTAAACCTGTAAGTTGGACAGCAAAAACAATGAGGTAAGTTAACCCCATGGCAAGTGAAAAAACGATAAAAACCTTTATCATTTTTCCCGCTATTCCTTTTGAATTTACGGAATGCTTTTTCATGGCTACTCCAAGCGCTGTCGCTCTACAAGTTCAGCGAACAGCCCTCCTTTCGCGATTAATTCTTCATAGTTACCGTCTTCTTTTATTTGTCCGGCATCAAGCACCAAAATTCTGTCACAATGTTTTATTGTTGATAATCTGTGAGCTATTACTATTCTGGTGCATTTAAGTTTATCAAGGCTTTCCGAAACCTGTTTTTGCGTCTTGTTATCAAGAGCCGATGTGGCCTCATCAAACATGAGAATTTTTGGCTTCGGCGCTATAGCTCTGGCAATCATAAGTCTTTGTTTCTGACCGCCGGATATACCGCCTTGTCCTTCGGAAATACAGGTGCTCATGCCCATCGGCATATCCCTTATGTCGTCGGCTATTCCCGCAAGTTCCGCTGCTTCCCAAGCTTCATCAAGTGTCAGCTTAGGAGCGGATATAACGATATTGGAGAAAATATCTCCCTGGAACAGTCCGCCGTCCTGGGTTACCGCGCCTATCTTTTGTCTTAAGGACTTCAAATCCAACTTGGACATGTCGCTACCGTCATAATAAATCGCGCCCTTTTCCGGTGTCTCAAAGCCCAACAGGAGTCGCATAAGGGTTGATTTTCCGCAACCCGTGGTTCCTACAATCGCAATATACTCGCCGGATTTGATTTTCAAAGACATGCCGTTAATAACATAAGGCATATTTTCTTTGTATCTGAAATATACATTGTTTAATTCGATATTTCCCGATAAGCTTGTTACCATTGCCTTGTTTTCCGATGATTCCGGAACGGCCTTAAGTATAGGTTCAACCATTTCCAAAGTAGGTTTAATTCTTGCAATGGACATAGCCACTCCCGTAAGGGCCATAAATCCACCCATTACAGAACCGTAAGCTACGTTAAATGCCAAATACTCCGATGCGTTAACATTTGTTGATACCGCAATATAGTAAATTACAATCGTTCCAAGCAAACTTACTGCCTTTGTTATAGCTCCGTTTACTTTCAAGAACAACGGTAAATCGTATGTATATCTTGCTTCTTTGGCGTATGCACCGGCCCATTTTGCAAAGGCACGTTTTTCCGCACCTGCAAGCTTAATCTTTTGAATGCCGTTAATAAGTGCAAAACTAAGACCGGAGTTTTTTGCACCGGTTAGCATTATAGCCTTACGTATTCTCATTTCCATAAGAACCGTTACAATGTTTATGGCTATCGTAAGCAATATGATAACGATTGCCGGTAAAGCAAGTGCCGGGGCATATATAGCTATCTGTGATATATAAAGCAAGGAAGCTATGGATGTTATACCCGTGGAAAACACGCTGTTTAAAATCAGGTTACAAAGCTGTTGTGCCTGGGTTAAACGGCTTGAAAGTTCACCGGAGGAATAAGTCCTGAAGAAATCCGCCGGTAAGTTCATTACTCTGGCCATAAGTGCCGCTTCCACCGCTTGAGATGTCTTGGTTTGGAAACGGTTGGTTCCCAAGTTTTTAACGGACTCAAACAAGGTTGAAGATATGGCTGTGGCTATCATAAATACAGCTATACCCAGCAAAAAATACAAATTTTTGCTTTCAAGGACATTGCCGGTCAATATTTTTGTAAGCAAAGGAGAAATCATACCCACCAGGGTTACGATTAATGTCATCACAAGGAATACGGTTACGTCTCCCATGGATATGCATTCCTTCATGTATATGAGAAAATCTTTAATGCCAAGTTCCTTCATCGGCATTGGTTTATAAAAGCAAATTGCCTCATCTTTGAACTGTTCGGTTATTTTTTTATTAACCTTAATTTTTCTGCCCGAAGCCGTATCCACCGCATCATAGCCCATAAATTTGTGAGGAATAAGGGCTATCGGGCGATTATCCTCTTTCGTGTAAACCAAAAGCGGTGCATAAGAATCTTTATACCAATTCTCTTTAAGCACTACATTTCTGCGCATAATGCCCTTAGGACGCAGCACGTAATCAAGCTGTTCTTCCGCATCCTTTACATTTGAAGGGACTTCCGTCGGCTTAAAATGATAGTATTTTAAGATCTCATCCAAAGCTGCTTTAGTAAGGATTCTTTCATCCGCAGCTTCACCCCTGTCGTGTCTTCCCAGCACTACCGATGCCAACTGGAAGATGGATTCTTCAAAGGCTTCCTGGTCTTTTTGTTTAATTGTTCTTACCTGTTTGTCAAACCATCCCAAAGAAATCCACCCCCTTTAATCATTTGCCACAAGTTCGGCATAAGCGCCGCCTTTTGCATAAAGTTCCTCGTGAGTTCCTCGCTCCACGACTTTACCTTTGTCCAAAACTATTATTTCATCACAGTCTCTTATGGTTGAAAGCCTGTGTGCTATTACAATACAAGTAATACCGCGGTTTTTAATAGCCTTAACCACTTCAAATTCGGTCTTTGCATCCAAAGCGCTGGTTGCCTCATCCATAATTATGATGGATGGGTCTTGGGCCAAAACTCGGGCTATTTCTATACGCTGCCTTTGACCGCCGGAAAGGTCTTTGCCGCCTTCACGCAACTGACCGTAAAACCCGCCGTCTCTTGCCATAATATCATCATAAATACCGGCATCTTTTGCCGCCAACATTATCTCGAATTCTTTCATGGAATCGTTCCACATTCTGATATTGTTATCTATTGTATCTTCAAAAAGCATAATATCCTGATCCACAACCGCAACGGAACTGGTAAATACGGTTCTATCGATTTCGGATATCTTTTTACCGTCAAAAAGAATTTCTCCGCTCCAAGGCTGATACATGCCCGAAATAAGCTTTGAAAGGGTAGATTTACCGCATCCCGAGTAACCTACAAAGGCTACACGGCTTCCCGGTTTTAAGCTCATGGAAAAGTCTTCAATCAATGGCTTTTCCAGTTTTGAATAACCAAAGGAAAGATTGTGTATTTCAACACTTCCTCCGAGCTTCGAATAATCCTTGTCTTCACTGACAGGTTCATCAGAAAAGGTAACATCGTCCGGATACTGCATAACATCGTCCACACGTTCCATTTCCGTACGCATTTCCTGAATGGTCTGGCCTGCGTTAATAAGGGTCATTGCAGGAGACATAAAAGATGCCAAAAAGCCTTGGAAAGTCATAATTGCACCCAGTGTGAACTCGCCCTGCATAGCAAGATATACACCTAAAATCATTACTGCGGAATTTGCCAACGTTAAGAACAGTGACGGCAGCATTCCGAGGAACTGGTTAAGAGCCGTATATTTAACTGTTTGGTTATTAACCGAAGCCTGGTAACCTGCCCATTTTTCGAAGAAGCCGTTTTCCGCTCCGCTTGCTTTAATGGTTTCAACCATTTGTATGCCGGAAACTTCCGTTGCCTTTAATTTACCCATATCACGCATCTGAACTCTGGTGATATTTACGCGCTTTTCGGAAATAACTTTAGACAGGAACAAATTAACCATAATGGCAACCACACCAACTATCGTAAGAATAATGCTGTATCTAAGCATTACAAAGAGATAGAAGAACATCATTATGGTATTTAACAAAAGAGGTGTAAAGGTTTTAACCAAGGTTCCCGCTATTGTTGAATTTGACTGCTGTCTTTGCAAAAGATCTCCGCCGAAACGCTGCGAGAAAAAGTTCATAGGAAGGCGGAAAAGCTTCCACATAAAGGTACTGCTTCCCACCATGTCCATTTTGCCGTTTATTTTCAGCTGATATATGGATTCAATCCAGGCAACCGCAATCTGCGCAAAGGCGAAAATCAGCATAATTGCAATAAAAGGCATAAGCAAATCTCTGTTTTCGCCGGATAAAAGCCTATCCATAAAAAACTTTGAGAAGATTGGATTGATAACGCCGAACATGTAGCCTATAAAACTTGAAATCATCAAGAATATTATGGCTTCTCCGGCTCCGGACAACCTCTTTCTGGCAAATTCAAGAGTACTTTTCCTTTTACCCGAAGGTTTAAAGCCTTCATCAGGTGTAATCGAAAGACAAATGCCCGTAAATGCCTTGTCGAATTCTTCCATTGAAACTTTTACTTCGCCTCTTGCCGGATCGTTTAAATAAGCATAATTTCCCTTAAAACCATCCAATACAACAAAGTGGTTAAAGTTCCAGTGGATGATGCAAGGATATTCCATCTGTGTTTTAATGGCATTTAACTCGCAACGATAGCCTTGCGCCTTAAAGCCGTAGCTTCTGGCCGCTACCAATACATTTTTTGCTTTTGAGCCGTCTCTGCTGACGCCACAATCCGCACGAACCTGCTCCAAAGGAATCCATTTTCCGTAATAAGCCATTATCATGGTAAGGCTCGCAGCCCCGCATTCCAAGGCTTCAAGCTGCATTACCACAGGCACTTTAGCTTTTCCTTTTGTTATTGGCTTTTTAACTTTCCCCATAGTTGCCAACCTCTGTCAAATCTTAGTATAGTCTGTTATTAATTACCGAATAAAAATCCCAAAATCTGCGTCTGTTTGTATTCCATGGTTACATCATAGTTGCCGTCTTTCAAATCCGTCTCGGCCTGAGCCACAATGCTACCGTCTTTTTCGTAATCAACTGCAGTAATGATAAATTCTTCGCCGTCAACATTTACGGTCATACCTTCTTCTACATTTTCGGCCAATTCATTATCTGCAAAATTCACAGTCATCAAGCCGTTATTTACCTTTGCACTGCCGTTTACACGACTGCCGATATAGGTAAGTGCACTCCAAATGACCATTCCCACAAGCAGTAAAATAACCGCAACGAGAACCACCCAAACCGCGGGTTTGGTTACTTTCAAGTAGTCATTTAACTGTTCCGGCGATGATATTCGCTCAATACTTTTTTCTCTGAAAATCTGTTTAGCCATTGCAATTCCCCCAAAAAACATTTGTATTTTTTCAGTAATTCCACACTCCGGCCAAAGTCAATTCTTCGTTTTCATATAATAACTATTAAGACAAATATACTCACTAAAGCAATCTTCTGTTTCATCAATCTCTTTAGAATGACTAATAACATAATGACAGCCATGGCTTTTCCAACACCAGCCGCCTGCAACCTTATCAAGCTCATCATCTGCCATTTCTTGTTTTTCCGCAAAAACAAGATCGCATTCTTCCGCTGTAAGATCAAATCCCACTTCTTTAGCAGCCCTTGAAACCAGTTCACCATTAGATTTTGCATCTTTGGCAGCTGCAATCTTCTTCAATGCCGACTCATAGTCCTTCTGCTTTTCTTCATTATTTTTCATAGCTTCTTCAAATTTGATGATATTTTCGCTCTTTTTCATGGTAAAACCCCTTTTTGCTTAAAATTCTATTGTTTTCCGATAATTTGTCCTTTTTTGCCCCCCTAGAACGGACCTACCGTCATATTTGTGCAAGTAAAGTCTCTTTCATATGCAGTATTACATCTATATTCTTTCCAACACGAATCCTCTTTGCTTACCTCCTTATCATGCTTCCATGCAGTAAAACAGGAATGGTCATATGCACACCATCCGCCCGCAACTGCGTCCAACTCTTCGTCCTCCACTTCCTGCTTGGATGCATAGTTTCTTTCAAGGTCTTCCATACTTATATCGAAGCCAAGTTCTTTTGCTGCTTTTTGGATTGCCTCTCCATCGCTTTTTGCGCTCTTTTCTTCCGCAATCTTCTTTAATGCAGCCTCAAATTTATCCTTATTTTCCTTCTTTTTTAAAGCTTCTTCGAAATTAATAATGTTGTCACTTTTCCCCATATATCTACTCCTATTCTTTTTCTGAAAAGTTTGGCACTTCCTCTTCTTTTTCTATTCCCGGTTCAAGGCCGGCCTTTTCAATTGCTTCATCTATTGCTTTTCTGATGTTTTCAATACCTATATGTTTGTGAATATAACAATTTCTTTGATCAGGAATAAGAAAGTTTC
Organism: Lachnospiraceae bacterium; assembly: GCA_015057825.1. Taxonomy (GTDB): domain Bacteria; phylum Bacillota; class Clostridia; order Lachnospirales; family Lachnospiraceae; genus RUG12871. The sequence goes on from SVDN01000013.1 coordinate 60,073, forward strand.
CGTCATCTGAAATATCACTTACCATGCAACCGCCGGAGCATTTTCCCAAATGTTCGCATTCTTTACATTCGGGGTTGGCATCCCAAAGTTGCGAAAGCTTTGTATCCACTACATCTTGGTAATATGATTCCAGCAATATATCGCTGAGTTTTTCTTCCAAAACGTTTGGAAATTTGTCTCCCAATGCCGTATCGGAAAATCCCATACAAGGTGCCACTCTTCCGTCCGGTCTTATATGAACATGATGGCTTAAAGATTCACAATAAGGCACTTTTGTCATATCATCATCTTTGGAAAGGCGACTTTCACAAGGTATTTTATACTTTGTTTCACCTTTCTTTACCGAAATATATCCATCCAAATCAGTTCCGATATCCGGTCTTTCTTTAAAATATTCTTCGATAAAGCTTTTATACACTTTCCAAACTTCGTCTTCCGAAAGTGCGTATTCCTTGCTGTATTCTTTCCAAACTCCCAATTCCTGAGGTGCATTGACTCTTAAAGACATAACACCTAAATCAGCCAGATATTTGGCGGTATCCATCAAACAGTCTTTGTTTTTTCTGTGGATCATCATGGCTGCAACTACAGGGAGCTTGTGTTTTTGGAGCAATCTGAAGGCTGCATCCGCCTGTTTTTCCGCTCCTTCCACCCCTCTTAACCAATCATGATAACCCAAGCCGTCAAATGAAATCTGAAAGTTTGGACGATGTCCGTATTTTCTTAGATTTTCCAAAGCTTTTTCATCCAAAAGGCTTGCATTTGTAAAAAACATACGAATGAAAATACCGCGTTCGGCCAATGCCTTAAATATTTCTTCGTAATCGGCTCTTAAAAGCGGTTCTCCACCTGTAACGTCAACCCATTTTATTCCGCACTCGGCAATTTCATCGATAATATGCATACAATCCGACAAAGGAAGCTGCGGATGATGAGAATCCGGTGCAGATACAATACAGTGTCTGCATTTAAAATTACACTTTCCCGTGATGGACCAATGTACCCCTTCAACAAATCTTGTAGGAAAAATATGATATCTTTGCCAAGATTCCAATGGCTCAAACGGCTTATCAGATTTTTCTATAATGTTGTGTTCTTCCATCTCCTTAAACATCTGCTTTGAAGTCTCGGATAACTCGTTTTCGTCCACTTCTTCAACTCCATTGCAATATAAAAAGTCTAAAAAGTCTTTCTTCCTAAAGAAAAACGGTTTGTCATAACTATGCGGACCGTATTCGGCACGAAGCGCAAAAGGGCGCTTTTTCCATCCCCTGAAAGCATATGGTTTTTTTAATTTGTAATACATGTCTTAACTAAATGCTGTCGCTCTATAGATTAGGCAAACAGCCCTCCTTCCCCTTTATAAAAATATGGCATGAATTCGTTATACAAACAAATTCATGCCATAATTATCGTTACATTCAAAACTAACCGGCTTATTAAGCAGTGTAGCCGAAAACTTATTGATACAATTCTCTGAATACGAAAAAATACTTCCTCTCTCCATAAATGTTAACCCCTGAAATTAAACCCCCAAATTTCCAACATTTATCTTAATTATTATATCATATTCAGAATATTCGTGCAAATGCAACATTATAACCATTAAAGTTACTGTTTATCGTTATCTACCCCTTTTACATTAAATGTATTTTAATTTTAACACATTAATAACATGTAAACAAATTTTTTTACAACATAAAAAAGGCGACACTTCATCGAGAAGTGCCGCCTGACTCATTATAGCATTTTTCTTACTAATATTACTCTTATTCGAACTTTGGCTTAATTGGAGCGTTTTTGCCAAAGTAACTTGCAACTATTCTTATTTGTTTGCAACTGCTTCTTTGATTTTTGCTGTAAGTCCCGGAACAATCTTGTTCAAATCACCTACAATACCGTAATCAGCTACGTCAAAGATTGGAGCGTCTTCATCTTTGTTGATTGCGATAATAAGGTCTGATTCTTCCATACCCGCAACGTGCTGAATAGCACCTGAGATACCGATTGCAAAGTAAACCTGAGGACGAACTGTTTTACCTGTCTGACCAACCTGAAGGTCTTTTGGTTTCCAGCCTGAATCTACAACGGCACGTGAGCAAGATACTGTACCGCCGATTGCATCCGCAAGATCTTCCAAGATTTTGAAGTTTTCAGGTGAGCCAACACCACGACCGCCCGATACAAGGATTTTTGCATCCATAATATCAACTGTCTGGCTGACAGCCTTAACAACTTCTTTGATATCAACATATTTGCAGTTTCTTTCAAAGCCCGGATTGAATTCAACAATATTAGCTTCTGCGCCTTTGTTAGGCTCGAGTTTCTGCATAACACCCGGTCTTACGGTAGCCATCTGAGGACGGTTGTAAGGGCATGCGATAGTAGCGATTGTGTTACCACCGAATGCAGGACGTGTCATGAGTAACTGTTTATGGAGCTGCTCTTTACCCGGAGCTGCTACAAGTGGGAAATCACCGATATCAAGTGATGTACAGTCAGCTGTAAGACCTGTCTTAACTCTTGCAGATACGCAAGGACCAAGGTCACGTCCGATTGCTGTAGCACCAACCAACATGATTTCCGGTTTGAACTCGTTAATAACCGAAGCAAGTGCATGTGTATATGGTTCGGTCATATATGTTTCAAGTGCAGGATCGTCAACAACGATAATTCTGTCTGCACCATATTCTGCCAAAGGTTTGGCAAGGTCTTTAACATTGTGTCCGAGAAGTACCGCTGTTACTTCCGTATCCAAATCTTTTGCTAAATCTTTAGCTTTTCCGACTAATTCAAAGGCAATGCTGCCAAGTTTATTATCTACCTGCTGAGCAAATACAAAGACTCCTTTGTACTGATCTCTTAATGCTTTATCCATTTCTGCCATCTTAAATTCACCACTCTTTCCCAATTATATGATATGTTTAGTTAATAATTTGTCCATGATGTAATCTACACCTTCGTCAGGTGAATCCGGAACGATTTTTTCGCCCGCACCTTTACGAACTTTGTCAGATGCTTTTGCAATCTTTGTAGGAGAGCCGCTAAGACCCAAATCGGAGTCATCGATATCTTTAAGGTCTGCTCTGCCCCAAGTTGTAATTTCAGCATTGTAAGCATCAAAGATTCCACCCGGAGTCATGTAACGTGGTTCGTTTAATTCTGCAAGTGCAGTAATAAGGCAAGGCATCTTTGCTTCGATAATGTGATGTCTGTCTTCATACTGACGTTTTACAATAATCTTATCGCCTTCAACTTTAAGGTCTTCAGCATATGAAATTACAGGAATTCCAAGATGTTCGGCAATTTGCGGTCCAACCTGAGCCGTATCACCGTCGATAGCTTGACGACCTGTAATAATAAGATCGTAATCAAGGTTTCTTAAAGCACCCGAAATAGTTGTTGATGTTGCCCATGTGTCGGCACCACCCAATACTCTGTCAGTTACCAAGATTCCTTTGTCTGCGCCCATTGCCATAGCCTCACGAAGAACTTCTTCGGCTTTTGGAAGACCCATTGTTACTACTGTAACCTCAGCGCCATACTGGTCTTTAAGTCTTAAGGCTGCTTCCAAACCTGCTTTATCATCAGGGTTCATAATTGTAAGCATTGCGCCTCTATCTAATGTACCGTCCGGATTGAACTTAACGCCACCCTTTGTATCCGGTACCTGTTTTACACATACTACTACTTTCACGGTGAGACCTCCTTATTTAATGATGTTTGCAGAAATAACCATACGCTGAACTTCTGAAGTACCTTCGTAGATTTCTGTAATCTTGGCATCTCTCATCATACGTTCAACATCGTATTCTCTGATATAACCGTAACCACCATGTAACTGTACACATTTTGTTGTAACTTCCATAGCAACTTCAGCTGCGCAAAGTTTAGCCATAGCTGCTTCCAAAGAATAAACTTTCTGTGTAGCTTTAGCCATTGCAGCTCTGTAAACCATAAGTCTTGCAGCTTCTGTTTTTGTATGAAGGTCTGCCAACTGGAACTGTGTATTCTGGAATTTGGCAATTGATTTACCAAACTGTTTTCTTTCCTGTGTATAAGCGATTGTTGCATCCAAAGCGCCCTGTGCAAGACCGAGTGCCTGAGCAGCGATACCGATACGACCACCGTCAAGAGTATGCATAGCAATCTTGAAGCCTTCGCCTTTTTTACCGAGAAGGTTTTCTTTTGGAATACGGCAATCTGTGAAAATAAGTTCATATGTAGACGAACCTCTGATACCCATCTTCTTTTCTTTTGTACCGAATGTAAAGCCCGGTGTGCCTTTTTCTACGATAAATGCAGAAATCTCTTTCTGAACACGACCGCGTTTTTCAACTTTACCCGTAACAGCGATGATGATGTAAACATCAGCTTTTTCACCGTTTGTGATGAAGCATTTTGAGCCGTTTAATACCCATTCGTCTCCGTCAAGAACGGCTTTTGTCTGCTGTCCCTGAGCATCTGTACCTGCGCCCGGCTCAGTAAGACCGAAAGCACCGAGTTTCTCACCTTTTGCAAGTGGAACCAGGTATTTTTGCTTCTGATCTTCTGTACCATATGTAAGAATAGGATCGCAGCAAAGAGATGTATGTGCCGAAACAATAACACCTGTTGTACCGCAAACTTTTGACAATTCTTCAACGCACATAGCGTATGTAAGAATATCGCAACCCTGTCCGCCGTATTCCTTAGGGATTGGGATACCCAAGAAACCGAGCTCTGCCATTTTAGCTACCGTGTCTGCAGGGAAATGTTCTGTTTCATCAACCTCTTGTGCCAAAGGTTTAACTTCGTTTTCAGCAAAGTTTTTGAAGAGGTTTCTTGCCATTTCATGCTGCTTACTTAATGTAAAATCCATAGTGTTTTTTTCCTCCTTTATCGACAACACGTAATTTAAGGCTGTGCCGTCTTAATCCGACATAAAGTCGGTTGCAAGCTATTATTTTGAATAATCGTAGAAACCGATACCTGTTTTTCTGCCAAGCTTACCGCCGCGAACCATTTTTCTGAGTAATGTTGCAGGACGATATTTTGAATCGCCTGTTTCAGCGTAAAGAACTTCCATAATTGCAAGAACAACATCAAGTCCGATAAGATCGCCGAGTTCCAAAGGTCCCATTGGGTGGTTGGCACCGAGTTTCATAGCTGTATCGATTCCTTCAACAGTTGAAATACCGTTTTCCAAAATTACGATACCTTCGTTAATCATAGGAACCAAGATTCTGTTAACAACAAATCCCGGACCTTCGTTAACCTGTACAGGTGTTTTTCCGATTTCTTCCGAAATTTTCTTAATATCTTCAACCAATGAATCAGGTGTGTTAAGGCCTGCGATAACTTCAACGAGTTTCATGGCAGGAGCCGGATTGAAGAAGTGCATACCGATAACCGGTCTGTCAAGTCCGTTTCCGATTTCGGTAATTGAAAGTGAAGATGTGTTTGTAGCGAATACACAATCTTTTTTAACAATTGCCTGAAGTTCTTTGAAGCATTCTTTTTTAAGATCCATCTTTTCGATGGCTGCTTCAACGATTAAGTCGCAATCTGTACAGATATCTTTCAAACCTGTTTCGATGTTTGCAAGAATCTTATCTGCATCAGCCTGCTCCATTTTGCCTTTTGCAATTCTTTTTTCAAAGCCTTTAGCGATTTTGGCTTTTCCGTTTGCCGCAAATTCTTCTTTAATATCGCAAAGCATAACTTTGCAACCTGCCTGTGCGAAAACCTGAGCAATACCCGAACCCATTGTACCTGCGCCGATAACGCCAACTGTTTTAACCATAGTATATTCCTCCTAGATATATAAAAAATGATATTTTTAAATAAAAAAACTATTTGTTTTTAAATCCTTCAACTTTGCGTTTTTCAAGGAAAGCTTTCATTCCTTCAATCTGGTCTTCTGTTTTGAAGCATTTTCCGAAAAGCTTTTCTTCAACTACGATTGCTTTATCCATATCAACCTGCAAACCTTCGTTGATAGCTTCTTTACAAGCTCTTACCGCAATCGGAGCGTTTGATGCAATTTTGCCCGCAAGTTTTAAAGCTTCATCCATAAGTTCTGCCTGTGGATATACATTATTTACAAGGCCTACTCTGTAAGCTTCGTCGGCTTTGATGTTTTTAGCCGAATAAATCATTTCTTTTGCTTTGCCCGGACCGATAAGTCTTGCAAGACGCTGCGTTCCGCCAAATCCCGGTGTGATGCCCAAGCCCACTTCAGGTTGTCCGAAAACAGCATTATCCGAACAAATTCTGATATCGCAGCTCATTGATAGTTCGCAACCTCCGCCGAGGGCAAAGCCGTTAACAGCTGCAATGACAGGTATTGGGAAAAGTTCGATTTTTCTGAATACATCATTTCCTTTTTTACCGAAAGCTTCTCCTTCTTCTACGGAAAGATTTGACATTTCGCCGATATCCGCACCGGCAACAAATGATTTTTCGCCGGATCCCGTAAGAACCACCGCTCTTACCGTGTTCAAATCGATTGAATCAAAGACTTCATTAAGTTCATCAAGAACCTGTGAGTTAAGTGCGTTTAAAGCCTTCGGACGATCGATTGTAACGATTCCGACATGATCACGTTGTTCAAATTTAATCATTTCCATAATTAGTGACCTCCTACTTATTAAATTTGCAAATTCAGTCTAATCGGCGTATTTACAAGGCTCGATTAGATTGTTAAAAATTTATCGTTATTTTTTTAACGAACTCTAACATACATTATATCACAGAATGTGTTTTTATTTAAGCACAATTTTCTAAAAAATTGTATTTAATGAATACACGCAACCGCAATAGTTCTGACGATAAAGACCATATTCTTCCGACAATTCTATGGAGCGTTTGTAACCGTTTTTCTTTTTAAAATCGCTAAAAAGATAGGAAATATCATATTTTCGTGCCATTTCTTCGCCTATTTTGTTTAGCGTCTGGGCATTTTTATGAGGGCTGATACTAAGGGTCGTGGTAAAAAAATCAAATCCCTTTTCCTTGGCATATTTTGCGCTTTTTTCAAGTCTCAGTTTAAAACATTCCACGCATCTTTTGCCCCCTTCGGGCTCATGTTCCAGTCCTTTTACTGCATCGTAAAACTCTTTATCGTTAAATTCGGGGGCAACAATGCCAACCTTTTGTTCCAATTCTTTCATTTCTTGCAAAAGGCGGGATTGCTCTTCTTTTCTGTGATTAAATTCTTCGGGAGGGTAAATATTGGGATTATAATAAAATACCGTTATATCAAAATAAGGGTAAAGACGTTCTAAGGTCGCACTTGAACAAGGCGCACAACAACTATGCAGGAGCAGTTTTTTCTTTCCCGCAAGGCTTTTGATTGTTTTTTCCATTTCAAGTTGATAGTTCTTTTTTTCAGATGTCATTTAACTAAACCCTAAACATCTATAATATTTGCAGCTTATTTGGATTTTCGCTACATTTTTATTCTACCACATTGTTAATTCAAAGCAACAAAAAATCCGCATAATTTGCGGATTTTTCTTGTCAATTATAATATTTTTTACAGCCCCACAGATTTTTCTTTTTCATATCAAGATAGTCTGCATAGGCTTTTTCCAGTATTTGACGCTCGTTTTCAAACTTAAGAAGATGTATTGCTTCGTGATATTTATAGAAGCCGGAGTCTTCAAAAAATTCTTCTTTTTGAGGTTTACTGTAATAGCTCTCTCCTTTCATCAAATACCAATGTACGCTTTTATCCACCGTATCTCCCGGGATGGAAAAAGTGTATGTGCTTTTACCGACATATTTAATAATAGTGGCTTTTGCACCGGATTCTTCGCGAACCTCTCTTAATGCGGTTTCTTTATATTCTTCCCCTTCTTCAACTGTCCCCTTAGGCAAAACCCAGCCTTCGTATTTGTTCTTGAAGTTCTTGTATAATAGCAATATCTTGCCACGAAATATAACGACACCGCCACAGCTTGTTGCTTCTAACATGCTGCACCTCCTGCATATGGGCTTTTAACCCGGTGTAGTTTATAATTGTATCAAGTATACACTATTTTTCATTAAAAATCTACTGAAAGTAATAATCGAAAAGCGCTTTTGTAACATCCAAAGAATAATTGTAACTGTCGGTAACATCTTCCGTAACCGCACATACCACAAGAGTTTTTTCTCCGTTTGTGGCATATCCGGTAAACCAAAGGTTGTCGCCTTTATCCGTTGTGGTTTCGGCGGTTCCCGTTTTGCCGTAAGCCGTGTAAATATCGCTTTGAAGTTTTGTTGCGGTGCCATACTCAACTACTGCTCTCAAGTAATCTTTCAATATTGCTATTTCACTTTCGGAGAACAATGTTGCATATTTGGTCGGCTTGTATTCTTTTACCACATCTCCCGACACATTAGTCGTATAATCCACAAGATAAGGTGTCATAAGGTCGCCGCCGTTTGAAAAGGCGCTCATTATAAGAGCCATATGCATAGGGCTTACCAGAGTCTTTCCTTGTCCTATGGATGTTTGCATTATTTCAAAGTTCGATGCATCTTCAGCCAGGCTGAAAGCGCTGTCATTGTGAGCAAAATTGCCCGGATATTGTTTGTTAAAATAAAGCTTGTTTAATAAGTCGTTATAATTTTTAAGATTTAGGCTAAGACCAATATTTGCAAAAGATGAGTTACACGAATTTGCAAAGCTGTCCATCAAATCCTGGCCGCCGTGAACAGTACCGTCAAAGCAAGAAAGCGCCTCTTCTCCTTCGCCTATATGCCCTATACATTCATAGTAATAGTTGGCATAATCCGGATTTTCTCTGATAAATTCAAATAAAGTAAAGAACTTAAATGTAGAGCCCGGTGTATAAAGGCCTTGGGTTACACGGTTAACCAAAACGCCGCTTTCCTTGCCGGTTTCTTCATCTTCCAAAATCAAATCCGCCCAGTCGTAGGCCACGGTATTTGGGTCAAAATCAGGCTTGGAAACCATGGCAAGAACCCTTCCCGTTGTAGGGTCTATGGCCACAACGCCACCCTCTCGGTTTCCGAAGGCATCATATGCCGTTTCCTGCAATCCCACATCAAGGGTTGTGTATATATTATCACCCAGATCCTTTTCACCCGTAAAATCATTTAAAATACGGGTAAAAAGATTATCATGGCTAGTAAGCAAGTTGAAGTTGTAATTTAGTTCAAGACCCAGTTTGCCGTTTGTGTCATAGCCCACAACATGGGCAAATAAAGAGCCGTAAGGATAGACTCTCGTTTCGCTTCCGTCTTCCCCCAGTTGAGTATAAGCAAGCACGGAATCATCCGAAGCATAGATGTTTCCGCGAATAACCTTTTCGCTGAAAGTTTCCTGACGCTTGTTGTAAGGGTTGTTTATTACGTCTTCTGCCCTAAATACGTTGAAAACCGTAAGAAAAACGCCCAAGGATAAAAACATGGCAAAAAAGATTATGGTAATTCTCATAATCTCCGCATTAAAGCCGCGTTTTTTCTTCTTTTGTTTTTTTGCATTTTTGATAGCTTCACGGTCTTTTACAATACGACCTTCTATCATTTTATCTTTCTTCATCTGCGTCTTTTGTCTTCCTCGTCCAATTCTTTTTCCAAAGCATAATCAAGTTCCGCTTCGTCAAGTTTTCTGTTTAATTCTTCTATTTTTCTGCGTTTGGCATCTCTCAAGGCTTTCATGTAAAAGGCTTCGATTATACCGAATGTAATCATACTCGAAAGCATGGAGCTGCCGCCGTAACTTACAAACGGGAAAGGTACACCGGTTGACGGAATCATCTTTAGTGCGCCTCCCACTGTTAAGAAAAGCTGGACACCGTAAACACAACCAAGTCCCAAAACGCTTAATTTGCAAAACATATTTTCCTGCATCATTGCAATTCTCATAATACTTATGAAACAGCATGCGCAAAGAAGTATCAAGCAAATGGCGAAAAATCCGCCAAGTTCCTCGGCAATGGCAGAGAAAATAAAGTCTTTTGCAACCTCCGGAACTTTTCCCGGCATTCCCTGATAAATACCCATGCCAATCCAGCCGCCGGTACCGATGGCAAATAAGGACTGGGTTATCTGATATCCCCCGGAATCAATATCCGTCCAAGGATCAAGCCAAGCCATAACACGCACTCTTACGTGATTAAATAGTTTGTAGGCAATCAACGCCGCCCCGGAAAGCAGAATTACCCCCGCTCCCAAAAATGCGATTTTTTTGGTTGCGGCATAAAGCATGAAAAGATAGGCAAGGAACAATATAAGCGCCGTACCCAAATCCTTTGAAAGCACAAGAATAAGAATGAAAGTAAAGGTCAGAATCGTGCCGATAAGCACGCTTCGCCTGTTTACACCTTCATGGAAAAGCGCCGCTATAAAGAATACAAAAAGTATTTTTATAAATTCCAATGGTTGGAAAGAAAAAGAGCCTATGTCTATGGAGATTTTGGCGCCGTTTGAAAATCTTGAAAACAAAAGCATTATAAGAAGCAATGCCAAACCCACTCCGCAGTAAATCCACTTAAATCTGGATAAATCCCCAAGCATTCTTAAGACAACCGGAATCAGGAAAAATACCACGGTGGATATCAAAAGAATGGTAAACTGTTTTGTGGCTCTGTCAAAGGAAAGCCTTGTAAGTTCGATAAAACCGATGCATAAAAACATGCTTATCATAGACACAAGGCCCCTGTTGATATTTTCGTAAATAATAGGAGCTATAACATTGAAAATCAAAAGATATGCGAATACGCACGCAAAAAAGATCAGCACTCCACCGACGCCTTCTTCTTCGCCGTTTGTATAAACGCTCATTCCTATAACCAAAAAGGCAACACAAAGAATAATAAGCATCATTGCGTTTTGCGATGCGTGCATTTTTTTCTTTTTGTCCGCTCCGTTTACCAGATCCATCTTAAAGGATTGGTATACGTACAGAGCAAAGACAATCATTAAAACATACCGTGAACCGGCAATTATAATATCATACATTTAATCTACTCCACGCTTGAAATGGCCTCTTGTAAAATCGGGAATGTCAAAGTCTGCCTCTTCACCGACATTTACTCTTTCAAGAGCCGCCAAAAGAGATTTTGTATCTTCGGCGGATTCATTTAAAAGGTCTATTCTAAAGCTATTAAAGCCATTTGCCCTAAGGGGCATTATTTCCGAAATAAGGTTAAGGGTTTTGCAATTGTAAATCGTATTAAGACAGAGTTTACAGTCTCTTTCCACCGGGAACATGTTGTTTTTTCTGTCCTTTAATCGCAAAACCTCCTTAAAGTTTTCGCCTTTACAGCCTACGGCCGTATTAAGTATGCAGCCTTCGCTTATCATTAAGGGCAAAAGCCCGTAAACCTGTACTTCCATATCAGCCTTGCAAGCCATATGGATAAGTTCTTTTTTGTTAAGTTCTGCGGCTGCCGAAAGATCCGGCCTTTTTATTCGTCCGTCAAAACTTCTCAAAGCCTCTGCTGCAAGGTCATTGAAAGCATAAACATTATTATCGAAGATATAGTTTAATCTTTCTAAAATTGTAGCATTTTTGCCCGACTTTTCAATATACTCATTTACGATATTGTAGTATTCGAGACTGCCAAGCATAATGCCGTCAATATATTGAACTATGTCGCCATCCAAAAATTCTTTTATAAAGCTATCAAAACGAGCACGATAAATACGAGGAAGCGAAATGAAAACTTCCTTGTCCTTATCCTTTTTTGCAAGAATTACGGCCGATTTCAAATCGCCTTTGTATCCGCTTAAGCTAAGATAAATTCGACTGACAGCAGGGCTGTTAAGGCTTTGTTTTAATTGAGCTTCATTGGATACCCCAAGGGATATGCTGATTGTATCTTTGTTGCCCGTTTTGCAGTCAACCTTTATGTCACCATTGTTTGCAAAATCCGAATCATTTATTTCATCAGCAAATTCTGTATTTATTTTTTCAATTGATTCATTGATTGCAGTTAAATAATCAGTTAATAAATCCCGGTTAACATAATCTCTTGTATTATCTTTTAATATTTCATCTTCAAAGCTTTTAAGCGCCCCTCTTCTAAAGTCATTAATCTCACCCATTGTAAGAAAAGCATTGTCTTCGACTTCTGTTTCAATATCTGTAAAATCAAAGTTTGTACTGCCTGTTTTATTGAATTGTTTTCTTACGGTCTCTGCATCCAAAGGGCGTTTTTCGGCCTCTTTTGCCGGTAACGTTTCAAAGCTTGCAAAATGAATGTCATCATAAATAATGGCGCTGCATTTGCTTGTTTTTGAAATACTGATCTTTGCTTTTATTTTTTTCTTAAGACGCGTATCAACATATTTTTTTGCAATTTCATTCATGAAATCGTCGTCCGCGCTAATGTAATTCGGCGCATCCAAAGAAATCATATCTTTTAATATTTTCTTGTTCTTCGCCTCGTTTTCGTAGTAAGAGCGCGAAAAATCATTGCGACTGTATAGAGTGTTTAAAGTCTCCAAATCCCTTTTTTCAACCGAATATTCATTGCCGCTCAAATAGAGATCGATATATTTTCTGTAAATAGCGGTAACACCCGCCGTATATTCCGGCCTTTTCATGCGGCCTTCGATTTTAAATGAACAGACACCGCTGTTTACAAGCTCCGGAATAAGTTCAAGAACACAAATATCCTTTGGACTTAAAGGATATTTTTCCTTCAAAATCCTTTTTTCTCCAAGAAAAACATCATAAGGAAGCCTGCATGGCCCCGCGCATCTGCCGCGATTGCCGCTTCTTCCGCCTATAATGCTGCTAAGTAAGCACTGTCCGGAATAGCAGTAACAAAGGGCACCATGAACAAAGCTTTCAATTTCAAGCCCTGTTTCTTCGTATATTTTCTTTGTTTCTTCAAATGATATTTCTCTGGCAGGCACCACTCGCTCCACACCCAAGCTTTTAAGCATCTTAGCCTGATGGTAGGATGTTATGGTCATTTGCGTGCTGGCATGAACGGGTAAATCGGGAAAAATATCACGTATGAACTTTATAACACCCAAATCCTGCACAATAACACCATCAAGGCCGTGTGCATAAATAGGATTAAGATAATCAAACAACTTTTGATTTATTTCTTCGTTTTTTAAAAGCGTATTAACCGTAAGATATATTTTTCTATTAAAAAGATGAGCGTAATCTATCGCTTCTTTAAGTTCGTCCAAACTTAAATTTTTGGCAAAAGCTCTGGCACCGAAAAGTTCACCACCAAGATAAACCGCATCGGCACCGGCATTGATTGCCGCAATACATCCGCTCAAAGAACCAGCCGGAGACAAGAGTTCCGGCTGAATATTGTATCTGTTATTATTTTTTACTTTCTTTTTTCTTGAGTCTTGCAATTTCTTTTTCGTAGGATTCCAGCTTTAAATTTGCAGCTACCAAATCGTGCTTCAAGTCGTAAAGCTGCTTATCCTTTGCCTCCATCTCAACTTGCAGTCTGTCGGCCGTCTTTTTGGCTTTAAAATAATCATCCGCAATATTTAAGTTTAAAAGCGTGCGCTGAAAATCGGCGCTCATTTTCTTATAAGCGTCATTTCCTTTAAAATCGGCAATCTTGCCATTTATATACAAAGCAACATTTTGCAAATACTCTTCGCTTTCGTATCCGCTTAATGTGTAAATCTTTCCGTCAATAATTACTTCCGTATCGTTCTTCGAAGACATGTCGGGCCAATCCTTTCAATCGTCCTATATTATACAAACAAAATCATCATCTACGGCACCAAAAGCCTTATATTAAATGTCCTGCAGATAAACGTGCCATTAGAGTTATTATATACTACTGCTATGCAATTTACAAATAAAAATTTATTTCTTCTTTTTACCTTAAACAAAAAAACACATCGTTGTGATTTTTTTTAATTTTATAATTCTTCAATTATTTCATCTTGATTTCTTTTTGAATAAACAATTCTTAGAATAATGATTTTTTTATAATGACTATCTTCCAGATAGTAGATAATATAATTATTTACAAGTATTTTTCTAACAGATTTATTGTCTATGAAAATATTTGATATCTTTTCTCCTGACTTAGGTAATTTGCAGATATCTCCAATTTTCTTTTCCAACAAGTCCAAAAACGACCCAGCCGCATACGGATTTAACAAAACATACGAAATGTAATTTATTATTTGATCCAAATCTTCATATGCGGCATCAGTCATTTCAAAATCATAAATTTCAAATGCCATATTTACCTCTAATGCTGTTTAATGATTCTTTTCCGTCTTTCGTTTTGCCTGCCTTATAATCTTCCAGGCCTTTATTAATCAGATTTGCTTCATCAATTTGCCTCATAACCTTGTCATAGTATTCGATATCCATAACAACCAACCTCCCGTATCCGTTTTTTGTAACGAAAACCGGCTCTTTGCTTTCCGCACATAACTTTTCAATTTTAACAGTATCTTTCAAATCACGCATAGGAACAATATTCATAAACCCACCGCCTTTCGTGACTATATTATATACTATATTCAGCCACAACACAATAGTATTTTATTGTGCCGCCGTTAAGATGCCGTGAAAAAATATTTGTTTTGAATCCATATGTGAAATTAAAGAACAAGCCGGAACCTTTCTTGATTTTCATTAGTTATTCTTGACGAAACGACAGGTTGAAAACAGATAGTTAACGGCTTGTTCTTAATTCACAAGCATAAAAAAACAAATATTTTTTCACGGCATAAGAAAGGCGGCGTTTGTCATGTTCAAAAAAAGGGCTCTAAACTAAAGATGGGGGTAAGAGATACTTTCCATCAAAGTTTAGAGCCTTTTTTATTAAAATGTATTAAAATAGGCATAGAACACCAAAACTTTCATCTCAAATCACCACA
>SVDN01000056.1:0-1891 GCA_015057825.1 Lachnospiraceae bacterium
GCGGGAGTGGCAGCTGTTGCCGTGCATGGACGCACCAGAAGCCAATATTATTCGGGAAAGGCCGATTGGGACATAATCCGCGATGTAAAGAAAGCTGTTAAGATTCCCGTTATCGGAAACGGAGATGTCTTTAGCGGCAAAGATGCAAAGGCCCTTTACGAACATACCGGCTGCGACGGCATAATGGTAGGCCGCGGAGCCAAAGGAAATCCATGGATATTCAGAGAAATAATACATTATCTTGAAAGCGGCGAAGTGCTGCCGCGCCCAAGCGTGGAAGAAATAAAAGAAATGATTCTTCGCCAGCTTGATATGATGATAGAGCAAAAAGGCGAATTTACCGCCATCAGAGAAATGCGCAAGCATATATCTTGGTATACGGCAGGTTGCCACAATTCCACCAAAATAAGAAAAGCGGTAAATGAAACAGTAGATAAGGAAGAAATAATAAGACTTTTGGACCTTATGAAATAAAAATGGTTTAAAAGGCTTACTTAAAATAAACTAAAGTGACAAAAATATTTTATTTTACTGCATTTGTAGACAGCTAATGATAATTATATTATCATATTAAAATCATAGAATGATAACTTCGGGGAGACAATCGTGAGTCAAAAAAACAGAATTTGGTATGCAAGAACATATAGACATCTTCAGGTTAATCGTGTCGGAGGTATAGTTTTTATGCTATGCATTGCGGCACCTTGTTTTTTGCTGCTTTGTTTTAATTTGGAAAGAATCACAAAATTTATGTCGGACGTGGCCGGAATGCTTATAAAATCTGCACTTCCGGGTAAGTTTGTTTTCACGACAACAAGTGAATATCCGCCTTTTGGAAAGATTTTTACATTGAGTTATTATTCCGCGCCACCGGGCATACAGGAAGTAACATTAAATCTTTTGATTGTATTGGCAATAATAATCATTATGTTGTTAAGCAGCTTTAGAGGCAGACCTCTTATGATATATTTGCTCTTTTCTTTTATGGTGCACATTATATCATGTGTTTTTTATGCCTTTGCGGAAGATACTGTTATTTATACCGGTGAAGAATTTTCGGGATTATTGATAAAGCAACAAATAGGCATCTGGCTTTTGTTTATTGTGCTTGTGGGTCTTGTGGTGGGCTTTTTCTACGGAAGAGCCTTCGGAACAAAGCTTTTGGCATTTTTTGGCATAATGGCATATTCCGCATGTGTGGGATTTTTAAGATATACGGTGTTTAATTTCATTTTGGTTAAGGTTTCGTCCTTGTATATGGCGGATATGTTTTTCGTGGCGGGACCTATGTACGACTTTTTGTATATGGTTGCAATCTATGCACTTTTCCAGCGCAGAATGCAAAAGATATACGATTCGGGAAAGAGGAGAAACGAATGGAAGTGGCTATAAGCATAATAAAGGGATATTTAATATTTGTCATAGTTATTATGCTTGTTTACGCAATCAGGCATTTTATCTTTGCCGTAAATCGTTTTCAGGGCAGACAGCGTATGTATTACGGAGATATCTATACCTCGAAAATGAAGCGAATAAGCGTGCTGGTGCCGATGCATAATGAAGAGCAGGTTTTGGATGAAGCATTAAAGGCGCTTTTAAATTGTGATTATGACAGAGATATGTTGGAAATAATCCCTATAAATGATAATTCAACGGACAGAACCAAGGAGATGTTGGATGACTATCACAGAAGATATGAATTTATAAGACCTCTTCACAGAGATTGTCCCGACAGAGGAAAACCCGTAGGCTTAAACGAAGCCATGCAGCTTGCCGAAGGGGAAATAATTGTTGTATTCGATGCGGATTACAGACCTGCAAGAAATCTTTTAAAACAGCTTGTAATAGCCTTTGAAGACCCTGAGGTCGGAGCGGTTATGGGTAGGGTAAT
>SVDN01000056.1:1991-3890 GCA_015057825.1 Lachnospiraceae bacterium
TATGAAATCGGAGTATCCTTGATGTTAGACGGAATTAAGGGAGAAGTATTCCTTTTACCTCTTCTTTTGTTTAATTTTTACTTTTATATGTGGGCCATTACACAGGGATTTTTTGATTCCATTGCGGATCTTATTACAAAGAGAAAAGTTAAATGGGCAAAAACCACGCGATTTTTAAATAAAGGACAAGCGAATACATAATGAGTACAATGATCGTTTTAATCATAGTTTTTTGCGCTATGATATTGGCACCTATAATAATAGCCTGGCTTTACTATCTTGCGACTCCGGGAATCGTTATGAAGATAGATCAGGACAAGGTAAAAGATGAGCGCTATTTTGCCCATTCTTTTGCTGAAATGATAGAAGGTGCGTATGAAAGCGCAAAAGACAATGAGATAACACTTTCGAGAAAAGAACATTTTATGGATTCCGAATCTTTGAAAAATTTCGAAAAAGACAGCATAGATGAAATGCTGATTGTTATGGACAGAGATTTTTTTGCGCCGGAACACATAAAAGAATATCAAAAAGAAATATATGTAAAACACAATGCATTCTTTAATGTAAAGGATGTGAGTTTGCGTGCGGCTTATGCTGCGGGCAAAATGGTTATCGGCAACAAAACAAAGGTTAGTCGTTGGATAGATTCCGACGAAACTCTTGCGGTTTATGATGATTGCGATTTGGGAGTCAGCGCAACGGCGGCAAAAGTTTTAAGTTTGGGACAAAATGTAACATTTAAAAGGCTTTTTGCGCCAACGGTGTATTTCGGACAATATCCGGGCTCTTTTAAAGATCCCATGGAAGGAAAAAACGAGTTTGCCTTCAGACTTCCAATTATTAGGGATAAGAAAAACATAACATATGTTACAAGCGAAAAGCTTACGGAATTCAGAACCGCGCCTTATTCCATAGTAACTCCCAACAAAACAATGATAGTTGAAGGAGCTATACTTCAAGGTGATATACATACAGTGGACAGTGTGCGTATTTGCGAAGGTTCCGGTGTTCTTGGAAACATTTTTTCGGAAGGAGATATCCTTATAGAAAGAGGCAGCTTTGTTGCCGGAAACGTATTTTCTCAGGAAAACATCGAGATTGAATCCGATGTAATGATAGGAAAAAAAGACAACATAGTTTCCGTTGTTGCAAGAGGAAAAATAACGATAAAAGAAAATTCTGTTGTTTACGGCTATGTAAGCTGCGAACAGGGCGGAATATCATGTCCTCTTTATTCGGACTATACTCCGCGTCACGAAGAAATTTACAATTACATAAAATACAAAGAAGAAGTTAAAAGCGTTGGTTTTAACAATCTTCACGAATACGAATCGGCAGACCCGTCGGCTTACAGAATGGATGCGGCCGTAAAGACCGCGCATATTCCCGACGGAGCGAAAGTATTGGGTCGCAGTATGTTTTGCGGATGTTCCTCTTTGGAAAGCGTTATTTTGCCTATAAGCTTGGAAATGATAGACGACTTTGCTTTGGCGGATTGCGTAAAATTAGAAGATTTGCCGATGCTAAAATACTCGAATTTAAAAATAATCGGCGTATCCGCTTTGGAAAATTGCAAGAAAATAAAGAGCCTTTGCTTCCCGAAAAGCCTGGAAGTTATAAAAGGCGCGGGTTGTGCCGGAATGGAAGATGTGGAAAGCATTGTCTTTGAAGAAGGTTCAAACTTAAAAATAATAGCGGACCATGCTTTCAGAGATTGCAGGAAGCTGAAAAGCATAGAATTGCCGGATAGCGTTGAAAGCGTGGGAATAAGCGCTTTCAGAGGATGCGACGGATTAATGAAGATATCCGTAAACGAAAAAATAAAAGATGAGCCCGGCATAAAAGAACTGCCTGAAATATTAAAAAATGCAGAGCTTGTAATAAGAAAGTGAAAAA
>SVDN01000057.1 GCA_015057825.1 Lachnospiraceae bacterium
GAAGAACTTGGCTTGCCGAATATAAAAGTAGTGGCAACGGGAGGCCTTGGAAAGTGGATTGCCGATGAAACTAAAAAAATTGATGTTTATGATATCGACCTTACAATGCACGGACTGAGATTGATTTACGAAAAAAATATATAGATATCTATTCATATACATAAAACAATAAAAAATATTTGATTTTTTACCCGGTCGTTCCATCAAGAATAACTAATGAAAATTATGTAATTTTTTTGTTTTATTTATATTTATAGTCATATTATTTTTTTATATAATCCAACAGTAAATACATTGCAGAGTTGGTGTTCGAACAGTTCCATGCAATGTCGATTCCGATTTCGGATATTGAATCAGCAATTTCAAGCATACAGAAGGAATCTGGATTGATTGGTGCGGTGACTTGGTCGATGAAACAAACACCTTTGCCCATTGACACATTAAAGAGCACTGTATCAAAGTTTTGGGCTTTTATAGAGTTATATTCACTTATTGCATAGTGCTTAAATATCGAGTCAATCATTTCTTTAAATAACGCATTATCTCGGCTTTGCACAAACCAGAAAAGTTCGTTTTTGAAATCAAGTAAAGACAAGTCGTTTTTGGCAGCAAGAGGATGGCATTTGCCATATATTAAAAATTGTCGTGAAAAGTAGACGTGCTCATATTTAAATATGGAGTTTTCTATTCTGTCAAAACTGTGTATAAAGATGATGTCACAGTCGTTTTTTCTCATAACCGATTCTAAAAGACCGGTAGGGTAACATTCATAGCTTATTTTTATATTTGGATATTTGTCGCTGAAGGATTGAAGTTTTGAAAGTAGTTTGGGACTTAATTGCATAAAGGAGTAAAGCCCTATTTTTATGGATCCTTCAAAACCATCATTTATCTGCTTTGCTTCACTATACCCCTTGTTTAAACTTCGTTGCATAAGTTTAAAGGTCTTGGTCATAGCAGCGCCGGATGCAGTAAGGCGCAAATAGTTATTGCCACGGAAAAACAATGACAAACCCAGCTCTTCCTCGAGCTGATTTATTTGTCGACTTATAGTGGATGGGGCTGAAAAGAGTATTTGCGCTGCTGTGGATATGTTTAAGCAATCAGCAACGCACAAAAAGCTCTCAATTTGCTTAGAATTCATGTACTTACCTCCGTTTGGATGCCCTTTATTTTAACGTAGTTTTTTTATGATTATTATGATTGAAAATTATAGCATCTTGATTTAACTAAAAAAAATATTAAAAAATGATAAATTAAGAAGTATTACTTCTTGAAAGTGCGTTTCCAAAATGATAGACTTGTTGTAGCAATAAAAAGGAGGCACTGTATGAATCCAATTTATTATTTGAATATAAGACAACTATATTATTTTGTTTCGGTAGCTGAAACGCTTAACTTTACTAAAGCGGCACAGGCTAATCATATTGCTCAGACTGCCATGAGTCAAAATATTATATCTATAGAAAAACAGCTTAATATCAAGTTGTTTGAACGTTCAAAGAAAAAAGTTGAACTAACAAATGTTGGTCATCAGTTATATACAGATGTTAAAAGGGAACTTTCAAGGCTTGAAGATATGGTTAGCAGAGCTCAAAGATTGGACAAAGGTTTTGAAGGAGAAATAAAAATTGGCTTTCAAGGTGTACATGAGAGCGCTTATTTGCCTAATATTATTAAAGATTTTAAATATAAATATTCAAATGTAGTTGTAGAACTTGATCAAAAGTCTCCGGAAAAATTGGAAGAAGAGTTGGAATCAGGAAAGATGGATGTTATATTTACCTTTACAACAGAAAAACTGGATTCCAAAAAGGTAATGGAGTATGCATTTTCAAAAGAAGAAATATGTGCAGTACTTCCTAAAACACACAATTTAGCGGGAAGAAAAAAGGTTAAAAGAAGCGCATTTGCAAATGAGCCAATGGTTTTTGTGAAGCCTGAAAATGGTCAAGGCACATATAAAAAAATGCTGGAAGATTGTGAAAAAGCGGGATTCACACCAAATATAGTTACAACAACCGAAAGTGTTGAATCGGCGATTATGCTTGTTGAAGCAGGAGTAGGGGTTGGATTTTTTCCGAAGTGTTGCAGCGGAGTAAATCAAAATGTTAGATTTGTGGCACTTGAAAATGATGATACTGTTGATTTGAGCATTAGATGGAGAAGGGATTCAATCAATACCATAACACCTCTTTTTGTAGATATGATAAAAGCAATGTAAATATACCAAAAATCCCCATTATCGGAAGAACAGTAATGCCGATTATGGGGATTTTTGGTATATATTTTTATAAATGAATGGAAGGCTTAAGCTAATCCCGGGAATGCAATGCAAAGACCTGCAGCAATAAATGTTCCCAAAAGTGTGAAAAGACAAGTATTAATGAACATAACAAGATACGAGTCTTTATAAGTGGATTTGGCAAGACCTATGGTGAGCACGCACATTCCATTAACAGGAAGTGACTCAAAAGTTGTTGCAGCTAAAGACGCAACTCTTCCCAAAGCGTGCGGATTGAATGCTATTCCCTTTGCTGTGCAGATGCCTACAACAATAGGGAGCGATACAGCCAAAGCAACCGGTGGAGCGCTGGTAAGTGCTACAACAACACATACAGTAACAAGGCCAAGCATAATAGGACCAAGTTCAAGAGATGCCAACCAGCCGACAATTACTCCGAAAGCAGCTGTTTGAGTTACGACCTGTGCAAGACCTGATGGGACAGAAACCGTAGCAACAGCATGAGGAAAACCACCGGCACCGATGTTCAAAACACTTAGAATACCTTTCCTAAGGGAACCTTCTTTTCGGTCAATATAGCGCCCCATGGTAATAAGTGCAAGTAAAATACCGCAAACCAAGGCAATAACAACGTCAAGTTTAAATACCGAATATAAAACAAAAACAAGAATTAAAGGCAAAAGAGCAACGAAGAAATTTGGTAATTTCACGTCATTATCAAATGAGTGAACCTCGGTAACGGCACCGGGATCAAAATGTTCACCGCGATTTTTTGCTTTGATAATAAAGGTTGTTAATGTTAAATAACCAAGTATTACTACAACGGCTGTAGCTATAAGACCCGGTATTAAACCGGATGTTGATGTTACATCAAAGCCCTCGCCTCTTAGAGTGTTAACCATCATGATGTTATCAATCTGCGGTGCGCCCGGACAGGCCATGAATGCGCAGTTTAACATAATCATCGGTGGAATGAATCTGCGAGGAATATCTACCATTTCGCATATGATGAAGGCAATAGGGAATGTTGTGAATGTAAGCACAAATCCGTCAATGCCTCCAAGTGTCATAGAACCGCAAATAATAAGCATAATGAGGCAGGCTATGCGAACTTGAGCATTCCCCGAGCGCTTCATAATGAACCTGTTTGTCAAAGTTCTGGCAAGTGAAGCGGCAGCTTTTGATTCCGAATAAATCTTACCTAAGATAACACCAAAGAAGATTACGGCAAAAAGCTGGATAATCATTTGCCCGGTGCCTTCGGCAAAAGTGTAGAAAGATTCCACGAGCCCCATGTCGGAGTTGGTTATTGCTACAATAAGGGCGCAAATCGGAGCCATAATAAAGGATGATACGCCTTTGTAAACCAACAACATGAAAATCAATAAAGCAACAATAATACCTACGATACCTAAAGTAGTCATATTCTCCTCCTTTTTTTAAACAACTTGATAATCGTAAAATT
>SVDN01000058.1 GCA_015057825.1 Lachnospiraceae bacterium
GAGGTGGAAGTGCAGTAATGCATGCAGCTGACTAATACTAATAGGTCGAGGGGTTAACCAAGGATTGGGTTTTCTAAGTGATGTTTACTAATTTGTTTATTAATGATATAATTCAGTATGCGGTTTTCAAGGTGTAATACCTTAAAATATTCCTCGATAGCTCAATGGTAGAGCACTCGGCTGTTAACCGAGGGGTTGTAGGTTCGAGCCCTACTCGGGGAGTTTATATTTTGGGCTCCTTGGTCAAGCGGTTAAGACATCGCCCTTTCACGGCGGTAACACGGGTTCGATTCCCGTAGGAGTCATTTACAAGGAGAGTTACATCGGTAGCTCTTTTTTACGAAAGAGTTGTTTTGCTATTCGTATGCAAGAACGTGGCATGTGCCGATGTGGCTCAATTGGCAGAGCAGCTGATTTGTAATCAGCAGGTTATCGGTTCGAGTCCGATCATCGGCTTAGATATTTTGGACCTTTAGCTCAGCTGGTTAGAGCAATCGGCTCATAACCGATCGGTCCGGGGTTCGAGTCCCTGAAGGTCCATTAAGTAAGGCCCGCTGGCTCAGTTGGTTAGAGCGCCGCCCTGTCACGGCGGAGGTCATGGGTTCAAGTCCCATGCGGGTCGTTTTATGGCACGGCCTTGTTGCGTGCTATGGCACGGCCTTGTGGCGTGCTCGGGCGACATCACGAAGTGATGTTGGAATGTTGTTATATATTATATGATTTTTATATTTATGCCGGCGTGGCGGAACTGGCAGACGCGCGGGACTTAAAATCCCGTTGTAGCAATACAGTACCGGTTCGATTCCGGTCGCCGGCATTAATAAAAGCGAGAATTTATTCTTGCTTTTATTTTTTTGGTGCTTTTTGAGAATAAGAATGTTATAATAAGCTTGTTGTATAAGGTAATGAGGTGTGGTTATAATGAAGATTTGTCTTATTTCTCCAATTATATTATATAGTTATCAAAAAAAATTTCTCAGCGTACTTACAAAAATCGCAAAGAAGCAAGGACATCAAATCTTTGCTTTTACTTGTATTGTCGACAATTTTGTTGGCGGAAACATTACAAAAAGCGATTTTTCAATATATACGCTTCCTAATTTTTCTGATTATGACGGAATTGTTTTCTTTGAAAACGTTTTATACAAGGGGCTTAATGATTTTGATATAAAGAAGAAAATCATTGATTCCGGTGTTCCTGCTATATGCATGGATGCTGTTATTCCGGGCATGGCTTCGGTATCTATTGATAACGAAAAATCAATATATGAGTTGGTAATGCATATCCAAAAGGAGCATGGAAGAAAAAACATTAACCATATTACAGGACGAAAGGGTCAAAGTGATTCGGAATCTCGACTTGATGGTTATGTTAAAGCATTAAGAGACTCCAATCTCGAAGTTGACTTTGACAGGATATATATAGGTGATTTTACAGATGTTGGCGGAGAAAAAGCGATTGATCACTTTGTAAAAAGCAAAAAACCTTTTGATGCGGTAGTATGCGCAAATGACTACATGGCTATCGGTGCGATTAGAAGACTTAAACATTATGGTATAAAGGTTCCGGAGGATGTTATTGTTACGGGATTTGACGGCAGTGAAGAAGGATTAATGTATTATCCGTCTATTACATCTGTTAGCTGGGATAGCTGTTTTATGGCAGAAAAAGCTTTTGATTATTTTAAAAATTATGATAAATACGGCAAAAATCATATTTTTAAAAATAATATAAAATTATTGCTAAGCGAAAGCTGCGGTTGCAATATAGATAAGAGTATTTCGGAAGAAAAAATTAAGGTTGACACGGTTGATTATTTACTTAAGTCCTTTGTTTATAAGCATTTTGATGTAAGTATAATGAAGAATCTGCTTTATGCGGAATCAATAGAAGATATAAAAAAAGCTGCTGAAATTATCCTGCAAGAAGTTAAAATGGGAAGATTCTATCTTTGTCTTGACAAAGAAAATTCTTTTGAAGTTTTACATGCGGAAGATGTAGATCCGAAGAGTTATCATAAAAAGAAGGTATATAAGACTTCTTTTTCGAGTGATGCAACTATGACATTAGCATTTGAATCCGGAAAATTTGTTCAGTATGCTGATTTTAAAAGCTCAGAGTTATTGCCCGCACATTGTAAGGAATGGCTTTCTCCGGGCACATATCTGGTATTGCCTATTCATGATAATATGCATGTTTTTGGATATGCAATACTTTCCGATGAAAGAATGCTTGATAGGCCGGATCAGATATGTAGATGGCTTCAATCTTTAGGCATTGCTCTGTTTAATATACAGCAAATCAACCGATTGAAGGCAATGAACAGATATATGGAAAATATGTGGACTTTGGACACTTTTACGGGATTGTACAATCGTGCCGGCTTTAATAGGGCTGTTCCTGAAATAGTTAAAAAATGTAAGCGGACCCACAAACAGTTGTATGTTGTTTTTGCGGATGTGGATGGTTTGAAATTTGTTAATGACAGCTATGGTCACGACGAGGGTGACAGATATATACTTGGTATAGCAGATGCGATTAAAAAAAGCTGCATGGACGGTCAAATAGTTATGAGGTACGGAGGCGATGAATTTGTAATTGTCGGAATTGCGGAAAACGAAGGAGAAGTAGTGGAATTCACAGAAACTCTTTATGCATATATTGATACCACTTTTCCGGACAAGAAGAAATACAGAGCAAGCGCAAGCTTAGGCTATACAATGGCAGGAGCAGATGAGGATATTCAATGGGATAATCTTATAAGTCAAGCTGATTTTAAGATGTATCTTGAAAAGAAAAAGAAGAAATCAGTGAGAAAATAAAAGTGCAAAATCCCTTGATTTTTAAAAATGTGTGTGCTATTATAGTCAATGTCGTACTAACGGCATGTGCGTTTAGCTCAGCTGGATAGAGCGTCTGGCTACGGACCAGAAGGTCGGGGGTTCGAATCCTCTAACGCACGTTAAGGCTTCAAGGTTTTCTTGGAGCCTTTTCTTTGAAAATAATAGGTTTATTTGGAGGAAAGAAAAATGAAAAAGATTAAGGTTATTGCTTTAATTGCAACATTGGTTGCAGTGTCAGCATTTGCAACAGGTTGCGCAAACAAACAGGCAGTTAAAGATTTGACAAATGAGCTTGAATCACTTGCAAGTGAATTGGAGACAGTTGATAATGATGAAAAAGCAACAACAGTACCTATTCAAGTTGCGGAAGGATCGGTTGAAGATTTCTACTCAAAGAATGATGGTATAAAAATTGTTAACGATCAGCTTGAACAAGCCAGATTAAGCCAGTATGCAGATACTTATAAGTCAATGACATTTGAAGTCAGCGGAAATACGATTACATACACATATGTATTTAAAGAGGGATTGACTGCAGATGCTCAGGCGCTTAGAGAAAGTCTTACAGAAGAAATGGTAAATGAGACAAAAGATAAGATTGAAGCAGAGGCAGGTGTAAGACCTACAAAGGTTTCATTTATATATGAAGAAGCTGATGGTACGTTAATAACAGAAATCAGCTATTAATTAGAAAAAACAATTTAAGCCGGCTATATGCCGGCTTCAGAGTGAAGACAAAGGTCGTGATTCCACGGTCTTTTCTTTATACCCAAATTCATCAAAAATATATTGATTTTTCCCTATTTTTAAGCCATTTTTTGATATAATATATG
>SVDN01000014.1 GCA_015057825.1 Lachnospiraceae bacterium
AATACTAATAGGTCGAGGGGTTAACCAAGGATTGGGTTTTCTAAAAAGTTTTATCGATTGATTTCAATATGTGGTTTTTGAAGTGCAGAAAAATTAAAACAATCATGCTTGCATGGTTGTTTTTTTGTGTACACGACGAGGAAAATGCAGAAAGCTTGCTTTCGCGCATTTGACGACCGTGATACAATCCCGAAATGTCGCTTATGCGACTTTCGGTGATTTGTATTTAATCCTAATATATCGTTGCTTTGGCTTTTGATGACTGTCTGACGCCGGGATAATTTTCCTTGACTATTTACGAATTGTTTACAATCTGTTTTTAGCTAGTTTAATATTATATTTTAAAATATACTTTACGATGCACGACGTAATATACCAAGTGATGAAGGAGAGAATTTATGGCTAAGAAAGAAAAGAAAGCAAAACAGGTGGGGATGTCCATTAGATGGAAAATGATTTTGCTTATTGTTCCGGTTGTTGTTGCGGCACTTATTGTACTTGCGTTTGTTACAACATCCATAAGTAAGAACATTATTTTGGACCGTACACAAAGCGAAATGCAGGCAATTCTTGGGGAACATACAAATTCGATTAAGGGGGAATTGGATGGTATCAAGTTGCAGGCAGAAACATTGGCAAATTCCGTAGCGGGAAGCTATAAGACCAATACATTTGCCGATTACGAGCAGACTTTAACATCCATAGTAACGCAGAATGATAATATTTTAGGTTCGGGTCTTTGGTTTGAGCCTAATGTTTACGATAAAGCCCAAACATACTATGGACCTTATTGGTACAAGGAAATGACGGAAGATGGAAGTTGGACCGGCCAAATTCTCATGGTTTGGGATTATTCGAATGCAGAATATGATTACTTCAATCAGGAGTATTATTTAAATGCAAAGAATCAGACAGATAACAGCGCCGTTATCACCGATCCTTATTACGATCCTTCATCGGGTCTTATGATGGCAAGTTGTTCCGCACCGATTAAGGATGCAAACGGAACATATCTTGGTTGTGTAACAATCGACCTTCAGTTAACATCAATTTGTAATGAACTTGCCGAAACAAAAGTTGGCGAAACAGGTACTGTTTGGCTCATAGACAACGCAAACACCTTTGTATATCATCCGGCCGTTGAAACAGCATCACAGGATGGAATGACAATTGATGATGCCACAGAAATGGGCGACAACATTCAAGCTATCAAAACAAATGAGACAGGTGTAGGTTCATTTACATTTGAAGGCAAAGTTAGAAATCTTTATTGGTCTACAGTTGAGGGCCAGGGCTGGAAAATGGGTCTTACAATAGAGAATAATGAAATATTGCGAGATATCAACAACATGATGAAACTTGCAATCGTTATTACAATAGTAGCTGCTGCAGCATCTGCATTGATAATCATATGGCAGGCATCGGGCGTTGCAAACGTAATGAGCAAAGTACAGCAATTTGCGGAAAGCCTTGCAAAGGGTGACTTTACCGTTAACCCGTTAAGTGTTAAGAGAAAAGATGAAATCGGAAGCATGTCCATGTCGCTTAATTCCATGTATGAAAGCAATTCCGATGTAATAAAGAACATTGGAAGCGGAAGCGAAAGAGTATCGTCATCATCGGTTGAGCTTTCGGACACATCCAGCGATTTGCTTGCACGTTTCGAAGAAATTTCGGCAGCTATGGCCAGAGTTAACGATGCAATGATGACAACCGGCGCCGCTACCGAAGAGGTTTCCGCATCCGCAAATGAAGTTAACAGTTCGGTTGAAAGACTTGCGGAGGAAACAGCCAAAACAAAAGAAGAAGTTAAAGCTATTACTGAGCGCGCGCTTCAGATTCAAAAAGAAGGAAAAGAGTCATCTTCAAACGCAATGCATGTTTCCCGTCAGCGTGGTGAAGAACTTGAAGTTGCGGCAGAAAAGGCAAAAGTTGTGGAAAAAATCGGCACTCTTGCAGATGCCATTGCAGGAATTGCAGAACAAATCAACCTTTTGTCACTTAATGCAAGCATTGAGGCAGCCAGAGCAGGCGAACACGGCAGAGGTTTTGCGGTTGTTGCATCGGAAATCAACAAACTTGCAACCGATACAAAAACAGCTGTTGATGAGATTCAGGAGACAATCGGAGAAATCCAGTCGGCATTTAAAGGTCTTAATGATGCATCGATGGATTTACTTGAATTTATGAACAATACCGTTGCTCCGGACTATGGCAAGTTTATAGCTGTGGGACGCCAGTACGGCGAAGATGCGAAAGCATTCGGAGAACTTGCGGATAAAATCTCTGAAATGGTTGAGTATATAACCGAATCCATGGATCAGGTAAATGCAGCTGTTGCATCAATTGCGGAAAGCGCAACGGAAACATCGTCATCATCATCGGAAGTAACAAATTCGATTTCAGAGTCGGCTCAGCTTATGGAAAAAGTTAGTGAAATGGCTCTTGACAGCAAGAATGTTTCGGATGAACTTGATGAAATCGTTAAACAGTTTAAACTTAATATTTAATTAGTGAAGTATAGGAAAAGAGGCAGCATATCATGGTTGCCTCTTTTAATTTGCGTTTTTTGCAATAGCCTTTGCACAAAGCGATATTTACATAGTCTGTTAATAGGATTAAACTCAAATCATAAAGTGTGTGAGTAAATGTATATATTATACTTCAGGAGGGTTCTAAAACATGGAAATTCTAGGTTTAATCGGCATTATTGTCGGTTTGGTGGTTTTCCTTATTCTGGTTTACAGAGGAAATTCACCTTATTGGTCGGCTGCAATTTCGGCAGCAATTATCGCAGTATGTAACTTGATGAGTCCGGCGGACACGGTAAACAACTATGCAAAGGGCATGGCAGATTTGGTTGCAAGTATGCTTCCGATTATCTTGGGCGGAGCTATACTCGGCCGTGTTTTCTCTACAACAGGTGCGGCAGCATCAATGGCGCGTTTCTTAACAAATAAGCTGGTTCTTAAAAGAAACGGTGAAACACAAATAAGAGTTGCTATCCTGGTGGTTTTAATTGTTTCGGCTCTTTGCACAATGGGTGGAATTGACGGATACATCCTTACATTCACTCTTATTCCTATTTGCGCTGTAATATCCGAAATGGTTGATATACCGAGAAGATTTATAGCAGGTATGATGACTCTTAACTGTGCATTCATGGCTTGCCCGGGTGCACCGCAGATAGACAACATCATGGCAAGAGCCGGCATTATGAGCGGAGTATACGGAAATGAAGCACTTGCACAGGCTGCAGGTGACGGATTTCATGTAACGGCATGGGCAGGCGCAGTACCGGGTCTTATAGCTGTTGCAATTATTGTAATCGGCGGTTATTGCACTCTTACACATCTCATTATCAAAGCCAAGAGAAACGGCGAACATTTTGAAAAAGGTGAGATGATGATATTTGACAACAAAGACCGCGAGCTTCCGCCTTTTGGAGTAGCTTTGCTTCCGCTTATTACCGTATTTGCTCTTTATACGGTTGTTCCTGCAATCACACCAATCAGTGAAACACCTATTATCGTGGCATTGGCAGGCGGAATTTTCGTAAATCTTATTACAATGGGAAGATACTTGCCTGATACAGATAGAAAAGGAAACAAAATCAGCAAATTTAAAGCAGCCCTTGGTACGGTTAATGAAGGAAGTGAGGCATTCCCTAATTCATTCCTTCAGATTGTTACTCCGGCATGTATCGCAGGAGTGGTAACGGCAACAAGTGCTTTCGGTATGGTTGTCGGATTCCTTGCGGGACTTCAGGTAAGCTATATAGTTATGACCATCATAGCGGTATGTATTATCGTAGCAATTACATCTTCGCCACCTGCAGCACTCATGGTAGTTATGCCTCTTGTGCTTGGCATAATGTTAGGCCAGGGTTATGCTCCGACAGAAATTATTGCGGCAACGCCGGGTATTGCAAGAGTTGGTGCATTGGCAGCAACAACATTTGAAACATTGCCGTTTAACGGCCTCATTATCATGACCCTTGGAATGATTAAATGTACACATAAAGAAGCTTATAAACCAATGTTCCTCATGTCGGTTATATGGACATTGATAGGAACCGTGGTTGCGGGAATACTGTTTGTTGCTTTCCCACAGCTTGGTATGCTATAAAAAATAAGCCTGTTAGAGGTTACACCTCTCTTATAAAAATAATACACATTAGCAATCGCCGAAATACTGTCAATACAGTGTTTCGGCGATTTGTTATATACCTATTTGACGGCTTGGTTTGACGATGATATACTAGCTACGTTAAGGCTTTAGAGTGCGCGCTGTCATGCGAACAGGCAAGCATAAAGCCGGGTTATTTAAGAACAGTGTAATGCCCATGTCTTCATATACAGTAAATGAAGGTTTGGACAGTAATATGAGGAAACATTAGATGACACACGAACAGGTAAAATGCTTTATCAAGGTAGTTGAATACGGTTCGCTTTCCAAGGCTGCCCAGGAGATGTTTCTTACTACATCGTCGGTAAGCAGACGAATTACGGCATTGGAAAAAGATCTTAATTTAAAGTTATTTGAAAAAAACGGTTCAAAACTGGTATTAACCAAAGCCGGAGAAATAATATTTGAGGAAATCAGGCTGATAGACGAGCAGATAGAGCAGTTAATAAAAAGAGCCAGAAAAGCAGAGATTGGGCAGGATGGTGTTCTAAGACTCGGCATTTTCGGGAATCAGGAAGTCGGACAGGGAATGTATAAAGCCTTAAAAGACTTTGAACAGAGTTATCCAAACATTAATCTAATAATTACGGCAGACAGCTTTGAAGGCTTGGAAAATAAGCTTAAAAACGGGAAAATCGATGCTATCAGTACTTTGAAATATGCTTTCGATGATGAAAAGAGTTTTTTAAGCACAACTTTTATGCATGTTAAGACCTGCTTTGCTGTACCCAAAAAGCTGCTAAAGGAAAAAAGGGGCGATTATACGTTTGATGATGTTAAGCATATTCCCCTGCTCAGACTTAAAAACAGTCATATAGATGAAAAGCTTGTCCGACATCTTAGAAAAAGCAATATAATATTTGATAACAAAGAAATATTTTTGGAAGACGAAATGGAATATGCAATTGCCGTTGAACGACAGCTGGGCATAGGGTTTTTGGATGTTAACAGCAGAATATTAAACAGCGAAAACATTGTTAAAGTTGAACTTAAAGAACTAAATCCAGTGCCTTACGCCATTTTTTGGATGGAAAACAATACTAATCCGGTTTTAAAAATATGGAAACATTACATGAGTGAAATAAAGGAATGGTAAGCGTTAAATGAAAATATTGTTGTTTAAAATCAGATATTTATGTCATAAATCAAACGAGCTTTTTGTTGATAATCTGGCAGAGGAGTTTGAAAAGCTGGGGCATGACGTAACAATTTGCAACATTATCAACCAAAATGATACGGAAAAACTGCTTAATGATCTTTTGGGAAAGCACTTTGATGCAATGCTGGATTTTAATTCGGTACTGCCGGCTGCGGACCTGGAAGAGGGAGGATACTTTTTAGATAAGATAGATGCGCCTTTCTATAACTATATTGTGGATCATCCCTTATTCCATCACGATTTTTTAAATATCCCATTAAATAACTACAATGTAATATGCATCGACAATAACCATTATAACTATCTTAACAATTACTATCCGAATATTAAAAATAAGTTTGTTCAGCCTCTTGCGCCTACAAAAGGCATGATTGAGTGTGAATACGAAAAAAGAAATATTGATGTTTTATATCCGGTAAGCTATATGCCTTTTAAAAAAGCCGAAAAAATGCTGGTTGAGGGAACTTCCGTAAAAGGCCGGATAAAGCTTAACGACATGGAAAGACAATGGGCAAAAGACGTGGTTGACATAATGTTGGCAGAACCATCAGTAACCATTGAAAGTGCCTTTTGGCAAGTGTTGGAAAACAGTGCGGTAGAGCTAAGTATTGAAGATTATAAAATGGCACTTACAAGGCTTCATATATCGGATATCTATGTCAGATGTTATCTGCGTGAAAAAATGTTGGATTATCTTTTGGAAGCGGGAAATCGTGTTACGGCTTGCGGAAAAGATTGGGAGCTTTACGATAATAAGGCAGGAAAACTTCTTGAAATATATCCCGATGTTTCCTATACAACAGCCATGCAATATATGCAAAACTCAAAAGCCGTGGTAAATGTTACACCGGGCTTTAAATGGGCAATACATGATAGGGCAACATCCGCAATGTTAAACGAGGCTTTGCTGCTTTCGGATAATTCCATAATCGAAAAAGAAACTAACGCGCCTTACGATTTTTCGCCTTTTAAGATAAAAAACGACGCGACAATTTGGTTCGATTACAAAAAAGACAGCATGAAAGAAGCGGCGCATCTCATAAAAGAAAAGATTGATTCAAAAGATATTTTTGTTACGGCAAGAAAAGAAAACAAAAAACGCATCGAAGAGAATTTAAGTTGGGAGATTGCCGCAAAAAATATTTTGAAACATATCGAGGAATAAAGCCATAAATGCTGTAAAACGACAATGTTTTCCGAGTCAATAATTGTTTAAGATATTAAGGCGGATTTGTGGTATAATAAAAGTGCATTATTATTTAAACAATATGTAAAAAGAGTATTTAAATAAATAATAGTTTAATCCTGTGATATAAGCAGGCAAGGAAGCTAAAAAAGAGGGCTTTATGGAACAAATCAAGGAATTAACAAAACAGTTAATTTCAAACAGTTTCAAGGAATTAATGCAAAAGTATCCGTTTGAAAAGATTACGATAAAGATGATAACGGATGCCGCACATATAATACGTCCTACATTTTATAACCATTTTCATGATAAATACGAGCTTGTAGAGTGGATTTTTGAAGATGAAATTATCAACAAGATTAGGGATGATATAAAAACCGGGGGACTAAATGTAGTTAAAATCATGACATCTGCCCTGGCGGAGGATATGGACTACTATAAAAAGCTGTTTGAAGTTCACGGACAGAATAATTTTACCGAAATATTTGAAGATAAATTTACCGAGCTTCTTTTTGATGTTGTTAAAGAAATGGATTTGGCATTTCCCGAACTCGGTATTACAAAAGAAGAAATTGCAAGATTTTATGCAATGCAAATAAGTGCGTTTGTAAAATTTTATATTCAAAGCAACGGAAAAATGAATATGGAAAAAGCAGAAGGCTTGTTTGCGTATTTTATGACTCATTCCATCATAGAGATGTTTATTTACTAAGCTGTAGTTTAGGCAAAAGGTTTAAACTACGGCTTTTTTTCTTGCTATTGAACTATACTGAGATTATAATTAAATTAAGGATTTGTGGGATTATATTTATAGAAAATTTGGGGTGTTATATGATTCAAAAAACCTGCTTTGTAAAAAACATTGCTCAACTTAAAGAAACCGTTAATAATATAAAACGCCTTGAAGCCTTTGGCAAAGCTTCGTCTGTTGTGGGACTTATCTATGTAAATGGCTTTAATGCCAATCAAACGCAGGAATACTTGGATATTCTAAAAAGAGAAATGCCAAGTGTCATATTTGCCGGAAGCACGGTAATCAACAGTTCACATGATTGGCTGGAAAAAGGCATCTCTCTATCATTTCTTATTTTTGAGTCTTCAAAAGCGGATTTATATGTATACAAAACCGGAGAGCAAATAAAAGAGGAAATAGTCAAAAAGTTTGTGGAAAGAATTAATCAAACCCCAAATACACGGGTGGTTTTGTCTTATCCGTCCGATCTTGGCGGTGATTTTTCGTTGGCTTTGGATGAAGTGATGGATAAGCTAAAGGAAGATGTTACTTTTTTTGGCGGACATGCGGGCAGCAGCTATTATCTGAGCGAAAATCTGGATTTTAGCAATGCAACCGTTCATATACAAAAAAATTTGAAAGAGGATACAGATAACTTAATAAACCTGTTTAACAGAAGCGTGGTAGATAAGGAGGTTATTTCGTTTTCTATCGGAAACGAAATAATAGAAAGCGGTTATGTTTTTGTGGCTCTGTCCGGGGAAAAGCTTCACGAAATGGCAAAATACGTTTTGGGATGGAAATCTCTCGGAAAAGCGATTAGAGTGACGGCGAGGGGCGAAGAAGACGAGAGCAGAAATATATGTGTTAAGGGTTTGGATGGCGTACCCGCAGCGGATATATACAAAAAATATTTGGATGTGGATGTGGATGAATATTTCCTGGATAATGTATGCGAATTTCCGTTGGTTTTAAAACGGGGAGAGACTGTGATGGCAAGGGTGCCAAACTATGCCGGAAGGGAAAAAGAGCTGTATTTTGCCGGAGATATAAGAGATGAAGATGAACTGCATTTATCCTATGCGGTGCCGGGAGAACTGTTTAAGGCATGCCAAAAAGCTGCCGATGATATGGCAAGCTTTGAAAATCAGGCTATTTTAATGAGCGTTTGTTTCAACAGGTTTTATTTCCTAAGAGAAAGACAAAAACTGGAAATTAAAATGTTTGAAAAGTCCAATCCGAATACTCTTTTTGGCTTTGGCGGATATGAAATATTAAAAAACAAAGGATGCGGTGGAATCTTAAATTCGGCTTTGGTTGCGCTTGCATTAAGAGAAGGCGAAGGAGGCAAGACAAAAAGTGAGGTTGAAGTCAATGTGGAGAAGGCGCAAACAAAGAGAAAGCCTCTTCCGGAAAGACTTATTAACTTTATAGATACATCAACAAAGGAACTTGAAGAGGCATATAAAGCAGCGGAAAGCGCAAATGAATCAAAATCATCTTTTTTGTCACATATGTCCCACGAAATAAGAACCCCTATAAATGCGGTTTTAGGCATGGACGAGATGATTCTTAGGGAATCAAAAGACAAAAATGTGCTGGATTATGCGCAAAACATAAAAAATGCCGGAAACAACCTCTTAAGAATAGTTAATGATATTTTGGATTTTTCAAAAATTGAAGCCGGAAAAATGGAGATAATTCCGGTTGAATACGAACTGGCATCATTGCTTAACGACCTTGTAAATATGGTTTCGACCAGGGCAAAGGACAAGGGACTGGAAATAGAGATAAATGTTGACTCGACCATTCCGCATGTCCTGTATGGCGACGAAATAAGGATTAAACAGGTTGTGACAAATATTTTGACAAATGCTGTTAAGTATACAAATGAGGGCAAGGTATCCTTGTCTGTCAGATGGAAAAGCTGCGAAATAGAAGCAGACGACAGGCTTTTGAAAGAAGCATGTAAACAGTACGCCGGAAAAGAAAAGTGTCAGAAACAAAAAAATATACGACTGGAATTTGAAGTAAAAGATACGGGTGTAGGAATGAAGAAAGAGGATCTTCCAAAGCTGTTTAAATCCTTTGAAAGAATCGACGAGATTCATAACAGGACGGTGGAAGGCACGGGGCTTGGAATGGCAATTACCCAAGACCTTTTACATCTTATGGGCAGTGAACTTAAGGTGGAGAGCGAATTCGGAAAAGGGTCGACATTTTCTTTTGAAATTCTTCAAAAAATGGTAGATGACACTCCTATAGGCGATTTTAACGAGGCCTTGAAGAAGTCTTTGTTTAAGCATAACAAAACAAGAGAAAGCTTTGTTGCCGAAAATGCTAAAATTTTACTTGTGGATGACACGCTGATAAATCTGACTGTAATACAAAACCTGTTAAAGCATACAAAAATGCAGATTGATACCGCGACATCCGGTAAGGAGTGCATTGAAAAAGCCTTGCAAAAAAAATACGATATTATATTGATGGATCACCGAATGCCGGAAATGGACGGTATAGAATGTTTGCAAATACTTAAAGAAGACGAGGGCGGATTTAACCAAAACACTCCGAGTATTGCTTTGACGGCCAATGCGGTATCGGGTTCCAGAGAGATGTATCTGGATGCGGGATTTGACAACTATCTTTCAAAGCCTGTGGATGCCGAGCTTCTTGAAAAAATGATAATGAAGTATTTGCCTGAAAACAGTTATAAGACGATTACACTGACATCGGAGGTTACACAGGAAAACGAGCCGGATGAAAGCTTTGAAACAAATACATTCTTAAATCCAAAAGAAGGTATTGCAAACTGCGGTGATGAGGCATCCTATGATAAGGCTTTAAAGACATATTTGGAGGACTCGGACAGTTTATACAAAACAATATTAAACTCCTATGAAAATGGGGATATAGAAAACTACACCATAAAAGTACATGCACTGAAAAGTTCGTCTAAAATAATAGGTGCAAACATGATTTCTGAACTTGCAAAAGAGCTGGAAGATGCGGGAAATGAGGGCAATACAGCCTTTATAAAAAAGCATACGGATGAGCTTCTGACTTATTACAAATCTCTGATTTATATGCTGAAAAACCGGTTTGCGAATGATGAGAGTGATGATAGTAAGCCTGAGATTGAGGAGTCGTCCCTAAAAGAAGCTTTCGATACCATAAAGGAACTTGCCGATATGTTTGATTATGACAGTGTTGCGGCGGTTATGGAATCTTTGGAGGAATATAAAATTCCGGGTATGTATGAAGACAAAGTAAAAGCTCTTAAATCGGCCATTTCAAACGCCGACTGGGATGAGATAAAGAAAGTATTAAATTAGAATAAGAATCCGTGCGGAGGAATACGATGGAAAGAAGAATAGTAATTATAAGTCATGGCGCCGCTTTTATGGTAGGGGCAATCGAAAAAAACTTAAAAGAGGCAAAATTTGAGGTTGTAACCTGCGATGCAAATGTCAAAGATTTGAGTGCCTGCATAGAACATGATGACATATTGCTTATTTATCTGGGAGACTATGTTGAAGATGTAAAAGAAACATGGGTATATTTAAAAGATACATGCATAGAAAAAGATATGCGCATTAACGTAATAGGCAACGATAAAGAGATGGATATCTTTAAGCAATTCATTAACGAAAGCTTGATAGACAACTATTTTGAGCGTCCGTTGGATATAAAAAGCTTGGTTGCGGCAATGGAAGATATTTTTACAGCTTCAAGCATTAACAACAGAAAGAAGAATATTCTGATTGTGGATGACGATCCGACATATCTAAAAACGGTTAAGGACTGGCTGTCCGGGGATTATAGGGTAAACATTGTAAACTCCGGAATGCAGGCTATTACTTTTATTGCAAAACATACGCCGGACTTGATACTTCTCGACTACGAAATGCCGGTTACCACAGGACCTCAGGTGCTTGAAATGATACGAAGCGAAAGCGCTACGGGTACTATTCCGGTTATGTTTTTAACGGGCAAAGATGACAGGCAAAGCGTTGAAAAGGTGCTTAAACTAAAGCCACAGGGCTATATCCTTAAATCCGTTGGCAAAGAAAAGCTTAAAAATCAAATAAGGGATTTTTTTGAAGGCTTAAAGTCAAAATCATATTAAAATATACAAATTCAATCTTTTGTATATAGCATATAAAAATCTTATCCTGTAAAATGTAAAAGACAATTGAGGATT
The DNA here is from genome assembly GCA_015057825.1 of Lachnospiraceae bacterium. Taxonomy (GTDB): domain Bacteria; phylum Bacillota; class Clostridia; order Lachnospirales; family Lachnospiraceae; genus RUG12871. The sequence continues at coordinate 11,471 of SVDN01000014.1, forward strand.
GTGTTCATCAATTGTCTTTTATGGTGTTTATTTATAATTAAAGGAAGATTTAAATGAATTATTTGATGATGATTTTGATTGGAGTCGGGCTTTCCCTAAATGTGCTCAGCGTAAGTGTCGGACAGGGCGCGGTGTTGGCAAAGGTTAGAAGCTCAAAGCTCTTTGAAATGGGGATTATATTGTCACTGTGGCAGTTGGTGGCATTTATAATCGGCTATTATGTGACAAATTTAAGATTTATTTCAGATGTGGGAAATGAAAATCCGGAATCATGGAAGCTGGTTTCCGCTGTTATTTTGATAGTAATCGCGTTACTTAAAATCATTGAGCTCAGTGTTACAAAAAACGGCGAGGAAAGACTTTCCGAAATAAAACTGAAAAAAGTATTCTCCATTGCGGCCATCAACAGCATTTACGCTTTTGGTGCGGGAATAGCCAGCGGATTTTTGAATTTTCAGGCACTTATAACCGGAGGCTTCATAGCAGCCATGACGTTTGTGGTTGTACTTATTGGAGTTATACTCGGATACTACAAAGGAATGGCACCGCGCAAAGTATATTCAATGGGAAGTTTTGCACTTATATTAATAGGTGTGTTGGTAATAGTGAACTATGTTGTATAACATAGTTCACTATTAAGTTTATGCTATAATAAGTGTAATATCATGTTGGTGTAATAATTGAAAACAGATTTCGGAGGTGTATTCAGGTGAAGAAAATATTGGGATTTACGCTCATTTTTTGCTTATGTTTGGGGATGCTTGCATGCAACAATGGCGAAAGGGCAGATGATGCTGAAAATAAAGAAGAAACAGGAGAAATATCGGAAGAATCAAAAATTGACTATTTGGTGCTGGTAAATAAGCTTAATCCTCTTCCCGACGGCTTTGAAGAAGCATTGGAAACGGTTACAATCACCAATTCCGTAGGAGATGAGGTTGAGGTGGAAAAGAAGGCATATGAGGCTTACGAAAAACTCAAAAACGATCTGGAAGTTAACGAAGGTATCTATACAGAGCTTGATTCGGCAAGAAGAAGTGTTGCCGAGCAGCAAAGAATAATGGATGAATTTACATTAAAATACGGTGCCGATTATGCTGCCAAAACAGTGGCACAGCCGGGATATTCGGAACATCACACGGGTCTTGCGCTGGATCTTTATTTTAAGGTGAAAGCAGATGACGGCTCGTTTATTGATGTATACGAAAATGAAGATATGGAAAAAGACGAATATTTGTCAATATGGTCTAAGATTCATGAAAAGCTTGCAACATACGGTTTCATTTTAAGATATCTTGAGGGTAAGGAGCATATAACAGGTTACAGATATGAACCATGGCATATAAGATATGTTGGAAGCAGCGATATTGCCGGGGAAATCATGAGCCGGCCGGGACTTACATTTGAAGAATATACAGGAGGACGACAGATGGCCGATGTTACAATAAATCTCGGCACATCAGCACTCTATTCTCGGGAAGAATTAACCGATGCAATGCTTGCAATCAAGTGCAAATTTGCAGCATTTCCGGGATGTGAGCTTTTAAGCATTGATTATGCGGGAGACGAAGCTGTTACAGACGAAAATCTGGAATGGTTAAATACGGTTTCGCAAGGAGCGTCATATACGAAAATTGTCAAGTTTACAATGGATTTTCGTACAGAATCGGAAAATACCGGCACTCTTAATCCGGACAGCGAGTATAATGATTACGAATGGTGGCTTGCAAAAGAAGACGGCGGCGACTGGGAAGTTGTAACATTTGGATACGGTCATCAATAAGCTGCTTTAAAAATCTTAAGGCGAACCGGATTATAATTTGATAATATAATTAAAAAAATTTAATGATTAAATAAGGGTTTAATATTAGGGTCAAAGAATATGAAAAAAGGTTTAATTCTCGAAGGCGGTGGACTGCGCGGACTTTTTACGGCCGGTGCGGTTGATGCTCTGATGGAAAACAATGTGGAATTCGAATATATTATAGGAGTTTCGGCAGGCGGCGGAAATGCGCTTAATTACAAGTCACATCAGATTGGAAGAACAAAAAATGTCATGATGCCGGAAAACAGAAAGCTGAACGCATTCGGAAAATATGCTTTTAAAAGATCGGGAAGACTTATAGATTTGGATATGATTTATGAGACATTTCCTTACAAGCATTTTCCGTTTGATTTTGAGTCATATTATTCGTCAGACAAGGAATGTGAATATGTAGCGGTAAACTGCTTAAGCGGTGAGGCAGAGTATTTAAGCGAAAACAGTGATAACAAAAGACTTGGGCTTATAGGAAAAGCAACCTGTTGCGTTCCTTTGGTTTGCAAGCCGGTTGTTATAGACGGAGTGCCTTACTTAGACGGCAGCATTGTGGATTCGCTGCCGGTTAAGCATGCCTTTGAAAAGGGTTGCGACAAACAGTTTGTGATATTTACAAGAGAAGAAAATACAATGCCTACGGATTACAGAAAAATGAAAGGCATTTTAAAAGTGGTATTCAGGAAATATCCAAATCTTTTGGATGCTTTCTGGAAGCGCTTTGACAGATATTTTGAGCAACTTGATTATCTTAAAAAGAAGGAAAAAGAAGGAAAAGTTTATGTGCTACGTCCTGAGATAGAATCTATCAGCAAGAGCAAGCCGAATTATGAAGCGGACGAGAGGTTTTATAATCACGGCTATGAAATAATGAAAAGAAAAATGCCCGAATTGCAGGAGTTTTTAAGGGCATAGAAAAATTGCAAAATACCGCAACAGGCATTGGAGTAGTTGAATGAACATATATTTTGCACCCATGGAGGGCATAACGGGATATAAATTCAGAAATACATTTGAAGAAATGTTTGGAGGAGTGGATAAATATTTCACTCCTTTTATTTCACCTATGGAAAAAAAGCCTTTCAGAAACAGAGAAAAGAGGGATGTGGATCCTGAAAACAACAGGGTAAAGGCTTTGACTCCTCAAATAATAACAAACAATGCCGCAAACTTTTGCAAAGCAGCCGATGTACTGGGAAAATACGGATACAGGGAAATAAATATAAACCTTGGATGCCCGTCAAATACGGTGGTTGCAAAATCCAAGGGCTGCGGAATGCTAAAAAACATGGCAAGACTGGACGAATTTTTATCTGCCGTTTTTGAAGGGATGGAAAGAACGCAATATAAGATGGATGTTTCGATAAAAACCAGACTTGGAATGGAAGACCCGGAAGAGTTTGTGCGGATTCTTGACATCTACAATAAATATCCGATTTCGGAACTGATAGTTCATCCAAGGGTAAAAGTGGAGCTGTATAAGGGAAAGGTGCATATGGATATGTTTGATTATACCTATGAAAAATCAAATTGTCCCGTGTGCTACAATGGCGATGTTTCCACTTTTTCGGAAGCTATCGAAATAATGGAAAAATATCCGGATTTAAATGGGCTTATGTTAGGCAGGGGATTATTGAAAAATCCAAAACTTGCTCTGGAAATAAAAGAAAAAATAACTAAAGGAGAAATTAGTAAAAGTATATCAAAAGAGGAAATCTTTAAATTTCACGATGCCCTGTATAAAGACTATCTTGAAGAGATGTCAGGAGAAAAGGATGTTGTTTTTAAAATGAAAGAGCTGTGGTTTTACTTTGGAACCAATTTTGATGATGACAAGGCGATAAGAAAAATTCTTATGTCCAAAAAACCTGAGGAATACTTAAGTCTTGTGGATGGGCTGAGACGGTAATTATAGTTTTGCAGTTGCTGTTTTGTTAAGGACAGTGATTTGGGGAAATGACTTATATGATGAGAATAGATAAATTTTTTTCGGAACTTGGACTAAAGAGTCGAAGTGAAATTAAACAGGATATAAAAAAAGGATTGGTTAAGGTTGACGGTAAGATTGTTAAAGAGCCGGACTTTAAAATCGACGAAAAAAAGGCAGCGGTTGAGTACAAGGGCGAAATAATTGCCTTTGAAAAGTATGTTTACTATATTTTAAACAAACCGGAAGGTTTTGTAACCGCAAGGTCAGACGATAAAGATAGAACCGTCATGGATTTGATAGAAGACAAAAGAGCCGATTTGTCTCCGGTAGGCAGACTTGATAAGGACACCACGGGGCTTTTGATTATCACAAACGACGGAGGGTTAAACCACAAGCTTATGTCGCCGAAAAGCCACGTGCCAAAGACTTATTTTGCTGTTATTGAAGGCGAACTTAGAAGTGATGCGCAAAAACTTTTTGAAACAGGCATAGATATCGGAGATGATAAGCCATGCAAGAGCGCAAAGCTTAAGCTTATTGAATATGATGAAAAACTTTGTTGGTTTTTTTGTAAGCAAAATGATAAATCGGATATAAAAGGTTCGCCCGAAAGCGACAGAAAGATACCAAGTTTTGCCGAAATTACGATTACGGAAGGTCGATATCATCAGGTGAAACGAATGGTGGCAGCAGTGGGCGGCAAGGTAATGCGCCTTAAAAGAGTAGCTATAGGAGGTCTTATGCTTCCTTCGGATTTGGCAGAAGGAGAATATAAAAAAGTATCCTTGGAGTATTTGAACGAACATATAAACAGCAAGAGTGGTAAAGTGACGGTTGAATAAATACCGTATAAAGTCAATTATGGAAAAAGATTGAACAAGAAAAAACTGAGCGAAATGCTCAGTTTTTTTAATAACAGGGGCGGAAGGAGTCGAACCCTCTTCGGCGGTTTTGGAGACCGATGTTAAGCCGTTTAACTACGCCCCTATAGCGTCCGCTATTATTTATATCATAACTAACCTACCTTGTCAAACGGATTTTATGCTTTTTATCCAATAGTTTGGTGTTTTATTTACAAAAAGTTTACAAACAGAAAATTCCCAATTCACACAAATAGTGGATAATATTTATGTTGTATAGAAAAAAAACTATCATGAGGGGTGAAAAGATGGAAAGAATTTTAAACAAAGGAAAAAAATCACGAATACTTTCGGCGGTGGCTGCCATTTTGGCTGCTTTAATGGCTATAACATTGCTGCCGATAAGTACAAAAGCAGAAGAGGTTCCGGAAACCATTCATTTGTCAAATGCGATTTTAGCCGAGGCTAAGTCTAATTCTAATACACCTATGAATGGCATTGAGTATTTTCCTGCTTCAGAAGAAGGGGCGGAAGGTAACGGCATTTACGGGTTATATGAAGCTGCAACATACATCCTCGACGAAAATATTACATTGGATGGTGAAGTCTTGCTTTTCAGAGTCGATAGCGATCCGGATAAGCCTTATGAAACCGTAACATTGGATTTGAACGGCTTTACGTTGGATCATACTAATTATTTAAGAAAAGAAATTCCGGTGTCAGATGATGATTACGACGAAGAAGATGACTATAAAGAATACTATTACTACGGAGTGGTTACATGTGCGAATTGCAGGCTTGTTGTAAAGGATAGCAGCGCAGCATCAACCGGTACGATTGATACAACAAAAGTTCCGAAAACCGACAGTATTGTGACCGATCCCAAATGTGTTGCTTTGCTCGCATACGGAAGTGTAGAAATAGAAAGCGGTATATTTAAAGGAAGAATAAAGACCGCCGATGCAAATGAATATTCCGATGCCGATTATGACGTGGATTCTTTATTCAACATTACTATAAATGGCGGATGTTTTGATGATATTGTGTTATCCGATATAAAAACGACCATAAATAGTGGTACCTTTAACAGAGCTGTATATTTGGATTACGACACGGTTATTAATGGCGGTGTGTTTAATCAAGCTCTGTGTAGTAATGACGATTTGATTATAAACGACGGAGCATTTAATTATAAAGTGGAATTGGATTCGGATGATGGCCTGGCAGTAGTTGAAATTAATGACGGGCATTTCGAGGGCGCACCGATATATTTTGAAGATCCGGTAATAGACGTTCGCAACGTACAATTAACCATAAATGATATTTATGTGAAAAACCTGCGTGAAGATGAATACGGATATATAAATGCTCTTTATGCTTTGCCTGATTTAAATCACCCTTCATCGGTTATAATAAACGGCGGAACATTTATAGGCGGCAATGTTTCAGATGCTGTGGTTTTTGATGATGTAGGATATGCTGAAATAAACGGAGGAGAATTTATAGGACATGACGGAGGTCTTACAATCTTTTCTGACGATTCTCCTAATATTCCTAATGTTGTGTTATCCGGTGGTAGATATAGAGCTTACGGAACTTTGGAAGACAATATACAAGCCGGAATTACATATGTATTTCATAAGGATTTGGCAAAGGAAAGCTACGGAAATGATGCGTTGGATTTTTTGTTAGCCGAAGGATATTATTATAGTCCGGCGCAGCAAATTACTTATGAAGAAGGAAGCAAGAACGACTTGCTTTTTACAGAAGATTTTGTTGAAATAAAAGCCCTTCCTGCGGTTAATAATGATGAAGGCAATACATCTCTTACAGAAGCGATGCAAGATATTATAAAGGAAATATTACATGGAGAAACACCTGTTGGGGTAAGTCCGGAGCTTGCACAGGCGATAGCGCAAGCGGCAAGTGACGGTTTGGATATTGGTGTTGCAATGAGCATAACTCCTATTAGCAAAGATGATGTAAAAGAAGATGCGGCAAAGGTAGATGCGACTTTGAATGCCAAAGAAACAGTTGTGGGATTCTACGATATCAAGGTGGGAGTCAGCATTGACGGAGAGCTTAAAGGATATATAACCAAGTTTAATGATGGCGTACTTATAAAACTTCCGGTACCGGAAAATCTGCCTGCAGTGGCAAGAGGATACGAGCGAGTGTTCAGTCTTATAAGAGTGCATGACGGCGTGGCAACAAAGCTTCCGGCTCAGGTTGTAGACGGATATATTAACAGCTACTCCGACAGCTATTCAACATATGCTCTTGTATATGAAGATGTAGGCGCAACACCGCAAACGGGAGACAGCGGAGTGACAGCTTGGATAGTGCTTGCATCGGGCTTTTTGGCAGTGGGAGTTTTGATTGCGATTTATAAAAATAAAAAAGAAATATCGGAATAATTTTAATTAAACGGACTAAAAATTACAGATAGCAAACTAAAATAAAAACAGGCATTGTAGCTTAAGTTGCAATGTCTGTTTTTATTTTGGAAGCTAAAGGCGGCTGAATCTTTTTTCATTATGTGTTAAAATGATTTGGGAATAAAGCTTGAGTTATATTATAATAAGCATTAGTTTGGAAGAACGCAGCTTGCAATGATTATGGCGATGCCCGTGATTGCTGCGAAAACTTCCATGTGGTTGAATTTTGAAATTGATTTGGTTGTTTTTTTCATAATTGATACTCCTTTTTGGTGATTTATGTTTGATATCTTAAAAATTTGGAATTAATAAATTCACTTAATTTCTTAACTTGATAGGAGTATACAAAAATAAAAGTCCTATAAGTTGGACAATTAAAAACGGCTATGATGTGTTAAAAGAATTATCTGTTTGCGGAGAAGAAATATGAACACAGGAAAAGTATATAAAACAAAACAAAGAGAAGTGGTGTTCGAATACCTTGTAAAAAATAAGGGAAACGGACTTACAATTGACGAAATATATGAAGGCCTGAAAAGTGAAGGCGTGGAAATAGGAAAAACCACGGTTTATCGCTGTCTGGACAAGTTGGTAAAGGACGGAGACGCCAGAAGATATGCCGCAACAGACGGAGGTGCGGGAGCAGCCGCAACCTTTCAGGTAAACGAAGCCGGGGGCAATTGTAATCACCATTATCACCTGAAATGCTTAACTTGCGGTAAGATACTTCACTTGGAATGCGACGAGATGGCACATATAAACCTGCATATAGCAAAAGAACACGGCTTTGTGGTGGATTTGCAAAAGACGGTTTTGTACGGGTATTGTAAGACATGCAGCAAGAATCTTACAAAGGATACACAGATTAAATTGTAAGAGTTATGAAATAAAAAAGTCTTAAGATTTGAATTTTGAAATTTGAATCTTAAGACTTTTATTATTGTCAGTAAAGCAGTAAAACCGCGATGGTTGCAAACACCAAAAGCGATACGCTGTCCAAAACCGTTGTAATAAGCGGAGACGCCATAACCGCCGGGTCAAAGCCGATTTTCTCCGCCAAAATAGGAAGGAGAGAACCTACGATTTTTGCGATTATTACCGTAATCAAAATGGTAATGCTTACAACCAAGCTGGTGCTGAAAATGAAATTACCTTGAATAGCACCTTGTATCAATGCTTTTATCATATTGGCAACCGCAAGGGTCAAACCGCAGAAAAAAGCAACTCTTACTTCTTTAAACAAAATTCTGAATGTATTTTTAAATTCGATTTCCCCAAGTGAAAGAGCACGAATGACCGCAACCGAAGACTGACTTCCGGAGTTGCCGGCGGTACCCGTTATCATCGGAATAAAGGCCGACAAGCTAAAAAGCGTTAAGGTGGCTTCAAAATGTGTAATGATAAGCTGGGTAAAAAGTGCGCTTAACATAAGGAATAAAAGCCATGGAATACGAGCTTTCCATGTTTCGAAAACGCCGGTCCTGAGGTATGGTTTGTCAGATGGTAACATACCGGCCATTTTCTCGATATCTTCCGTAGCCTCTTCTTTGATGACATCGATAGCATCGTCGATTGTAACTATACCTACAAGTCTGTTTTCGTCGTCAACAACGGGAAGGGCGATAAGGTCGTATTTCTGGATGATATCCGCCACATCTTCCTTATCGGTATGGGTATTAACGCTAATAGGTTTGTCATTCATGATATCGTCGATAAGGGCGTCTTCCTCCGCAAGCAGAAGAGAGCGGGCGGTGACGATACCAATAAGCTTTCTGTTTGATTTGGTAACGTAGCAGGTGTAAATGGTCTCTTTGTCGATACCCGTACGTCTTATGCGTTTGAGGGCTTCGTAGGCGGTCATGTCTCGACGCAGGCTTACATATTCCGTCGTCATAAGAGAACCGGCAGAGTCCTCCGGATATTTAAGGATTTCGTTAATCTGTTTTCGGGTTTCCGGCTCGGAGTTGATTAAGATACGCTTAACAACGTTAGCCGGCATTTCCTCAAGCAAATCCACCGTATCATCAAGGTAGATTTCTTCAAGAACTTCCTTAAGTTCGTTATCGGAAAAACCTTTGATCAAGTGCTCTTGAGTTTCGGGTTCCATCTCCACGAAGGTGTCGGCACCCAGCTCTTTCGGCAAAAGTCTGAAAAGGACCGGAAGTCTGTTCATGGGAAGTTCGCCGAACAAATTGGCAATATCCACGGGATTCATTTCAATAAGTAAATCTCGGATTTCCGAATATTTCTTTAATAGAAGTAAGGCGTTGATTCTTTCGATGATGTCGATTTCTTTTTCTTCCATGATATGACCTCCTTTCCGATAGCTTATCTTTGATTTGGGCATGAGCCTAAATCGGTACAAAAATTATAACACTAAATTGTCGGAATTTTCAACAAAATTTGCGCAACTTAAAAGTATTATTTACAAACATACTAAACTATCGGATAATAGAAACAGGAAGTTGTTTTGATTATGAAATGGGGTTACTGTATGAAGTCTTTAAAAAAGTTTATTATCTTACCATTATGTCTGATATTTGCGTTATCATTTGCGGCTTGCGACTTGGGCCCAAAATCCGATGAAAACGAAACTAAAGCGGAGGCGCTGACCAAGGAAGAAAAGCTTAAGAATGCGCCTACCGGTTATGAATATGCTCTTCAGATAGATATAAATCCGTCCTTTCTTTTATACATAAGTAATGAAGCAATAATAGGATTTAAGTCTTTAAATGATGATGCAAAGTCGATTGAAAAGGAAATACCATGGGAGGGTCGAGGATACAAAGATGTATTGGTTGACATAATTTCCGTGGCGAAAAATAAAGGATTTCTCAAAGAAGGCGAAGATATTAAATATACGGTAATTGATAGCAATTTACCAAAAGAAAATGTAAATGACTTTCTTTCCTTGGTGCACGAAAGAAACGATGAAATTGCAAAGGATTTAAATATAGAAATCACAGCTGTAACCGAAATTGACAAAAGCATTGAATTTAGCGATAATCCGCAGCCTGAAAATAATCAGAGCACCGAAGAAGTAAGATTTGCGGAGGACGGAACATGCCTAATCTGCGGCGGTACCGGCTCTGTTGCCTGTGAAAGATGCGGAGGCACGGGGCAAGAAGTTTGTGATATGTGTGGTGGCGACGGCTGGGTAACGGAAGAATGTCCGGTGGTTTGCGAAGGCTGCAATGGTACGGGACAGTGCGTTCATTGCAATATGACCGGTAGGATAAATGATAATTTATGCCATTGGTGTCATGGGAATCCATACGATTGCGGAGGCTGCCATGGCAGCGGTGTATGTCCGAATTGTCAGGGTACGGGATGGAAAACCTATTATTGTGGTAGGTGCGATAATGACGGCCTTAAGGATTGTACCGGTTGTAATGCTACGGGGTTGGCTGTGTGCTACGCCTGCGGGGGAGTAGGACATAGATAGTTACTTAGCATCACCAACTATTCATTCGCAATCCGCTTCGCTTCTTGCTCATGATAGTTGGGACGCGATTAAAATTGTTTCGTAAATAAGGATACTTAGCATCACCAACTACCACTCACAATACTTCGTATTGTTCGTGATAGTTGGGACGCAATTATCATTGCTAAAAATAAAGAGAATATACCGGCTTTCATGCAAGCATGAGCCGGCATATTCTTTTATTTTTTGATGCTAAGTATCCTTATGCTACACATTTTAAAATTTGTAGTTTGTCTTTTTTTATCTTTGCTTTTATAATGTAAAACAATGATTAAGGTGTGCGAAGTTTATACCATATATTGTAGTTTAGAGTGGGTATGGCACACAACAGGCGAAAGCCTTTTTAGTTAAAAGTTTGGTTTAATCAGTGATTGGAGGACAAATATGAACAGACTTACTTATGCAGCAGCAAGAAAAGCTGTAAGCGTAGCAATCGATGTAGCACTTAAAAAAGTAGAAAAAGACAGAGATAAAGCTCTTTGCGATTTGGTTAGCCTTATTGCTAACTACATGAAAGGCGATCAGATTCCTTTCAAAGCAGAAGATATCAATGCTATCATCATGAATAAAGAATCTTCAATGAGACAGTTCATTGACAGAGTAATTGATGAAGTTGATCATGAAGTACTTAAGAAAATGTTCTTAAACCTTGGTTTTACAGCATTCTTCCACGGTGCTAAAAAAATCAGAAGAAGTAGAGAAAAATATCAGTGTAATGTACCTTGGTTAATCATCATGGACCCAACAAGTGCATGTAACCTTCACTGTACAGGATGCTGGGCAGCAGAATACGGTAACAAACTTAACCTTACATTCGAAGAAATGGACAGCATCGTTAAACAGGGTAAAGAACTTGGTACATACTTCTACCTTTTCACAGGTGGCGAACCACTTGTAAGAAAAGCAGATCTTATTAAACTTTGCGAAAAACACAATGACTGTGCATTCATGTCATTTACAAACGGTACATTAATCGACCAGGCTTTCTGTGATGAAATGAAGAGAGTTGGTAACTTAATGCTTCAGATCTCACTTGAAGGCGATCCATCAGCAAACGACCTTCGTCGTGGTGAAGGTGTATACGGTAAAGTTATGGCTGCTATGGATTTACTTAAACAGAACGGTCTTATCTTCGGTACATCAGTATGCTACACAAGCAAGAACTATGAATCGGTTACAAGCGATGAATTCTTTGATCTTATCAAGAACAAAGGTTGCCGTCTTGCTATGTACTTCCACTATATGCCTGTAGGTAAGAATGCAGATACATCACTTCTTCTTACACCTGAGCAGAGACTTGTTATGATTGACAGAATCCGTTCAAGAAGAAACCTTACAACAGGTCGTGGTATCTTCGCTATGGACTTCCAGAACGACGGCGAGTACGTTGGCGGATGTATTGCAGGTGGTAGAAACTACTTCCACATCAACGCAAACGGTGATTGCGAACCATGTGTATTCATCCACTACTCAGATTCAAACATCAGAGAAAAAACAATACTTGAAGCTCTCCAGAGCCCGTTATTCCAGGCATACAGAGACAACCAGCCATTCAACAACAACCACTTAAGACCTTGCCCAATGCTTGAAAACCCTGAAATCTTAGGCAAGATGGTTAGAGAAACAGGTGCTCATTCAACAGAAATGATTGAAGCAGAATCACCTGAAGATTTGGCAAGAAAATGCATCCCATATGCAAACAGCTGGAAACCGACAGCAGAAGATCACTGGAATACACATACTCATGTTAAGAAAAAATATGAGAACTACAAGAAAGATTCAGAAACACACAAACTTCTTGATGCAGACGCAGCAGATGGTGTTGATGAAGAAGCTATCTAATTAAGAACGATAAGTCTTATAAAACAGTTACAAAAATATAATGGAAAATACCGTCCGGAAGGGCGGTATTTTTTTGTTCAAAAATCAATTAAGCAAGTGGGAAAAACGTTTTATAAGCTTTGTATTAATCTCCAACTTCGAACTGTGGAAGGACTTGGTTTCGATTTGTTTTATAAGCTGACTTGCAGCGCTTTGGCCGATAAAAAGTCTCGGAACATCCATTGTGGTTAGGCCGGGCTCTATGATTTTGCCTTCCGAAATATTATCAAATCCCACTATTGAAATATCTTCGGGAATTCTAAATCCGCGTAATTTAAAGGCTTTCATTGCGCCTATTGCGATTACATCATTGTCCGCAAAATAGCATTTGGCGGTTTTTACACCGTCGTCCAATAATTCCAACATGTCCGCCATGGCATCATCGATGGAAGGGGAAAGACTGTGTATAATCGAGCGTGACTTTGAAAAGCCGTTTTCTTTTATAGCTTGGAAATAGCCTTCTTCTCTGGCGGAAAAGTTGTAAATGGGATAACTTGATTTAAGATAGCCCGGTTGACTTGCACTGATTCCGATTAAAAAGTCGGTGGCTGTATAAGCACCTTGGCGATTATTGATTAAAACGCTATTGCAAGGCAAAGATTCAAAGTAGCTGTCCAATAAAGTTATCGGAAAGTTTAGATTAATAAACTTTTCGCATATTTCTTTTTTGATTTCCGTTCCCACGAGAATGATTCCCAAACAATCTCCGCCTCTTATATCGGAAAAGCAGATGTCCAAATCGTCGGTTTTTTCGTTAAATTGAATCAAGCGAGTTTTGATTTTCTTTTTGTTGCATTCACATTTAATTCCTTCATATAATTCGTCAAATATTGGAGTATAGGAAAGAATGGCATTGCTGGTTTTGTAAAACACCACAAAAATGCTGCCCCTAATCTCCTCACTTGCTTTTATTTTCGAAAAGTCATAACCTTCTTCTTCGGCGGTCTTTATAACAAGTTGTCGGGTTTTGTTGCTAACTCCCGCTTTGTTGTTTAGTGCCATGGAAACGGCGGTGGCGCTTAAACCCAGTTTCTTTGCGATTTCTTTTGCTGTAACGGACATATTCTTCACTTTTAATCCTTTTTAAAAATAAAGTAAAAATAAAGTAAAATTCACTTTATTTTATATATAAATAAAGTTTATTTGTACTTATATTAATACTAAAGAAGAAATAAGTAAAGATTATATTAAATCAGGAGGAAGATATGGCAAAGATAAAACTTGGCTTGGCGCCTACAAGACGCAGTATTTTCAGCGCTCCGGCAGCAGTGGAATACGCAAATTTAACAAGAAAGAAATTAAAAGAATTGGGAGTCGATTTTGTTGATATCGACGATATAGCCGAAGACGGTCTTCTTCATGATGAAGAAGACAGAATTAAAATCGAGGAAAAATTCAAAAAAGAAAAAGTAGACGGATTATTCTTTCCTCATGGCAATTTCGGAACGGAATATGAAGTGGCTCGTCTTGCAAAGAGCATGGACTTGCCGGTGCTTATTTGGGGTCCGAGAGATGAAAGACCGGATGAAAACGGAATAAGACTTCGTGATAGCCAGTGCGGTTTGTTTGCAACGGGAAAGGTTTTAAGACGTTTTAAAGTTCCTTTTACATATCTTACAAATTGCAATTTGGAGGATAAGGAGTTTGCAGAAGGAATCGACAGATTTTTAAGAATATGCAATGTGGTAAAAAGCTTTAAAAATATAAGAATACTTCAAATCGGACCTCGTCCTTTTGACTTTTGGTCAACCATGTGCAATGAAGGTGAGCTTCTCGAAAAATTTAACATTCAGCTGGCTCCGATTCCCCTTCCGGAACTTACGGAGGCCATGAAAAAAGCTATGGAAGACCAAGTAAAACTTAATGAAACATTGGCTTATTGCAGGGATAATTTTAATATTTGCATAAAAGACGAAGAGCTTGAAAAGGTTGCTGCGCTAAAGATTGCAATGAGAAATCTGGCGGATAAATATGCTTGTACGGCGGCAGCTATCCAGTGTTGGAATGCTCTTCAATCGGAAATCGGCATTATGCCATGTGCGGCAAACGCCTTGTTAAACGAAGAAGGATTTCCTGTTGTTTGCGAAACCGACATACACGGAGCCATCACAGCTCTTATGGTGGAGGCAGCGGGAATGGACGAAAGCAGGTCTTTCTTTGCCGACTGGACGGTAAGACATCCGGATAACGATAACGGCGAGCTTTTGCAACACTGCGGACCTTGGCCGATATCCTGCGCAAGTTGCAAACCGACAATCGGATATCCTTTGGCCTTTGATCATCCGGGTGCGGTGGAAGCACAGGCGAAAAAGGGCCTTTTAACAATAGCGCGTTTTGACGGAGATGACGGGGAATATTCTCTTTTGCTTGGAAATGCAAAGGGCATAGACGGACCTTACACAAAGGGCACATATCTTTGGATAGAGGTGGAAAACTGGCCGCGTCTGGAAGCAAAAATTGTTGAGGGACCTTATATACATCATTGTGTGGGTATACATCAAGATGTACTTCCCGTATTATACGAGGCTTGCAAGTATATCGGAGTAAAGGCCGATCTTTACGATGATGTTGAGCAAGAACTATCAGATAAGATTCACGGCATTAAATAAATGGTTGAAAGTGAGGAAAATATGGAAAAGAGCAAAGTAAAAGAACTAAAACTCAAAGCGTTTGATCTTCGAAAAACCGTAGTCGAAATGATTGTAAAATCCGGCGGCGGCCACATCGGCGGCGATTTCTCGGTTATGGAGACTTTGGTGGAATTGTATTTTGACCAAATGAATATAAGTCCGGAAAACAAAGATGACAAAGACAGAGACCTGTTTGTTATGAGTAAAGGCCATTCCGTTGAAAGCTATTATGCGGTGCTTGCGGCCAAAGGTTTTTTTGACGAAAAAGAGCTTATTAACAGCTTCTCACGGTTCGGTTCCAAATTTATCGGACATCCAAATAATGAGATTGACGGTGTAGAGATGAATTCGGGTTCCTTGGGACACGGTCTTCCCGTGTCCGTGGGTATGGCCTTGGCTTGCAAGATGGATGATAGAAAAAACAGAGTTTATGTTGTGATGGGTGACGGAGAATTGGCCGAAGGCTCGGTTTGGGAAGGCTTTATGGCTGCCGGACATTACGGTTTAAGCAATCTGTGCGCAGTTGTGGATAAAAACAATTTGCAGATTTCCGGAAGAACGGATGATGTTATGAATCATAAGAATCTAAAAGCTCAGATAGAAAGCTTTGGATGGAATGTTATGGAAGCGGACGGAAACGACATAGAAGCAATGCATGATGCTTTTGAAAAAGCAAAAGAAGTTAAGGACAAACCAAGCTGCATCATTGCCAATACCATAAAGGGATTCGGCGGCGGAGAAGTTATGGAAAACATCTATAGTTGGCATCATCACGTACCAAACGAGGATGAATATAAGGAAATTATGAAAAATATCGATGCAAGAAGGGAGGCAATTATAAATGAATAATATACCAAACAGACAAGCAATATGCGATGTGCTTATGGAAAATGCAAAAAAGGATAAAGATATTGTCGCCCTTTGTTCCGATTCTCGCGGATCGGCATCCATGACGCCGTTTTTCAAGGCCTTTCCGAAGCAGTCGGTGGAAGTGGGTATTGCGGAGCAAAACCTGGTAAGTATCGGAGCGGGTATGGCCCATATGGGCAAGAAAGCATATTGCTTTTCCCCGGCTTGTTTTATATCAACCAGATCTTATGAGCAGGCAAAGGTGGATGTTGCATATTCAAATACAAATGTAAAACTTATAGGAATCAGCGGCGGAGTAAGCTATGGCGCACTGGGAATGAGTCATCACAGCGCCCAGGATATTGCGGCAATGAGCGCAATTCCGAATATGAGAGTATATTTGCCAAGCGATCGTTTTCAAACCGTAAAGCTTATTGAAGCCCTATTAGAAGATGAGAAACCGGCTTACGTAAGAGTGGGCAGAAACCCTGTGGAGGACATATACAGCGAGGAAAATATTCCTTTTGAAATGGATAAGGCGACCATTGCAAGATTTGGAAGCAAAAAAGATAAGAAGCTTGTTATTGTGGCTTGCGGAGAAATGTTAAGTCCTGCATTAAGGGCGGGAGAAATCTTGGCAGAGAAGAACATTATGTCAACCGTAATCGACATGTATTGCATCAAGCCTTTTGACAGCGAAAGCCTTATAAAAGAAGCGGAAGATGCGGACTTGATAGTATCTATAGAAGAACATGCTCCTTTTGGAGGACTCGGTGCAAATGTAGCATCCGTAATCAGCGCAAACAAGCCTTGTAAGATTATTCAAATGGCTCTTCCGGACGACCATGTTATTACGGGCAAGTCCAAGGAAGTATTTGATTACTACGGATTAAATGCAGAGGGAATCGTAGAAAGGGTATTGAAAAACATATGAGCGGACGTTATATAATCAGCATAGATCAAAGCACTCAGGCAAGCAAGGCGCTTTTGTTCGATAAAAGCGGCACTTTGATTTGTCGTGCCCAGAAGCCGCACAAACAGATTGTGGATGAAAAGGGCTATGTAAGCCACAATCCCGAAGAAATATACGAAAACGTGATTTGGGTGGTTAGGGAAGTGCTAAGACAATCGAATGTCGGCCCGGAGCAAGTAAGAGGGATTGCTATATGCAATCAGCGAGAAACAAGCCTTATTTGGGACAAAGAAAGTGGAAAAGCTCTTAACAATGCGGTGGTATGGCATTGCTCTCGCGGGGAAAAAATCTGCGAAAGAGAGAAAATAAAGGAAAACGCGGACTATATTTTTAAGACCACGGGAATAAAATTATCGGCGTATTTTCCTGCCGCTAAAATTGCTTGGTTGTTGGAAAACACAAAAGATGCAAGAGAAATGGCCCAAAAAGGAAAAGTCTGCATGGGTACCATGGATTGCTATTTAATCTACAGACTCACACATGCAAAAAGTTATCTGACAGACTATTCAAATGCGGGAAGAAGTCAGCTTTTTGACATCAGAAAGCTTAGTTGGGATGAAAAAATCTGCGATTTGTTTGGCATCGATATAAATGCCTTGCCTAAGGTTTTGGATTCCAATGCATGCTTTGGATACACGGATTTTGAGGGGCTATTTTCCGAGGAAGTTCCTATCTGCAGCGTTATGGGAGACAGTAACGCCGCATTGTTCGGACAAAGATGTCTTGAGGAAGGTCAGGCAAAAGCAACCTACGGAACAGGCTCATCCATAATGATGAATATAGGTGAAAGGGCGGTTTACAGCAAGCACGGTCTTACCACATCACCGGCATGGGCAATAGACGGAAAGCTAAACTACGTTCTTGAAGGAAATCTAAACTATACGGGAGCGGTTATCAGTTGGCTTAAGAACGATTTGGAACTTATAAAAGATCCTTCCGAAACGGAAAGCTTGGCAAATGCGGCAAACAAGGATGATTCCTTGTATTTGATACCCGCATTTACGGGGCTTGGAGCACCTTATTGGAATCCGAAGGCCAAAGCTTCCATCACGGGCATGGACAGAACAACGAAAAAAGCCGAGATAGTGAGAGCTGCCTTGGAATGCATCGCATATCAAATTAATGATATAATAAGAGTAATGAATAAGGATTCGGATATAGCTTTAAGTCGCTTGAAAGTGGACGGAGGACCGACAAAAAACGCATATCTTATGCAGTTTCAGGCGGATATATCAAACTGCTTGGTGTTGGCATCCAACGAAGAAGCTCTTTCGGGCATAGGTGTGGCATATATGGCAGGAATGGCTGTGGGACTCTGGGATGAGAAAGTATTTGAAAAGCAAAAATACACAAGCTATTCGAACAAAATGGATAAAGAGACGGCGCAAAGAAAGTATTCGGGCTGGAAAGCTGCGATGGCTTTAAATGCCAAGGAGTAAATATAAAAAAAGAGGAGAAAATAATGAGTAAACACGGTATGGTAAAGGCTGTAGGAAGTCATTTTGAGTATGAGGACGGAAACTACTTTTATCCTTTCGGAACCACGATTTATGCACTGGCTCATCAAAGTCCGGAGCTGATAGAAGAAACAATGAGAAGCTTGGAAAAATCGCCGTTTAACAAGGTTCGCATGTGTGTGTTCCCAAAACACTATCAATTCAACAACAACGAGCCTTTGTTCTATCCCTTCGAAAAGAATGAAGACGGCAGCTGGGATCCGGGCAGGCCCGTTAAGGAATATTGGGACAATTTGGAAAGTGTCATAAAACGCTTGGACGATATGGAAATTCAGGCGGATTTGATTTTGTTTCATTCCTACGATAGTTGGGGCCTTGCGACCATGGGCATGGAAAAGAACTTGCAATACCTTGATTATTGCATAAAACGTCTTGGAAAGCTTGATAATGTTTGGTGGTCGCTTGCAAACGAATACGATTTGCTTTTGTCGGAAATAAGCGAAGAAAATTGGTATGAGATAGAAGAATTTGTTGCAAAAAACGACACAAGAGGACATTTGATTTCAAATCATAATTGCTTTTTGCTATGGGATGTTTCGAGAAAAAACATCAGCCATGGTTCTTATCAAATAAAATGCCTTGCAAATGTGGGAGATGATGTAAGAAAATTCAATAAGCCGATATGCGTGGATGAATGTTGCTATGAGGGAAATATTCCGTCTTCCTGGGGCAATTTGTCGGCTGAGGAAATGACTGCAAAATTCTGGCAGGCTATTGCAAGCGGTGCCTATTGCACGCACGGTGAAACTTTCCTTGATGAAAATGATATTCTTTGGTGGTCAAAGGGTGGCAAACTAAAGGGAAAATCTCCGGAGAGAATAGGTTTTTTAAGAAACATTGTGGAAGAGTTTAACAAGCCATTGTTGCCTTTTGAGCCAAGAGGAGACGAGTTTTTTGACAATCTTCCCGACGAAGTAAGAAGAGATTTTGACAAAGCGCCTTCGGGACGCAGCTTCGGTATTGCAATTTCAAGACAAGATCACGATGCAAATGTGTTGATGTCCGCCTTTGAACACGATTACAGAGCTGAGTCGGAAGACAAGTCCGTGATATTAAAATACTATTATCAGCGCTGCCAGGCAGAAGACAATTTCCGCCTGCCGGAAAATAAAAAATACGATATCGAAATAATCGATACATGGAATATGACAAGAAGCTTGGCTTATAAAGAGCTAAGCGGAAAAGTAAAGATAAAATTGCCGGGAAGAGCTTATATGGCCGTTCTGGCGAGGGAATGTTAGAGAGGGCGGAACCATAAATGAAAAACAAAGCGAATATAATACTTTGCGTACTATCAGAAATTTTTATAAAAAATACCTTGCGTACTATAAGAAATTTTTGCTATAATTATCTTGCGTACTATAGGAGGTTATATGATTAAACGTAAGATATATCAAAAGATTCTTGATTGGAAGAAAACGACTAACGGAAAAAAAGCACTGCTGATAGAGGGCGCAAGACGAATTGGTAAATCAACCGTTGCGGAAGAATTTGGTAAAAACGAATATAAATCATACATAATCGTTGATTTTAACGTGGCCGGTAAAAAAGTCCTTAGTAGTTTTGACAATTTAAATGATCTTGACATTTTTTTTCAAACTTTATCACTGGAATACAATACCAGATTATATAATCGTGAGTCGTTGATTGTTTTTGATGAAATTCAGAAGTTTCCAAAGGCAAGGGAAGCAATAAAGTACCTGGTGGCTGATGGAAGGTATGATTATATAGAAACGGGTTCCTTGATATCCATTAGAGAGAACGTTGAAAATATAACGATACCATCGGAAGAAAGAAAGCTGAAGATGTATCCGTTGGATTTTGAAGAATTCATGATCTATATGGGAGAGGAATTGCTTGTTGAATATATAAAAGATTGCCATAAAAAAATGCTTCCGTTGGAGCGTGAGCAACACAACAAAGCAATGCATTTGTTTAAGGAATACATTCTGGTAGGTGGTATGCCACAGTCGGTTATTGCGTTCAAGGAAAACGGAAGAGATTTTTATGCTGCAGATATTGAAAAACGTGATATCTTGGAACTTTATCGTGATGATATCAAAAAAGCAACAAAACGATATAATTCGAGAGTATCGGCAATTTTTGAGAATATTCCGGGATATTTATCAACACATGAGAAAAAGGTTGTGTTAAGCAAAATTGAGTCAGGTGCAGTGTTTGACAGATACGATGAACCACTTTTTTGGTTGGAAGATTCAATGATTTGTAACCTATGTTACAAGTGCAATGATCCAAATGTCGGAATGGCGTTAAATAAAAATGAATCAGCGGTAAAGTGCTACATGGGTGATACAGGGCTTTTGGTGAGCCATGCCTTTGCTGAAAACGAGATAACGGAACAAGCCTTGTATACAAACATTATGAATGGAAAGCTATCCTTAAATGAAGGAATGCTCTACGAAAATGTCATTGCACAAATAATAGCGGCTAAAGGTAAAAAACTGTATTTCTACACCAGATATAACGAAGTAAAACGTAGGAACGACATAGAAATTGACTTTTTGCTATCAAACGAAAGCAAAACCAATTACAGAATAAATCCTGTAGAGGTGAAATCATCGAAAAACTACAGCGCACCTTCCATAGAAAAGTTTGTGGAAATTTTTAAGCGTAAGGTGGATAATCCGATGATAGTTCACCCAAAGAACCTAGTGGAAGTAAATGGCATTTTAAGAATGCCGGCCTATATGTTTGCGCTGTGTGAATGATAATAAATCAGAATCTATAGATTTTTTAAAGGCAACACCTATGTGTTGCCTTTAAAAATCCATTTCTGATATAGCCATTTATAAACCCCCATTCATATTTAAATATTACAATATGGAAAAATCAAAAACAAGCGGTAATTCCATAAAAAGTATGTTATAATAATCTATTATATTTAAAACTAAACGGTGGATTCATGAGAGATTTAAAAGATATCAGATTAGACCTTGATGAAATAGACGGAAAAATCGCGGATTTGCTTGCAAAACGAATGGATTTAAGCATTGAAGTGGCAAAGTCCAAAAAGGCAAGCGGCAAGGCGATTTTGGATGAAGCAAGAGAGGCACAGAAGCTTGAAAGTGTGGCAAGCCTTGTGGAAGATTCTAAAAAAGACGGCGTAAAAGAAGTCTTCAAGACTATTATGGCAGAGAGCCGTAAGATTCAGGAAAAAGAACATGAAAAACAGTAAAAAATTATTCTTATTCAGAAATGCAAAACATCAAGACGTTTTCGACGAAATGGTTAATATTATAGCCGATGTGGAAAACGGCGAGTTTGAAAAAGACGTGGTTGATAGGGTTTACGAAGTGGTTTACAAGCTTATCGAGCTTGCCGGTCACTACGGTTTTGCCGGCAATATCTGGCACAACTTTATAGCTTTTATCATTGCCCATAACGAAAATGCCTTCAGCCTTCAGTGCGAAATAGGCGGAGAACCGTCGGAAAGCTTGACTCCCATAGTTATGCAGGATTGCAAGGTTTTCTTCAATCTTATTAATTACGATTTAAAGAGCATCGACAAAGAGCTTGATATTAGCGCATTTGAGCTTCTTGAAAATCACGCGGTGAGAAAAAACGACACCAGCAAGGTTTTCAACGAACGTATCAGAGATTGCATTTATAACCTGGCTTTGGTGCTGGAAGAGGCCAACGATGCTCAGGATTATTATGATATAATCAAGATTTTTTACAATAAATACGGCGTGGGAGATTTAGGTTTACATAAAGCTTACAGGCTTAAAGACGAACCGGAAAATTCCGATAATGTCCTTGCTTTAATCGACCCGATTACAAATACGGAAAGCATCAGTTTTGACGATCTTGTGGGCTACGAGCTTCAAAAAGAAAAGCTTATTAAAAACACAGAGGATTTCTTAAAGGGCAAGGCTGCCAACAATGTGCTTTTGTACGGAGATTCCGGTACGGGCAAATCCTCATCCGTTAAGGCACTTCTTAATACTTACTATGATGAGGGACTCCGAATTATAGAGGTCTACAAGCACCAATTTAAACTTCTTGCAAGGGTTATCGAAAAGATTAAGGATAGAAATTACAAATTCATTATCTTTATGGACGATTTGTCCTTTGAAGAATATGAAATAGAATATAAATATTTAAAGGCCGTTATTGAAGGCGGCATTGCCGTTAAGCCGGACAATGTGCTGATTTATGCCACATCCAATCGTCGCCATTTGGTTCGCGAAAAATGGAGCGACAAGGACGAGCAGCACGAAGACCTTCATACAAGCGATACGGTGCAGGAAAAGCTTTCGCTTTCGGCCCGTTTCGGACTTCAGATTTACTACGGTTCGCCTCTTAAAAAAGAGTACGAGCAGATTGTGCTTGAGCTTGCGAAGAAGCATGGCATCGAAATGCCTGACAACGAGCTTCTTGCAGAGGCCAACAAGTGGATGGTGAGCCACGGCGGCCCAAGCGGAAGAACAGCTAAGCAGTTGATTAATCATCTTAAATAAAGTTATTGGATAACATAAAATGGCGCAGAGCCAAGCAAAAAGTCAACAAAGTCAGACTAACTAATAAAAAAACAACGAGGAAAACAAATGCCGGAAGAGGAAAAATTACCGAAATCAATTGAAGAAAGACTTCATAAGCAAATGCCTATCGACGACCCGGTGGAGCTGCATAACCAGCTTTTGGAATGCATCAGAAAATACCATCCATCGGCAGATGTTTCTATGGTTGAAAAGGCTTATGAACTGGCACTTGCAAAGCACAGCGACCAAGTGCGCAAATCGGGTGAACCTTATATAATTCACCCTCTTTGTGTTGCAATTATTTTGGCGGATTTGGAACTTGACCGTGAAACAATCGCAGCCGGCATTTTGCACGATGTTGTTGAAGATACGGATGTTACGAAAGAAGACATCAAAAAAGAGTTCGGCGAAGAAGTTATGCTTCTTGTAGACGGCGTAACAAAGCTTACCGGCATCAAATATACAACGGAAAAAGTTGAAGTTCAGGCGGAGAACCTGCGTAAAATGTTCCTTGCCATGGCAAAGGATATCAGAGTTATATTGATTAAGCTTGCGGACAGGCTTCACAACATGCGTACCCTGCAATATATGACCAGGGAAAAACAGATTGAAAAAGCTCGTGAAACCATGGATATCTACGCACCTATCGCACAGCGTCTCGGTATCAGCAAGATTAAAATCGAATTGGAGGATTTATCTCTTAAATATTTGCAACCTGTTGTTTACTACGATTTGGTTGATAAAATCGCCCAAAGACGCAGCGAACGCGAAGGCTTTATAGAAAGCATCGTAAATGAAGTTAAGTCTTACATCGTGGAAGCCGGAATAGAGGCGGAAATCGACGGCCGTGTTAAGCATTTCTTCAGTATTTACAAGAAAATGGTTAACCAAAACAAAACTTTGGACCAGATTTATGACATGTTTGCGGTGCGAATCAAAGTAAATACGGTAAAAGACTGCTATGCGGCTCTTGGTGTAATTCACGAAAAATACAAACCGATTCCGGGCCGTTTCAAAGATTATATCGCCATGCCTAAGCCGAATATGTATCAGTCCTTGCATACAACGCTTTTTAGTCGCACGGGCCAGCCTTTCGAGATTCAAATAAGAACCTTCGAAATGCACAGAACCAGCGAATACGGTATCGCCGCTCACTGGAAATACAAGGAAGATCCAAACGCGGTTAACTATTCCAATTCCGAGGAAGAGAAGCTTAATTGGCTTCGCCAGATTTTGGAATGGCAGCGTGACATGTCCGACAATAAGGAATTTATGAAGCTCTTAAAGAGCGACCTTGACTTGTTCGGTGAAAACGTTTTCTGCTTCACACCTCAGGGTGATGTTAAGAACCTGCCGAAGGGCTCCACACCTATAGATTTTGCTTACAGCATCCACAGTGCCGTCGGTAACAAGATGGTAGGGGCCAGAGTTAACGGCAAAATCGTAAATATCGACTATGTTATCCAAAACGGCGACCAGTTGGAGGTTATAACATCGCAAAACTCCAAAGGACCGAGCCGCGATTGGTTAAATATTGTAAAAAGTACACAGGCCAAAAACAAGATAAATCAGTGGTTTAAGGCGGAACTTAAGGAAGATAACATCGTTAAGGGCCGCGAAATGCTTGAAAAATATCTAAAGACAAAGGGTATCGACAACCGCGAAATCTTTAAGCCGGAATATGTGGACAGAGTGCTGGCAAAATACGGCTTCAGAGACTATGATTCCTTACTTGCGGCAGTTGGTCACGGGGGCTTAAGAGAAGGCCAGATTATCAACAAGCTTCTTGATGAATACAACAAGAAGCACCGCACAGAGATTACGGATGCGGAAGTTTTGGAGACCTTGCCTGACGGCAGCAAGAAAGAATCCGGCAGTGTGCGCTCCAAAAACGGTATTGTGGTTAAAGGCATTCACGATGTGGCAGTGCGTTTTTCAAAGTGCTGTTCACCGGTGCCGGGGGATGAAATCGTGGGCTTTATAACGAGAGGCCGAGGTATTTCCCTCCACAGAACCGATTGCATCAATGTAATGAATTTAAATGAGTCTGACAGAGCCCGCCTTATTGAAGCCGAATGGCAAAAACCTGATAAGGAAAGCAAGAACGAGCGATATATGACGGAAATTTCCATCTATGCAAACAATCGTATCGGTTTGCTGGTTGATATTTCTAAGATTATGACAGAGCGCGATTTAGACGTTGCAAGCCTTAACAGCCGTACCAACAAACAGGGCAGAGCAACCATCACCATGGGCTTCCAAATAAGCACCGTAGAGGAACTTAACAAGCTTATAGAAAAACTCAGATCAATCGACGGAGTTATAGATATACAAAGAAATGCAGGCTAAAATATGTTTTAGTAAAAACGTTTTTGAGCGCTGCATTAAAAAAATCAAAACAAATAAAGGAGAAAACGTAAAAAACTCATTTGCGTAAAATGTAAAAAAAGATGATGAGAATAAAAACAATGAGACTCGGTCCCATTATGACCAATGTTTATTTAATATTCGATGATGAGAAAAAGGAAGCGATAATTGTGGATCCTGCTGAAAATGCAGACTATATCGCCGACAGAATTTCGGAAAACGGACTTACACCCGTGGCAATATTTTTAACTCACGGTCACGGCGACCATATCGGCGCGGTTAACGGCCTTGTTAAAAAATACGGACTGAAAGTTTATGCCCACAAAGACGAGGCGCAAATGCTTGCTAATCCGGCTTTTAATCTTTCAAACGATTTCGGTAACGGCGTGTCAATCAAACCCGACGTGCTTTTAAATGATGGCGATGAGATTGATATTGCGGGATTTAAAGTAAAAGCCATTCACACACCGGGACATACACCGGGTGGATGCTGCTACTATTTTGAAGATGAAAAGGTGTTAATGTCCGGCGATACCATGTTTTGCTGTTCTTACGGAAGAACCGATTTTCCGGGAGGAAACGCAAAACAGCTTGCTGAGTCTCTTCAAAAGCTTCTTACACTTCCCGATGATGTGCAGGTTTATCCGGGACACGATTCCCAGACATGCATCGGCGACGAAAGAAAATGGTATTAGAAAGCAAAGGATTCTTAAAATATGAATACTGCAGTTAATATAAATATTATCCTTAATAAGGATAAATATTCCTATGATATATTGCCGCTCTTTAAATCTTTTTATCCCGGTGTGGATGTAAATATGATGGTTGTGGCAAATGAAAAGGGCAATTCAGAGCTTGCGGATGAGCTGTCGTCCAAGATGAAAAGCGCCGCAAGTCTTTCGACCGGAGACGGCGAGCTTGTAAATGTATTTATTGATTTTAAGCATAAAAACGAAGAATCGGAAGAGATAACAATCTATTCTGATTCTTTATTAGCGTGGGAAAAAGGCGATGTAGCCGGCTACGAGCCAAGACAGGAAAAGATTGTCATAAGCTTTGACTCGGAAGATTTATCGGATGAGGAAATAACCATAGATTATGAAAAAACTGCCGACAGAAATGAGATATTAAAAAACAGACATATAAAAAACGAGCTTAAAAAACTGATTTACGGCTATTTATCGGATATCACGGGTCGCGAGCTTCCTTGGGGAACTTTGTCTGGGATACGTCCCGCAAAAATAGCCTCTGATTTGTTAAAACAAGGCATGAAGGTTAACGATATTTACGAGGAGATGAAAGATACATATCTCATATCCGACGAAAAGTTCGACCTTGCCATGAATGTGGCATTAAACGAAGAAAACATGCTAAAAGACATAGATAAGGACTTGCTTTTTGACAATGAGGCCGAGGAAAAGCCGCAAAAAGGCTACAGTCTTTATGTATCCATACCTTTTTGCCCGAGTATTTGCAGCTATTGCACTTTTTCGTCAACGCCTATTGACGGCGAAAGCGTAATAAGCGGCGAGCGGGTAAAAAACAGGGACTTGCTTGAAGATTATTTAAAAGCTCTCTATAAAGAAATCGAAGAAATGGGGAAATTCCTTAAAGATAAAACGCTTTTAAGTGTTTACATCGGCGGCGGAACACCGAGTGTATTAAGTGATGCGCAGTTAGACGAACTGATAGCCATGTTGAAACTCAACTTCGATTTCTCCAAAGTTAAGGAATTTAGCTTAGAATGCGGCCGTCCGGACACCATTACATTTGAAAAGTTGAAGGTTCTTAAAAACCACGGTGTTGACAGGATCTCCATAAATCCGCAAACCATGAATGAAAAGACACTTAAAGCCATAGGCAGAAAACATACGGTAGAGCAGGTAAACGAAGCTTTTCTGCTTGCCAGAGAATGCGGCTTTGACAATATAAACATGGACTTTATAGTTGGGCTTCCGGGCGAAAGCGCAAAAGATGTGCAAAATTCCATGAATGCCGCACTGATGTTGGCACCGGATTCCTTGACGGTACATTCCCTTGCATTAAAACGTGCATCAAGAATGAATACAGGCGATTTAAGCGAAGATGCCGATGCTGACTCTGATTCTATGGAAACGACCGGCATCAACAATCAAGAAATCATGGATATTGTAGCCGACAGCGCTAAAATGCTTGAAATGGAGCCATATTACATGTATCGCCAAAAGAACATGGCCGGCAACATGGAAAACGTAGGCTACGCCGTTGGAGGCAAGGAATGCCTCTACAACGTCCTCATAATGGAAGATTTGCAGTGGATTGTAGCACTTGGCGCCGGCGGCATCTCCAAGGCATTACATCCCCACGGCAAGGTTCTTCGAGCGCCGAATGTCAAAGAAATACCGGTCTATATCGATCGTATCGACGAAATGATTGAACGTAAGAAATCTTTATGGTAATATAATATGTTGTCTAGAAATTAATAAATATTATATACAGCTTGTTTTAATTACACGCTTCGTTTTCTATTCGTCGCACTCGCTTATTTGCTGCCGACCGCACAACTCGCTTCGCTCAAACAGTGCTCCTTCGGCAGCGAGCATCCTGCTCCTCATTACGAAAGCCTTGCTATCGTAATTAAAATCAATCTGTATATAATATTTATAATGCAGAAAACATATTGTATTAGCAAAGAAAAATCATCGTTTAAATCATCGAATATAATTTAAGGAGACTGATTATAATGGCACTTGTAAAGAAGCCGGTTACCGGCATGAAAGATATATTACCTGCGGAAATGGAAATTCGCGACTACGTAATGGGCGTAATTAAGGACACTTACCGCGCCTTCGGTTTCACGCCGATAGAAACACCGGCGGTTGAATCCATCGCAAACCTTTCCAACAAGCAGGGCGGCGAAAACGAAAAACTCATATTTAAGATCTTAAAGCGCGGCGAGAAATTAAAACTTGCCGAGGCAAAAGAAGAAATCGACCTTGTGGACGGCGGTTTAAGATACGACTTAACCGTGCCTTTGGTTCGTTATTATTCAAATAATGCAAACGATTTGCCAAATCCTTTTAAGGCTCTCCAAATCGGCAGCGTATGGCGTGCGGATCGTCCACAAAAGGGAAGATATCGCCAGTTTACCCAGTGCGACATTGATATCCTTGGGGAAGCAAGCAATTTGGCCGAAAAAGAGCTTATCCTGGCCACAACCACAACACTTGATAAGCTTGGTTTTAAAAACTTCCAGATAAAAATAAATGACCGTGCCTTGCTTAAAGCCATGGTGGCTTATTCGGGATTTGAAGAGGCTCAGTACGACGAAGTCTTCATAATCCTTGATAAAATGGACAAAATCGGTCTTGAAGGCGTGGAAAAAGATCTTCTTGAAAACGGCTATGCGGCCGAAAGCGTAAATAAATATTTGGATCTTTACAAAGGTCTTGCGGACGCAAAAGACAATGCAGCAGCCCTCTCCTTCTTAAAAGAAAAACTCGGGGACTTTGTTGATGAAGAAAAAATCGCGGGTCTTGAAGAAATAATAGAAGCGGTGGATGAAACAAAGACAGCAAAATTCGACCTTGTCTTCGATGCAACTTTGGTTCGCGGCATGAGCTATTACACAGGTACAATTTACGAAATCTATATGCCTGAATTCGGTGCAGCCTGTGGTGGCGGCGGCCGTTACGACAATATGGTAGGCAATTTTACGGGTAACAATGTGCCGGCCTGCGGTTTCTCAATAGGATTTGAAAGAATCATCATGCTTCTTATGGACAATGGCTTTAAAGTGCCGGGAAAAGGCGAGAAAATCGCTTATCTCATGGAAAAGAAAATGCCTAAGAACAAGGTAAATGCCATCATGAAAATGGCTCAGGAAGAAAGAGCAAACGGCAAGCAGATTCTTGTGGCACAGGCAAACAAAAACAAGAAATTCCAAAAAGAACAGCTTATGGCGCAGGGATATACGGAATTCGTTGATTTTTATGCCGATTCCGATATATAAGAAGAGATAAGTTTACATAATACACAAACCAAGAGATATATCAATGCCTGAACAGAATATAAACTAAGGGATATATCAAAGCGGTTAACATAAAATTCTGATGGATAAAATAAAATCCTGACGAAAGAAGATAGAATTGTGAGGAAATTATAATGGCAGAATCAATGTCGGGCCTTAAAAGGTCATGCAGGTGTGGAGAAGTCACATCGAAAATTATAGGAGAAAAGCTTACACTCATGGGCTGGGTGCAAAAACGCAGAAACTTAGGTTCATTAATCTTTATCGATTTAAGAGATCGTTCGGGGCTTATGCAGCTTGTATTTGACGAGAATGTAAATGACAAAGCTCTTTTTGAAAAAGCCGAGACTTTGCGTTCGGAGTTTGTAATCGCAGCTGTGGGAACGATAAGAAAACGTGAAGGCGCCGTAAATCCGGACCTTGCAACGGGCGAGCTTGAAATGATGGTGGATGAGCTTCGTATATTATCCGAAAGCGAGACACCTCCTTTCCCTATTGATGAAGACTGCAACACAAAAGACGAACTTCGCCTTAAATACAGATATTTGGACCTTCGTCGTCCAAACCTTCAAAGAAATCTTATGATGAGAAGCAAAGTTTGCACAATTGTGCGCGCATTCCTTGCAGATGAAGGATTTTTGGAAATCGAGACACCGATTTTAAATAAATCAACACCTGAAGGCGCTCGTGACTATCTTGTACCGAGCCGTGTTCATCCGGGCAATTTTTATGCCCTTCCGCAATCACCGCAGCTTTTTAAACAGCTACTTATGTGCAGCGGATATGACAGATATTTCCAAATCGCGAAATGCTTCCGTGATGAGGACCTTCGTGCCGACAGACAGCCGGAATTTACTCAGATAGACATGGAACTTTCTTTTGTGGATGTTGATGATGTAATAGATGTAAACGAAAGACTTCTTGCCAAACTTTTTAAAGAAGTGCTTGGTGTGGAAGTAAGCCTTCCGATTCAGCGTATGACTTGGGCTGAAGCAATGGACCGTTTCGGTTCCGACAAGCCTGATCTTCGTTTCGGAATGGAACTTAAAAACATCACCGAAATCGTTAAAGGCTGCGGCTTTGGCGTGTTTACGGGAGCAATCGAGGCCGGCGGCAGCGTTCGAGGCATCAATGCCAAGGGTCAGGGCGCAATGCCAAGAAAGAAAATCGACGCTTTGGTTGAATTTGCAAAAGGATACGGCGCAAAAGGCTTGGCTTATCTTGCAATAAACGAAGACGGAACATACAAATCTTCATTTGCAAAATTCATGACTGATGAAGAACTTAAAAACATTGTGACTGCTTTGGAGGGAGAAGCGGGAGATTTACTTTTCTTTGCGGCAGATAAAAATAAGGTGGTTTGGGACGTACTTGGCGCCCTTCGTTTGGAACTTGCAAAACAGATGGATTTACTTAAAAAAGATGAATACAAATTCCTTTGGGTAACGGAATTTCCGCTTCTTGAGTGGTCCGAAGAGCAGAATAGATATGTTGCAATGCACCATCCGTTTACAATGCCTATGGAAGAAGACCTTCCTCTTATTGATACGGATCCGGGCAAAGTGCGCGCAAAAGCTTACGATATCGTACTTAACGGTACGGAACTTGGTGGCGGCAGCATTCGTATTCACCAAAATCATATTCAGGAAAAAATGTTTGAAGTATTGGGATTTTCCATGGAATCGGCTTACAATCAGTTCGGATTCTTGCTTAATGCCTTCAAATACGGCGTTCCGCCACATGCAGGACTCGCATACGGACTTGACAGACTTATTATGCTTATGGCTAAAGAAGACTCAATCCGTGAAGTTATCGCATTCCCTAAGGTTAAGGATGCAAGCTGCTTAATGACAGATGCGCCGAATGTTGTAGATGAAGCACAGCTTAAAGAATTGGGAATAAAAATCGATGAGGAAGCTATAAAAGCCGACTCCGACAAATAAGAATCAGAGAAATTTATGAGAAAAGACTATACAGTTTTAAAAACGGAAGCTAATGCAAAAAGAGGCGAGTTTAGGACGGTGCACGGCACCATTCAGACTCCGGTGTTTATGAATGTGGGAACCGCGGCCGCAATAAAGGGTGCGGTTTCTTCCATGGATTTAAAAGAAATCGGCACACAGGTTGAGCTGTCGAACACATATCATCTGCATGTGCGTCCGGGTGATAAAATAGTTAAGGAAATGGGCGGTTTACATAAGTTTATGAATTGGGACCGTCCGATTTTGACGGATTCAGGCGGATTTCAGGTCTTTTCTTTGGCATCTCTTCGTAAAATCAAAGAAGAGGGTGTGTATTTTAATTCTCACATTGACGGACGAAAGATTTTCATGGGACCGGAAGAAAGCATGCAAATCCAGTCAAATCTTGCATCAACCATTGCCATGGCTTTTGATGAATGCCCATCCAGCACTGCGGATAGGACCTATGTGCAAAACAGCGTGGAACGCACCACAAGATGGCTTGTAAGATGTAAAACGGAAATGGACAGATTAAACGGCCTTGAAGATACAATAAACAAAAATCAGATGCTTTTTGGCATAAACCAGGGCGCGGTTTACGAAGATATAAGAAAAGAACATGCAAAAATAATATCGGACATGGACCTTGACGGCTATGCAATCGGCGGTCTTGCGGTTGGCGAAAGCCACGAGGAGATGTATCGAATAATCGAAGAGACGGTGCCATATCTTCCGAAGGATAAGCCGACTTATCTTATGGGTGTGGGAACGCCGGAAAACATACTTGAAGCCGTAGAGCGCGGCGTGGACTTTTTCGATTGCGTATATCCGACACGAAACGGTCGTCATGCCCATCTTTACACAAATAAGGGTAAGATAAACCTTAAAAATAAGCGTTTCGAAACGGATTCGGAGCCGATAGAGCCGGGATGTCAGTGCCCTGCCTGCAAGAACTATTCGCGCGGCTATATTCGTCACTTGCTTAAAGCAAACGAAATGCTGGGCATGAGGCTTTGCGTGCTGCACAATCTATATTTCTACAACACAATGATGACGGAAATCAGAGATGCAATAGATGCGGGCAATTTCGCGGCATATAAAAAGCAAAAAATCGACGGCATGAAGGAAGAAGGGTAAATGGAAGCAATAACAAAAATGTTCGGAGTGCCTTTTCCTGCGGTAATCCTTATATTATATTTGATAGTTATTAATATTGTGGGCTTTGTATCCATGGCGGTGGACAAGCATAAGTCGAAACACAAGAAATGGCGCACGCCGGAAAGACGACTTATGATAATCGCCATAATCGGTGGCAGCATCGGCTGTCTCCTTGGCATGGACTTATTCCGCCACAAAACCAAGCACAAGAAATTTCGCCTCGGAATACCAATCATACTAATGGCGCAAATAGTCATAGCACTTCTTGTTCTTAAAATAAAATTTTTCTAAATTAAATACGTATATTAAGGTTGCGTAGATTATTATTTTATAATCTACGCAATTTTTTTATATTCACTTAATAAACGGATGGTAAAAAACACTCTTTATTTTTCAAGTGAATTATGTTAAGATAAAAGAAGTGTCGTTGCGACAAGTACAATTTTCCGCGACACAAAGACAAAAGCCGAAAAAATGCGAATTCTTCGTTGAATGTGTACATGACACAAAGACTTTTGCATTTCAAATAATACAATTAATCACAGGAGGATATGAGATGTTTGAACTTAACGATATTTTAGATGTGGATCCGGAGATAGCCGATGCCATTGTCAGAGAGACAACAAGACAGAAAATCAATATCGAACTTATTGCATCGGAAAACTTTGTAAGTAAAGCTGTAATGGCCGCAATGGGCTCACAGCTTACAAATAAATACGCCGAAGGATATCCGGGAAAGAGATATTACGGCGGTTGCGAATATGTAGATATTGCGGAAACGCTTGCAATTGAGCGTGCAAAAAAACTTTTCAAATGCGAATATGCAAACGTACAGCCACATTCGGGTGTGCAGGCAAATACAGCAGCATTTTACGCAATGCTTGAGCCGGGCGATACGGTTCTCGGTATGTCACTTTCAGCCGGCGGACATTTAAGCCACGGCGCAAAATTCTCCGTATCGGGTAAATACTTCAATTCATTTACATACGGAGTAGACGAAAACGGATATATCGATTATGACGAAGTGCTTAAAATCGCAAAAGAGTGCAAACCAAAACTCATCGTTTGCGGTGCCAGCGCTTATTCAAGAACAATAGATTTCAAGAAATTCAGAGAAATCGCTGATGAAGTGGGTGCATATCTTATGGCTGATATCGCACACATTGCGGGACTTGTGGCAGCAGGTGAGCATCCAAGCCCGATTCCTTACGCACATGTAACAACAACCACTACACACAAGACACTTCGCGGTCCTCGTGGCGGTATGATTCTTGCAAGCAAGGAAATGGCTGATAAATTCAACTTTAACAAGGCAGTATTCCCGGGTCTTCAAGGTGGTCCTTTAATGCACGTAATCGCTGCAAAAGCGGTATGCTTTAAAGAAGCTTTGGACGACAGCTTCAAAGTATATGCAAAGAATGTTAAGGCAAACGCTAATGCTCTTGCAACGGGCCTTATTAACCGCGGTTTCGACATTGTATCCGGCGGTACGGACAATCACGTAATGCTCGTTGACCTTCGCAGCATGAATACAACGGGTAAAGAAGTGGAAGAGCTTTTGGACAGCGCAAGAATCACATGTAACAAAAACTCAATCCCTAACGATACTGCATCATCAATGGTTACAAGCGGTATCAGACTCGGTTCGGCAGCCGTTACATCACGTGGATTTACCACGGATGATATGGACAAGATTGCGGAAATCATCGCAGGTCTTGTTAAGAAAGAAATGAGCGTTGAGGAAGCAAAAGACCATGTAGACGTGCTTACAAGCAAGCATCCTCTTAACAGATAAATTCTTTATTGCAATATGAAGCAATTTATAATAAAATGTAATTTGTCAGTGTTTCGTAAATAACAGTCATCTAAGTCAAGGATTTATGGGCGTAAGGCCGATGAATCTTTAATTTGACGAATATTGACATTGAGATATTATGATAAAAAAACGGAGGAAGAGAAATGGGAATGGCAAACTTTTTAGCTGATGCTTCTGCAAAATCAGGTGGAAACACATGGCTTTGGATTATAATTTATGTTGCAATCTTTGCTGCATTAATCTATTTCGCTATGATCAGACCACAGAAGAAACAGCGTGAACAGGCTCAGACGCTTATGAACACAATGGAAGTTGGCGATACAGTTTTAACAAGTTCAGGTTTTTATGGTGTTCTTATCGACATCAAAGACGATACAGTAGTAGTTGAATTCGGTAACAACAAAAACTGTCGTATCGCAATGCAGCGCAGCGCAATCGTTCAGGTTGAAAAAGCAAGCGAAGCTTATGTAGAAAGCGATAAATAATAAAATATTAAGTCAGAAACACCCTATGGTAATTCCGTAGGGTGTTTTTAAAATTTGTTAGTGTTATTTTCTTTGTTTTGCTGTAAAATTATAGTAAGGTATTTATTTAATTTATAAGATTTTGCCGGAAATGGGGAAATACTATGGGAAACGCATTGACACTTGATTATACATATGCAGCGGATATAGCAACAATGGCGATAGTCATTACTTGCTTTATATTGGCTTTTTCATCATACACGATAAAGCGTAGAAATTATGCATACGTGGTTGCGGGACTTGGGTTTATTATGATTTCGGCTGCGACCAATGTTTCGTTTCACTATCTTATAGACATGAATTATGTAGGCAGTTACATGCAGGCTCATGTATGGCACACAATCAGGCAGGTATCCCTTATATTTGCCTATTCGATATTTCTTTTTTACGTCAAAAATCTTCTTAAGATATCCGGTTCTAACGGAAAAATCATAACATGGTCGACGATTGCCGTTGGAGCGTTTGCCAATGTTTTTGTGATAATAAGTAATGTAATGCACGCCTATTCGGAAAATGCCATGAACTTAAGAGATATTGAAAGCGTAAGAAGCGCAGCATTTAATATAGCTTATGTGTTTTATTCCGTACAGCTTATGCTTATTATCTTTACCGAAGGACGAAAATTTATTCGTAAAATCAGATATTCGTTTGTGGGAATCATGGTATTGGCAATCGGTTTGGTGGCAATTCAAAACGTATTCGGTATGACGACTTTCACCACTTTATCATTCGCCATTCCGCCTATAGCCGTGCTTTTCTTCTTCCATAACAATGCTTATGCTGCCGATACGGGACTCCTGGATTTTTCGGCATTTGATGCTTTCTTAAGAACAATAGAGGGCAAGTCCGTGTCAATGTTATCTTTGAAAGTTTATGATGCTTCGGATGAAAAAATAGCTCCGATAAGGGATATTTTTGTAGACTACAACAGAAAACATTTCAGAAATTCCTACACTTTTAAAATAAATCCGGGTGAATACACCATGATTTACAAAAGAAATGAAAATCTGCAGGAAGAAAAATACCTTCAGGAGCTTATTGACAAGTTTCGGGAACTTAAAAAAATACGTCCTATCGACAGTAAAATCGTAAAAATGACAAGCGAATTGACTAAGGATATAGGTTATTTAACATCGGCGAGCTTTTTAAACTTCAAAGAATATATTGAAGACAATATGGAAATGAATACTGATAAAATCTGCTCGGAAGAGGACATAATCGCTTACGAAAAATATATGTATATTGTGTCTCAAGTTCAGGAAATAGCAAGAAAATCAGACCTGTCCGATGAGCGTGTAAAGGTATTTTGCCAGCCGGTACTAAACACAAAAAACGGAAAATTCGAGACCGCTGAGGCACTTATGCGTTTGGAACTGCCTAAATACGGTATGGTATTTCCGGATCAGTTTATTTCGATTTTGGAAAAGTTTGACCTGATTCATGAATTTACAAAAATCATATTAAACAAAACCTGTAAGGCTATTGCGAAATATGAATCCAAAGGTATGAATATTGAGCGTATTTCAGTAAATGTGGCTCTTAAGGAGCTTCGTTCACCAAGATTTTGCGCAGATATTATAGGAATAATAAAAATGAACAATATCAGCCCAAGCAAGGTGGCGCTTGAAATTACGGAAAGCCAGAATCTTACGGCGCAAGATCGCATTAAGGCGGTTATGGAAGAGCTTAGAGAAAACGGAATCGTTATGTATCTGGACGATTTCGGAACGGGATATTCAAATTTCGAAAGGATAATAGGTTTGCCTTTCGACATTGTCAAATTCGACCGTTCTCTTACGATTCTTTCAGGTAAGGATGAAAAAAGCTTTTTCATGGTTAAAAGCTTCTCGGATATCTTTAAAAATGCCAATCATTCAATACTTTTTGAAGGTGTTGAGGATGAAAATGACGAAGAACGTTGTATTCGCATGAATGCCGGATACCTTCAGGGCTTTAAGTATTCCAGACCGATACCGGTTGAAAAACTGGGCGAATTTTTGGACAGCAAATCTGCTTAAATGATTAGCCTGCAAATAAAAAGTCAAGGCTAAATTAAAGAACATTGAAAATTTTATACAGGTTGAAAAGAAGGTAACAAAATAAGACCACCACAACCAGTGCTGGTCTGAATGGTTTTATTGAGATTAATTCGATTCTGGAAGAGTGGCTAAGTATTCTTTCACTCGTCCATAGTAGATTCTAAGAAACTTGTTTGCACCGGCTGTCATATAGACATAGTAAGGCTTGCCTTGTGCCCGTTTCTTATCTAAAAACTGATAAACAGGATCGTCCTGTGGCATGGTTTTGATGAGTACATCCATTACCTGAAAGAGTGTTTTGCGTAAATCGGCGGAGCCTCTTTTAGAAGTGTGAACACTTCGTTGCTCATAGGTTCCAGATTCGTTTACTCCGGGGTCAACACCCGCAAATGCAGTGATGGCACCCTTGTGAGTAAATCTGCTCACATCACCGATTTCAGCCATAAGCTGAGGACCTAATGATGGACCTACCCCTTTCATATTCATCACGATTGAATATTCTGGAAGTTTAGAAGCTGTCTCATTCATTAGTGTGCGTAACTCTTCGATGGTGGATGATGCACTATTAAGCTGATCTACAGCTTGTTTGATTATTAGTTTGGTTATTTCGTCTTTTGGAAGTACAGGAACAAGTTCCTTAGCTTTTCCATAGATTTCTTCAGCTTTTGATTGGCTGAAGTTGTACTTCTTGCGTTTGCACCATTTTTGATAATGGTCAATAAATGCGTTAAGAGACATTTTTCGAACACAATCCACGTGCCAGTAAGTTGAAGCGAAATCAACCCATTTTTGGCTGCCATCACTTCGAGCAGGGCTATCAAAGTAAGAGTTTACTCCAGGATAGGTCTGATCAAGGATGCCGATAAGATTATTCTTCATGGCGGTTTTGTGTTTCATGTAGAAACCAAACTGACGATTCATAGTTTTAAGCTGAATTCGTAACTCATCCATAACACTATACTGTTTTAGATTTTGCCACTTGTCAAGCGCATAACGGGCAATCTTAACAGAATCAGCTTTGTCTGATTTAACTTTGCGAAGAGAATCGTT
The DNA here is from genome assembly GCA_015057825.1 of Lachnospiraceae bacterium. Classification (GTDB taxonomy): domain Bacteria; phylum Bacillota; class Clostridia; order Lachnospirales; family Lachnospiraceae; genus RUG12871. The sequence goes on from SVDN01000014.1 coordinate 49,275, forward strand.
ATCAAAGTCCTTGATGAGTTTAGGATTAATAGCACTAACAAAAAGATTTGCCGCCGAAAGTTCATGGGCAAGAGCCTCGTAATAACGCCCTGTGTGCTCCATAACAATGCGGGATTCACCTTCAACAGAATTGATGAGTTCAATCAATGAATTGATGTCACTGGATGTGTGTTTAATTTCAAAGGGAGTAGAAACAATCTCACCGAAAGGTCTCATGATTGCAACCATACTTTTTCCTTTAGAAACATCGATACCTACTGCGTTCATAAATTTGTCACTCCTTAAGATTATTGCAATGGATAAGTACCAGTTTTACTCATTGCCTATTCAATCTACTGTGGTGTGACACGAACGTACCTAAGGTAGTTCAACCTGCATAAAACGAACGCTGCAAATGAGAAGCTGGTTATCAGTCTAATCAACGGACGTTAAGTCCAAGAAAGGAATTCGATATACCTATTGCTCCATCATTATACAGCTTAAGCAACAAGATGGATAATTCCTTACTGGCTGTAAGGGGTATTAACCATAAACATATTGTAGTAGAAAAGATGTGTAATATTGAAAAGAAAGGGACTGCCAATCTGTTTGGCATTATGTTAACCAAATGAACAGCAACTATGAATTAATTCAGCAAAAAGACGTAAAAGATTTAAATTCGAAAGGACTATTATACAAACACAAAAAATCAGGCGCAAGAGTTTTGGTTCTTGCAAATGACGATGAAAACAAAGTATTTTCGGTGTCTTTTAAGACACCACCGACTGATGACACGGGTGTTCCGCATATTATCGAGCATTCGGTGCTTTGCGGCTCGGAAAAATTTCCGATAAAAGACCCTTTTGTGGAACTTATAAAGGGTTCTTTAAATACTTTTTTGAATGCAATGACATTCAACGACAAAACCATGTACCCTATAGCAAGCTGCAATGACAAGGATTTTAAGAATCTTATGCATGTTTATATGGACGCGGTTTTTTATCCGAATATTTACAAAGAGGAGAGAATCTTCAGACAGGAAGGTTGGTCCTACGAACTTGAAAGCTTGGAAGACGAGCTTAAGATAAACGGCGTTGTTTACAATGAAATGAAGGGCGTTTTTTCATCTCCGGAGGATGTTTTGGAGCGCGAGATTTTATATGCTCTTTTCCCGGATAATTGCTACGGTTATGAGTCGGGCGGCTCTCCGGACGCCATTCCGGATTTGACATACGAAAACTTTTTGGATTTCCACAGACGTTTCTATCATCCTGTAAACAGCTATATTTTCCTTTACGGAAATATGGACTATGAAGAGCGCCTTGAATGGCTTAATAAAGAGTATCTTTCAAAATTTGACAAAATTGAATTGGATTCTCATATAGATCTTCAAAAGCCATTTGATAAAATGCAGGAAAGAAAGGCGTTTTATCCTGTTTCCGAGCCGGAAGAAGAGCAGGATAATACTTATATTTCCTACAATCTGGTGATTGGGGATAATTTAAACAAAGAAAACTATGTGGCTTTTGAAGTGCTGGATTACGCCCTTTTTACAATGCCGGGTGCTCCGATTAAGCAAAAACTTTTGGATGCGGGCATTTGCAAAGACGTGATTACAGGCTACAACAGCGAAGTTTTGCAGCCATATTACACAATAACATTGAAATATTGCGACGAAGCAAGCAAGGATAAATTCCTTGAAATTATAAACGAAGAATTTGAACGTATCATCAAGGAAGGTGTTGATAAAGACGCATTTCTTGCGGGCATCAATCAATACGAATTCAAATTCAGAGAGGCTGATTTCGGCAGCTATCCGAAGGGCCTGGTATATGCCATGAATTCCATGGAAAGCTGGCTTTATGATGACAATGAGCCATTTATTCATTTGGAATTGGCAGATACTTTTAAGTTTTTAAAAGAAGAACTTAATAATGGATTTTTTGAAAAACTCATAAAAAAATACCTTTGCGACAATCCTCACGCAGCCCTTGTGACATTATGTCCGAAGGCCGGACTCGCCACGAAAAAAGAAGAGGAAGTCAAAGAAAAACTGGCCAAGTTGAAGGCATCTTTAAGCAAAGAAGAATTGGAAAAACTTGTGCGCGAAACAAAAGAAGCGGTTGAATTTAAGGAAAGACCAGACTCGGAAGAGGCATTAAAGTCCATTCCGCTTTTAACACGCGAGGATATAAACGAAGATCCTTTGCCTTTTAAATACAGTTTACATAAAACTGACGGCGTGGATACTTTGTGGTCGGATCAATTTACCGGCGGAATCTCATATTTGGAATTTAACTATGACATCAACGGCATAGATAAAGAGCTTATTCCTTATGTCGGACTTATGGGCTCGGTTGTGGGCTATATCGATACCAAAAATTATTCTTACGAGGAACTTGCCAAAAAGATAAGCATTCATTTGGGAGGCTTGGGCGCCGCAAATTCCGTATATGTGGACACAAACGACGCGGTTGATTACAGATTCGAAGCAGAATTTAAGGCAAAAATGGTTTACGACGAAATAGAAACCGGCGTGGAGCTTTTAAAGGAAATATGCTTTAATACGGTCTTTGACAACGAAAAGAGACTTCTTGAAATCATTCAGGAATTAAAATCAAAGATGCAAATGAGATTAAGCTCTCTCGGAAACGTAGTGGCATCACTTCGCGCCATGAGCTATTTCAGCGAGACCTCTTATCTCAGCGAGATTACAAGCGGTTTGGAATTTTACCGTTTTATAGATGACATTGAGAAAAATTTCGAAAGCAAAAAAGGCGAGGTTATCGCCAATTTAAATAAGCTTATGGAGCAAATTCTTCATAAGGACGGCTTGACGGTGCTTGTAATAGCAGACAAAGAAGGCTTTGAAAAAACATCAAAGGCCTTGAAATCTTATCTTGATAAAGTGCCGGAAAGTCCGAAACCGACAGGCAGATTTAAGTTTGAGCTTAAGAAATTAAACGAAGGCTTTAAATTCCCTGGTCAGGTGCAATTTGTATCCCGTGCGGGTAACTTTAAAAAAGCCGGCTTTGATTTTACGGGCAGCCTGCTTGTGCTTAAGAAAATAATGAATTACGAATACATGTGGACCAATATCCGCGTGATCGGCGGCGCATACGGCTGCGGCAGCGTTTATACAAGAACCGGCGACTCCTTCTTTATGTCCTATCGCGACCCTAACCTTGAAAAGACTAATGAAGTGTTTAAGGGTATGCCGGAATACATAAAGAATTTTGAGGTCAGCGAGCGCGATATGACGAAATACGTAATCGGTACCATAAGCGACATGGACACACCTCTTACAGCCTCCATGAAGGGTATGCGTGACTTGAGTGCCTATATGGCGAATCTTAGTTATGACAGGCTTAAAAAAGAGCGTATGGAAGTTATCAATACAAAAGCTGAAGATATAAAAGCTCTTGCACCGCTTATTCAAGCAATACTTGATGAAGAGAGCATTTGCGTTGTGGGCAACGAGACAAAAATCAATGAAAATGCAGACTTGTTTGATAAGATTGAAAACCTTATGTAAACTATAATGAGCTGAGAGTTGACAGGAAATTTAAAGCTTACAAGATATGAACCTTAAAAGTGTTATGTAAACAAGAAAGAGACGATAAATGGATAACAACAATTACAAATCCGGTTTTGTGACCTTGATAGGAAGACCGAATGTGGGTAAATCCACGCTTATGAATAAGATTATCGGTCAGAAAATCGCTATCACATCGAAAAAACCGCAAACAACAAGAAATAAAATACAGACGGTTTACAGCTGTGAAAAAGGACAGTTGATTTTTGTGGATACTCCGGGTATCCACAAGGCAAAAAACAAGCTGGGTGAATATATGGTAACCATGGCAAAACGCTCTATCGACGAGGTGGATGCGGTGCTTTGGCTGGTTGAGCCATCCACATTTATCGGCGAAGGTGAAAAGAAGATCGCAGAGAAACTTGCGAAGGTGAAAGTGCCGGTTATCCTTGTAATCAACAAGGTGGACATGGTCAAAAACAAAGAGGATATTTTAACCTATATCGCAGCCTACAAGGACTTGGTGGATTTTGCCGAAATAGTGCCGGTTTCCGCCACAAAAGGAACGGGTGTTGATGATTTGATAGAGGCGATTTTTAAATATATGCCTTACGGTCCGCAGTTTTACGATGAGGATACCATCACCGACCAGCCTATGAAACAAATTGTGGCCGAGATTATCAGAGAAAAAGCCTTGCATGCCCTGGACGAAGAGGTGCCTCATGGCATAGCGGTAGTTATCGATCGCATGAAAGAAAGAAAAGACGGCGGAATCTATGATATTGACGCAACAATCATTTGCGAGAGAGATTCTCACAAGGGAATCATCATCGGCAAGGGCGGCGCGATGCTTAAAAAAATCGGCTCCAATGCCAGATTTGAGATAGAAAGGCTGATTGAGGCCAAGGCGAATTTAAAGCTCTGGGTAAAGGTCAAGAAGGAATGGAGAGATTCGGACTTCTTGCTTAAGAACTTCGGATATGACAAGAATGCCGATGAATAGAATGAACACGCTTACGGCAACAGGCATGGTTTTATCCTCGATGCCCATAGGTGAATATGACAAGAGAATAGTGCTTCTGACCAAGGAATTGGGCAAGATTACGGCCTTCGCAAGAGGCGCCAGACGCATGAACAGCCCTTATATGGCGGGCACGAGGCCTTTTTCCTTCGGAGAATTTACACTTTTTCCGGGAAGGGACAGCTATAGCTTAAACGGTATTAAAATCGAGAACTATTTTGACGAGCTTTCGGCGGATTTCGATCTTACCTGTTTGGCCATGTATTTTATGGAGCTGGCAAGCTATTTTTCCAGGGAAAACCTGGACGGAAGCGAGACAATAAAACTGATTTACGCCACATTTCTTGCTCTTTTGAATAAGAATATTCCAAACGATTTGGTAAGAGCAATATACGAGCTTAAAATGCTTGTGATTAACGGCGAATATCCGGAAGTATTTAATTGCGTATCTTGTGGGAAAAGCGATAAATTGTTGTATTTCGATAAATCGGCAAACGGCGTAAAATGCGCATCCTGCGCTAATGAACATGCATCGGGGCTTAAAAAAATCGAAGGCTCCACTTTATATGCCATGCAATTTATCATTTCTTCGGAGATTGGCAAGCTTTATACATTTAATCTTTCGGAAAAGGTGCTTGAGGAGCTTAAAAGAATCCTTGCGGAATACTTAAAAAGCAAGGTGGATGCAAAGTTTAAATCCTTGGACATGTTGAAAGATAATTTTAAGATTTGAATAACATATTTTGGCAGTATTTAAGACCAATTAGTTGATGAAAATATACGGCATTTATGATAAAATTGTAGAAATGCTATTATAGGCCGAACAAAAAGATTAACAAGTGTTTGTTCGGCAAATCCGAGGCCATCGGGCAATGAATTTAAGATGCGGTGGCGGTTGTTATAAAAAGGAGATTTGAAAAATGGAAAAAACAATGGAAAAAATCGTAGCTTTGGCTAAAAGCAGAGGTTTCGTATATCCGGGTTCGGAAATCTACGGCGGACTTGCAAATACATGGGATTACGGAAATCTCGGCGTAGAGCTTAAAAATAACGTTAAAAAAGCTTGGTGGCAAAAATTCATCCAGGAAAATCCATACAACGTAGGCGTTGACTGCGCAATCCTTATGAACCCTCAGACATGGGTGGCTTCGGGACATTTGGGCGGCTTTTCGGATCCTTTGATGGATTGTAAAGAATGCCATGAACGTTTCAGAGCAGATAAATTAATCGAAGATTACTACGCTGAGCAAGGCACTGAGCCTGAAGTCGGCGTTGACGGCTGGACAGTAGAGCAGATGAAAGACTTCATCGACGAAAAACATATTAACTGCCCAACTTGCGGCAAACACAATTTTACGGATATCCGTCAGTTCAACCTTATGTTCAAGACATTCCAGGGTGTAACGGAAGACGCGAAAGCAGTTGTTTATCTTCGTCCGGAAACAGCACAGGGTATATTCGTAAACTTTAAAAACGTTCAAAGAACATCAAGAAAGAAAATTCCTTTCGGTATCGGACAAATCGGTAAATCTTTCAGAAACGAGATTACACCGGGTAACTTCACATTCAGAACTCGTGAATTCGAGCAGATGGAACTTGAATTTTTCTGCGAACCGGGCACCGATTTGGAATGGTTTAAATATTGGAGACAGTTCTGTATCGATTGGCTTAAGAGCCTCGGCATGAAAGATGACGAAATGCGCGCCCGTGACCATTCACCGGAAGAACTTTGCTTCTACTCAAAAGGCACAACGGACATCGAATTCCTCTTCCCGTTCGGATGGGGCGAGCTTTGGGGTATCGCAGACAGAACAGACTACGACCTTACACAGCATCAAAATACATCGGGTGAGCCTATGGACTATTTTGATGATGAAAAGAAGGAAAAATATATTCCATACGTTATCGAACCATCACTTGGTGCGGATCGTGTAACACTTGCATTCCTTTGCAGCGCTTACGACGAAGAAGAAATCGCCGAGGGCGATGTAAGAACGGTACTTCATTTCCATCCTGCAATTGCGCCGGTTAAAATCGGTATTTTGCCGCTTTCAAAGAAATTAAACGAAGGAGCCGAAAAGATTTATGCGGAAATGAGCAAATACTACAATTGCGAGTTCGATGACAGAGGAAACATCGGTAAACGCTACAGAAGACAGGACGAAATCGGTACACCATTCTGTATCACATACGATTTCGAGTCGGAAGAAGACGGCTGCGTAACGGTGCGCGATCGTGACACAATGGAACAGGAACGTATTAAAATCAGCGAACTTAAAAACTATTTTGAAGATAAATTCAGATTCTAGGAGCAAGCGTAATGGCTAAAATTAAGGCATTTAAATGCGTAAGACCAAATACGGACGTCGCATCGAGAGTTGCGGCTCTCCCATATGACGTATATAACAGCGAAGAAGCTAAGGTAGTTGTTTCAAAAGAACCTCTTTCCTTTTTGAAAATCGACAGAGCGGAAACGGCTTTTGAAAAAACAATGGATCCACATAATCCGCAGGTTTACGAAAAGGCAAAAGAACTTTTCGATAAAGCTTGTGAGAATGGCACATTCATACAGGACGACAAGGAATGCTTGTTTTTATACGAGCTTACCATGGATGGCCGTTCCCAAACGGGTATAGTTTCTTGCTCAAGTGTTGACGATTATTTGAATAATGTCATCAAAAAGCACGAAAACACTCGCGCGGACAAAGAGCAGGACAGAATCAATCACGTGGATTCATTAAGTGCTCAAACGGGCCCGATTTTCTTGGCTTACAGAGCAAAAGAAGAAATCAATAAAATCGTCTCGGAAGTAAAAAAAGAAAACGCTCTTTACGACTTTATTTCCGAAGACGGCATCGGCCACAGAGTTTGGAAAATAAGCGACGAGGCCGTTATTGCAAAGATTATTGATATTTTTGCGGGAATTAATGAAATATATATTGCGGACGGACATCACCGTGCGGCCAGTGCCGTAAAGGTCAGTCTTAAAAGAAGAGAGGAAAATCCAAGCTTCACCGGGGATGAAGAGTTTAATTATTTCCTTTCCGTTATGTTCCCGGACAGCGAGCTGAAAATCCTTGATTATAATAGGGTTGTAAAAGATTTAAACGGCCTTTCGAAAGAAGAATTTTTTGAAAAGGTTAAGGCTGCGGGCTTTGAAGTTAAAGAAGTTTCGGGGCCTTTGGCACCGGCTAAAAAGGGGCAATTCGGTATGTTCCTTGAGGGTAAATGGTACGAGCTTGTTGCAAAAGAAAGCATCTTAAGCGATGATGCGGTTGAAGGCTTGGATGTATCAATCCTTCAAAACAACTTGCTTGGTCCGATTCTTGGCATTAAGGACCCGAGAACAGATAAAAGAATCGATTTTGTAGGGGGAATAAGAGGCCTTGGAGAGCTTGAAAAACGTTGTGAGATTGACATGAAGCTGGCATTTTCCATGTATCCTACATCCATGGCGGAGTTATTCAGTGTGGCGGATGATGGAAAATTAATGCCTCCGAAATCCACTTGGTTTGAACCAAAGCTCAGAAGCGGTATTTTTATTCATAAGATTTAAGTGTGTGTATTAACTGTGTAAGCTACTTATAGTACCGAAATGTCATAGGGGATTTTCGGGGATTTGAATTATATTTGGTGTTTATTGTAAAAGCGTAAATTGGGGTAGTTATAGGAAAATGAGTTTAGAAGGCAAAGAACATTCAAGACTTTTTGAAGAAGTCTTTGATGAAAACATCAATAATACCGTTTTGCTTGTCGACTTTGATAAGGGGACAATCGGTCTTTTGGCGCAAACCGCTGATGGAAGTATGATTGTAAATCACGAGGAAAAGTTGCTTCCTTTTGTTGCGCATTTTGCAAATACAAGACTTGTTGCAAGTGACATTGAAAGAGTTATAGCGTTTTTCGAAAAAGACGTATTCTTAAAAAGGATGTCCGAAAAAAGCAACTTCCATCGTGACACCATCAAAGAATACAATGGCATAGACTGTTGGAACGAGGTTGAAATAATCGCCTTTCCGGCACCGTGGAAAAAAGAAGAGGAGACAAAATTTGTACTTGTTCATACGGTTGTAAAGCATAATGTTTCAATCGTTAGCGAAGTGACTAATGTTATGTCAACCTACAACTATAAGGCAAACAATCCTCTTACGGGTCTTCCGATGGGCTATTCCTTCATAAAAAAAGCCAAAGACAAGATTATTACATACGATGTAACTCATTGCCTTTTATCCATGAAAGTGTACAATTTCCTGGAATTAAAGAAAAATTACGGAAATACCGTAGCGGATAAACTTGTTAATGCGGTTGGAACTTTTTTAAGAAATATGGACACTGTATATGGCACCGTTTCGGCATACAACGGCGGAGATGTTTTCTTTGTACTTATCCCGTATGACGACAAAGTGATAGACTACGTGGTTCACGGCGTTAACAATTTAATAAAAGATTTTGAAGAGGCTAAAGGTTACAGAGCTTCTTTCGGCGGTATAATCGTTGAAAGCAACAAAACCGTTTCCGTGGGTGATATCATCCAAAAAGCGCAAAATATGCTTGAATTTGACAGCGAAACGATTAAATGGTACAAAAAATCCGAGGAATCGATTGCCAAAGACGATCACGAAGTAGGCATCAGCGAGGATTTGTATAAGATGCTTAAAAGCAATAAACGCAAGAAAATCCGTATCGACCAAGCTATTGACAAGATGGTTGCAAGATTTTTGACTTTGGGAGATTTTACGGACGAAGAGATTAATGGCTTTTTGGCAACAATTCGTGATGCATACGACGTTGACAGCGTTTTCATCAGTGTAACTTTACCGGACAAAAGAGGCTTGCAGGTTATATACGAGGCTGTTAAGGATGCTCAGTACGTGCAATTGGGATATATTGTTCCGATTAATCACGAAAAGGTTGAAGGCATCATAAACAGCCACGATAAATCTGATATCGTAACCTTTGATATTTCCATAGAAGACGGCACAACCATGCCGAACATTCTTCAAAGAATGTTCTTTAGAGATGATTTCTTTGACGGTGCGGTGGGCATGCTTACTTACTACAAACGAGAGTGGACGGAAGAAGAGTGCGAAGCTGTTATGCGTATCAGCTCCATGCTCAGATATATTGTTGAAAAGAAACATTTATCAATGACCGACCAATACATTGCAAGATCCAAAACGGTGGATTCGCTTACAAATCTTCTCAACCGAAATGCATTTGAAGTGCGTATGGAAGAAGACGAAGACTTGGGACGCGGTGTTGCCGTTATTTATGCCGATGTTGACGGTCTTAAAGAATGTAATGACAAGTTCGGACACGAAGAAGGCGACAAGCTTCTTTGCAGATCCGCAAACGCCCTTATGTCCTACTTCCCATACCAAAACATATACAGGTTCGGCGGGGACGAGTTTGTTATTGTTCAAAGAGATATTTCAAAAGAAGAAACCAACGAAAGAATGGTGGATTTTTTCGCTTACTTATCAACACAAGAAGACCTTAACATATCTGTTGGCGTTGTATGGCGCGATAAGGATATTAATATAAAAGAAATGCTTCGTGAAGCCGACGAAAGAATGTATGTTGCAAAACGCAGATATTATGAAACCGGTAGACACGAACCGGATTAGTCCTTGAAGAAGGCAGCGAAATGTGGTAGAATGGTTGACGGGCCGCAAGCAATCAGTCAGCTTCGCTGACAGCTTACGATGTTTAAAAACATTTTGCTTCGCAAAATGTCGCCGGGCCACAAGGACTCCGTCACCCTTCGGGTGCCACCTCGTGACAATGCTTCCATAGTTAAATGGTATAACAGGATACTCGTAATATTCA
>SVDN01000015.1 GCA_015057825.1 Lachnospiraceae bacterium
ATAAAAGCGTATGCCCTATCCAGGTTCTCATATGAGAATAATTGGTTCTGACCGCATCACCCGAATATGTTTTATACAAATTAAGCTCCCCATTTTCATTATACACCGCAAAGCCATTATCCTTTGCCAGGCTTTCAAGATTGGAAGAAACTATGTAGTCCTCATAATCCGACAAATATTCAAGGCAAAATTCATTTCCAAAGACACAGACCTTATCTTTTGGAAGTTTAACGGCCGCATATTGATGTCCGCTGTACATTTCTACATACCAGGCTTCGTTTTGGTCTGCAATAAGTGCAATATTAACTTCGCTGCTGCCGTATTCATCTATTAAAGAAGCCAACACTTCGACAGCTTTTCTTGCCGTATCGCTTTAACATATAACTAAGTCAACAGCCGTAAACTCCGTTATACCGCTTTCTACCAAGGGATCCGCTTCAAGAACCGCATCATTGGAAAATGCAGTTATGGACATTGTCATTGCAACACCATATTCATTTGTACAAACTGCCGCATCCCTTCCCAGTTTGTTAAGTTCCATGGCACTATCCATAAACGGCGTAGCCGTATAACGATATGTTGTTGAAGGCAGGCTTGCTAAGTTCGTTGCCTCATTGTCTACCTGCATGGTTCTGCCGGCTTGATTTTCCACGCGGTCGGTTAATAAAATATAGTTAGGCCATGTTTCCTGGAAGTCATTTGACCTGGCGATAATTGCAGTTTTGTCCGTACTGACATCATTGCCAACATAAACCGCCGTACAAGCAAATGCCTGAACGGGAATCGCAAAAACCGCCAATGCCGTTGTCAATGCGGCAATCATCTTAGTTACAGCTCTTTTCCCCATATTCGCCACTCCTCTCGGATGCTTTAAGCAAATCTAAAACCTTCAAATACCAACCTATAAAATGTCTATGTTTAGATTATAATTGGCATCTATAGGCAAATGCAAGCAATTTATAACACGCCAAAATTTTTGTATACAAAACACAATATTCTATTGAAATCCGTCAGCTATCCTTTTATAATAAATGAGGTGGTTTGAAGCAACTAATTTCAACCATCGTTTTAATGTTTTATGTATAAGAAAAAAGGAGAAAACTATGAAAAAGAAACTCGCATCACTTATTGTTATGGTCGCAGTTCTTGTTTCCATGCTTTCCACCACGGTATTTGCCGATACGGAAAGTTCGAAAAATCAACTTGAGACCATCAAAACACAAATGGAGCAAACCGCTGATTATCTTGCAAATCATTTAGTGGAAAAATATCGCACTCCAATGGATTCTAAAGAAATTATAGACGATTTATCATCGACTTTATTTTATCTCAACAAATCCGGTATTCAGTCGGAAAGTTTAAATTTTCTAAACAACACATACCGCAATGCAATTAACGACACATTCTTAACTTACGAAAAAATAGTAGACAATGACGAAATAGAAAATGCTGACACTTATGTTAAAACAATAAGCGCCTTATTGGCAATGGGAGACGATCCAACAAATATTAATGTGAATGGTACTAAACATGACATTGTCGGAAATTTTAACGATTTCCTCAAAAACGACCAAACATCACTTGAACCATATCTTGCCAGTTTTGTGTGGTTCGGAGCCGTTTATGGACGTTACAAAGACAGCTATGATGCTATAGCAAGTGAATTAGGCAGTATTAATGAAATTGTTATTTCTTATTATGTAAAAAACGAAGTAGAGGGAATTTGCCCGGTTCTTGAAAACGACATTAGCTCTATGGGAATTGATAACGTCTTAGACTCAAACGAGTATAAAGTATACAAGGGCACAGTAGAATTAGCTGGGGATAACCAAAATGCTTGGGATGTTCTTCTTAACAAGCTTAATAGTTCCAACCTTCCGGATGCAGGACATTTTACAAACAATAATTCTATGCTTTGCTTAAAAGTACCAATCAAAGACTGTTTCTATTCCGGTGAATTAAGTGGCGAATTCGGTCCTACATTTGAAGCTATTGTGCTTATGCAATTAATAAATTCAGCGGATGATAGCAGATTATATGAAACAGCTGTATACGACAATCCACAGACTACAGTTACGCTAAAAGATGTTTCAAATTCGGTTTTGGAAACAATTCATAATTCAATCAATAAAGAAGGTATCTTTGTTGATAAGTATACGGACGGTTTAATTCCTGAAGTCGAGCAAAGAGCATATGCTCTTTCCGTAGCATCAATACATAACAGACTCGGTGATGCCGATAAGCTTTACACATGCCTTAACTTATTAAGAGAAAGCGACGGTTCTTACAAAGCGGCATCGGAGCTTACACATAGCAGCGCAGGAGCCACAGGGTTTGCTTTTTTTGGACTTTTAACTTATTACTACGCTAAAAGCGGTTTGGGAAATCTCTACGATTTATCAATCACGGATACTAGCATAAATCCTGACAATAAGCTTGAGATGAAGGAAGTTGCAACTCATGACTGGGTTGTGGGAAGCGACTTTGGATTTACCGTTAGTTCACCTGCAAACTTTGCAAGTTTCTGGGATGTTGCGGTTGATGGTAGTAGCGCAATAGCAGGTTCTGCCCAAGTAGGTGCGGACGGTGTATCAACTTATGCCGCAGTTGGTGGTGGATCAATGCGAGTTGAAACAGGTTCCACAATAGTAACCTTAAGCCCTGAATATTTGGCAACTCTCGCACCGGGCGAACACACAATCAGAGTTCAATCCGCAAACGGCTATGCGGAAACCACATTGAATATTGTGGCAACTCCTCAAACAGGCGATAGTTCTAATATGGGACTTTTTGTAACGCTCACAGCTTGCGGCCTTGGAATGGCAGTTGTAGCGGTTGCAAGAAAAGTAAAAGCAGATAATTAACAATATTAAATAAATATGGTGGTTTACACCATCGTTCTATGGTTTTATGTATATTAAGAAAAGGAGAAGTAAAAATGAAAAAGAAACTAGCGTCCCTTATTGTTGTGGTCGCCCTGCTTGTTTCTATGCTTTCCACAACGGTGTTTGCCGATACCGAAAGCTCGAAAAAGCAGTTGGATACCATCAAATCGCAAATGCAAGAAACAGCTGAATATCTTGCGAATATCTATGTTCAAGACATCGCAAGTAACAATCCGAACAAATTTGAGTTCCTCTATGAATATTCAAGTCTGCTGTATTATCTTAACAAATCCGGCATAGAATCGGATGATTTGGATTCTTTAAACAACACTTTTGTAGCTTATGTTAAAGCTATCCTTGAAGAAAATCAAAAATTAGGCGATGCCACTCACGAAGAAGACATTTTTGACTACTTTAGTGTAATAATGGGCCTTTTGTCGATAGGAGAAGATCCAACTAAGCTTGAAATCGGCAACACAAACTACGACCTGGTTGCCAGACTCAACACTCTTTTAAAGGACCCTGACCAATATGAAGATTTATATGAGGATTTTGATGCTTCAGAAATGACTAATTTTGAGCCTGTTTTTAGCTATTACAAAGACAACTATGATAGCATAGCTACGGAGTATTCTAAAATCAACGAGAGAGTTTTGAGTTTCTATATAAAAAGCGGCATGGAACTTCCGGTTTTTGTTTCTGAAAGCGAAGTATCAACTTTAGGAATCGACAAGGTGCTGGATTCTTCGGAACATGACATAGAATACGGTGTTGTTATTCTTAGCGGAGACGATGACGCAGCATGGTCTGCTTTGGTTGACAAGCTTAACAAATCAACACTCCCGGAAGCCGGAAACTTTTCAAATGATGATGCTGAGCTTTGCTTAAACAGGCTTCTTAAAGACGGATTTATTGGCGCCAACGGATTCGGTCCTACAGCAGATGCCCGTAATATTATAGGATTGGTAAACTTTACGGATGATATAAATGCTTATAAAACATTCAAACTCGATGATCCGCAAACGACAGTTACGGCAAACGAAGCAGTCACTACTGCATTGACTACAATCCACAATGTAATTGATGAAAAAGGGCTTGCACATGATGATAAACTCGGCGAAGAAATTCCACCATTTAATTGCACATCAATGGCGCTTATTGCCACATCTGTCTTTAACAGATTAGGTGATGCCGATATGCTTTATGAAGGGCTTAATACATTTAGATTAGATGACGGTTCATACAAAAGGCTGGCCGAACAACCCATAGGAACAACCTATGCCACCGAAATGGCTTTAACAGCCCTTGAAGCATACTACTACGAAAAAGCAGGTATAGGAAATGTCTTTGATTTATCAATTACAGATTTGACTGTCGATCCTGACACTCCGCTTGAAATGAAGGAAGTTGTAACTCATGACTGGGTTGTGGGAAGTGACTTTGGATTTACCGTTAGCTCACCTGCAAACTTTGCAAGTTTCTGGGATGTTGCGGTTGATGGTAAAAGCGCAATAGCCGGACTTGCCCAAGTAGATGAGGACGGTGTATCATCTTATGCCGCAGTGGGTGGTGGATCAATGCGAGTTGAAACAGGTTCCACAATAGTAACCTTAAGCCCTGAATATTTGGCAACTCTTGCACCGGGCGAACACACAATCAGAGTTCAATCCGCAAACGGCTATGCGGAAACCACATTGAATATTGTGGCAACTCCTCAAACAGGCGATAGTGAGGGACTTGGACTTTTCGTAACGCTCACAGCTTGCGGCCTTGGAATGGCAGTTGTAGCGGTTATGAGAAAAGCGAAAGCGGAAAGATAGATAATAACAACTAATTAAAAATATTGGCGGCACTTTACATTGAAGTGCCGCCTTTGTTATCCCATAAACGCTATTTTTTTCTTGAAATCCCCTCACCAAACATTTTATAATAAATATGGTGGTGTATTTATTCAGGCAGATTGGTTGCCTATTTCAATTCAAATCTACAATGAGGGGGTATTAGATGAAAAAGAAAATCACGTCATTTATCATTATGCTTGCGGTGCTTGTTTCCATGCTTTCCACCACGGTATTTGCCGATACGGAAAGTTCGAAAACGCAGCTGGAAACCATCAAATCTCAAATGCAGCAAACAGCTGATTATCTTATGGATTATTTCGCAAATCAGATAAATACCGGTGCTTTTGACCGCTTTGATATTGCAGAAGAGGTATCGGAAGATTTGTTCTATTTAAATAAATTCGGTATACAATCGGAAAAATTAACTTTTTTAAATAACGAATATCATAGTGCAATCAATAGCATACTTAAAGATTACGGAAAATTGGTAAACAATTCCGAAAGCGAAGATCCGGAAGTATACGCATCCGTAATAATGGCCTATTTATCTATGGGTGAAGATCCCACAAATATCAGTGTTGATGGCACAAAATATGACATAGTGGGAATGTTTAACAACTACGTTAAAGACAATCCTTTTTTGGAAGGAGAAAATCTAATCACCTCCAAATATTATCTGTCTGTTTTCCAATATTATAAAGACAGCTATGATGCTATGGCAGGAGAGCTGGATGACATCAATGAGCTGATTTTATCTTGCTATATTAAGAACGGCTGCGAAACACAAAAGTTTGTTCATGAAAGACAAATTTCATCCTTGGGAATCGATAAAATACTCAGTCCTTTCGAATATATGACTTTTGATGGTTTTGTAATATTAATGGGTGAAGACAAAGAAGCAAATGATGCTATTGTGGCAAAGCTAAACAATTCCGACCTTCCGAATGCAGGACAATTTGCTCATAATAACTCATTACTTCTCTTAAACACAACAATTAAAGACTGCTTTTATATAAACCATGCATTTGACCCTACAATAGATATTGCTCTTATTTGGTCATTGTCGGATTCCATTGATGACAGCAAAGCATATAAAACATCAGAATACGACACTCCGCAGACCAACGTTACGGTTAAGGAAGCAGTTAATCCTATCTTAGCCTCGCTTCATAACTCAATCACTGATCAAGGACTGTATGTTAGTGATGTATTATCGATTTTCGCTTCTCCTTTAGCACCAACATCAATGGCTATTAGTGTAGCAAGTTCATTTAACAGACTTGGCGATGCCGATATGCTTTACGCGGGAATCAACTTATTCAGAACCGATGATGGTTCATACAAAGCTGAAATTGAAGATAGTACAGGAAACCCTGATTCCAGCGAAATAGCATTTACCGGCCTTATTCCTTATTATTACGCAAAAAGCGGTTTGGGAGATCTCTTTGATTTATCCATCACAGATACGACCGTAGATCCCGACAGACAGCTTGAGATGAAGGAAGTTGCAACTCATGACTGGGTTGTGGGAAGCGACTTTGGCTTCACCGTTAGTTCACCTGCAAACTTTGCAAGTTTCTGGGATGTTGCGGTTGATGGTAGTAGCGCAATAGCCGGTCCCGCACAATTTGGTGCGGACGGTGTATCAACATATGCCGCAGTTGGTGGCGGTTCAATACGTGCTGAAAGCGGTTCAACTATTGTAACCCTAAGCCCTGAATATTTGGCTACTCTCGCACCGGGCGAACACACAATCAGAGTTCAATCCGCAAACGGCTATGCGGAAACCACATTGAATATTGTGGCAACTCCTCAAACAGGCGATAGTTCTAACATGGGACTTTTTGTAACGCTTACAGCTTGCGGCCTGGGAATGGCTGTTGTAGCGGTTACAAGAAAGGTGAAAGCTGATAATTGACAATATTAGATAAATAGACTATTATTTAATTAATAAAAGAGCTACCGCGTAAGTGGTTAGCCCGTTATGTAGTTATTAAGATAACCACATCCGGTCAACGTGATGCGTCAACATCACGCGGAAGTGGTTATCTTTTTATGTGCTGGCCAAGCCAGATTCCGAAACTTATTAAAGCTACAGAAAAGCTTAGTACAGTAATTAAGTCAATTACGTCCATAGGCTTCACCCCCTTATGTCGTACCTAAGCAAGTCATAATTGAAGAGCAAAGGCCATTGTGCCTCGCAAGCGAGACATTATAAGGGCTAACCACTTACCACTACTGGTAACTCTCGACGACAATCATACCATAAAGCGAACTAACGTTCAAGGACTTTTTGTTGATTTTATCGCAAAAACTTACAAATTAGTAAATGTATATTGAGAAGACTGATTAAGCGCTGCTAATGCTTCATCTGTTACGTGAACATAATCATTAGCATCCACCGTAATTCCTTCTGCATTTAAATCAACACCATATGTTGTAGCATCATATGACATTACTTCTTTACTGTCTACTACGGCAGTTTTAACATAATTATAGATAGTTTCTTTACTTATCTGTATATACTGATTGTTTATATCATTTGAAAAAGATTTGTAGTACGCAGATACAGCAGCTGCACTTACTACATTGTAAGCTTTTTCCGGCATTAAAATACTTACAGATCCAGATGCGCATGCATCAGATAATAATTTAACGATATTATAACCTTCAAAATTTGCGGGATCTTTTCCCATTGCAAGAAGTGCTAAAATTGCGTTGCTGTAAACATCAATTGATTCGCTTCCGTATGTTCCCACAACTTTACCGCTTTCTTCAATGTCGTCTTTAAGCGCATTTAAGAAAAGATTTTCAAGATTTGTTACATTTTCAGATGTTGAACCGGTTTTAGCAGCAAGAAAAACAGGATATGCGCCCTCCTGAACAATCAAAGCTGACGGACCGTCCTCGAGGTTTTCGTAAATTTTACCTGCATACCAATCCGCTGTTTTTTGCATTGTTTGTCTAACTTCACGTGCTGATGTATCGCCTGAACCGGCAAATACTGTTGTAGAAAGCATGGTAACAAGAACAGCTACCATGACAATAACTGACATAATTTTCTTTTTCATTTATTTTCCTCCTCACCGAAAATTATACGTTCTACATGTGTTAAGATATCCTGACTTATGGCTTAACCTCCGCCATCCTTCCCGCTATCAACCGGTGGTTTATGGTTTCGTATCCAAATACAGTAGAGTGAGCTGTTACGGATTCTGACCGCATTCCCTTAACACACAAATCTATTATAATACATTCGTTTCCTTATCGCAAATAACAATTTGATTATAATAGTATTCCATTGGTTTATAATCAAAAGATAATCCTAAGCAACGCCATTTGACTTTTAGTTTACATAATTATCACTTATTTCAGCACCCTACGGAGTATTTTAAAAAACTTGCTTTTGCTCCGTAGATTCTTTTATATTTGAACGGAGATTATTGCATTTTTCCTTTTTGCTACGTTTTATTATATTTTGTTTTCTGTAACAATACGGAGCAACGAACAAAAAACTTGTTTGCTCCGTTAAGTTTTGTTTACATAATATTTCTTTGTACGGAGCATACGCAAGAATTCAGTTTTTCTCCGTATCCGGTAATTAATTAGCAAGTTATAATACGGAGCAAATACAAAATATTGTATTTGCTCCGTATTTTTCAGGAATTTCTTGCTCAAAATACTTCTTTTGCAGGGTACTCGAATGTCTTATTATTCGAATGGCGAATGTGGGCCGTTTAAAAACAAATATTATATTTGCGACATAAGAAAAGCGGCACCTCAATATATGAAGTGCCGCCTTTTTGCAATTATTTTGTAATAACTCTTACTCTCTTAACGCCCTCTAATGCTTTCAATTTCTCAATTACTGCATCTGTTGGTGCTGTGTCTGAGTCAATCATTGTGTAAGCGTTGTCGCCTTTTGATTTGTTCAAAAGGTCTGAGATGTTGATGTGCTCATCACCGTAAACAGAAGTAAATGTTGCGATAGCATTTGGTTTGTTTTCGTGAAGAATTGTTACACGGAAGTTCTTGCACATACCCATATCGCAGTTAGGGAAGTTTACTGAGTTAGTGATGTTACCGTTTTCGATGTAATCTCTAACCTGTTTGCAAGCCATCTGTGCACAGTTGTCTTCAGATTCTTCTGTTGATGCACCAAGGTGAGGGATGCAGATTGTGTTCTTCATCTTGATTGATTTAGCGTTAGGGAAATCAGTAACATAAGTTTTTACGATACCTTCTTCAATAGCCCATGCCATATCATCATCATTTACAAGAGTTCCTCTTGCAAAGTTAAGAACTGTCATACCCTTCTTCATCTGTTTGAATGCTTCTTTGTTAAGCATGCCCTTTGTTGATTCAAGTGCAGGAAGATGAAGTGTAATAAAATCGCAAGTAGCAAAGATTTCTTCAATCTTGCTTACGTGTTTAACTGATTTTGTAAGGCTCCATGCGTTTGAAACAGAGATATATGGGTCGTATCCGTATACTTCCATACCAAGTCTTGTGCATGTGTTTGCAACTCTGATACCGATAGCGCCAAGACCGATAACACCGATTTTCTTACCGCCGGCTTCAGTACCAACAAACTGTTTTTTGCCTTTTTCTACTGTTTTTTCGATGTCAGGGTCGTCTTTTAAAGTATTAACCCAGTTTGAACCATCGATTAAATTTCTTGTTGATGCAAGCATACCTGCAATAACAAGTTCTTTAACACCGTTAGCGTTTGCGCCCGGTGTGTTGAATACAACGATACCTTTGTCTGAGCATCTGTCGATAGGAATGTTGTTAACTCCGGCACCTGCTCTTGCTATAGCTTCGAGTTTATCCGAAAGTTCCATTTCCTTCATCTCAGCACTTCTAACCAAGATGATTTCAGCATCGTTTGCATCATCAATTACTTTATAATCATCCGAAAAGCTGTCCATACCAACGGCAGCAATGGGATTTAAGCATTTAATATTGTACATCTTATTTGTTCTCCATTTCGAATTTCTTCATAAATTCAACTAACTTTTCAACGCCTTCGATTGGCATAGCATTGTAGATACTTGCTCTCATACCGCCGACTGTTCTGTGACCTTTAAGGTTTTCGAAACCTGCAGCTTTAGATTCTTTAACGAATTTAGCATCTAATTCTTCGTTGCCTGTTACGAAAGGAACGTTCATAAGTGAACGGCTTTCTTTTTCAACAGTGCCTTTGAAAAGTTTGCTTTCATCAAGATAATCGTAAAGGATGTTTGCTTTCTTTACATTGTGCTCTTTCATTGCTTCAAGGCCACCCATTTTCTTGATCCATTTGAATACAAGACCGCAGATGTAGATACCCCAGCATGGAGGTGTGTTGTAAAGAGAATCGTTGTCTGCCTGTGTTTTCCACTTAAGCATTGTAGGTGTTCCCCCTAAAACATCATCTGTAATAAGGTCTTCACGAATAATATCAATAACTACGCCGGCAGGTCCAACGTTTTTCTGTACGCCGCCGTAAACAACTCCGTATTTGGAAACATCGATAGGTTCGGATAAGAAGCAGGAGGAGACATCCGAAACGAGAAGTTTTCCTTTTGTGTTAGGAAGTGTTTTAAACTTAGTTCCGTAAATTGTGTTGTTTTCGCAGATGTAAACGTAGTCGGCATCAGGACTGATATCAAGATCCGAACAATCAGGGATGTAAGAGAAAGTCTTGTCTGCCGATGAAGCAACTTCGTTAACTTTACCGTATTTCTTTGCTTCTGCAGCTGCTTTCTTAGCCCACTGACCTGTGATAATGTAATCTGCTACTTTGTTTTTCATAAGGTTCATAGGTACTGCAGCGAACTGCTGTGAAGCACCACCCTGTAAGAATAAAACTTTGTAATTGTCAGGAATACCCATAAGATCGCGGATATCTGCTGTAGCTGTGTCGATGATGTCCTGGAACATTTTAGATCTGTGGCTCATCTCCATAACGCTCATTCCGCATCCTTTGTAATCCATCATGTCTTTGGCAGCTTCCTGTAAAACCTCTTCAGGCAATACTGCCGGTCCGGCTGAAAAATTGTAAACTCTAGCCATTTTTTGTTTCCTCCTTCTTGTTTGCCTTCCATCAGGCAAACCGCTTCCTTAAATTTAATATTTTATTTATAACTCAAGGTTTGCTAAAAGATTGATAATTTTTTAACAAACTCGCGTTACCTACTATTATAGCAAATACGCCTAATATATGTTGTATTATTTTTAAAGCAATTTGTCAAGCAATTCAGTAATAGTCAACAATTTTGGTTTTCGTTGATTTGGCGGCACTCTTTAAAATTATGTCGCCGCTTTTGTTAGATGTATAATATTTGATTTTTACACGCATATTGTGAGATTTTAGAACAACTTGGAAAATCTACATAATCCAGCAAGGATTGGACAGGACGTCCAATCCAAGCGAACAGTGAGACAGGATGTCGAATGTGAGCTGTTTGCGGACTAATATAAAAAAATAAAATGATTTTCCATTAGTTGTTCTTAAGCGAACAATCAGCGAGTAAAAACAAATATTATACAGATAACAGTAAAAAGGCGACACAAGCATATCAAAGTGCCGCCTGATATTTTTTATTATTTATTTGCCAAATCACTCTCATCGAATACTTCGGAAATTGCCGCTCCCGGTGCAACCATTGGGAATACTTTGTCATCTTCTTCGATAACGCATTCCACAAGTACAGGCTTATTCATCTTAATAGCCTTCTTAAGCACCTTCTCGCATTCTTCCGGCTTAGTGATTTTCAAAGCTTCCGCACCCATAGCCTGAGCAAGTTTGCAGAAGTCAACTTTATCATTAAGTGTTGTGTAAGAATACCTCTGTCCGTAAAAAAGATTCTGCCACTGTCTTACCATACCCAAAACGTGGTTGTTGATAACAACCTGGATAATAGGCACATCATAACGTGTAGCTGTTGCAATCTCGTTCATGTTCATACGGAAGCAACCATCACCGGCGATGTTGATAACAGTCTTGTCCGGATTGGCAATCTTGGCACCTATACTTGCGCCCAAACCATAGCCCATGGTACCGAGGCCTCCGCTTGTAAGAAGCTGTTTAGGCTGTTTGTATTTGTAATACTGAGCAGCCCACATCTGATGCTGACCAACTTCCGTTGTGATGATGGCATCGCCTTTTGTAAGCTTGTAGAGAGTCTCGATAACCATAGGACCCGTAAGCTTTTCTTTGTTGTATTCCAAAGGCATGTCGTATTTGTAACCCAAAATGTGGTTAACCCAAGATGATTTCTTTGAAGGTTTAACCGAAGTATTGATAAGTTTCAATACTTCTTTCGCATCACCTACAACACTTGCGTTTGAACGAATATTTTTGTTGATTTCAACATCATCTATATCGATGTGAAGAACCTTTGCGTTTTTGGCAAATTTCTTTTTATTACCCGTAACACGATCGGAAAATCTTGCACCGATTGTAATAAGTAAATCGCATTCCGTAACGGCAAGGTTTGCGGCCTTTGTACCGTGCATACCAAGCATGCCGAGATAGAAATCGTTTTCTCCCGGGAAAGCACCTTTACCCATTAAAGTATCGCAAACAGGCGCATCTATAAGCTTAACAAGCTCTATGATTTCAGGCTGTGCTTCCGACCAAGCTGCACCACCGCCCAAAAGAACGATAGGTTTTTTGGATTCGTTAATCATGGCAACGGCCTTCATAACGTCTTCTGCTTTTACATTTGACACATCCGGTGTGATAGCTTCCGGTTTTACAGGCTTGTATTCGCATTTGTCCGCTGTAGCGTCCTTTGTGATATCCACGAGAACAGGACCTTTTCTACCGCTTTGAGCAATTTTAAATGCTCTTCTTAAGGTGTCTGCCAATGTCTTAACATCTTTAACGATAAAGTTGTGTTTTGTCATAGGCATTGTGGCACCTACGATATCGATTTCCTGGAAGCCGTCTGTACCGAGCATTGGTTTTGCAACGTTTGCCGTAATAAATACAACCGGGATAGAATCCATGTAAGCTGTGGCAATACCTGTAATAAGGTTTGTTGCACCCGGTCCGCTTGTTGCAAAGCAGACGCCGACCTTACCCGTAGATCTGGCATATCCGTCTGCTGCATGAGCGGCACCCTGCTCATGAGAAGAAAGATAATGCGTTATCTCATCCGAATGTTTGTAGAGTTCATCGTAAATGTTTAGAATGGTACCACCCGGGTAACCAAAGACAGTGTCAACACCCTGTTCTTTTAAACATTCAATTACTATTTCTGATCCTGTTAACTGCATTTCTTTCACTCCTTAAATTACGGGATTCTTCCCTTTTTTGTGTAAAGTCCCCCAACATTACACAATTAAACTGCTTAATACCCTTAATTCCCAAGCTTCTTTCGGGACGTGACCATCGTCACATCAAACTATGCTTCAGGGAGTTTAAGTATAGCACCCTTATCTGCGCTTGTAACAAGTGCTGCATATCTTGAAAGAGCACCTGTTTTGATTTTAGCTTCTCTTGGTTTCCACTCTGCTTTTCTCTTGGCAAATTCTTCATCCGAAACCACGAAGTCGATTTTGTTTGCATTTATATCGATTTTAATAATATCTCCGTCTTTAACGAATGCGATAGGTCCGCCTACCGCAGCTTCCGGTGAAACGTGACCGATAGCGGCACCTCTTGTAGCACCCGAGAAACGACCGTCTGTAATAAGAGCAACGCTTGAGCCAAGGCCCATACCAACGATAGCTGATGTAGGATTGAGCATTTCTCTCATACCAGGGCCGCCTTTAGGACCTTCGTATCTGATAACAACAACGTCACCTGCAACAATTTTGCCACCGAAGATAGCTTCGATTGCATCTTCTTCCGAATCGAATACTTTTGCAGGACCTTCATGAACAAGCATTTCAGGTGCAACCGCAGAACGTTTAACAACGCATGTATCCGGTGCAAGGTTACCGCGAAGAACTGCGATACCGCCTGTCTCTGAATATGGATTTTCAATCGGTCTGATTGTTTCAGGATCACGGTTAACCGCATGCTCAATGTTTTCTTTAACAGTCTTACCTGTAGCTGTAATAATATCTGTATGAAGGAGTCCCTTCTTATCAAGTTCTTTCATTACTGCGTAAACACCGCCGGCTCTGTTTAAGTCTTCCATAAATGTCTGACCTGCAGGAGCAAGGTGGCAAAGGTTAGGTGTTTTAGCGCTGATGTCGTTTGCAATGTCAAGGTTGATTTCAACGCCTGCTTCGTGAGCGATTGCAGGAAGGTGAAGCATTGAGTTTGTTGAGCAACCAAGAGCCATATCGATTGTAAGAGCATTTTCGAATGCTTTTTCATTCATAATATCGCGAGGTTTGATGTCTTTTTCGATGAGTTCCATAATCTTCATACCTGCGTGTTTAGCAAGTCTGATTCTTTCTGAATATGGAGCAGGAATTGTACCGTTTCCTTCAAGACCCATACCGATAGCTTCCGTTAAGCAGTTCATTGAGTTAGCTGTATACATACCCGAGCATGAACCGCATGATGGACATGCATGTTCTTCAACATCTTCGAGCTCTTCGGCTGTCATCTTACCTGCCTCGTAAGTACCAACTGCCTCGAAAAGATTGGAAAGGCAGCTTCTTGTACCATCACTTAAAGTACCTGCAAGCATAGGACCGCCGCTTACGAAAACAGTAGGAACGTTAACTCTGGCTGCTGCCATTAAAAGTCCCGGTACGTTCTTGTCACAGTTAGGAATCATAACAAGACCGTCAAACTGGTGAGCAATTGCCATAGCTTCTGTTGAATCCGCAATAAGTTCTCTTGTAATAAGTGAATATTTCATTCCAACATGACCCATTGCGATACCGTCACAGACTGCGATTGCAGGGAATACAACAGGTGTACCGCCTGCCATTGCAACACCCTGTTTAACTGCTGCCGTGATTTTGTCAAGGTTCATATGACCCGGAACGATTTCATTAAAAGAACTAACGATACCGATAAGCGGTTTCTCAAGTTCTTCTTTTGTATAACCAAGTGCGTTAAATAACGAACGATGTGGCGCCTGCTGTACGCCTTTTTTTGCTGCATCACTTTTCATAGTAATTAACCTCGTATCTTTCTTTATTCTTTTGCCCGCCTTTTTCGATTTCACGAGCCGATTTCTTCTTTAATAATGTCTCAGATTACATTCTAACATAGTTAGTATGTCAATTAAAAGCTTAAAAGTGCATATAAATTGTATCTTTTAGGGACAATTTGGATTGCGCATATAATTACAATCTTTCTACAATCAAGTCGCCCATTTCCTTACATCCAACCTGTTTGCATCCATCTGACATTATGTCAACCGTGCGGTAGCCGTCTTTAAGGACAAGTCTTACGGCATTTTCAATGTCAGCCGCCGCATCATCCAAATCAAAGGAGTATTTAAGCATCATAGCTGCCGAAAGGATGGTTGCCACAGGGTTTGCAATGTCTTTGCCCGCAATGTCAGGGGCAGCGCCGTGGCTCGGCTCGTAAAGACCGAACTTGTCCTCGCGTAAAGATGCGCTGGAAAGCATTCCGATGGAACCGGTAATCATGCTGGCTTCGTCGGATAAAATATCGCCAAACATATTTTCCGTAATAACCACGTCAAACTGTGCCGGGTCCTTAACAAGCTGCATTGCGCAGTTATCAACAAGCATGTGCTCCAATGTAACCTCAGGATAGTCTTTTGCCACTTCCGTAACCACCTTAGACCAAAGTCTGGATGTATCAAGCACGTTTTGTTTATCGACGCTGATAACCTTTTTGCCGCGTTTCATGGCGATTTCGAAACCTTTTATTGCAATACGTCTGATTTCATTTTCGTCGTATTTTAATGTGTCGATGGCGGTTGTAACGCCATTCACCTCTTCAGTTTTTCTTTCTCCGAAATAAAGACCACCCGTAAGCTCTCTTACGATAATCATGTCGAAACCTTTGTCCGCAACTTCGGCTTTTAAAGGACATGCATCTTTAAGCTCGTCAAAAAGATATGCGGGACGAAGATTTGCAAAAAGGCCCAAACCCTTTCTGATAGCCAAAAGGCCCGCTTCGGGACGAAGATTAGGGGCAAGCTCGTACCATTTGTCTTTGCCGACAATGCCGCCCACCGCTCCTAAGAGAATCGCATCTTTTGTCTTAGCCTTTTCCAAAGTTTCTTTAGTTAAGGGCTCACCGAACTTGTCGATAGAACAGCCGCCCATGTAGAGTTCTTCGTAAGTAATTTTATGACCGTACTTAGCCAGGGCAGCGTCAATAACCTTGCGCGCCTGTGCCACAATCTCCGGTCCGATACCGTCACCCGGTATAACTCCTACGTTAAATTCCATCATTTACTCCTTTCACTTTAGAATCTTAAATCCTGCGATTTAGCACTTTAAAGCAAAACAAATAATCTTGAAAGATTTTCATGTTTCGATTTCAGTTCAATTTTAAGATTCTTAATTTGGAAAAGTTTTTGTTATTGCTTAAGATTATCCAAAATGCGTGAATAATTAGTAATATGATAAACCATTGAAAAGATTATTTCAACAATAAATTTATTCACTTTTGTACATTAAGATAGGAAAATAATACACTATGAAATTTCATCTTAAATGTGAATAAAATTCACTTAAAAGTCGAAACAAAAAAGCGGCAAATGCCGCTTTCCAATCTAATTATTAACCACATTTACCGGCTTGCCATCCGCAAAAGCCTTGATATTTCCCGCAACCAAGGTGATAAGTCTCCTGCGGGCTTCAATGGATGCCCATGCCACATGAGGCGTCAAAATCATGTTTTTGGCACTAAGATAAGGGTGCCCTACAGGCATCGGTTCAACAGTTAGCACGTCAATACCCGCTCCCGCAATCACATCATTATTAAGAGCGTCTTTTAAATCCTTTTCAACTATAACGCCACCGCGACATGTGTTAATAAGAAAAGCCGACGGCTTCATAAGCTTAAGAGTCTCTTTATTTACAATGCCTTCCGTCTCCTTTGTTAAGGCGCAGTGGAAGCTTAAGAAATCCGATTCTCTAAACAAAGTCTCCACATCCACCGCTTTCGGGCGCAGTCCGTCATCACAAAAAATGTCAGCCTCAACAGGCGCTTTAGTTGCCACGAATGTTTTCGGAGTTCTGTTGTAGTAAATAACATTCATGCCGAAAGCCATGCCGATTTTAGCAACTTTGCTGCCGATGTTTCCAAGGCCGTAGATACCGAGGGTCTTACCCGTAAGCTCAAAAATAGGGTCCGCAAAATAGCTGAAAGTCCTGGCTCTTGTCCAGTCCCCCGCCTGCACGGATTTATCATACTTTGAAAGGCTTGTGGCAAATTCAAGGATCATGGCCCAGGTAAGGCCCGCCACACTGTCGGTGGAATATCCCGGCACGTTAACCGCTAAAATGCCTCTTTTCTTAGCTTCTTCCAAGTCGATATTGTTATAACCGGTTGCAAAAACTCCCACCAATTTAAGGTTTGGCGCGGCATCGAAAACTTCAGCATCCAATACGGATTTGTTGGATATAATCACGTTTGCATCGTCACGTCTTACCACTTCCAAAATCTCTTCGTGGCTTAAAAGGTCGTAACAAGTTGTATTTCCGAGGGATGTGATTTCTTCCAAAGAAACATCCCCGTTTGTAATTGTATTTGTGTCAAGTAAAACTATGTTCATGATAATCTCTTTTCTACATATACTCACAGTTGGTGACATTTTGACACCAACTTAAATTTTTAACCGGTCACTTAAGTAACCGGTTAATCATTCTTCCATCATATTCTATTACAATTATTATATATTTGCCAGTATTGATTTAAATCAATCAAAGCAAAATTACATATAGCTAACCGTTTCTCCAATATCTTTTCTGCTGTTGTGATTATCAAGGGGACCTGCGCCCTCAGCAGCATATCCGAGATCCAAAAGCATAAGCACTTCCTCATTTGCAGGAAGTCCAAGAGCTGCAGCCATTTTTTCAGGGTCGAAATAGTTTACCCAACAACTGTCAACGCCTTCGTTTTTCGCTGCCAAAATAAGATGTGTTGCAACGATAGTGGCATCTTCCACACCGGAATCGCGCTTTTCACCCGGATAAGTAAATACATTGTTCTTATCAAAAGCAACCACTAAAACCGTAGGTGCGTTGTAACGGCAAGGTGATTCCCCATCAATCTTTGCCAAGTTTTCAGCTGACTGTACAACGTAAATGCGCTGTTCCTGCAAGTTTTTAGCTGTAGGAGCCAAACGACCGGCTTCCAAAATCGCATCGAGTTTTTTCTTTTCCACCTGCTTGTCGCTAAACTTTTTGCAAGAATACCTATCTCTAACAACTTCCTTAAAATCCATAATCAGACCTCCTTAGTATGTAAATATTTATTTCTTGTCTTTAATAATACAAAACCCGCGACGATTTGTCACGGGTTAATTTTATACGATAATTATACCAAGAGGTTTTACCATATATTGTTGACGTTAATAAATGTTGGCAATTCACTGATTTTTTCTGCAGAAAAAGACTTTCCTTCAATCCCTACGCATTCCTTACCTTTGTATATATAGAATTCCAATGTATTATCTTCAACATTTGCTTCAATAAACGAAATATCTTCATTTATTTCTTTTATGGAATAAGCACCACTATGTATTTCATCAAACTGGCTATAATACGCAAAATCACCATTTTCATTAAAAACATAATACACTGCTGTTTCACTTTTTTCATCGCCTGCAACGTAAGTTCCGTATACGTCACTTATGCCTGTAGCTTTAATTCCCAACATTACAATCAGCGCAATTATTACACAAACTGCAATGGCAAAAACAACTAAAGATATTTTTTTATTACTCACATAGTGTGGTAAATAAAACATGTTTTGTGTTTCCCTCTTCTTCATTATCGTACTCTTCTCCAAGTTCTCTAAAGGATGTAATGACCGTTCCGAGTTTTACATGTTCTGTTTCAACCTCACCATCATTATATATGATAGTAATCGTAATTTCCATATCTTTAATAAGATTATCCAGCACAGCTTTCTGCGTTTCCAAATCATCATCGTAAATGCCTTCACATTCTTCATAAGACCATCGATTTTCAATATTAAAACCAACCATATCCGGCGCACCATCACTGTAATCAACAGTTACATCCTTATAGCCGTACTGAATATACTTATCCCTGTCGTAAACTAGCGAGCCAATCATTTCTTCTCCCTCTCCGACAAGTTTATTCACATCTTGTTTGTCGATAATCGCTATAAGATTGCCCTCATCGATATGATATGCGACACTCTTAATATTATCACCTTCAACCTTCATTTCCGAATATAAATCAAACATAACACCGTCGTCTCCGCCGTTAAGCCCATATCCGGCCAAGTCTGTTATAACCAGCTCTTCTCCGTTTTTAAGCTCCGATGCCATAACGTAGACATTGGAAGTATTACCACCCTTTTTATTTACTATCTCTTCCGTCATTCCGATGTTTTTAACCCCAAAAACCGCTACAACCGCTGCCACACAAACAGCCGCACCCACAAGTGGTTTCCAAAAAAATTTCTTAAACTTATTACTTTGAGTTTTTACGAAATCAGCTTCTTTGTTTTCCTCTATGCTACTATACAAGCCTTTAATTTTGTCTTTTACATTTTCATCAAGCTTGATCTTATCCATCATTTTATTGTATTCGCTCATATCGCTTCCTCCTCCTGCAATATTTTCCTTAACTTTTTACGTGCTCTGGTAAGTCTGGAATTGACGGTGTTTTGCTTTTCATTCAACATTTTGGCTATTTCTTTTATGGTATAGCCTTCGTAATAATAGAGGAAAATGATATTTCTATCAGTTTCATCCAAAAGCTTAATAACCTCAGCCAATTCCTGCATCTCATCGTTTACGGCAATATCGTGGTCATCTAAAGCAACTTCATTTTGCACACGAGCGCTTTTCTTAATATCCAGGCATCTGTTAATAGTTATTCTTACAAGCCAAGCTTTAACATGAGCTTTGTCAGTAAATGATTTTTCCTTATTTGTTAACAGCTTTTCAAACACGTCCTGAACCACATCTTCAGCATCATACTTGTTTAAGAAATACTGAAATGCAACACGATATACCAGATCTGCGAATTCATCAACTATTTCGCAATATTGTTCTTTTGTATTAATCTTTAGCATATCCATCCTCCTTCACTTATATACACGATTGAAAAGCCGGTTTTAGTGCATGTAAAAGGCGGAATTTTTATTCCGCCTCTACCATATCCCGATTTGTCTTATAATAAACCGCTCTTGAAACTTTGCTTTTCTCAAGATATCCGTTTTTTTCAAGATTTTCCAACACTTGCTTTCTTAAATATGTTGAATCGCTTAATCCCAGGTGATTGGCTATTTCAGCGACATTATGAGCCTGCTGCCTCCATAACGTTACAAGCCACAAGTACATTTGAAATAAGCTCATTGCGTCGTTTGGAAATAATACCCGATAAATCGTAAGTTTTACCGAATCACTTCAAAGTCAACTTCAATGTCACTTCAAACAAACTTCAATGTCACTTCAATTTACTTCAATAAAAAAACGCTATCTAAACTTTTGACACTTTTTTACAAAAAAGCACCGTCTTTCGACGATGCCTTTAAAAGCTTTAATTAAGCGATTTTTTCTTTAGCTGTTTCTGCAAGTTTTGCAAATCCTTCAGCGTCGTTAACTGCCATTTCAGCTAACATTTTTCTGTTCATTTCAACACCTGCAAGTTTAAGACCATACATAAATTTGCTGTATGAAAGTCCGTTGATTCTTGCTGCAGCATTGATTCTTGCAATCCATAACTGTCTGAACTGTCTTTTCTTCTGTTTACGTCCTGCATAAGAACTTGTTAAAGCTCTCATAACAGACTGTTTAGCAACTCTGTACTGTTTGCTTCTTGCGCCTCTGTAACCTTTGGCTAATTTTAATGTTCTATTATGTCTTTTTTTAGCGTTTAATCCGCCTTTAATTCTTGCCATATCATTGTCCTCCTAAAATTAATGTCTCTTACGAATTAAACGTAAGGTAAAATCTTCTTCATGTTCTTTACATTTGTTGCATCTGTAATTGTGCTTTTACGAAGATTTCTCTTTCTTTTAGCAGATTTCTTTGTTAATATATGACTTTTGTATGCTTTCATTCTTTTTAATTCACCGCTACCTGTTTTTTTGAAACGTTTTGCAGCAGCTCTGCTTGTTTTAATCTTTGGCATAATGATTCCTCCTTAAAACTTTATCTTTTTTCTGTTAATATCATGCTCATACTTCTGCCTTCGAGTTTTGGTGCTTTGTCAATCATAGCAATATCCTCGAGCATAAGCGCAAAGTCGTCAAGTACATGTTTTGAGCTGGCCATATGAGCCATTTCTCTACCTCTGAAACGAAGTGTTACCTTAACTTTATCGCCTTTTTCAATAAATTTTCTGGCCATGTTTGCTTTGGTGTTAAGATCATTAGCTTCAATGTTTGGAGACAAACGAACTTCTTTAACGTCCACAACCTTCTGCTTTTTCTTAGCTTCCTTTTCCTTGCGGGCAAGCTCGTACTTATACTTGCCATAGTCTACAATCTTACAAACCGGCGGCTCTGCCTTAGGGGCAATCTTAACAAGGTCAAGATCTGCATCCAAAGCCTTCTGATAAGCTTCTTTCGCACTCATGATACCAAGCTGTTCGCCGTCTTCACCGACAAGTCGTACTTCCTTATCTCTAATCTGTTCGTTAATCATTAACTCGCTAATAACTAGCACCTCCAATCATTTCTCTAAACCAGAACAAATTTAAAAAAGTGGATAATCACAGATTATCCACTTATAATATCTTAAACACAATTTGTTTATATTATAAACCCGAGTCGCCGTCGCTTACGCGAATATCAAGCGCTGAGGTGAGAGCGGATACTCTGCTTTGTTTTAACCTTTGATATATTAACACACTCTTTCAAGCAATGTCAACAATTATTTTATTATTTTTTGCGCTGATTAAAAACCCGGAATAATAAACTTCTTATCAACCACATCAACTTCAAGCTTTACAATGTTTGAATAGCCGCTTTTACTAAGCAAATTGCCGATGTGATAATTAAGAGTCGGAATCTTTATTCCCAGTCTTTCGCAAATCTCGGCACGGGAATAGCCGTTAACCAGCTCACGAAGCACTTCCAGCTCTCTTTCGGTAAATTCGCTGCTGTCCGCAAGACCTATGGTCATGGCCGGGGTTTGTGCGGGGTAAACGTGCTCACCCGCCATGGTTCTTTTCATTACATCAAGAAGCGCCTCTTCTTCGCTGTCTTTGTACCAAAAGCTGTCGCAGCCCGCTTCCTTGGCCTTTCTTATAAAAGATTCTTCGGGCATTGATGTAACGATAATTACTTTGACATTCGGATAGTTCTTTTTAATCTTTGCCGCCGCTTCCAGACCGTTTTCCCTGTGGGCCGTATAAACATCCATCAGTACCAAATTAACCCCTTTTGCGCAGTACATTTCCGCCAATGCCGCATTTTCGATGGCATTTGACAGGCAAAAATCCTCGCTTTCTTCAATCATGTTTTCGAATGTTTTTCTTATGATTACTTGATCTTCAACAATCAAAACCGAATGCATTCGTTACTCCCTCCTAAGTAGTTCCAGTTTTATTTGCACTTTCCCGTTTTCCACCGACACTTCCATCTTTCCGCCTTCTTTTTCAACCCTTCTTCGAAGACCCGTAAGACCGCCGCCCTCTTGGACAAAGTCTGCGGCCGCCTCACCGTTGTCGTAGATGATTACATTATAGGAAAGTGTCTTTCTCTCTATCATTACATAAATTGTATCCGCATTTGCATGCTTGATGGCATTTGTAAGGGCTTCCCTCGCAGCGCTTACGATAAGATATGCGATATCTTCGTTTTTTGGAAGCTCGCCTATAACCTTCAATTTACAATCTAACATAGATGCGGCTTCTTGTAACTCGTCCATTAGACCTATTTGTGTATTTTCATCCTCAAATCCGGTCTTCATTTTTCTTATTATTTCCAGCCAAGTCTTAATCAATGCATCTTCGTCGATATCTTTCTTTTCGTCCCAAGCCCTCCATCTGGTCATAATAACGGCACGACCCAGACTGTCATGAATCTTAATCTTGGATGATAAAATCTCTTCTTGCTTTTGGGTTTCCACCATGGTTTCCATCATGTTTTTAAGCTGTTTTTTGTGGCCCTCAAGCTCCACGCGACTGCTGTTAAGCTCGTTGCTTATATTGCTCAGTCCCGTCACATCAATGGCTTTTATTTGATAAACTTTTTCGTTGTTTACAAGTATTGTTTCACGCTCAAATCGCCAAGATTTGTTTTCGCCCTTAATCAAAACGGAAGGCGAATCATCGCAGCCCGCAATATTTTCCCAAAACTTGTTTGCATTCCCGAGTCTTTTAAATCCCGACTCCTTAACCGCCGCATACATAGCGTGATTTGCAAGATACAATCTTCCTTTTTCCGATGCAAAGGCTATTCCCATGGACATGTTGTTGATGGCATGTCTTGCGGAGCCTTCCCCCATTACATTGTTTTCTTTGTGCAATTCGTAATAGAAGGAAATAAACATTACGCCTGCCGCAATTAGGATTATAAAAGCATACAAAGGCGCGGCAATACTGCCCAAAGCAAAAACATACACTTCATTGTTAAAGAGCCTTAAATCTCCCAGATACAGAATTCTTTGGGCTTCCAAAAGAAAAGAAGCCAAAAACAACAAAATCGCAAAAAGAGCCAAATATTTAAGGCAAGGTAAAAACTTTCTCGATCTGCTTCTGCACAAAGACATGCAGGCCATGTATCCCACGGCGCAGGCAAGTAAAACAGCTATCATAATCCAACGCAAAGTCGGAGACATATCGATAAAACTCAATTTCTTACACCTCCTTTTCTTCTGTCAAAAAAGGAAATTGCAAGATAATATGTGGATTCATCCTGCCTTTCGTGCATAAATTTTATGTGATCGTCCAATAAAAACTTCTGCGCATATTTGTCCAATTCCGGACCCAAAATATCGCTTGTTATGTTTATCTGAATTGACATCTTAAAAGAATTTTCGTCCACTCTTGTAGAAACGAAAACACCCTTTATTTCATCAAGGGCCGTTTCAAGAACCAGTTCGCAAAGTTCGTAGCATATTGTGGCTGCTCCCGAAGAAATAACAATATTTGCGTCGGCAATATGCATGGAACAGTCAATGCCCTGTTTGTGAATATTTGCGCCGCTTTCCAAAAGACATCTTTTAAGCTCGGCGATTGTAATGCTTTCTTTGCCTTCCGCCATAAGCATAAGATTGCTTTGTCTTTTAACATAGGTGCCGATAACGCTGACTCTTTTCCAAAGTTTTGCGGACAAATCCTTATCTTTTGTTTCTTTTATTTCTTCCAAAATTCCCGCGATTTCTTCAAGCTGAGGTCTCAGTTTCCCGGAAACCATGTCGTAAAGCTTGTTTTGTTCTTCCAAATGCAGCATTTTAGACTTAACATCAATATCGGACTTAAGAGCAAATACATTTTGAGCCGTTTCCTCATAAGTGCCCCTAAGCTCGGAATTCAGATGATTAAGCTCGGAAACATCTTCGCTCCAAATCAAATATCCGCCTTTGGTTTCAATCATTTTAAGGACGCTTTCGATATCCGGCTGGATGTATTTAACCTTTTTCAAACGCTTAAAAGTCTCGTGATTTACCGGCTCCGCGCTTTTGGTCTTTACATAGCTTTTGCCGTTTTCATCCACAATTTCCATAGGAATGCTGCTGCTTTCAAAAATCTCCGAATAAAACTCGTTTGAAGGAATAATCACAAGCTCGATAAGCAATTCCCAAATCGCAATGCAGATAATGGAAACGGACAAAGACATTGCCAGAGGCCCCTTGTCTTTTCCCGTCATGAGTATTTGGATTCTTTCGATAACAACAATAAGCTCCATCAAAATAACATTTATGACGAGCAAAGTTTTAATTTGTACATGAATAACCGATTTAATGCGATAAATTCCCCAAGATGTAATTACAAAAAGAAAAATCCCCATGGAAAAGACAGTCCCAAAGGAACCGTTTATTTTCCCGAAAATAGGGATTTCAATATTATCCATCAGCACTATAACCACAAATGCTACGGCCACCATCAAGATTAATTTGTACTTCTTTTGTCTCATAATCCAATAATACATTAAAGCAACGAATAAATAAACCAAAATTTATTTTCACGCCCTTGCTTGCCCTCTTTTTAAGTGTTAAAATACAGTTATAAAGACAAGGTCAAGCTTGTGTATCACAGACAGGAGGAGTTGCTATGAACAAAGACGAGTTCAAAGATTTCGCTAAAAAAGCAGGGGATAAAGCTGCTGAATTCGGTAAAACCGCCGCAGAAAAAACGGTGGAATTCGGTAAAGCCGTTGCGGACAAAACAGGGGATGCCATCGATATCGGCAAATTAAAATTAAAAATATCACAGGAACAAAAACAAATCGAAGAAGATAAGCTTCGTATGGGGGATTATTACTACAAAAAGATACAGGAAGGCATGGATGCGGATGCCGAAGCCAAGGCAATCGCAGAGGATATTAAGGCTTGCGAAAAAGCCATTGAGGAAATTAACGCACAGATAAGCGCCATTAAAGAAGATTAATAAAAAGATTTTTAAAACACCGGCAGAAAAAATGCCGGTGTTTTTTATGATTAATTCCCTATTTTATGTCAACTGCATAAGCCCCGTCTTTCTGGCGATAATTGCAAGCTCCAGTTTAAGGCAAACATCCGGATCGTCCAAAGATTCACCCAAAATGTTTTCAATCTTGGAAATATGATAAAGAACGGAATTTCTGTGCATATGCAGGCGATTGCCCGCTTCCGTCGCCTTGCAGGAAGAAGCAAAATACACATCCAAAAACTTAATAAGGTCGAAGCCCCTGTCCACACTTGCCCTTTCCAAAATATCCATGGATTTCACCATAAAACTGTTTTTGAAAAGACTGCTGTTAAGGCCGCTCTTAAACAAAAATATATTCATGAAATAGTCTTCGAATCTGTAAACATTGTCACTTTCATCTTCCTTTTTCTCGAAAGCATTCATATTGCCTTTTATGGCGCATTCCAGGACGCACATGGTTTGTTCATAGGCCCTTCCCAGATCCCAAAGGTCGGAAAAAACATTGCTTACGCCTATATGGCATTTCATCGGCGCTATAATGGCCTTAACCCTTTCGCAAACCTTGTCGATGCTGTCATCTCCCTCATTGCAAAAATGAACGAGCACCACTCTTTTATTAAAAGGCAGGGCGGTACAGGAATAGAGATTTCTGTTGATAATTCCCACAATCCTGTTGGAAATAACATTGATTTCGTCCTCGAATTTGACCGTCATACAGACAAAACCTTTTTCGCTGGGATAGTTGGTAAATGCAAGTCTTTTTGCAACTTCTTCTTTGCTGCTTACCCTTTTTTCCAAAAGATCCGAGCACAAATCGTAAAGCTCGCCGAAATTTTCCGCCAGTTTGGCGCTTTTTATGCAAAATCTTTCTATGTAATTTAGAAAGATTCTGTACAAATCTATAAAGCCCCTGCTGGGTTCGTTGTTGTTGCAAATCATAACAACGTAAAGCTCGGACACTTCATTAATATGAAAAACCTTGATGGCAACGGGATAGCTGGTAAATTTGGAATCGTTGCCTATTATAATGTCGGAAGCGTTTTCAAACTCCTCTATTTTCTTGTCTTTATAAAATTTCTCAACCAAATCTTTCGGATGGGCGCCGGTTTCTATAAGAGTATTTGTTACCGGGTCTTTGCTTTCGATTCGCTTTGTATAGGCCAAAAGCTTGAAAGAGCCGTCCAATATATCTATATGATTACCAAGCATTGCCTCGGAAATGTCGATTAAATCCTGCAAGCCTTTATTCTGTGATATAGCCGTTTGCATCCGGCCGGTCCATTTTTCGAATTCAAAGAAAATATTTATAACATCATTAAAAAGACCGCAAAGGTCATGGCAATCCTCCAAAATAACGAGATTTTGGTAGTCTTTTTCATTAACCTTTTCATCCGCATCATCCATACACAAAAAACATACGTTTTTCGGCGTTTTATTGAAGTTTAAATAATCCGATAATCTTCCGACATAAAGAGTATCATCCTTTAAAAGTCCGATATCTTGTTGGATCAGATTGACAGAGTCAAAAGATGCCAAAGAATCATTGATACATGTTCTGTATTTTTTGTTAAGACTGTATAAAATTATACTAAGTGCAATTGTCATTTTTTCCCCCGAAATATATGAAAAAATTTAAATTACACACAACACACTAACTCAATTCTATTAATAATTATTATAGCCCTCAATGTAGAAAGTTACAAATAAATTTTGCAAAATGACAAAAACCTATTTTGCAACTTCCACA
This sequence comes from Lachnospiraceae bacterium, assembly GCA_015057825.1. Taxonomy (GTDB): domain Bacteria; phylum Bacillota; class Clostridia; order Lachnospirales; family Lachnospiraceae; genus RUG12871. Next base: position 27,138 of record SVDN01000015.1, read on the forward strand.
AAAGCATTTTGTAATCCTCTATCTTGTTTGCCCCTGTTTCAATCAAATAAAATTAAACCGTAATCAAACGAATCATTAAATAGGAGGATTTAAAAATGATTAAAAGAGGATTAGACGTTAAACTTAACGTAAAACCAATTTTCCTTGGTCTTTCACATCAGTACTACTATGAAGGACCTTGTCGTTTCGCAGGCGGAGACGGCCTTCAGCCTGAATTCGAAAAAATATTCACACAGAACCTTGAAAAAGAATATTTTGCAAATGTAGAAAAGGCTATGCCACTCGAAGCCGTAAACATGTTGGAGCCTGTAACATTCACATGTTACGACGACTGGAGAATTCCTGAGGAAATGTTTGAAAAAATGACAACAGATCCAAGCGGAAAAGAAGTTGACGTATTCATGATTTCAGCAGGTATCGCTCGTTCCGCATATGTAATCGAGCTTGCACAGCGCACAGGCAAACCAATCATCCAGGACCCAACAACATACTCGGATGTAACAGCCGTTACAGCTGCAATCAAAGCACGCGGCATCGAAACATTCTCACCTCTTACATGGAAAGAAGTTACAACAACTCTTCGTGTACTTCGTGTTCGCAAAGCATTAAAAGAAGCTAAAGTATTACTTGGCGTTCGTTTCGATTCGAATTCATCAAAGAGTGCAAACGACACTTTTGTATCACTTGATACGGCAACGGAAAAATTCGGTACACAGTTCAGATTCTTAAATCTTCACGAACTTATCGATTATATGACACCACTTCCTGAAGGTGGCAACTACACTACTCCGGGAAGAATGAACACACCTAACGTAACTGCTGAAGACATTAAAGAAGCGGAGGTCCTTGCTGATGAACTTTTGGGCGAAGCTGCCGATTCAACAATCGGTCGCGATATGCTTGTTAAATCCTGCATCGCTTATGTTGAAGTTAAGAAACTCCTTGATATCCATGATTGCTGTGGTTTCACGGTTCCATGTCCTGATACATGTTCAACAAGAAGACTTAATGAAGAGAAATTCACATTCTGTTTGACACACTCACTTCTTAACGAACAGGGTATCCCATCAGCCTGTGAATACGATGTTGACGGTGTACTCACGATGCTTATTTTGTCAACACTTACAAACCACGCACCATTCATGGGTAATACAAACCCTATCGTTGTGGAAGACGGCAAGATTCGTCCGCTTCTTATGTTTAACGAAGAAGTATTAAAAGACGTTCCGGATAAAACAAACCTTTATCATTCGGAACATTCAACACCTAACCGTCGTCTCAAAGGTATCGACAATGACAAAGAATCATTCGGTCTTCGTTACTTTGCATACGATCAGAAATTCGGCGCTTGCATGCGTTATCATTGGGAAAAAGATAAAGGCCAGAAAATTACTACACTCAGAATCTCACCTGATTGCAAGAAACTTTTCATCGGTAGCGGTGAAATCGTTGCCGGCGGTGACTATGATGTAAACAACTGTAACGGATACGTTGTATACCGTGTTGCAGATCAGCGCAAATACTACGAAGCACAGCTTGAGTTCGGTAACCACCTTCCACTTGTATACGGTGATTACACAGAAGAACTTAAGATGCTTGGCAAATTCTTAGGTTTGGAAGTAGTTTGCGTATAATAGCTTAATTTGAAAATTATTTTTAAAGGATAAAGATTTAAAAATGGATAAGAACATGACTATTTCAGAGGTCGAACAAACATATATAGATGATTTAAATATGTTGGACGATTGGTTTTTGCAATACGAATATTTGCTGGAAATCTCATCCGACATGCAAACAATTCCCAAAAATGAAAAGACCGACGAAAACAAAGTCAAGGGCTGTCAGTCCGGCGTGTGGCTTGTACTTAAGTGCGTAGGTGACAAACTGCATGTTGAGGCTGACAGCGATGCTCTTATCATCAGGGGAATCCTGGCGATAATTGTGGGGATTTTTGACGGTCGTTCAAAAGATGAGATAGCTTCATTCACTCCCTCATTTATAGAAAAAACCAATATAAAAAAGCAAATATCCACGGATCGTTTTAACGGCATCAACTCCGTTATGGATACAATCATAAATTTCGCAAAGGAAAACTGAATATGGATGCAGACAAAAGAAAGCAAATAGTGGCAAAGCTTTTATCCGCCGCAAAAAACGGTGCCGAAGAAGAAGCAAATGCCATATTAAATGAAAGCGAGCTTAGCTACAACTTCGTCTATGAGCACATTCGCGGATATATATTTAAAAAATACGTATTATCCCCGGATGAGACGGAAGAAGACTTAAAAGCTCTTGCAAGAATCAGCCTTGCAAAAATGATGAAAATAGATCCGGATGTAATAAGAGAGCTGGACATGGCCACTCCTTGCGACAAGGCCACATCGGAGTCCACCAAAACCGCACTTTTACTCTATGCCATTCAGCGTGATTTGGGCCTGCCTTCAAATCCAAAAGAATACGCGGCTGTGGAGAACATTCCGGAACTTGCAAGATATATAATAAAATACTTAAAAAAATAACAGCTAAAGATTTTGGATCCTTAGCTGTTATTTTGCGTTTTTACATATATTTTGCAAACATGGTCTTAACTTTTTCTATGGCTTTCATGGCTTCGTCTATTTCTTCTTTCGTGTTGTAAAAAGCCACAGAAAGACGCAAAACCGCAGTTTGTCCAAGCATTTTCATGGCAGGCTGCGCGCAGTGATTGCCGGAACGCAAGGCCACGCCCAGCTTGTCAATCATGCTTGCGGCGTCGTAGGAATGAACGCCGTTTATATTAAAAGATATAACTCCCACTCTTTTTTCCGGATTTCCGTAGATAGTAAGTCCTTCTTGCGCTTTAAGAGCCTTCAGTGCATAGTCCGTCAGCTCTTCTTCGTAGGCGCAAATGGCAGCGCGCCCTATGTTTTCCATATATTTTAGTGCTGCCCCCAAGGCAATCGCTCCGCTGAAATTTGGAGTACCGGCTTCAAGTCTTATGGGAAGAGTGCCAAATGTGGTCTCTTCTTCTTCAACCAAATCCACCATGCCGCCGCCAAAGCGCATAGGTTCAAGCTTTTCCAAGGCTTCTTTTTTGCCGTACAAAACACCGATGCCGGATGGACCCAGTATTTTGTGGCCTGAAAAGCTGTAAAAATCGCAATCAATGTCCTGCACATCCACAAGGCTGTGTCTGATGCCCTGAGCTCCGTCGATACTAACCAGTGCCCCTGCCTTATGAGCAAGGCTTGTAATCTCTTTTATGGGAAGCAAAGTTCCCGTAAGATTGGATGCATGGGCCACGGCCACAATCTTAGGCTTTTTATCAAGCATTTTAACGAAAGCATCCATATCAAAGCGACCCTCTTTGCAGTCAAGAACGAGGAAGTTTGCTCCTCTTCTTTTGCAAAGCATTTGCCAAGGAACGAAATTTGAATGATGCTCAAGGTTGGTAACCAACACTGTGTCGCCTTGGTTAACATAAGTTTCCAATCCTCTTGCAATCGTATTAAGGGAATCCGTTGTGCCGCTCGTAAATACAATCTCTTCTTCCGAAGCCGCATTTAAAAACTGAGCAACAATTCTCCTGGCATTTTCAAAATCGCTTGTGGATTTTTCGCTTAAAGTGTGAATGCCTCTGTGGACATTGGCGTTTACGTGGCTGTAATGATTTGCGATTGCGTCAAGCACAGCCTTTGGCATTTGCGTGGTTGCCGCATTGTCCAAATATATTAAATCCCTATCATTTACTCTTTCTGTTAAAATCGGAAAATCTTTCCTGATTTCAGCTACGTTTAACATTTTTTATCCCTACTTTCAAAAAAATCAAACGCACACACAAAAACTCTTTAACACTAAAACTCTATAACTTTACCCGGATTAAGCACCAGGTTTTGGTCGAAGGCAAGCTTGATGTTTTTGTAAACATCATACATTTCTTCACCTACGAAATCCTTAAGATATTTAAGCCTTCCGTTGCCAACGCCGTGTTCGCCGGAAAGCTGGCCCCCCATTTCTTTGCTTTTGGCATAGAGGGCTTTGAGCACCGCATCTGTGGTAACTTTCCACTCTTCATCGGTCAAATCGTCACGCAAAATCTCCGTATGGATGTTGCCATCCCCTGCATGACCAACCGTAATAATGCGGACTCTGTGCTGTTTTGCTATTTCTTTTGCCGCCAGCACATACTCGGCAATTTTGTTTCTCGGCACCACAACGTCGCATTCTTCTTCACTTGTGGTGTCTGCCTTCATGCCTTCAAGCACCGCACCTCTGACCGACCAAACAGAGCCAATACGCTCTTCCGTGTCGCAAACGAGGACGTCCAAGGCCCCGGCATTAAGGCAAATTTCGGCAACAATATCGCAATCACTCTCCACCGCTTGTTTTGAGCTTCCGTCAATCATTACAATAAGATAAGCGCTGCCGCTTCTGTCCGGAAAGACCTTACCCAAAGTCCTTTCGCAAATCTCCAAAAGCTCTTCTTCGATAAACTCGATAGCCGTAGGTACCACAGAGCTTGCCAAAATCTTTGGCACAGTCTTTATACAATGCTCAAGATTGTCAAAAGGCACCAAAAGGCTGTGAGAAACATTCGGCTTTGGAATAAGCTTAAGCACAAGCTTTGTAACGATGCAAAGTATGCCTTCGGAACCGATGATTAAATCTTTAACATCAAGTCCCGTTGTATTTTTAACAACATTGCTGCTGAAATTGACAATATTTCCGTTTGGAAGCACCGCCTCTATGGCACGGACATAGTCACGGGTAAGGCCGTAACGCACTGCCCTCATGCCACCGGCATTGGTAATAACGGTACCTCCGATGGAAGCAGTTTTTTCGCCCGGATCCGGCGGATAAAAAAGGCCGTGTTCCATGGCTTCTTTTGCCACATCCAAAAGCAGAGCTCCCGGCTCTACCGTCATGGAAAGGTTTTCTTCGTCTACTTCGATTATCTTATTCATACGCATAAGAGAAAGCATAATGCCGCCGTATTTGCAAGTGGCACCGCCTGCAAGCCCCGTACCCGCGCCTCTTGCTGTAAGGGGAATGTTCTTTTCATTTGCGTATTTCATAATCTTTGAAACCTCTGTGGCATTTAAAGGTTCAACATAAATATCCGGCTTAAAAACGCCGTATTCGGGCATTTCGTCGTGGTAGTATTCGTTCGGAATCTCATCTCCCACAAAGCATTTGCCGTCATTTAAACAAGATTTTATATATTCAATATCTGTATTATCTATCTTTTTGTATGGAAAACTCATCTTTAACTCCTTGCCCTTTCAACGCTCTCCACAAGCGCCGGTAAAACATCGCTTAAATCGTCAACTATGGCATAGTCCGCAATGTTGAAAATAAGGGCGTTTTCATCCTTATTAACCGCCACTATGGTCTCGGCTGTGCTCATGCCCGCCGCAAATTGGATGGCACCGGACACACCGAAAGTCATAATAAGCTTTGGTTTTACGGTTCTTCCGGAAAGACCGATTTGATGAGCCGTGTCTCCGAATCCATTCTCTACCATAGGTCTGGTAAAGGCCAGCTGCCCTTTAAGAAGGCTTGCCAGTTTTTTAAGAAGCTCCATGTCCTCATCTTTTGTAACGCCTCGGCCCGCAACAATAAGCACATCCTCTTCTTCGATGGATTTAACATGCTCGATCACCCTGCGGCTAATAAGCTCGATTCTTGATAAGGCCATTTTATCAGTAGCTTCGCATTTAACCACTCTGCCGCTCTTTGTCTCGCGCCTGATGGCCTTTTTCATAACCTTGTAACGAACGGTTGCAAACTGTGGTCTGGCATCGGCAATGAGAATCTGTGCCATAACATTGCCTCCAAAAGCCGGACGAATCTGCACAAGGTCGCTGTTTTCGCGCATTTCAAGCTTGGTACAGTCGGCGGTGAGTCCCGTGTGGAACCTGGTAGCCATTCTCGGCGCCAAGGACCTGCCAACGGATGTAGCACCCACCAGCACAACGGATGGGCGAATCTCAGAGATACAGTCCGCCACCGCATCGGTGTAGCAATCGGCCTTGAAGCCTTCAAAGCCCGCATGTTCGTAGACATAGACATTTTCCACACCGTAGTATAAAAGGTCTTCTGCCAGTTTTGAAGTTCCTTCCTTGCCAACCATAACCACATTAACCTTATAATTAACTTTAGCGGCAAGTTTCAGGCCTTCACCTATGAGTTCGTAAACCACGGGATGAATCTTATCCCCGTCAATCTCGCCGTAAATAAGGATGTCTCTCCATTTTGATTTGTCTTCGGAGCCTGCTTTTTGCTCAAATTTAAGAGCGCCTGTAGGACAGACTTTTACGCAAACGCCGCACATTTTGCAGGTCTCGCCCACTTGCAAGCCGTTTTCGTCCATACTTAAGGCATTAAATGGGCATTTGCGCATACATTCTCTGCAAAGACTGCATTTATCCGAATTAAATTTAAGTAAGTTCATATTAAACCTCTATAATCTTCTTGTCTTTTAAAATAGCTGTAAGGCTTTCCGCCTTTTCCTTAGGGCTTCCCGTTAAAACAGTTTTTTCACCTTTAACCTCCGGCGGAAACATCTTTTCAACGCTTGTTGGAGAACCGATACTGCCAAAACGGCTTAAATCCTTGTCCGGAAGCTCGTCGAAAGGAACGATTCTTATAGGGCTGCCGGCGGTTTCACGCTTAAGCTTGTAGGACGGCAGACGAGGCACATTAAGTGAATTGTCCACCGTTATAAGGCAAGGATAAGACATGGCGGAAACCTGTGTCAGACTTCCAAGGTCCTGTCTTACTTTGATGGATTTTTCATCCACATCCACAACTTCGTTAACCCAAGCAACATGAGGGATGTTTAAATGCTCCGCAATAGCGGGACCGATTTGTGCGGTGTCGCCGTCGGTTGTTTGCTTGCCGCATATAATCAAATCGTAATCTTTAATGATTTTAATTCCCTGTGAAAGTGTATAAGAAGTTGCAAGGACGTCGGAGCCCGCAAATTTGGCATCGGACAAAATAACAGCATCATCCGCGCCCATGGCATAAGCATCATAGACCATTTCGCTTGCCTTTGCCGGACCCATGGTAAGAACCGTAACCTTTATTTGATTTTTTGAAGATGAAAGTTTTTCTTTGATTTTAAGAGCGCATTCAAGCGCGTGAAGATCGTAAGGATTGGTTTTGGTATCAATCCCGTCTCTAATAAGAGTGCCGTATTTTTCGTCTACCTTAACATCGGAGCTTGCCGGCACCTGTTTCATACATACAACAATATTCATGACTTTCCCTTTTTTTATTAATAGCACGAGCCATGCCCGTGCTATATTTACTATTTGTTTTCGATAATTTCGTCAGGGGTAATTATTACCTGCACCTTTTCATCGTGTTCTTCGCATTCGATTTCATCCACAAGCTGGAACTCATAGCAAAGAGCAACCTTAAAAAATTTGTCGCAAATGTTTCTGTCCAAAAACTTGTCGTAGAAGCCTTTGCCATAACCGATACGGTTGAAGTTTCTGTCAAAGGCAAGGCCCGGGGTTAACATAAGTACCTTATCATCGTAAGCGATTTTTTCCGTAACCGGTTCCATAATGCCGTTGTAGCCCGGTGCAAGGTCCGCAAAGCTTTCAATATAGCAAAAAGCCATATTGTCGCCAAAAACTTTAGGAACCGCAACTTTTTTGCCGTCCTTCCAAGCGCGCTTGATGATATCGTCCGTTACAACTTCGTGATTGTAACTTACGTAACTGTAAATAACATCATAGGACTTGTAAAAGTCGGAATCAAGAAACATTTCCGTTATGGTTTTACTAAGGTTTTCGACAGCTTGATCTGTCATGCCGTCACGTTCTTTAAGTATCTCTTTTCTGAGTGTGGATTTATCCATGGCGAAACCTCCTGCTTGTGAAGTCTATTTTAATCTATAAGTCGGTTAAAAATCAAGTGGTTCAGCCAAAATCTATAAACCGAAAATCATGCCCACACCATGAATGATAGCCGCAACAACCCAAGCCAGCAAGCATTGCAAAATAACGATGCCCACAGCCCATTTGCCTCCAAGCTCACGTTTGATGGATGCGATGGCCGCAACACAAGGAGTGTAAAGCAGGCAAAATACCAAAAGGCCAAAGGCCGAAAGCGGTGAAATGGCACCGGTTAAGGCCGCAACGCTGCCAAAGAGGACGGAAATTGAGGCAACCACGCTCTCTTTTGCCATAAAGCCGGTAATAAGGCCCGTAACGATACGCCAATCCCCAAAACCAAGAGGCACAAATATCGGCGCAACAAGTCCCGCAATATGAGAAAGCAAGGAATCGCTTTGATCCGTAACCAAATTAAGAGTCAGGTCAAAGTTTTGCAAGAACCAAATAACGATTGTTGCAATAAATATAACCGTAAAGGCGCGCTGCAAAAAGTCCTTGGCTTTGTCCCACAAAAGCCTTGCAACGTTTTTGATGCCCGGCAGCCTGTAGTTAGGAAGCTCCATAACAAAAGGCACCGCTTCGCCTCTGAATACGAATTTTTTGGAAATAAGGGCAATCAATACACCCACAAAAATGCCTATAAAATACATAAGCGGCATAATAAGCCAAGCAATTTTAGGAAAAAATGCCGCGCTAAAGAAGGCATAAATCGGAAGCTTGGCGGAGCAGCTCATAAAAGGACTGAGCATAACCGTCATTTTACGGTCGCGCTCGGAAGGCAAGGTACGGCTTGCCATAACGCTCGGCACCGTACAACCAAAGCCAATCAGCATCGGCACGATGCTTCGGCCGGAAAGACCGATTTTCCTGAGAAGCTTGTCCATAACAAAAGCGATTCTTGCCATATATCCCGTATCTTCCAAAAGGGATAAGAAGAAGAACATAACAACGATAATAGGCAGGAAACTAAGGACCGAGCCCACGCCGTTAAAGATACCGTCAATAACCAGAGAATGCAGTATGTCGTTAATCCCCGCTGAGCTCATGGCATTATCCACAAGCTCCGTCAAAGAGTCGATGCCCATAGCCAAAAGGTCTTGCAATAACTTACCGAAAACATTGAAGGTAAGGAAAAAGATCAAAAACATAATGGCCACAAAGGCGGGAATGGCAGTATATTTGCCGGTTAAAAACCTATCGAGCTTGCGGCTTCTTATGCTTTCTTTGCTTTCTTGAGGCTTAACGACGGTTTTGTCGCAAAGCTTGCCGATATATGAAAAACGCATATCCGCAATGGCTGCGGCGCGGTCGAGTCCGCTTTCCTTCTCCATTTGGATGATGATATGCTCTAACATTTCTTTTTCGTTTTGGTCCAGATTAAGGCGCTCGAGAATAATCTCGTCCCCTTCCACCAGCTTGCTTGCGGCGAAACGAACCGGAATATCCGCAGCTTTGGCGTGGTCCTCAATAAGGTGAATAACGCCGTGCAAACAACGGTGGATGGCACCGCCGCGGTCGTTTTCATCGCAAAAATCCGTACGCGTCGGCGGCTCTTGATATTTAGCCACATGAAGAGCGTGAGAAACAAGCTCGTCGATACCTTCGTTTTTGGCAGCGGAAATAGGAATAACCGGAATCCCCATACTTGCTTCCATTTCGTTAACATGGATATGGCCGCCGTTGTTTCTTACTTCGTCCATCATGTTAAGGGCAAGAACCATAGGAATTTCAAGCTCCATAAGCTGCATGGTAAGGTAAAGGTTACGCTCTATATTGGTAGCATCAACGATGTTGATGATGGCTTTTGGTTTTTCCTGCAGGACAAAGTCGCGGGTAACAAGCTCTTCCGCACTGTAGGCGGACATGGAATAAATGCCCGGAAGGTCCGTAATGGAAGTAGCTTTGGTATTTCTGATGCGGCCGTCCTTGCGGCTGACCGTTACACCCGGGAAATTGCCCACATGCTGATTGGCTCCGGTAAGCTGGTTAAAAAGTGTGGTTTTACCGCAGTTTTGGTTGCCCACCAAGCCAAAGGTAAGAAGTGTGCCCTCAGGCAGTGGATGTTCGTCGGCCTTTTTGTGAAAAGGACCGCCTTCACCAAGACCCGGATGAGGATTTTTAACCATCTGCGCCTTAGTTGATTCCTTTTTAACATAGTCTTTTGTAATCTCTATTTTTTCGGCGTCCGCAAGACGAAGTGTCAAGGCATAGCCGTGGATTTTAAGCTCCATTGGGTCTCCGAGGGGCGCATACTTAACAAGAGTGACTTCCGCACCCGGAATGACACCCATATCAAGAAAGTGCTGTCTTAGCGCGCCTTCGCCGCCTACGGAAACTATTTCAGCTGATTCGCCGATGTTTAAATCAGTTAAATTCATTTTAAACCCTTTCATTTGGCCTATAATAATGATGCTCGGACATAGGATAATGCCTGCCGGCTCAAAAGCAAAGCCACAAATTTATTAACAATTACTATTATTGCACATTTTTGTGCTAAATGATAAAAATTTTTATAAACTGACAGTAAAGTAAATTGTCAGTTATATTGCGCTAACCATTATATTATTAATCTTATTTAATTACAAGGAAATTATTCTTTTAAAGTGCTTTTAAAATATACAATCCGGGTATATAATCGACTTATGGAAACTTTAGACATAAACACAGGCATAAGAAAAGAAAACAAAAACTACAATGCGTTGGATTTGGTGAAATTTATCCTCGCTTTTTTTGTGGTTGCAATACATATCGATCCCTTTTCGCCGGAAGTCTACGAAGAAGCGGAGTTTTTAAACTACTACAGCCAACAGCTGGTTTGCAGGCTGGCAGTGCCGTTTTATTTCGCGGTATCGGGCTTTTTGGTATTTGCAAAAATTGACATAAAAAACCCGGACTCGGCATATATAAAGAAATATTGCTTTAAAATCCTGCGCTTACTTGGCACCTGGTTTTTCCTACTCTACGCCGGAGGCAAATATCAGTTGTGGTATATGGGAGCCGTAGTACTGGCGGTAGTGCTTATCTATATGATGCTTAAGATAAGGCTGAACCTGATAGTGATAACAATAGTCAGCGTTGTTTGCTACTCCATCGGAGTGCTGGGAGATTCTTATCAGCACGTGCTTGCCGCACTTCGCGAAAGCCATGTCTGGGTAGAAAAAATCGCCCACGCCTACGAAGTGCTTTACATGGACAATACAAGAAACGGCGTGTTATTCGGCCTGTTATTTGTAGTAATCGGCGTGATACTTGCAAAGAAGAAGATAAAAATCCCTCTTCCCGTATCCATCGCCGGAGCTTTCGTTTCTTTCCTGCTTATGACCAGGGAACTGGTGATTTTAAGAAACGTATATGAACTGGAATATTGCAGATCTTTGATATTTATGCCGGTGTGCATATTTTTCCTGCTACAGATATTTATAAATCTGGACCTTAAAGGCAGGCTCTACAAAAGTATAAGAGTGTGGGGAAATCTGATATTTTATATGCATTTGATTGTCTGCCATTTTATAAAGCTTTTTGCGGACAAGTACGAGCTGGTGGATGTAAAAAACCACCTCTACCTCTATACCATCATCTACACTACCGCAATCGCGATAGTGATAGAGTTGATTTCGAGGAAAAGACGGTGGCTTAGGTATTTGTATTCGTGAAAAAAGCCGCAAATGCGGCTTTTTCCTTATATTATCTATGATATTTTAAAGTCTTGATAAATATTTATCGTAATCACTTTCCGGAATCCCGAGAGATTCCATTGCTTTTTCAGCTGTAACATTAAACCCCTTTACAACATTTCTAATTGACTCAAGGCGTTCTTGTTTCATGCCTTGTTCCATGCCACGTTTAAAGCCATTGTCGAAGCCTTCCTTCTCGGCCTGTTGCTTCATGATTATTTCTTCTTCCCATTTCTGCATATATAACACACCCACTTTCTCACTCGCCTTAACCTGTCCGACTCTGTCTACAATCTTCTCCAGGTTTGGCGCTTTAGTACCTGTCTTATCTATGCCTTCATTATATTCTATAAACTTCATAAGTGCAATAAATTCCGGCGAAACATCGTCAACATTCGTTCCGTGGGTATTAATAAAAATCCTTTTTGCTCCGTCATTTAATTTTAATGTCGGGTCATCTATACAAACATCTTCAAATGTATAAACAAAATGTTTCTGCCCAAACAAATCGAATGGAGTGATCATTATTATTGTAGTATTTTTCATATTATTATAATTCGGCACACCCGGTTCTAAGAGCGAAGAATCTATCAATGCTTGATAGTATCTACTGCGTTTAACCAAATCGTTTCTCCACTCCTTTTGCATCTCGGTATTGTAGATGCTGAAATCATCCATAGCAAATACGTCTACTCGTATAGAGCGAAGCCAAGGAGCTGTTCTCAGCTCTTTTTCTGTTTGCGATGGGGTAAGTAGCTTCAGCTCTTCATCGCCTAGGATTATCCTAAGCAAAGCTTCGTAGGTTTCTGTGTCCTCCATGGTTTGGTCAAATAAAAATCGGTCTAAAAGTGTTAGTTCCTGTAGTGTCTTCAATGGCACTTCCTCCTTGAAAAAGATATTTCAAATGCACCGCATGCACAAAAAAAATAATGTAACCTAACCAACAAAAATCACACTAACCAAAACCATATTTATTTGTCTCTCCAATGAAAATGGCTGAAACAGCCTGATGCACAAGTGCATTCGATGTATGATAGTATAGCATTTTCTTTGATTTTGCGCAACAAACAAAGATTGTGCCAACAAAGTCGGCACAATCTCTACAATTCTATAATCGTTAATCTATCAACGGTTTCTCCAAAGAAAGGCAATGAATATTCAATATAACCTCTTTCGCCGGCATCGATAATCCCGGTCTCCACAAGCCTGCTTTTATATTCATTTACCTGAGCAGGGGCTTTTTGTAAAAGATTCACCACATCGCCGACTTTGGCTTTTTGATTATTATCCTCAATGCAATTGTTCATTGCTTTAATAAACTCTTTTTCCGCGCCAGTCAGCTCTGCCCAGACTTGGCTGTAAACCCTATCCTCAAGTATATCTTTTAGCTGAATTATCATGTCATCCAAGGATAAGGAATCTCTTTTTTCCCAATAAATATTACCGAGAAGCGAATAAGCATAAGAATAGCCCTTGGTTATTTTTGCCATTTTCGCGGCATCTTCGAAAGAAATATCAAAAATCGAAGCATATCTCTTGGCAATCATATTCAGGTCGAGAGGGCCGAGATTAATCCTTGGAGCTCTTTTTAAAAACGTCATGTTTTTGTGAGTCTGCAGGCTTTTTATATCTTTATAAAGGCCTGTCATAATCAAATAAATCGGCAAACGTTCCCTTGTATAAAGCTGAAATGATGATGTGAATTTCCTGATGTTTTCCGTATTGCTGACCTCATCAACCGTGACAAGAAGCTTTTTCTTGATGCCTTTCATAACCTTAAGCATCTGCCTAATCATAACTTCTTCGTCGGATATTTTGGTTCCGCCTTCTATGGATACACCTATGCCAAGCAAAGAAAAATCGAGTTTCTTTTCGATAAAAACTTTGCCAAGAATCGGATCGGCTTGCAAATTGGCTGCCAATGTTTTCAAAAGATTGCTTTGTGAGCTAAGATTTACCACCTTCCACTCTTTTGAATCTTTTGCTATGTTTTCCGTTATATAGGTCGTCAGGGCGGTCTTTCCTATCCCTCTGACTCCTGCAAGCATGTAAACCTGTGATGATGACAGCTCGCGATTAAAATCGTCTATTATAATATCTTCTTCTGAATATCTGTTGATATATGCCTCATCCGAAGCATTACCAAAGGATGTTAAAAAAGGATTATTCTTCATACGGCCTCCTAAAAATATTATATATTTTCGAAATTCTTCTATATCTTTATATATTTCACTATATTTTCTATATTTATCTATATTTTACTATATTTGTATATAAAATCAAGTTTTTTATATAATCTCTATTGAGTATATTCATTAAGATAACGGAACAAAATTAAAAAAAACCAAAAAAAGTTCCGTTAACAAGCAAATTCATCATAAGTCTCGAACATTATCTGAATCTTATCAATCTTTTTATCCGTATGATAATGGCCGAGATACCATTTCTTATAGCTCAGTTTGTCTTCAATTGAATCAAGCCATTTTTCCGTGGTTTTGTCAACCTTGCTTTGATCGAAATCTTTAAAGAAGACTTCTACCGGCTCATATTTAAAGGGTGCCGTATGGCTTAAAACCACGTCTATATTCCAGCCAACCTTATCAAGCTGGTTTTCAACGTATTCCTTGATTTCATCAGAAGGCTGTTCATCCTCCCACCAACCGTAGCCATATGTCAAACGGTAGTTTTTATCGATGCTGTAAGCACCGCCAATTACAATTGACTTCAATCCGCCGAAGTCAAAGATTTCGCCATCCTTAGCAAACAGAATCGTCGGATATTCCTCTTCGTAGTAGACAACTCCGCCATGCCATTCCTTTTCCTTATAGCTTTCAATAGTATAAGGACGCATTTCGTGATTGCCGTGAATAGCAAAAATTGTTATTGGCAAACTGCTGAGCAGTTCCTTTTTGTATGTGTCTTTCAGCGGTCCACTGAAGTTAACACCGGCATCCCCGAGTATTATCAAAATGTCATCACGGCTGGTCTGCATACGCTCGCAAAAATGCTCAATGCGACGGAAATCACCGTGAGTATCGCCTGTTATGTATATCATAATTCTTAATCAATCCTTTTTTGTTTTTGCCCACACATTCTCAGTTCAACTCAAAAGTGGTCGAATTCGACCACTTTTGATAAATGATTATATTGACAATAGGCCAGTTAATTGATAGTATCTTTCTTAGAAATGGGTTTTTTCACTGGGTAGGGCTTAAGCCTGACAAGACTTGCCTGTTTCTTTTTTAATCTTTTATATGATTCTCAAGTTCCAAAAAACGATCAAAATCACTTTCAAATAATCTATCTTGAACAATTCTATATTTCTCATACTCTGATTCTGCATGAAGTTTTGCTTCTTCAGCACTTATTTTTCCCGGTCCGGTTAATATTTCATTCCCATTGAACTCCAGAAATCCATCTAAGCGCTTCGACCAGTCCTCCATGCTCATAGGAATATGTCTTTGCGCTTGAAGTTCTGCGTAATCCAAATAAATACTAACTATTCTTTCAAGGTAATCCATCTCTTCTTCGGATAAATAGTTTTTGGCTATTGTCACATCTGCTTTTAGTATTTTTCCATGCGGAGCATTCTCCCATGAAGTTAATCCCATATGCTCTTTTTCGGCGTTCGCTCGAGCAACAATTAATTCTGCAGCAGTATGTCTATGTGCTGCATAATGCATTTTATTTTGAACCGTCTTAAAGAATAACTGAGTAGTTTTGGCATCTTTATCATAATCAAAGGCTGTCGCGTAAATATCTGTAATCTTTTGATAAAATCTTCTTTCAGAGAGTCTTATTTCACGGATTTGTTGAAGTTGACGTTCAAAAAAATCTTCAGAAAATTTATGGCCTTTTTTAAGGCGCTCCGAATCCATTGTCCAACCTTGAATGGTATAATCCTTTACTATTTGGCCCGCCCACTTTCTAAATCTAACGGCTCGATCATTGTCCACTTTAAAGCCAACAGCAATAATCATTTGAAGATTATAATGTAAAAGATTTCTTTCAACGTTTCTTTTTCCTTCCTTTTGAACTATTCGGAAATACCGAATAGTTGAATCTTTAGTCAGTTCCGCGTCTTTGTAAATCTTTTCAATGTGATCATTAATAGTATTTACTTTAACATCATATAGTGCGGCCATCATCTTCTGCGTTAGCCAAATGTTTTCATTCTCATATCTCATTTCAAAGCTCTCAAGAGAGTCCCCAGTAGCGGCAATATATGTTAAATATTCGGCTGCTGATGCTACCGAAAAATTATTCTTATCTGTCATTATTCAAAACACTCCTATGTCAAAATATCAAATAATTCTTTTGTTCCTCTTCGTCTTTGGCAAAGAAAATCATCAGCTACTCGTTTCCTTTTTATTTTAAACCAAATCAACCGGAATTTCATTGGACGGATAGTCCAATAACTACGAAGCCATTTCCAAAATGTATTTTTCCATCCTTCTATTACACAAACCGATATAATCCTTGGAAGCAAAGCCATCCAAAGGAAGCACAAACTTCTCTTCTTTTACGACCAGCAAATCTTCCATATGCACGTTGAACAACCTCGACAAACGGTAAAGATTATCCACCGATGGAAGTATCATTCCTTTAAACCATCTGTATATTGATTGTGGACATGAAAAACCAAGATAATCTTGAAGATTCTTGACAGTCAAACCCTTTTGGTACATATATTTCTTGATTTTACGACCGGTTCTAACCATGTCGATACCAGTATTGTTTTTATCGCTTATTGCAATTAAATAATTCATATCAACCTCTTTTATTTCTTCTTTGGAGCCGGCAATTCATCATACATCGCCTCTATAAGCTCTCTTAAAAACTCTTTATTTTCAATATCTTCAACCATCAGCATTTCCTTTGCGCCCTCGTAAGGAATCTCACGCGCAGCATCCGGCATCATAGCCAAGGCTGATTTTGTTGGCTTTACAAGAAAACGGTCGTCGTAAATACCACCAACAACCTTGCCGCGATAATAAATGATAAACTCACCCATCATCGCACGATATGAGATATCATCCAACTCTGAGAGCTGTTCCAATATGAATTCTAGGTAGTCTTTTTTTGATGCCATAAAAACTCCTTTTGCGTTTATATCACCTTCGTAATGAAATTAAAGTTAATCGAATGTAATCGGTTTGGCTTTCCCTGCGTAAACCGATGAGCCTTCAACACGAAGAATATCTCCTTTATCAAGTCTCACAACTCCGGGGCCATTATTTTGAAACGTGTGACATAATTTACAAGAATCATTTCCTTTTGCATCCTTTTTCGTATATACCGAAACGGAGTCACAATTAATCTCATTAGTATTTTCCGACCAAAACTCATAAAAACCTTCCGGAAACTCTACGCCAACTTCATATCTTCCACTCATTAAGTGAACGATTTTTTCACCCTTATCATTCATCCTTTCTCTCGAAGAATCCTCACTTTCCCTTTTTATAGCAAGCTGCTGATTTTGTCTCTTTTTCGCAGCCTCTTCATTTTTAATCTTTTCTTCCTCGTTGTTTTCAATAAATTGCAATAATCTATCGCATTCGGGCGTTCCGCTCATAAACCTGAGAACACTTGAAGTATTATCTTTCCATGTAATGCTGAAGGAATATTCAACTCCCACAGGAACCGTCTCCGTTGTATAGGTTGTTGAATAAACAGGTTTGAAATTTTTATCCCACAGCGCACCTACAGAACCCACGGATTGGTTTTCTCTTTTACGTTCTTCATATATTTGGGTCATTTCGAGAATCTTAACCGACAATACATTGTCTATATTAAATCCATTTTCCATCTTGCTTTCGTTTTCTTTCCCCTCATATTGCCTTCGCGTCCATCCATATTTATTCCAAATTAAAATAACAGCAACAATTAAAGCAAAGATAACAAATATAACTATTAAAATTATTATATCCGCTTTATCAACAGTTCCATCAAAAATTGTCATGTCACTCTGCTCCTTCCGATGTACGTTAACTCTTATTGTAAATATTTTCTGTCCGATAAGTTGTACTTTTACTTAGACTTTGCGCCCTCGTAAGGAATCCATAAAAACTCCTTTAGCGTTTAAATTAAAATCCCCTCAAAGTGATCAATTTCATGTTGGATAATCTGTGCCACAAAATCCGTATACCTAGCATGTTGCGGATTGAAGTTTTGGTCAAGATAATCCACTTCTATTTCCTTGTATCTAATGCAAGGACGTACACCTTGCAAAGAAAGGCAGCTTTCCTCAGTTTGATACTTGCCGCTTTTCTTTGTGATAACCGGATTAATCATAGGGAAAGCAAATGGGCCTGCTGCCACAACGATGATGCGTTTCTTTATTCCGATCATGTTCGCCGCCATTCCCACGCAATGCTCTCTATTAGCTTTTAATGTATCCAGTAAATCCACAATAACCTGCTTGTCAGCTTCCGATGCCGGTTCCGACTTTTGTTGCAGGAATATGGGGTCTTTGACTATTTGTTTAATCATAATTCCAATTCCAATCGCAATAATGAAAAGTTCTCCTCTATATTTTTCAAATCAACAAGCCATAATCTTACAGTCGTGTTATCATCTGTTTTAAACACCTTATTATTCAAACTCTGTATTTCGGAATAATATGGATATAAAAGCCAGACATCTGAATTGCCATATTTTTTTGAATAAGCATACATCTGATACATATCTGCCTGAGAGATTCCGTAATTCTTTCTCTCGTCAGGTATTAGCTTCTTCCACTTCGTATCCATTACAACCGTTCTTCCATCTTTTTTAATAACTATATCCGGTCT
The DNA here is from genome assembly GCA_015057825.1 of Lachnospiraceae bacterium. GTDB lineage: Bacteria > Bacillota > Clostridia > Lachnospirales > Lachnospiraceae > RUG12871. Next base: position 45,495 of record SVDN01000015.1, read on the forward strand.
TAAGGCAAACTTTTTTCTAGGCTCATCAAAAAGATAATAACCTTTATCCTGACACGAAACCTTCCAACCATATGGAGTCAATGCTTTTTTCATTTCCTTCGCTACATAACTTTCATACACAGATTCCATAGGGAACAACAATGATCGAGATATTGTTGAACCCGAAAATGTTGTAAAGCTTTCATTCATCAAAAATACCCTAGACCACACTAAAAGGTTCTCATAATCCTTTGTATTTCTATTAATTACAATTCTTGAAAAATCTTTCTCGTAATTACCAGATGACTCTACCATTTCAAATGAAACTAATAGTTTTCTTATTTCTCTTGAATTTTCCGCACTATTTGTTAGTTTCTGCAATTTAAGCAATGTTGCTTTAACAATGCGGTTTTCAGCTATATTAGCCTGATAATTATCATAAACAACAAAAGCACGCTCCCTATGAGCAATATTTCTTCTTATGTGTTCTGCAACCAAAAGTTTTCCTTTGTAATAATTAAGATTATCTGTCTGCTCAACATAAGAAGACTTGATGCCATGCTTAACAAGCTGCCAACATTCCTGAAGATACATGTTTATAAAAATCTCATAAAGAATCATTCTACCAACGCTTAAATTAGCATTACTAAAAATTTTCCCAGGAAAATTTTTCAAGCTACGAAGCATTTTTATAAATAACGCTTTTGTCTCGCTATTATCTGCATCTGCATCTTCATCATCAAAATCAATTTTAGGCAAAACCTGAACTTGAAAACCATTATTCATTTGAATAAGGCCAACATAATTCTTTATGGTGATGTATTTGCCAACATTCCTTTTAAATCCTATTCTCATAAAATCCAGAACATCAGCAGACTCACATTTTGAATTATACTCTTCAATAAAGCTTTCCAGCTCAAAAAACTCTTTTTCAGATAATTGATATTTACCATAGTTAATTGTGTCAAATTGCTCACAAGTTATAGCCTCAAACTCGTGAACTTCTAGTGGTTTCCCCATATTTCACCTTTTCCTATATTATTCCTGTATCGATTAAAAACTCTCTAAACAAGCGTAGTCTAGTAATATAACCACTAACACGACTTGAAGGTTTTTGCTTTCCGTTAACAATACTCGGCACCTTAAGCAAGGCTTCTCTAGCTTCTTCAAGAGTTTCCTCCGATTCAAACCATGTTAAAAACTCTCTTTCAGGACAATTCTCTTCAATAAAAAACACATCTGACGAATAACCCGTGATATCATTTATTGGTTTATCTGATTTTTTGTTATATACATTAGATAGCCAGTTTTTAAATTCTTCTCTGTAAAGATTTCGATAATGTTTTTTATCTAATGACACCATCTCAGCTTCATTGTCATGCACTTTTGGTTTGTCAACATCAATGTCATCGCCAAATAATAGATAATTATTTATAATCGCATCAGGAAACGGAAAAAATCTTACACCAACGTCAAATTCAACCGCAATCCACTCATCATTAGCATCTTTAACTATGCCAGCTCCAAATTCCGAATGTTTTACCTTACTATTAATTAAATTATCCATTTACAAATCCTCGCCAATTTCCTTATAGCTATCAATATTTTCAAATGCTTCCCAGTTAATTGAATATACTTCGTCAGGCAAATCCACATCAACCGTACCATTGAATATATCATCAGGTTTTGTACCATCTTTAATTATAAACTTAACATTATCATTGCTTTTTTCGTTATCTCCTAACACAAGTTGTATTTTACTATAATCCTCATAGAAATACTCTTGAAGCAGCGGAATTATACGTTTTTTAAATATTTTCGATAAACACTCTATTGAAGGATCGCTTTGAAGTGACATAAAAACTGCATGCCCTATTGTATGTTCCCTATCGTACAAATACTCAATTCTTTTATTAATCGTATCCAGCATTTTTGAAACTTTAAGCACCTTCCCATCTTGTGATATAAGGCCGATTCCTTTTGCATCTAGAACACTACTATTCGGCATCATTTCCTCAAACTCAAATCTTCTTCTTAGAGCAGTATCGATAAGCGCTATTGATCTATCAGCAGTATTCATTGTGCCCAAAACAAAAACATTATTAGGAACACTAAACCTATCACCGGAGTAAGGGAGTATTGTTTCCATTTCTTCCTTATTTCCTGCTCTCTTCGAATCCTCAAGCAGTGTAATCAACTCGCCAAATATCTTAGAGATATTTCCACGATTTATTTCATCAATAATAAACACATGGTTTTTCTTTTTTTCTTCTTGCTTAATTAATTCAGGTGCAACTTTATCTAACAAAGTCATAACATCTGAAAGTGTAATGCTATTTAGCGCATATGTTGAAGGAAGTGTAAGTGTCTTTCCTTCGTTAATTGCAACAATGTTTTCATTTATGCCCTTAACGAGCCATTTTACATTCCTAAGTCTCGTATACTCCTCATACTCAGGATGATATTCATATTCCCCTGTAACAACACCAATTGCGTCAATTGTTGTAGCACTATAACAAGAAAAAACAATATCACCTATTTTCATACGTGAAATAAAAGCATTAAGAACATTTTTTCCATTGTCAAGCTGCGTTTCGCTTGTAATATCGCCATATTCATCAAAACCTATACGTATATGATTATTTTCAAGACATTCTGTTCTTGTCTTGTTATCCCCTGTTCCTTCCAGCGAAACTTTCCACACTGTAGGATTTTCATTAATACCAATATCAAAATCATTCTTTAATATCGGTCTTGCAGCTCGTTCACAAAAGGCTTTAAAAATACCTGAAACAATCTGATATTCCAATTTTCCTTCTTCCTGAACGTCTGAATCCATTACAGGCCTTATACCTTCAATAAATTCCTCATAACCATAAGACTGATGAAACGTAATAAGTTCTATCAAGCCCTGCTGTTTGTAGTTATTATAGCGTTTCAACACGTCAGTATAAGAAGATTTCTTAACCTCATCGAGCGATTTTTCCTCAATAATCGCTACAGCATAAACCGCAGTGTTGTATGTTTTTCCCGTTCCCGGCGGACCATATAATATTGTATTTAAGCCAATTTCACTACTGTTAATCATATCCGACACCCCTTTAATCTTCGGTAACTCTATCTGTTCAAGTGCATTCTTTAATTCATCACGTATTTTCCAAGCATATCCTCCTGCATCCCCATCAGAAATACTCTTGCCAAAATAGAGAATCGGCCACCATTTTGCATCGTCACTTATTTCTTCAGGCATAGTTTTACATCCGGTTTCTCTTGCAACTCTTTCAGCATAAGATGATGACCCTTTGTTAAAATAATTAGCTGACTTTCCATATTTTTTTGCTAACTGTGCGCATGTTGCCGGCTCCCCATAATCATAAAACATTGCTAGCATTTCGAGATTATTGCTTGATGTTATTTGTGGATTATTTAATATTTCAACCCATTGTTCTGACGTTATTTCCGGATCATACTCAGAGAGACTTGGAAACCATTCTTCTTCATCGTTGTACTCAGAGCAAACATAAATAATTGTTTGAGCCAGTAGATGCAGACCAGAGTCCTTATAACAAGCATCATCTTGTTCAACAAGTTTTTGCTGCATTTGAAGTAATTCAGAATCCATTTTGATTTCCTCAATCATGTCCTGACACATATCCGCGTAGTTCAAATAATTGTTCACTGTTGAATCATTCGAATAGGATTTTTCTTGATAATTAACAAGTTTTTTAAAGCCTTTATACATACTTGTTTTGTACAGATAGTATTTTTCAGGATACGCAAATGAAAGATATACACAAATCGCACGCATATCCTGGTAATGATTCTTTAGTTTCCCTTCATCCCCAATGTTCTTTTTAAATTCCCCAAGCAAGCCATTCATGCTTTCACGGAAATTTTTGTATCTATTTTCAAATGATAAGCTTTCGTCAAACAAATTTGCTAGCATCTTTCGCACTTGTTCTGCATCAAATTTAGCAAACTCAATTATCATTTTTTGAGGATAATAGTAGCCCCCACTAAAAAGATTCTTTGCTTTTGCTAGCGATTTTCCTATCATTTCAGGAAAATCAACGGCATCAATATTCCAATTATCTTGAAAACATTTTACCGCTTCCCATTTATATTTTTCATTATTCCAATATTCATCAATATTGTCCTTGTATCGTTTTACTGCCTCTTTTAATGTCATTTTCCTGTCTCCATATTTATGCAAAAAACTATTACTTCCCACCGTACAAAACCGGTGATGCCATGCCTTTCCTTCTATACTTTTCAGGTATTCGTTTATTTATAAAGCTTCTCCTTATTTCCTCAGGTGCTAATTTCCCTACAAATTCATACCTTCCGCTATTTCCTCTATGGTCTTCTTGCCACTCATCTATTGCATATACTTCACGCACAACGCCATTTAACACCGAAAAGCAATACTTATAATTCCGGATTTTTTTGAGATTCACTTTCCATGCACTTCTGGTGGTTTCATAGAAATCGTTATTTCTTTCTTCCAGAACCTTATTATTTACTTTTATAATAATATAATCAAAATCCGGTTCTTCATACTCTTCATAGGATAATTCACGCTGTAGAACCTCTGCATTATTAACGCCTCTATCAGCGGCATGCCCGCTTTGAATATTTGTTAATTCTCCGTATGCGTCAATAAGCGCAGACTCTACTTCAAATGCTTCCTTTTCCGTAAGCCCATATCTTTGAATTATATGTATTACTTCCAAACCCGCATTCTTTATATCGCGAATTTGCTGAATCTTTGCAGAAACATCGTCCTCTTCTTTATCTTCATATGAGGTGCCGTCATATGATTTAAGCGCGTCCTCAACATGCGCAAAAACTCTGTTACCTTTTCCTTTCCCAACGTAAAAGGTCTGGCCGTTACGTGGGTCAATTAATCTATACACGTAGTACTGTAATTGTTCAATAACATCATTTGTAAACATATTCATCCCTCAGTTATTTCAAATATTATTTTATGAATAAGTAGTTCAAAGTTTTAACAATTTTCCCAACATTAATGAAAATAGTAAGTGCATCTTTTATATCAACTAATTTTAAGTGGTTTAATTCGACCACACTTTTTTATAAAATGTGTCCACTTGCTTGACTATAATTTATAACAAAACTCTGCTAACTCATATAACAAATACTGCTTTTTCCTTTTCTATTTTATTACTCCGATTAGAGTTAATGTTTTTTAGAATACCATTATCAACACCTCTGATTTCGTAATATTCGGCAATAAAGTTGGAACAGAAGAATTCTATATACTTTGTATAAGCATACATATAACATGCAATCTGATTATCATCTGAGGTTTTTGTAAATCCTAATAGATAACGAACCCAATCAATACTTTCATTGAGCTGAAATATTTTTCTATCAACACAATCCAACCCATAATCAGTTTGATAGTTTACTCTATTTCGCAATTGTGATGGATAAGTATTCTTTAAAGAACTATTAATTTGCTTGATTGCAGCTAATACCAAATATTCTTCAGAATCAAATCTTGAAAGCATAAGCATTTCATTAATAAGTACATCCATTTTACGCCACACTAGTTCATGAGTCCCTTCACTTGTCCCTGTTAATGTAAGTACTTTTTGTCCTTTATCTTCATATACTTCATAGAATTGTTTCGACTCAAGTCTCACGACAAATCCTGTAATATTAGAAACTAGGAAATCAAGCTGTTTTTTCAATGTGTTATCAAAAAAAAAGTTGCCTCTATGGCATAATCTAAGCATAAGAGATGCCGCAAAAAATGCATTATAGTAATTTGTCACGATATTCCAGTTAGCCGAAATCCCATCTCCCTTACAAAATTCAGAATCTGCTTTTTGAAGCACTTTCCTGATATAAAACAATTCAATATCTGCAAGTAGAGCCTTATACAAATACTCTTCATCAAAGCGGAATAAATATTTCGACTCAGCTAATTTCTCAACCGAGGTTGACTTATTTAAAATTAAATTCTTAATATTATTACTTCTTAATCGAGAATATGGCACTGAGTATGATGATAACGGGATTAAATACTTATTTTTCATTTCGGTATACGCTTTATCATATATAAGCATCAAAACATTCCCTCATCAATTTCCACTTTTTCTTTTAACAAATTGCGTAAATCACTAACAATCTTACTTACAGTTGCATTATTAGTTCCTGTATATTCCTCAAAATTCAGCTGCATAATAGGATATAAGTAATCCATAAATGATTCGGTTTTTACATTTTTATATTTTATTAAGCATTTTTCACATATTTCATTGAATATTGCCATAATCGCTTTAAAAAGGACAGTTTTACTCAATCTAGCATTTGGATTTTCTGTTTTCTTAAACAAAACGTCAATTGCTTCATAATAATTTTTTATAGTCCTATAAATGGCCTCATCACTCAAATCTGCAACCGGTCCTCCTTCAAACAACGATTGTGTGGCGGCATTAAAAACTGTTCGTGATATTTTTCCGGCTTTACTTTCATTTGGCAACAAATAACCAGCTAATGCAGAGTCTTTATTTAATTGATCAAACAAAATCCTTTGACGTTCCTCAATTTTTGTTTCGGTGCCTGCTTGACCCTTTATATCAAGTATCAAGGCAGTTGGAACACCTTTCTGTGTTGTATTAATGTCTATAAACAGTTTAACCTCACTTCTTGTATTAAGATTTGAAAAAATAGAAACAGGTATCTCATAATCCTTTTCCGCTTCATACAATCCGTATAAACGATGCTGTCCGTCAATAACAAGCATACTGTCTTTCACAACTTCAAAAGACAACTTATTTGTCTTTTCATCAAATCTTACTTTTGCATTATCTTGTGCACTTAAGATTAATGACGAAGGAATAACACCGTTTACTAAGTCCATATAATTCGCAATATCCTTAGCCCTTTTTTTGTTAAGCAATCTTTGAAACCCTTTTAACGGTTCTTCCTTCTTACGTGAAACAAAACACATCTCCCTAAGTGTTTTACTATTCATCGAAGCTACATAAAATGTAGTATTATTTTGTGTACATTTAATTGCGTTTACTATTTTTCTAGCATTTTCTATCTCCTTATTCTTTTATTTACTGTACATACTGACTCAATCTTTCCGAATACTTAAGCACACGATCACTACCCATATCATTGTTATCCGTCCACAGTTCACACTGAAGCATAACTGTCTGAACAGCATCATCCATTCCTTCTGGCGGATACTTGTGTTTCTTAAGAAGTTTCTTAATCATCATTCTCATTTTAGCCCTTGCAGAATCGCGCTTTTGCCAGTCTATGGTTCTGTTATTTCTTAGAGCCTCTGCCAACTCTTTGGTTATTGCAATGAGTTCGTCGTTTTCGTAGAAATCTTTTATTGCTTGAGGCTTCGTAAGTGCATCATAGAATGCAAGCTCATCTGCTGTTAATCCAAGCTTTTGACCTTCCTTCTGCGCAGCTTGAATCTGTTTTGCAAGTTCCAATAATTCTTCTATAACTTGCTCATTCGTAAGCATACCATTAAGGTATCTATTCATAGCCTGTTGTATTATTTCGCTGAATTTTTCCGACTTTACAACATTGGTATGTTTATAAATAATCACTTGCTCGGAAATAAGTTTTCTAAGCAGTTCCACAGCCAAATTCTTTTCCTTCATTTTTGCAACTTCTTCCAAAAATTTAGGATCAAACAACGAGAAATCCGAGTTAACATCTGAGAACAAATTTATTACTCCGCTACTCTTAATGCTCTGTTCTAGTAAAGCATTAACTCTCGCATTCATTTCCGGAAGCGATATTTTCTTTCCTTCTCCTTTATTAATTATGCGCATAACGAGCACGCGAACCGATTCAAAAAAGGCAGCCTCTATTCTTAAATCCTTCTCAACAAGTGAGGCACAAAGTGATAATGCCTGATGCATCAACAATGCTTCTTTGAGGAAATCTTCACGTTCTTTTTCCTTTGATGGTGCCACTATAAAGTTTATAGCACCACTAATCGCCTTTGATCTTTCAAGATCAGTTCCCGTAACAAAGTTTGAATAATCAAATCCGTGGAACAAATCCCTACACACAGACATTTTTTCCAAGAACTTAGGATATGCAACACTTGCAATATCTGTATCTCCGTAGTTTTTCTTATCACGTGTTGTATAATCGTTCATTGCTTCCTTCAAAGCAGAGGCAATTCCGACATAGTCAACGATAAGGCCACCTTCTTTATCGCCAAATACACGATTAACTCTTGCAATTGCCTGCATAAGATTATAACCTTGCATTGGCTTATAAATGTACATTGTCGCAAGGGATGGAACATCAAATCCTGTAAGCCACATATCAACTACTATAGCAATTTTAAGTGGACTATCGTTGTCTTTAAACTTCTTTGCCAACTCATCTCTGTGATGTTTGTTCCCAATAATATCCTTCCAATCTTCCGGGTCTTTGTTGCTGTCTGTCATTACAACCGCAACCTTTTCATTCCATGTCGGCCTGAGAGAAAGAATTTTCCTATAAATTTTTAAAGCAATCGGTCTTGAATATGCAACTATCATAGTTTTACCGGTAAGCAAGTTTTCTCGATAATTCTCGTAATGATCCAAAATATCGACTACCAGTGAATCTATAGTTTCATCATTTCCAAGTATAGCTTCCATCTGCCCCAATTCATGTTTGCTTTTCGCAACGACCTCAGGGTCAGCATTATTAGCCATAACATCATACTCTGTATCAATCATCTTCAAAGTATCTTCATCAAGTTTGAGCTTAATTACACGGCTTTCATAATAAACAGGACGCGTAGCTCCATCTTCTACAGCCTGTGTCATGTCGTATACATCAATATAATCTCCGAAAACTTCCCTGGTACTTCTATCTCTCATTGAAATAGGCGTACCTGTAAATCCAATATATGTGGCGTTTGGCAAGCTGTTTCTAATCACGCGGGCCGTACCAATTTTGATTTTACCTGTTTTTGCATCTACCTTTTCACTTAATCCATACTGACCTCTGTGCGCTTCATCTGCCACAACAACAATATTTCTTCTTTCCGAAAGAGGCTCGTCTGATTCTTCAAACTTTTGCATGGTTGTGAAGATTATTCCGTTTGCTTGACGACCCGCAAGCAATGCTTTTAAATGTTCTCTGCTTTCGGCTTGAATAGGTTCTTGACGCAGAAAATCCTTACATCTGGCAAACTGTCCATAAAGCTGATTATCCAAGTCATTTCTATCTGTAAGAACAACAACTGTTGGGCTATCTAAGGCATCCTGCAAAAGGTGAGCATAGAAAACCATTGATAGCGATTTTCCGCTTCCTTGTGTATGCCAGAAGACACCTGCCTTTCCATCTGTTCCAATGGCTCTTTTTGTCGATTCAATTGCCTTATTAACAGCAAAGTACTGATGATAACCGGCTAAAATCTTTACTCTTTTTATGCCATCTTTTGAAAAACAAATATAGTTTTTTATAATATCAAGTAAGCGCTCCTTTTCAAAAATACCCTCAAAAAACGTATCGAATTGTGCGTACTGTGTATTTTCATAGCTACCGTCCTTTGTTTTCCATTCCATGAAACGATCTTCACCGGCTGTAATTGTTCCGGCTTTTGATGTTAAATGATCGCTCATAACACATATACAGTTGTATATAAACATTGAAGGAATCTCGTGAATATAGTTACGAATCTGAGTGTACGCCTCAGAAGCATCTGTTTCTTCTCTGGAAGGGGATTTAAGTTCTATCAAGACAAGCGGCAAGCCGTTAACAAACAGCAAAACATCAGGACGTTTATTACTGTTTTCAATAAATGTCCATTGGTTTGCTACAATAAAAGAGTTATTGGCTGCTTCTTTATAATCTACAATATAAACTAATCCGAATCGTTCTTCACCTTTATCCAGATAACTTACTTCTATACCATGCTGCAAATAATCCATGAATACTTCATTTTTCTGAACAAGTTCAGCATTTTCAAAGTTTTTTAGTTTTGACACCGCATCATCAATTGCTTCCTGTGGCATATTAGGATTCAAACGATTCAATGCAGAAATAAGCTCAATTTCATATATCGGGCTATTATAATCTCTTTCAATATTCGGACCATAGAGATATTGGTAACCCATGTTCTTAAAAAGCTCAATTATTGAATTTTCATAATCAGCTTCAGTGTAAAACAATGACACAAAAGCACCCCCTTATTTTTCTTGTAACACATCCTTAACAATCGACTCTGCCGTTTGCTTTGGTTCAACAAACCCGCTCTTTTTTAATTCTCGGGCTATGTTGATTTTCAACTTACTAATTTGGCTATCTTTTATTCTCCATGAGATTACTTTTTGATTATTATCTATAATGCTTACAACATCCTCTACCAACTTTTTGTCACTTAAATATTTGCTTACTATTTCATTAATAGTATCTATTGAAACATTATGCTCCTGATACTTGTCAATCCCATTTTTATCTGTACGCTCGGTTATTGGACTATACTTTTCAAACGAAGAAACTGATTGTAGTTTATTAAAATGAGTATTCTTTATATGCTTTAGTTGATATTCTAGTTCCGGAAACAGTTTAGCCTCATTTATTCCGCAAGAATCTAATTCCTCTAATATTTTTTTCTTATTATCCCCTGATACATATATGAACGTTTCCTCAAATTCATCACGTAGTGTTCCTACTGCCTTCTCAATTACTGCTCTAACTTCTTTTTTATTATCTATTCTTACATTAAATTTTCCTGGCAACAAAAAAGCCCCACTTTGACGTTTTAAACGCTCATTATTTAATACAGGTAGCACCAAATATGTTTCCTGAATAATGGAAATAAAAGAGTCTATTCCCTCCTCAGTTTTCCAATACTTATAGTTTTCACCGTCAATCACATTATTCTTTTGTAAATAGTTTAAAACTCCAATCAAACTGTTATCTTCAGATAAGTTGTACTTAGCCAATTCAATAATTATCTTTACCTTATCATCATAAGGCTGCAAAGGAGCCTGCTCCTCTCTAAAAAAGATGATTCCATCGGGCTCCTTGCTTTTCGGTACATTATTATCATTAATGTACCACTCACGCCCATGTGTGACACACGCATAATAAAGAGCAACTAATGGATTGTCCGTAACATCTAATAGACGTGTGCACATGCCATAATGCTGATATTTTTGAAAAACATCCAAACCACCGCTCAAGTCAATAAATTCGTGTGGATTATTTCTCAAAGACTCCAACATCAGCGTTGACTCTACGCTTAACATATTTCCTCTATAAATACTCGGCTCAATACTCCAATAATCTACTTCTTGCCCTCTAAAAAACAGTCTTGAACTTGTACTCTTTTTATCATTGTTTAACTGAGCTATGATCCTAAAATACTCTTCTAAAGACTCTACTTCTATGCCATTTTCTTTTCCAATACTATTACGTTTTGCGGAATCATTGATTTCAAGGCTTTTGTACATAATATGATAAGACATCATTCTTCTATTAAACTGTGACATATTAGTGCGTTCAAGAGTATATCCAGCACATAAAGCCAACTCGCTAGTAAAGTACTCCCTTTCAGTGTCTTCTTTTTCTATTCTGTATGAATCTTCCTTTTTGATAATATTCTTGTTCCATATTTCTTCAAATAAATCACGTATTGTTTTCTCATTGCTACTCAGCACACGTGTAAATGTGTCCATGATACTCCAAATATGCCCATCGCAATAATAAAAATAAACTATTTCTTCTTCACCGTCTTCATGTATACTGTATGGAAAGCGTTTATCAGTTATAGACATTTCTTACATCTCCTATAAATAATTATTGCTAATAAAAACGATAATTTAGCAGCTTAGATGTCGAGTTCAGAGACATCCAGCTCGCCAGACATTAGCTTTGGTAATAGGGCATCGCGAAGCTCAGCAAGTTTATCATTTTCGAGTAAATTTGCTTCGTACTGTTCCATAAGTTGTCCTACAAGCACCTCAAAATTTGAAAGAATCTCTTTATCTGGTATTAGAATCGGTACCTTGTTCATATCACCTTGAGTGATTAGAGGCTGGGTAGAACCGCGATTCATAGCGTGGTAATCGATTCTTTGCAAAATTTGGAAAGTGTACTCATAAAGGTCACTTGTTATAACCAGCGTGTTATCGGAAGTCCAGCATGGCGAATTAAAGCGTTGTATTACTCCATGTGTTCCCACACGACCAGTAACGAGAATCTTATCAGTGTGATTAGCTTCAGTTGTATACCCCATTACCGAAGCTGCACCTACAAGCGGAATGATAGCAGTATCTGTTTTTTCTGCTGATTTAACTGGCGGTCGCTTGCCACTAGAAACATTTGCAATATCAGCTAATGTTCCTTGTTTCCATGTGGGTGGGCATAAACCATCAGACAGGATATAATCTTCAAACCACGCTTGGTATATTGTGGTTGCTTGCTGAAGTAAATTATCGTTTACATTAACCAAGAAAGGACTGATGAAATGAATACAATCATTAAATATGAAAATACTAACAATCT
>SVDN01000016.1 GCA_015057825.1 Lachnospiraceae bacterium
TCTGTTGATACGTTAGTATCGTTTGCTGCCTGTACGCAAAGTTCTGACATTCTTTGAAGGATTGCATGTGATTCATTCAATGCACCTTCTGCTGTCTGAATGAGTGAGATACCATCCTGTGCGTTTGCACTTGCGCGGTCAAGACCTCTGATCTGATTTCTCATTTTTTCGGAAATCGAAAGTCCTGCTGCATCATCGGATGCACGGTTGATTCTGTAACCGGATGACAATTTCTCAGTGGATTTTGCCATTGCGCCTGTTGTGATACCTAACTGTCTGTTAGCGTTCATTGCTGTTAAGTTGTGTTGTACGACCATACCCATAATGTTTTCCTCCTTGAATATGAATTTTAGCGGCTTCCTTACCGCTACGGTAAATCCCTAAAAGGGAGCTTCTTCACATCCGTTAAACATTACGTTTGTCGGCCTTGCACCGACAATGAACATAACGTTAACTGCGATGCTACTAAAGTTTAATATTTATGAAGCACCGGGCAGGCTTATACTGCCCGTGCATTCATACGTTTTTTCTTCGGTTTTTATTAAAGTGAGATCCTACTCACCATCAAACTGCGGGGTTTATTATCAGTAAACTGCAGTTGTTGAATTTAGGTGTTTAGGCCTAATGGATAATATGATTATCCAAGAAGATTCATAACACCCTGTGTCTGGCTGTTTGCCTGTGCAAGCATTGACTGTCCTGCCTGTGCTAAGATGTTGTACTTGCTGAAACTTACCATTTCTTTTGCCATATCTACGTCACGGATACGTGATTCAGCTGCCTGTGTATTTTCACTTGTTGTATCAAGGTTGGCTACTGTGTGCTCTAATCTATTCTGTACCGCACCGAGTTTAGAACGGATGTCAGAAAGTTTAGTAATAGCTGTCTGTACTGTTGTGATATTTCCACTTGCTGTAGCGAAATCATTTACCTGAACGTTACCAACACCGAGTGCTGTTGCACTTGTGTTGCCGATAGATACTGCCATACTCTGATTTTCGTTTGCACCAATCTGTAATTTAGCGCCTGAAAGAGTACCGTCAAGTAAGTTTTTCTTGTTGAACTGTGTTGTTGTAGAAATTCTTGTGAGTTCTTCTGTCAACTGTCCGATTTCCTGCTGGATTGCAGAACGGTCTGTTGATACGTTGGTATCGTTAGCTGCCTGTACGCAAAGTTCTGACATTCTCTGTAAGATTGCATGAGATTCATTCAATGCACCTTCAGCTGTCTGAATAAGAGAAATACCATCCTGTGCGTTTGCACTTGCGCGGTCAAGACCTCTGATCTGATTTCTCATTTTTTCAGAAATTGAAAGACCTGCAGCATCATCCGATGCACGGTTAATTCTGTAACCTGATGACAATTTCTCTGTAGATTTTGCCATTGCTCCCGTTGTGATACCTAACTGTCTGTTAGCATTCATTGCTGTAAGATTGTGTTGTACGACCATACCCATAGTTTTTTCCTCCTTGAAATAAATGATTTTGTTAGTGGCATCCTTGCCACTTATTTAGATATGAATTTATTTATGAAGCACCGGGTAGAGTATTTCTACCCGTGCCTTCATACTATGTTATTTTGTGGTATTAAGAACCAAAACCGGTAGTATTATAACTATTATCCGAGAAGATTCATTACACCCTGTGTCTGGCTGTTTGCCTGTGCAAGCATTGACTGTCCTGCCTGTGCTAAGATGTTGTACTTGCTGAAATTTACCATTTCTTTTGCCATATCTACGTCACGGATACGAGATTCAGCTGCCTGTGTATTCTCACTCGTTGTATCAAGGTTTGCTACTGTGTGCTCAAGTCTGTTTTGTACTGCACCGAGTTTTGAACGGATGTCTGAAAGTTTTGTAATAGCTGTCTGTACTGTAGTAATGTTTCCGCTTGCTGTAGCGAAATCATTTACCTGAACGTTACCAACACCGAGTGCTGTTGCACTTGTATTGCCGATAGATACTGCCATACTCTGGTTTTCGTTAGCACCAATCTGTAATTTAGCGCCTGTAAGAGTACCATCAAGTAAGTTTTTCTTATTGAACTGTGTAGTTGTAGAAATTCTTGTGAGTTCTTCTGTTAACTGACCAATTTCCTGCTGGATTGCCGAGCGGTCTGTCGATACGTTGGTATCGTTAGCTGCCTGTACGCAAAGTTCTGACATTCTTTGAAGGATTGCGTGTGATTCATTTAATGCACCTTCAGCTGTCTGAATAAGAGAAATACCGTCCTGTGCGTTTGCACTTGCACGATCAAGACCTCTAATCTGATTTCTCATTTTTTCGGAAATTGAAAGACCTGCTGCATCATCTGATGCTCTGTTGATTCTGTAGCCCGATGACAATTTTTCTGTAGATTTTGCCATTAAGCCCGTTGTGATACCTAACTGTCTGTTAGCGTTTTGTGCTGTAAGATTGTGTTGTACGACCATACCCATAATTTTTTCCTCCTTGAAATATGATTTTAGTGGAATCCTTTCCACTTGAGATGGTGTTTAAATCCGATAACATCCTGTAGCCGGATTTAAGATATTAAATTTTATATTTTATATATCGACCATTACATCCGATAACTTTATAGCTAAAATGAAATTTTTTGTAATGTTTTTTATTTAATTTCTTTTATCCATAAATTGAGGATTAATGGTATCGATTTTACTCATTTCCTTTTGATAAGCGCTCATGGCTGCATTGGAATCTCTTCTCTTTTTGATGTCACGTCTTTCCTCATTCATTTTCTTGTGCACCAAAGAGTTAATCTTCTTTTCCTCAACGCTTATCTTCACGCTCTTGTCGGTAATCTCTTTGATAAGCTCTTTAAGCCTTGCAATCTGATCCTTATGAGCGTCCTTATTTTCTTTTAACTCCTCTTTTACCCTATTATATACTTCCTCAAAGCCGTCATCCAAACTATCCAATTTTTCAGCAAGCTCACCCTTTTTATCCGCTGTTTCCCTAAACTCGTCAAAATCCAGGTGAGCGCTTGAAAATATTTTTACCTGACTTGCGTTAAGTTCCGCTATTTCATCAAGTACTTTTGATTTCTTTATAAGACTTTCGATTAATATATCAATGTATGTATTATCATTCATCTTTTACTAAACCACTTTTTTTTCCTGTTTTGAAAGTTTCATTACTTCTTTCCAGGTATCCCTCATTGTTCTTAAATGTCCCATAACTTCTTCCATGATTTCGTTATCTTTTTTCATATTTGCTTCAATGAGTCTTTGAAGAAGATATGTGTAAACATTGTTGAACTCGTTGGCAACGGGATATTTAAAATCAAGCGATGCTTGGAATTCTTTAATTATGTTTTCAATCTTTACTATGTTGATGTGAGCTTTTTCGATTTCTTTTTTCTCGATTGCTTCCATTGCGAGATTGCCGAATCTGATTGCTCCATCATATAACATAAGGATTAAATCCCCCGGAGATGCTGTGTTTGCCTTAGTGTTTGCATAAGCAGAATATCCTCTGTTTGTCATAGTCATTTCCTCCTAATTCCAAAAAATACTTTCTATCCCTTATTATCAGCCACCGAGTAAGCCCGAAAGAGCACTCTGGCTTGACTGAAGATTTGCCAATGCTTTTTCCATTGCGGTAAATTTCTTGTACCAGTAATCTTCGTATTCGGCAATTCTGTCTTCCCATTTGTCGATTTCTTTCTTGATGTCTCTGGCTTCGCTTTCCATCTGCTTATCGTTGTAAACTTTGTAAGCACTCGAAAGCTCAGTTGATTTCATCTTCTTACCCAAAGCATCGTAAACGCCTTCTGTAAGTTTTGAGAAGAATTTTGCAACCGTATCCGGATCTTCCTTAATGGCTGCCATGAGTTTATCCGTATTCATTGCCGATAAACTGTCATCTTTATCGCCGTCAATGTGATAAGCTTTTTCCTCGTTATCAGCTGCTACGAAGTAACCCGCTGTTTGAATACCAAAGCTTGAAAGTGACAATTTCTTTGTTTCTCCGCCAACTTCAATTTCCAATGTCTGTGAAAAAGCTGTTGTCATGGCTTCCATAACACCGTTTAATGTAGAATCACGTCTTAAGAGGGAATCTTTGATTTTCTTTTCCCATTTTTCAATCTGATCATCAGACATTTTTTCTTTTTCTTCATCCGTAAGCGGTTCGTATTTTCCTGCGCTTTCGGCATTGTAAGCTGCCGACATGGAGTTGATTAATTTATTGAATTCCCCAAGTGTCTTTTTAATATTGTTATAAATGCTATCATAATCGGTTTCTGTCCTGATTGACATTTCACCGTCGGTTTTGGCTTTAGCTGTAATGGTAAGACCATTAACGGTATTTGTATTCGACTCGGATTCAAAATCCGCTCCGTTAAGCTTAAATACGCAGTTTGTACCCTTTTGGTATGCACCGAGTGTTTTTGCTGCCGGCACTTCCTGACCGAGATCTGTGTAATTATCGGCTGTTGCAAGACCAAGCTTTGATAAATTATCAAGTGTTGCCGTATCCGCTACTTCAAATTTAAAGTTGCTTGATTCTCCGGTATCCGATGAATTTATGAAAATTCTGTTGTATTTGCTGTCGAAACTTGCTTTCAAGCCGGCTTCCGTCTGAAGCTGATTTACAAAATCCGAAACTGTTGTGCTTTCATCAATTGTGATAGTTCCTTTAACATTTCCTTCATTATCCAGAACATTTATGGAACCTGCGCTCATTCCAAGGCCTTCCATCAATTTTGTATCGCTTGCCACGCCCGTAAGTGTTGCGCCCGTAAGATATGAAGCCTTTGCAATACTTGAAATCTCAAGTGTCTGTGTGCCGTTTGCCGCAGCACCGTTTGCGCTTACATCTGCTTTGCTTGAATCCGAAACATTTGTTGTCTTCATATTAAGATATGTAGACTGGAATTTTGCAGATGCAAGAGAACCGGTATAAAAACTGTAAATTTCCGTGTTCATTGACTTCCAGGCATCCTGTTTCCATTCAAGCTTTGTCTGTTTCTTTTCAACTGTTGATTTTTTATATTTATATGCCGAAACAAGGTCGCTTACCAATGCTTCAACATCCATATTTGACATAAGTCCCGATAATCTAATACCCATCGTTTAGTCCTCCTTTTACTTGACGATAAAGATTTATCTTTGTTCGTCAACAACAAGTCCTACCATTTCAAATGCTTTTGATACAAGATCCAATGTTTTTTCTGCCGGAAATTCTTTTATAACTTCCTCTGTCTGTGTATCAATAATCTGTACCGTTATTTTATTTGAATCTTCGTGATAAGTGAATTGTGCTGAGGTATGTGCGGCGTGTTTGTTAATGTTTTCAATGGCCTTTTTAATTTCTTCGCCGATTTTTTCTGTGATTTCTACAGGATCGTCGCCCTTTTTAGCAACCACATTAGCACCGTCTGATTTGTCAGCTGTTCCGGGAAGCTTAGATGCTTCTTTAACCGCTGCCTGCTGATTATCAACGTTTTGCACTCTTCCCTGATATGCACTTGCGCCGTTGTTAATAGGTTCTATTACCATAGTTTACACCTCCGTTTGTAAATTTTTGGTCCCTAAAAGATACATAAATATTTTCTTACACTCTTTATCGGCAGATATGAATCAAAAATTTACCCCTAAACGAAAATTTTTTTAAAAAAATTATTTCAACAGTTTTTTCAATGCATCGATTCCCTCTAAATTCATAGCATTCTTGTTCTCTTCCTGAATCTGGAGATATACTTCTTTCCTATAAATAGGAACTGATTTAGGTGCATCGATGCCGATTTTTATTTGGTCACCCTTAATCTCTAAAATAGTTATTTCTATATTATTATTGATGATGAGTGACTCGCCTTTTTTTCTCGATAATGCTAACAAGGCTACTCACCACCTTTCTGTTTGTTTGCTTTTAATGCCTCGTAAACCGGGTATTTAACCAAGTACTCCGTCTCTTCCACAATAATCTGGCAACCTTTGCGGGTTTTTGGATTAATGATAATCGGAGCACGAAGATTTACCGTCATGTTTTCGATCTTGTCCGGTACGGTAAGAGTAACAAAAACAATTATGTCTCCGTCAGTCTCACCGATATTTTTGAAAAGTTCATCTTCTACGCTTGGATTGTAGTTGTCCATTGCAAGAAGCGGATTCATAACCGGCATTGCAAATGCAGGTTCGTCCAAACTCTGAAGCCAGATAACAGAATTATCTTCTTCGTCCTCATCGTGAATCAAAGTAAATTTTTTAAGAAAATCAAATCCGATAATTCCCAAATCGAAGTTAATGATTTTTTCTTCATCGATCTCAATTTCCCCAAACATTCTGGTGTTAATCTTCATGATTTACGCCCTTCCTTCCCTGGTTTTAATAAACTCTAAATAAAATCCAAAAGTGATTTCTGTATTACTTTTCCCGCTGCCGTAAGCGATGCATCGTATACGGCTTCGCTTGCTGCGTATTCAACCGCTACATCGGTTACTTTAACGCTTTCGTTTTCTGTCTTAAGTGTTGTTACTACTGTCTTTTGCGACTCAAGTCTTGATTTACTGAGGTCAAGTCTTGTCATTCTTGCACCGATGTCCGCTTTTTCAAGAGTCAATCTGTCGAAATGATTGTTATATCTTGTAAGAGAGCTTTCAAAAAGCTTCTGCATTTTTTCTTCGGCGTAGTCGCGTTCCTGATTCTTAATGTCTATAAGAGTTGTAAGTTTTGCATACTCTGTTGAATCTTCCGCGTAATTTGATTGAAGTCTCTTTAAAGATTCAATCATATCTTCAAGATCCGCTACCGCTGCCGTGGCATTTATAACATCGTCAAGATCTCTTGTCATATCTGCCGTAAACACTCTCGAACCGATTGCGTTTATGTTTAATTCCTGGTTAAAGTTAATTGTATATGAAATGTTCTGATCCGGATTGTATGTATATTTTGTTGTAAATTCCGAATCAAGCAATCCCAAGTCCGCTGTAATGTCCGCAAGGCTTTTTGCGCCTTTTGCAGGGTCGATTAAATCTGTAATTTCATAGCAGTCAAAGCACTGTTCCGGCTTGATATCGCCCTGTTCAAATCCGACTTTTGCATATGTAAACTCAATATCTTTTGCACTTGTAAGATTTGAATATGTATTTTTTCCGAATAAAAGCTCGCCCGTATCTTTAAGATAAATGATGTCATTATCTCCGATATCGTATGCGTTTGCATCGGTTGAATTTCTTGTTGCCGTAACACTCATTGTGCTTTCCGTACCTGTAGCTGATGTATATTTTACTTCCGGCACACAATCCGCAACCGTGTTGTAAGCAAGTCTTATTCTGTTGTATGATACATAATCGCAAGTTGAAAAACCGCTAACATCAAGGGATGAAATGGTATTTGCATTTACCGTATCCGTTGAAATATCACAAGCGCTTTTTACTATATTTATGCTATCGATGCTGTTCGGTGTGAAATGCTCTGTAATCATATAGCTTGTCTGCAGCGCCGGTTTTGCAAATGTGTATGTATCATTTGTTTTGTAACCTGTGAAGATTGTTCTTCCCGAATGATCCGTATTTGCGTTTGAATACATCTGTGCTCTGTAGTTTTTAAGTGTCGAAACGATAATCTGGCGATTCGATAAATCGTTTGTACCGTTGCTTGCCTGTGTGAAATAATCCACTGTGTCTTCCAAGAGTCCGAGTGTATCTTTCAAAGCATCTTCCGTTACTTCAAGCCAACCGTTGGCATCTTTGATATTTCTGTCAAGATACTGGCTTATTTCCGCGCTTGTATAACGATAACGAAGTGCTCTTATTGCTGTAATCGGATCTTCAGATGGTTTCTGAATTTTTTTCTGAGTTGCAAGCTGTGTATTGAGCTTGTCCATTTCAGATTTGTTTCTGTTGATATTTGTAAGGCAATTGGATGTCAACATACCGTTTGTGATTCTCATATAAGTAGCCTCCTATAATCTTTAAAATCCTTTTTGTATGTTTGCATCCTTGCACTTTTATACTCCTGTTTGGTCAATCAGTCTTTGTAATACTTCATTCATTACCTGAATAACCTTTGCCGATAAGTTGTAGGCTTCTTCGTATCTTACAAGATTTGCCGTTTCTTCATCGGTATCAACTCCCGAAACCGAAAGCCTTTGATTTTTGATTGTCTTTCCAAGGCTTGAGTAGGTGGAGTGTCTGCTGTTGATTTTCTTAACATCCATCGAAATCTCTGTTGTTAAGCTTTCCAAAAACTCCGAACATGTACCGCCTTTGAAAACTTTCGACTCTTCAATGCCTTGCATCATCTTTACGAGATTTGAATCGCCAACCCCGTCCTGAGGTTTGTTTGATGATGTGGCCATTAAAGATCTGTCTTTTAACAATTCTTCATTAACATAGAGGTTATTTGCGTTATCCATACAGTAAATATCCACCGTTAATGTTGAATTTCCGTTTAAGTCAACGCCTTGATGATGATATGAATTAAATTCCATCATAAGGATTGTTTTAAGTGATTGCAGCTCGTCGATGTAATAACCTACACCTTTGTAGTTGAGAGCCGGATTTTCTTTTATTGCCAGGTCTCCCAAGACTCCCGTTTTTTCCGCCGCTTCGGAAAGTGCTGCATCTTCTCCGGCAACCGTATATGTTATTTCCAATTTGCCTCCCGCGCTGCACTCGCTTTGAAGTGCTGCAAGGATATCGGAACCGAATACGTATTCACCGGTTTCATATATATAATGAATGGCATCCGCTGCCGGCTCATATGCGCCTGCGCTGTCTTCTTTGTATGTCTTCGCATAAATGGTTGTGCCGTAGCTTCCGTCATCTCGAAGCACTCTTACATAACTTTGATCTTCCAATGTGTAGCCGCCGCTTACGCTTCCGTCACCCAGTGTGAAACCGTTGTACGTAATTCCGTCTTTTGTCTTTGTTGTAACTTCGCTTTCTTCGAGGCTTTCTCTTATCCTGTAAGATGTAACTCCGTTGTTGCCGTCTCTGAGTTCGAAAAGAGATTTAAGCTTTCCGTCGTTATTTTGTTTCACAGGATTAAACTCTGTTGCATTTCCCGAAACCGGATCGTAAAAGATATATGAGAAGTACTTTCCTTCATCATCGGCTTTTATTACCAATTGGTTTCTTTCGTAGCTGTTTACAAGCGGAAATGATGCGCTTGTTACGATATAATCGGATTTTCCGTTTTCGTAAATTGTTTCCGTTACATCTACTTCCAAAAGCTTTGACAAATCATCTACCAGAAGTGCTCTTTTATCTCTAAGATCGTTGGCATGTGTTCCTTCAAGTTCGATGATATTAATCTGTTTTGTAAGTGTTGCTATCTGATCCGTTAAGCTGTTGATGGCATCAATTGTGTTACTTACTTCCGTATTGATTTCATCTCTAAGCTTTGTAAGCTCACCGCTGATGTTATTAATATAATCGGCAACACTGGCCAAATTATTTAGGAACTGATTTCTAACGGTTAAATCCGCCGGATCGTTTTCAAGTTCTTCAAGTGAGTTAAACACTGCGGAAAACTCTGTTGAAAAACCTTCTACGTTTATTTCGTTAAAATAATATTCCACCTGCTGGTAGTAATTTAACTTTGTTTCGTAGTCGCTTTCTTTTGCGCTGTTGTTCCAAAACTTTATATCATAGTAATCATCTCTTACCTGAGAAATCTCGTATACTTCAACACCACTGCCAAGAGTTCCGGCTGTTGAGTAAGTTCTTAAGGGCTGTGTCTGACGCTGTGATGCTACCTGGCGTGTGTAACCGTTTGTGCGTTCGTTTGCGATATTGTTGCCTGTTACGTTAAGCGCTGTCTGTGCTGCGTAAAGTCCCGATGTTCCGATTCCCAGTCCGTAAAATGTTGATGGCATACGCTTTCTCCTTTCCAAAGAGTTCTATTTTAATATCAGAGTCTCATAATTATGTGCTCCAACATCTCATCTATTACGTTTATGTATCTTGATGATGCGTTATAAGCACTTTGAAATTTTATAAGATAGGTTAACTCTTCGTCTGTGGATACTCCCGTAAGTTCATCTTTTGCTGCCGTAAGTGAGCTTACCGTTGTTTCCTGGCTGGTTAACATGGAAAGATATCTCGATCCATCGTTTGCTATCTGATAAATCATTTCATTGTAGAAATCATGGAAGTTTTTAACCGTTACGTAGTTCGGATCGATTGCTGCAAAATCAGCATCCCATGCTTCTACGAGTTTGCGTCCCAATTCCATGTCCGCATATCCGTTTTGGGTTGTGGATGGGAACTTGGAACAATCATCCAGTAAAATCGCATTTACTTCAACGTTGTCCGTTGTATATAAAGAAGTTCTTCCGGTTAAATTGTATTGGTTGAATACGTAGTATGTTTTTCCGTCGGAGCCTTCAACTTCGATATATCTGTCTGTTTCTTTTCTTGTAAAGAGTTCCTGTGCCGGAAGTTTTCCGTCGGTACCTACCGAACAATTCTCCGAGTCAAGTACTCTTACGTTTTCGTAGTTAAATGTTACGTTTTTATTGCCTGTTCCCACGCTTGGCGCAAGCACGTATTCTTTTGTGTCTGTGTAAAAGAATACTTCGTTTGGATTGGTAGGTGCTCCCGCGCCTTCCTGGGATGAAAGCATGTTCTTTACGGTGTATGTTGTTCCGTCTACTGTAATTGTTGTAGCCGGGCTTGCGCTCGGAGCCGCAAATCTTACATTTGCTTGTCCCAGATTGGAACTTGCGTTAAGTGTAACATCCGCCGACATATCAAAACTTTTCGTTATTGTCGGTGAAACTATATCGTTTATGGTTTCAACTATACCGTTAAGAAGTTTATCGAAGAGTGCTTCCGATTTCATTACTACGGAAGCATCAACTTCAATGTTGTACTTTTTAACTGCTGCGATATAATCCGGATCCGCTTCGCCTCCCGGATAATCCGAAGCCTTCGGCACATTTGTATAATGTGTAGGATAGCTTCCTCTCGCAAGCACCAGGCCCTTCAAAGAACCTATATCATTTGATTTTGCTGTTGAGATTTCTTTGCTTAAGTTGAACACTCTGCCCTTGCCGCCGCCTTCTTCAGCCGTATGAGGCCAAACCGGTGTAAGGTAAGGTGAATCGTTTCCACCGTCCAAAGCTTCAACTTCCATGTGGAATACGGTACCTTCGGTTATAAAAGGAACGCCTTCCGCTATAACCGATACTGCGCCGTTTGGATATTCTTCATATGAAATTTTTATGAGTTTAGATAACTTATCGAGAGCCAAATCTCTTTGGTCTCGATAATTGTTTGCGTCTTCTACTTTCGGACCTTCGATTGCAGCTATCTTTTTGTTTAAGTCTTCAATCTGATCCGCTAATTTGTTGATTTCTTCAACCTGATTTTGAATTTCTATATTAAGGGTCTGCTGATATTCAGCAAATTCGCTGTAAACCGCTTTGGCCGTTGTAAGGAATGACTCCGCTGACATTATCATTTCTGTTTTTGCAACGGTGCTTTCCGGATCTTCCGAAAGTTCTTGCATTGCCGACCATAAGTTTTTAAGGTTTTCCTGGAATGTGACACCCTCTAACTCCCCAAGAATAGTTTCCACTTCACTTGTAGCAGTGTATAAAGAAGAATAAAAACCTTCTCTGCCGGACTGCTCGCGAAATGCTTTGTCCAATAAAATATCACGCACGCGGCTTGTCTCCGATACAAACGCACCACGTCCGATCTGTTTGAGGTTGTTTATATCACCAATGTTTTTGTAATTATAGTCACTAAGAATAGTGATCTGACGAACGTAGCCTTCAGTCTCTGCATTAGTAATATTATTCGATGTTGAGTTTAATCCTAACTGGGCAGCCATAAGTGCATTAACACCGACTGACATACTAGTGAAACTTGACATAAAACACCTCGTAAACGTTACTGTTTAGCGTCAAATCCTCCGTAAGGTTGGAAATAGGCGCTATTTGGGACGTTTGCGGCTGATTTGGAGTAGTTAGCTGTTTGCGGAAGCTGATGCGCTCCCTTAACAAGATTAAGATTGAATTCTATCATATCCAAAGATTCTTTAATAAGATTCTTATTAAGCTCGTTTGTTCTCTCCAAATCCCGAAGAATAACTTTTAGTTTGTCCCTTGCCTCTGATAACTGCTTCTGCTCTTTCTTCTGATTTTGCAAAAGTGTGATAATATCTTTGACTTTTAGTGTTTTAACGTCCTTGTTTAACACTATAGCAATATCTTTAACCACGTCTATGCGCTTTTTCTCATAGTTAACAACTTTCGAAAGATGATCTTGCTCTATCCTGGAAAGTTCTTTCAAAGCCTCAATATCGTTGGACACAATGATACCCGTCTTTTTCTTTGCCAGGTCGTAAATGATCCGGTATTCTTCTTCTTCTTTTTGCATAACCGTGATTAATTCTTCAATCAAGCTGGCCATTAATTGCCCCTTCGATTAATCTACAATTGAATCATACGCTTTCAGAAGCTTCTCTGCAAAGCTTTCGTCTGAAACCTTGTATGTTCCGTTTTTGATAGCTGCTTTGAGTTCCGCAACCTTGTCTTCCCTGATATCCGGCGCGTCTTTTACAGCCTTTTTGGCAATCTGAATATCTTTACCGGCCTGTGAAATTTCAACTTTGTCGGTAGCTTTTTCAGTTTTACCTGTAGCTTGTGCTTTGAGTTTTGCGTTAGTTCCGTAAATCTGGCTAACTGCGTTGAATGCATCTATTCTCATACTCTTTGCCTCCTTTCAAATGAGTATTTTCTTACATTGTTTATCGGTAAATTAAAAATATAATTTAGCTTTTTTTTAATTTTTTTTTAATTTTTTCAAGAAAATATTTATGTAAACCGCTTTTTCATATTTTCTTTCAGAAAATATATCGGAAATTTTTTTATTTTGTTTAATAAAAATTTTTCGACAAAAAAGCAGCGCATTAAGCGCTGCTCGTAAAATCTTTTTTAGTTGTCCAGGAAACGCATTCTTTCGCGTTCTCTTCTTTCTTTTGTAACCTTCGGAGCTTCTTTCTTTCTTCCGAGCTCGCTGATTCCCCTGAATGTCTCGCTCTTACATTTATCGCAAAAACGACCTGTTCTGATCTGTGCTCCGCAGTTTTCGCACTCAAGCATAATTGCCGAGTCTTCGGTAAAGATAAGTCTTTCTTCTCTTACCCACTGTTTAATCTGCTGTACAGGAACTTCATTGTCTTTTGCAATATCGCTTATTGAAGCTTTTTTATTTTCATTGATATACTCTTTAACTTGTGCAAATTTTTCTTCAAGTTCGTCTTTGCATTTTGGACAAAGAGGAACGCCCCCGATGTAATTGAATAAACTTTTACACATCTTACAGCTCTTAACTTCCATGCGAAATGTCCTCCTTAATAGTCATAAAATCTCTACTCGCTTACTATACTCATAGTGATGAAATAAACCTTTTCAACCCCTGACTTTTTAAGCACTTTAGCGCATTCGTTGATGGTTGTCCCCGTTGTGAAAATATCATCAACCAGAATAGCGTATTTATATTTTACTATGTTATCCAAAAATTTGAAAGAGTTTTCTATATTTTTCTTGCGCTTACTTTTGTCCAATTCTTTTTGTGGAATTGTGTCTATGCAACGCACCAAACTCGCGCTGTCCACGGCAATTTTAAAGTAGTTGCCAAGCTCGTTTGCCAAAAGCTCCGATTGGTTAAATCCTCTTTTTCTATACCTCTTTTTATGCAAAGGTACGGGGATTATTACATCCGCCTTCCAAGATAAAATCTCTTTGTATTTTTTTCGTACAAATTCTCTTGCAAGAAATTTTGCGTTTTCTCTGATATTTGAATATTTAAGATCGTAAAGGAGTTTTTTTGCCGATTCGTCGTGTATCATTAAAGAAACTCCCTTATCAAAGTAAATCTTTCCGCTATGCCCTTGGCACGACGGACAAAATTCCGCTTGTTCATCTTTAAGCGGCCTACCGCATTTCATGCACAAAGGCTCCTTTGTAAAGGAAATTTTTTTGTAGCAATCTTTGCATATCATTTTGTCCGCTTCATCCAAGACTTTCAAACAAAGGGGACATTTGGCGGGAAATAATATCTCTGCCGCGCGCTCTCCAAGCACTTTGAGATCCTTTATTTCCATATGCTTTTATAATCCTTCTTTTCCTATACTTTCTATTTCTGTAATTCTGTCTTTAAGACCGGAATATCTTTTTGTTTCGTTTACGTTTGCCACCATCAAATTAAAGATATCATCGCTTCCCACAACGCATACGCAGGTTTTTGCTCTTGTTATGGCCGTATACAAAATGTTTCTGTTCATAAGCATCTTCGGCCCCATAAGCATAGGCAATATTACCGCCGGATATTCGCTTCCTTGGGATTTGTGCACCGTTATGGCGTATGCAAGCTCCAGCTCTTCAAGAAGTGCGAAAGGATATTTAACGAATTTGTTTTCGTCAAACTCCACTTCCAGTTCTCTAAGGTATTCGTCTATCTTTCTTATAATGCCCGTTTCGCCGTTAAAAACTCCTATGCCCGAGTCATATGGAATACCGTATTTTCCGCGACATTCCCACTCCAATTGATAGTTGTTTTTAATATGCATTACCTTGTCGCCTTCTCTGAATACGGTTCCTTCTCTTTCGATTTCTTTTTTGCCGAATTCCTTTGGATTAAGGTAATTTTGCATTACTTCATTTATGTTTTCCACACCCAATGCACCTCTTTTCATAGGTGTAAGAATTTGTATGTCAAACATATCCGCATTTACATATGAAGGCAGTTTTTCTTTAACCAAAGTCAGCATTGCATTAAGAACGGCATTTGCTTCTTCCCTTTTTATATATATGAAATCTTTGCTGTCCGGACGTAGCTTTACTCTTTCGCCGCGGTTTATTTTATGGGCGTTTACAACGATTTCGCTTTCTCCCGCCTGCCTGAAAATTTTTGTAAGCTTTACCACATTAAAAGCTTTGGAGTCAATAATATCCTTAAGAACACAGCCCGCCCCGACACTTGGCAGCTGATCCACGTCTCCCACCAGAATCAGTCTTGTTCCCGGAATAACCGCTTGCAAAAGCGCTTTCATAAGAAAGATGTCAACCATGGACATTTCATCGATTATTATTACATCTTCTTCCAAAGGATTGTCCGCATTTCTCTCAAAATATGCCGATTCTTTGGAACTGTCAAACTCTCCGTTTACTTCCAAAAGCCTATGGATTGTTTTTGCTTCTTTGCCCGTAGCTTCGCTCATTCTTTTTGCGGCTCTTCCCGTAGGCGCCGCCAAAGCGATTTTCATTCCCTGCAACTCAAAATATTTGATAATTGTATTAATGGTTGTTGTTTTACCCGTACCCGGGCCACCGGTAATAATCAAAAGTCCGCTTTTAACCGCCTCGCAGACAGCATGTCTTTGCAGCTCATCAAGCTCGATTTGAATCTTTCTTTCCACAAGCTTTACGCTTTTTTTAATTTCCTCGTCATTTAATTTTTCTTTTAAATTAAGTTCCGACAAAAGTCTTGCGATTTTTAACTCGGTATAATAATAATTGGCATAATAAACCTGCTCCCCTTCGGCCTTTATTATAATCTGCTTTTCGAAGGCAAGACTTGTAATTGCTTCTTCAATCATGGATTCGTCGCAAGACAGCAAATCTTTTGCGTTTTTTATCAGTTCCTCCTTCGGGACATAAACATTGCCTGAATTACTCATTCTGAGCAAGACATACAAAAGGGCGCACTTTATTCTGTGCTCCGAAAAAGGGCTTATGCCTGCCTTTGCGGCTATTTCGTCGGCCATTTTAAAGCCGACTCCCGATATATCCGTTGCCAATTGATATGGGTTTGTTTTAAGAACCGTATAAACTCTTTGTCTATAGGTATTGTATATTTTGATGGAAAGAGATGCCGATACTCCAAGATCTTGCAAATAGAGCATGGCTTGTCTCATGTCTTTTTCTTCTTCTATTTGGGATGCGATTTCGTTTGCTTTTCTGTCGCTGATGCCCTTTATTTCCGCCAGCCTGTGTGGCTCCTCATCTATTATTCTGAAAGTATCTTTTCCAAATTTTTTTACTATACGTTCCGCCAGTTTTTCGCCGATTCCTTTTATGGCACCGCTGCCGAGATATCTTTTTATGGCTTCTTCGTTTTCCGGCACCGTTACAGAAAAGGAGCTAACCTTAAACTGTTCACCGTGGGTTTTGTGAACCGTAAATTCTCCTTTAAGTTCCAGATATGAACCTTCATTTACTCTGTCAAAAATTCCCACACAAATAACATCGTCCTTGTCTGTTTCCAGGTCAAGGACGGTGTATCCGTTTTCATTATTTCTGAATATAATTCTTTCTACGTAGCCTTTTATTGTTTCCACGTACTGTTTAATCCAATCCGTAATTTCTTTTCATTTGCTCGTAAAGCATTTGGGCAAGTCCAAAACCTTTGCCGTCGTTGGAATTTGCCGCTTTGTCGGCATACTCTTTTATAAGATTGTCTCCGAACATGTCTCTGTATGCCTTTGCCGTAGAGTCTTCGCTTTCGGTCTTCATAATGGTTTTATCCATGCTTTTGAAGACCTGCTCCAAAAAGTAAGATTCGAAGCTTTTGCAAACCTCCATAAGCTCCGCGTCCGTAGCTTTTGAATAGTCTGTTGTTTTTAAATTGTTTTCCAGAGCCGAAGAATTTTTTGCTTTCTCGTAAAGCTCCTGAACATTTGATAAAGAAGATGAATAAGCATCTATTGAATTTGCCATTTAAACTCCTCCTTATCTTCTTAAGTTGTTGGCCTGCTGCATCATATCATCCGCTGCCTGAATGGCTTTGGAATTCATTTCGTATGCACGCTGAGCAACGATTAAGTTAACCATTTCGTCAACAACCTGTACGTTTGATGCTTCCAAGTATCCCTGGCGAATAGTACTTTTATTTAAATTGTCGAACTCATCTTCACTCATAGCCTCGCCGCTGGCATCGGTAATTTTGTACCTGCTTGAAGATGCTCTCTCAAGTCCGCCTGCGTTTGTAAACTGATAAAGTCCGATTTTCATGCCGATTTTTTGCGGGTTGTTTTGGTCGTCGGGGTAACACACTTCGCCGCTGGCATCTATTGTAATCTTTGAAGTCTGATATTCTTCGCCCAGTTCAATAGGTGCGCCTGTGGAATCAAGTACCGGAAGACCTTCCGCATTACAAAGCATTACGCCTCCCCCCGGACCCAGTGCCCAGATAAAGGAGCCATCCCTTGTATAATATGTATCACCGTCAATTCCCTGCACCGCAAAGAAGCCCTGACCATCGATTGCAAAGTCCGTGTCAATGTTGGTTGCAGTCATATTACCCTGTTTAAAAACAGATGATATGGATGAAATTCTTGTACCTAAACCAACCTGCGCGCCAACGGGCTTTGTTTCGCCGTTAGCCGTAGTTGTTTTGCTTTGCAATGTTTGATAAAGTAAAGACTTAAACTGCGCAGTTTGAGTTTTATATCCTGTTGTATTTACATTTGCGAGATTGTTTGCGATAACATCAACGTTTGTCTGCTGTGATGTCATTCCCGATGCTGCTGACCAAAGAGCTCTTACCATTTGCTATTCCCCCTATACTCTGCCAACATTGTTAACTGCTTTGTCCAATGTGTCATCAATTGCCTGAATGATTTTCTGATTTGACTCATAAGCCCTTGTAATTGTAATCAGATCAACCATTGTTTCAACGACATTAACGTTTGATGTCTCAAGATAACCTTGGTTAACAGTGCCGTTGAAGTCTTTTTGTGTAGCTCCGTCTACAGCCTGTAATAGATTTTCTCCGTATTTTTTAAGATAATTGTAGTCTTCGAAATCTACAAGTTTTAACTGTCCAACTTGTTCGCCGTCAGCAAAAACGCGACCCGTTTGGTCGATGGATACCGCTTGTGCGTCGGTTGGAACAACTATATTGCTTCCGGATTCGTCAAGAACAAAATCTCCGTCTTTTGTTCTTAAAACGCCTTCTCCATCTGTTGTAAATTCACCGTCCCTGGTGTAAAGCTCGTATGTTTTTCCCGCTTTGCTTGTGAAAGATATGGCAAAAAAGCCTTTGCCGTCAAGAGCCAAATCATATGTGTTTCCTGTGTTTTTAAAGGAACCCTGACTGTAATCGGTATAATTTTCACCGATTTTAACACCCAATGCCATCTTTCCCACACGGCGGTTAATATAGTACTCCGATCCGTCTTTAATCTTGTAAGTCATAACATCATCGAAAGATTTTGCGGTTGTGTTTTCCGCTTTGAATCCCGTTGTGTCCGCATTCGCAAGATTGTTAGTTAATGTATCGAGCCTATATTGCTGATTCAACATCCCTGTATATGCTGTATACAGTCCTCTAACCATGCTTTACCTCCATCACCCCATGCAAGTTTTATTCGCTACGGTCACCGCTTAAGAATTCGATAAATTTACCTGTACCGATTGCAACTGCAGTCATAGGGTCTTCTGCTGTCATTGTGTTTATGCCTATTTTATCCTCGATTAAATCTTCGAGTCCCTGAAGAAGGCTACCGCCTCCCGTAAGTACAATACCTCTGTCTGCAATATCGGCAGCAAGTTCCGGTGGAGTTTTCTCAAGAACGCTGTGAATAGCTTCCACAACCTGTGCTGTTTCTGTACGAAGTGCTTCTTCCGTCTCATCGCTTGTTACGGTAATGGTTCTTGGAAGGCCCGAAACCAAGTTACGGCCTCTTACCTGAAGCTCCTGAACTTCCTGGCGCTTAAATGCGCATCCGATTTTGATCTTTATTTCTTCCGCTGTTCTTTCACCGATAAGGAGATTGTGTTTTTTACGCATATATCTAACGATTGCGTCATCAAAATCATCTCCGGCGGTTTTGATTGATGTACTTACAACAATTCCGCCAAGGGAAATAACCGCGATATCTGTTGTACCACCGCCTATATCAACAATCATGTTACCGCATGGTCTTGTAATATCAATACCCGCACCGATTGCTGCTGCTATAGGCTCTTCAATAATTGCAACTTCTCTTGCTCCTGCCTGATATGTTGCATCTTCTACGGCCTTTTTCTCAACTTCCGTGACACCACTGGGTACACAAACGCTGATTCTCGGCTTCTTGAACATTCTTTTTCCAAGTGCCTTCTGAATGAAATGCTTAAGCATTTTTTCAGTAACCGTATAGTCAGAAATAACACCTTGTCTAAGTGGTCTTACCGCCACAATATTACCCGGTGTCCTTCCTATCATTAATCTGGCTTCCTCGCCGATTGCCTTTATTCTGTTATTGTCTCTGTCAAAAGCCACAACCGAAGGCTCTTTCAAAACAACTCCCTTTCCTTTTATATATACAAGGA
Source organism: Lachnospiraceae bacterium (assembly GCA_015057825.1). Taxonomy (GTDB): domain Bacteria; phylum Bacillota; class Clostridia; order Lachnospirales; family Lachnospiraceae; genus RUG12871. The sequence goes on from SVDN01000016.1 coordinate 19,274, forward strand.
TGCTCGCTGTTCCTAAATCAATTCCGATATCTGTTGCTACCATCTGATACTCCTTCCGGTCTTAATATATATCGACCTAACTTAACCTTTACTTAATATCTAAAACAATTTTTTGTAAAATTTATTGCTTGTTGCGTGATTTATCAATTTATTATTATACTTCAAATTTTAAATATAATCTACCTTATTTTTCCAAATATTTGGGGATATTTTGTGAAACATTACTATTTTTCGTCCATTAATGAATAAGAAAGCATAAGAAGCATCCTTGTATCCCAGTCATCAAGATCCAAATCCGTAAGTTCCACCACCTTTTCGATTCTTTTGATAAAGGTGGTTCTGTGAACAAAAGCAAGGTCTGCCGCCGCCGTCATATTAAACTTTGTCTTAATAAAAAACTTTAGAGACTCATAATAATCGGAGTTATTTTTGTCATCATATTCTTTAAGTTTTTTAAGCGCCGGATGCTCAAGGCTTTCCGGGGACATTTGCTCGGTAACTCTGTTTTTTATATAGTCAAGAACATAGTCGGAAAAATAATAGTACCAAAGGTGAGGATCTTTCCATATTCCTATGTCTATGGCTGCTCTGGCTTGCGCCATATAATCCGTCATTTTGGAAAAATCGTCGAATCGATTGCTGATTCCCGCTACCAAAAGGCTGTTTCTTACAAAATATGCCAGGGATTGTTCGAAACTTTTTTCCAAAAGGCGCTGATTTAAAAGCACAACTACCCAATCCTTTATCTCTACTCCCACGGCAAATTTCCACATATTTTCTATCTGAGGGCACAAATATCCCGCATGAACCTTTTTCTCGCGCCTGTAGGCCACGTCAAAAATCATCAGACGAAAGCCGTCCGAAATCTTCCATCCCTTTTCCCCGAGCGCCTGCTCCCAAAAGTTTTGATTAATGCTTTTTCCTTCCAAAGAGGCTTTCATATATTCTTCCAGTTTTCCCGAAGTTTCCCTGGAAAGATAAAAGCTACCCTCTTTGGAATACATTTTTTCCACGTAATTAGCAACAACCCCAAGCACCATTTTGTTGTATTCGTTTAAAACGCTATCATCGCTTGCCATCATCAGAAGTCGTCCCACATACTTCTTATTGTAGAAAATATTTCTGGCAATAAAAACATAATCGTCTTCAAACTCGAATACGCTTTTTATTTTGTCGATTTTTTCAAAGCCCGGGGTACTGATTAACTGCGAAACCGTTTCATCGGACACTCTGCCGTTGTTTACCATTTTTTCCAAGTAGCCGTTTGTTTTTGATTTTTCAATGGAATAGGCAACATAAGCAAAGTCCTTATCAATAAGAGACAAAGCCTCGCTTGTTATGGGGTCCGAACAATCTATTAAATCCTGATAATTTCGGCTTTTTTCGCTTAATAAATCAAGCTGCATTTCCCATCTGTTAAGACTTGCTGTTTGTTTATAAAGATAATTGAGCAATTTTTCGGGGCTGCCGGATTCTATGGATATGGTTGCGCTTTTAATATAGCGCTTATTTTCCATGTTTTCCGGCTTTTTGCCTTCCCTAAACCAAAGTATTACATTGCTGTTGCCGTTTAGTCTTGCCATTTTTGCTATGTCTTCTCCGCGAATAATAATCATGGCGTTTTCAACATTTATATCACCGTCGAAAGCCCTGACATTATCCACTTCCGCTCTCGCGTTTTCCTGAAGCACCGTATATTTAAAATTTCCTTCGGATAATAAATGGCAAAGTGCCAAAGTTCTTAATTTCATCTCTTTCTCCTTGTTCACTACAAATTGTAGTTTTATTTTTACAATTTGTCAACAATTCGTGGATTATATCCCCATTCCTCTACGATATATAATTTAAACAACTTAAAGACATATGCGCATTGCGCATTCAGATTTAAATATAGGAGGATTTAGAAATGACACAAAAAGAAGCAGTACTCGCTTTACTTCGCGGTGAAAAACCTGACATTATCGTTGACGGATGGGCACCTTTCCAGCCTGTTTTCGATGATGCACTTTTAAAAACAACAGGCTCTATGCCGGGTACAACAATCGTTGATGCTTGGGGCGTTACAATGATTTGGGAAGAAGGACAGCCGGGCACAATGCCATCGGAAGATCCTGCACTTCTTGCTTGTAACGATATTACAGAGTGGAGAGATCAGATTACCGTACCTAGAATCAGAGAATGGGAATTTGACTGGGGCAGCGCTTTCGGACAGAAAGCAGGCGCAGAAGCACAGGGCAAATTCGCTGCAGCTTTCATGCCTTGCGGTATTTTCGAAGAAGCTCACCACATTTTAGGTTTTGAGGAATGCCTCGTTGACTTACTTGCAGAGCCTGATGATATGCACGATCTCATCGATGAATTATTCGATTTCAAGAAAGCTCTTATCGAACTCAGAGTTAATTCTTGGAAACCTGAATGCTTTATTTTGCACGATGATTTCGGTTCAAAAGATTCACTTCTTATGCCACCTGATACATGGAGAGAATACTTCAAAGAAGGTTATCGCGAAATGTGTAAGATGATTCACGATGCAGGCGCATTCGTTATTCTTCACTCAGACAGCAAGAACGACCTTATTGCTGCAGACCTTGAAGAAGTAGGTATCGATATTTGGCAGGGTGCACTTCCTGAATGTGATATCGAAGGAATGCAGAAGAGCCTTAAGAAACTTGTATTCATGGGCGGTTTTGATTCAGCTGTTTATGATGGTGTTAACTCTACACCTGAACAGGTTGAAGCAGACGTTCGCAACGCATGTGAAAAATACCTTCCGGGCGGAAGATTTATTCCATCTATTACTTATGGTTTACCTGGAACAATCATTCCGGGAAGAGATGAAATCATTTCTAAAGTAATTGAAGAATTAAACGCAGGAAAATAATATTAACTAATAGCAATCCCCATTAAGTTAATATTATTTAATAAAAATAACCTCTGATATAAGCTTTAAAGAGCTCTTATCAGAGGTGTTTTTATACCATTATCTTTCCGCTGTTAATTGCATTTACAAAACAATCAACCACATTCGGATCGAACTGACTGCCTTTGCAGGCATTAAGTTCTTTTACCGCATCTTCAACAGGCATGGCCTTTTTATATGGCCTGTCATGGGTCATAACGTCGAAAGAATCGATTACAGATACAACCCTCGCAATCAAAGGAATCTGCTCTTCCTTAAAGCCGTTTGGATAACCTTTTCCGTCCCATCTTTCGTGATGACACAAAATACCCATGGCAATAGAGGAAAGCTCCGGTGAAGCTTTGGCAATATAATAACCTTTTTCGGAATGTTGGCGCATAAGCGTCCATTCATCTTCATCCAAAGGACCCGGTTTGTGAAGAATCCTTTCGGCAATGGTGATTTTTCCTATATCATGAAGTACCGCAAGAAGCTCTAATTCGCTGGTTTCAGCATAAGACATATTCATTTCTTTTGCTATTATTCGGGCTATCTCCTTGCTTCTTTCCTCATGATTGTGGGTTTCGATGTCACGCTGGCTGATTGCCGCCATAAGGGCATTAAGCAATGCACTCTTTGAGCTTTCGCTTTCCATCATTTTCTTTTTAATCATGGAGTTTCTGGCAACCTTATAGGCTTCACTTAAACTTCCGCCTACGATTCTGTTGGTGAAAATACCGAATTCAATTGACAAAGTACCCTCTTTATCAAAAGGATTGTCCATTATTTTTTCTTTGATTATTTCCATCATATTAATGATGTCTTGCTCTTTTCTGTCCGTAAATATAAGAGCCGTGTCATCACCGTCAAATCTGGCTATAAAGGTATCCGGCGGAACCGTATCTCTGACCACATCCGCAATGTGTTTTAAGGCCAAATCGCCTTTTTCCGGTCCGTACAAATCATTAAAAAGTTTTAAGCCGTTTGTGTTGTAAACGCAAATGGTTACCGGCAAGATTCTTTGAGCCTCAAGCTCTTTAAGCTTGTTAAAGAAACATTCTCTGTTGTAAAATCCTGTCTTTTCATCGTATTTTTGCATCATTTCGATCTTTTCGGTAGCATGTTTTACTTCCGTAACATCCACGCAAATTACCATTTTGGCAACAAGATTGTTTTTGAAATCGTAAATACGACGATATGTTATTCGAAAAATAGATTCCGAGTTGTTAAATTCAAGATATTGATCCTTTTTATCCGATGAATCATCCGGAATGTCCAAATTCAATTTTTCCGCAAAGAATTCTTCAAAAGTATATTCCCTTAAATAACTTTCATCGATTCCGAAGTATTCCCTTGCCGCTTCATTGTAATCAATAAGTTTATCAAGATCGTCAAAGACCACAATGGCGTTTTCTATTTCATCGAAAGCAGCCTTTCTTGTAAGTCGCATGGTAAAAGACTTCTTGTAATAAAACAGATAGAAGTAAAACCATATTTCTATAAAAGAAACCGCATATTTGGAAAAATCGAAAGATAAATTTGTCAAAGTCAACAAAAATGATACGGTCACACCAATCAGTCCCACAACAAACATTGATATATACTGATTTTTGTATATCCAATTTGTTTTAAAAATCTTATATAGAATTATCGCAAGGGACAGTATAATTACAGCCGAATTCCATACAACATGGAAATACATAAAAGGTCCGGCCGTGGAAATAAGATCGAATGTGTTTATTACCTCATTTCCGGTAGTTGGCGCATAATACATATAGTGGAGAGGGTTTGTTAAAAGCAGTGCATTATCAATGCATGCAATAATCAAAAGCGGATTTTGCAGATGAAATCTGTGCTTGAATTCCACAACATCGCATACGCTGCAGTAAAGCGCAAGGGTGCAGAAATTCCAGCAAATAATTCTTGCCGCTTTACCAATTTGAATAAGCAATAAATTGTCCGAATATGTATATAAAATGAAAAATATATTGATAAGGACAGTTGTAATAAAAAACCAGAAAAGCGCAGCGCTTTCGGGCTTTTTCTTCGCAAGTGTCCTAACAGACAAAATAAACAGAACGACCGATAATGCGACTATCAGCCAAAAATTAATTAAATGAATCATAAATTCCTTCCCAACCCAAATCTTATGATAATACTAACATTTAATACATAAAAATGCAATAATACATATGGACTATATAGCCCTTCTTAAAGGCGAAATAACTTTCAAAAAAATAAACGGCCCGAGATTTACTCGAGCCGCAATAGTTTATCTCTTAATGGATTATTAATTACATCATAAGATTATCAAGGATTGAACCTACAGCTACAAATGCAGGAGCAAATACGATTGATACGATACTCATTAATTTGATAAGAATGTTGATTGATGGGCCTGATGTATCCTTGAAAGGATCACCTACAGTATCACCAACTACAGCTGCTTTATGAGCATCTGAACCTTTACCGCCGTGTGTACCACCCTCGATGTATTTCTTAGCGTTATCCCATGCGCCGCCGGCATTTGACATGAAGATTGCCATAAGAACACCTGTAACCAAAGCACCTGCAAGAAGACCACCAAGTGATTCAACGCCGAGTACGAAACCAACGATGATTGGTGCTGCTACTGCAATGATACCAGGTAAAATCATGTGTTTAAGTGATGCTTTTGTTGAAATAGCAACGCAAGCTTTATAATCAGGTTCGCCTTTTCCTTCAAGAATACCGAATTCTCTGAACTGACGACGAACTTCTTCGATCATTTTGTTAGCTGCTTTTGATACAGATTCCATTGTTAAAGCCGAGAATACGAATGGAAGCATACCACCGATTAAGATACCGACTGTAACTCTGAAGTCAAGAATATCAAAGCTTAAAATATCTTCACCTGATTTGTTCAAAACGATTGACTGGAATGAGAAGAACAATGCAAGTGCTGTAAGTGCTGCAGAACCGATAGCGAAACCTTTACCGATAGCTGCTGTTGTGTTACCTACTGCATCAAGTTTATCTGTAATGTCACGAACCGATTCATCAAGTTCTGCCATTTCAGCGATACCACCTGCGTTATCAGCGATAGGACCATATGAGTCAACCGCTACGGTGATACCTGTTGTTGAAAGCATACCAACAGCTGCAAGTGCGATACCGTAAACACTTCCGCCTGTTACAAGGTAAGAAACAATGATACCGATTGCAATGAAGATAATCGGAATAACAGTTGATTTCATACCAACAGCAAGACCTGAAATGATTGTTGTAGCCGAACCTGTTTCAGACTGTTCTGCAATAGTCTGAACGGATTTATATTTTTCAGATGTAAATACTTCTGTCATACCACCGATGATAAGACCAACAACAAGACCTGCAACTACTGCGATAGCGTGACGTACGCTGCCAAGTACAACATAGTCAAGAATAAATGCTACGATAACTACAATAATTGATGCTGTATATGTACCGATGTTAAGAGCTTTCTGTGGGTTTCCGCCTTCTTTACCGCGTACAAACAATGTACCGATGATAGATGCGATGATACCAACAGCCGCAATAACAACAGGGAACATCATATATCCCATTTCGTTCATTCCTGCTGCGAATGCAAGACCAAGTGTGATTGCTGAAATGATTGCGCCTACGAAACTTTCGAAAAGGTCAGCACCCATACCCGCAACGTCACCTACGTTGTCACCTACGTTATCAGCGATAACTGCAGGGTTACGTGGATCATCTTCAGGAATACCTGCTTCTACTTTACCTACAAGGTCAGCACCTACGTCAGCAGCTTTTGTATAGATACCGCCACCAACACGGGCAAACAAAGCGATAAGTGATGCACCTAATGAGAAACCGAATAAGATGTCTGCATTTTTTGTAACTGCGAAAATTACGCTTACACCTAAGATACCAAGACCTGCAACGCACATACCCATTACAGTACCGCCTGAGAAAGCTACTTTTAAAGCGCCTGCCATACCTTTGTCTTTAGCTGCTGCTGCAGTTCTAACATTTGCTTTTGTTGCAACGCTCATACCGAAGTAACCTGCGATGATTGAGCAGAATGCACCGAATAAGAAGCAGATTGCTGTTCCCCAGCTACCCGAATCTCCCGGAATACCGTTACCTGTAAATAAGCCGATTGCAAGGAATACAACGATAATAACTACTACTAATATCTTGTATTCAGAGAATAAGAATGCTTTGGCACCTTCGTTGATTGCTTTCGCGATGCCTTTCATTCTGTCGTTGCCGGCATCCTTTTTACTTACGCCTGCCGCAAGGCCGATTGCGTAAATAAGAGCGATTACACCGGCGATAACGCCTAAATAAATTAACCAATCCATTTGAATGCTCTCCTTTTTATTAATTTGCCACAATTTTTTTGCAACATAAAAATACACGCTCGTATTACGTGCGTATATTATATATTAAGTGTTTTTTCAGAAAAGTCAATAAAAAATTCCCTTATAAAAATAAACTTTGTTAAAAATCCACATATTAAATCGAATTTTTTTGCATTCAACTTGTAAAAACTTTTGCATTTCTTTCCTATAGATAAAGAGTCGGGAAGAATAATCCCGACTCTTTACAGTTACTTTTTGTTCTTTAATTAATACAGTTAATTAATCTTCGTCCAATCCTACGTATTTTTTAAATAATCAATCAGCGCTTCTACGCTTCTTTCTTTAAGCTCTATATTATTTATCGGCTCATTTATGTTTTCCAAATAGTGGGCATCCGAATCTCTTATAATTTTAAAAGAAGAAATATCTTCTTTTATCTCCGTACCCTCGCCGAATACTTCAATTGAGTTGAATTTTGGTTTTTTTGGAACGGCACCCAAGATACCCAGCAAACTGTTTGCCACTTTATTGATATGGGCCGGAAGAGCAACTCCTCCGTAAAAATCAACCGCATCGAAAACCTCGTCAAATGCCAACCTTGTTGCACCGATTAAAAGGTTTTCTTCTTCTCCCACGATTTGGTCTTCTTCATTATATATGTATTGATTGCCGAAAATCTCCGCCTTGTTTTTTCTTTTGATTAATTTTTCGTAAACATATTCGTCAAATTTCAAAGCCTTCTCCACCGTAGGGAAATATCCCAATACGTGGATATCTTCTTGTGTGGTTATTTCAATGCCCGGTACAAAAAGTATACCGTATTCATCCGCAACTTTTTTTGCCGCAGGTGTATTCCTACAACTGTTGTGATCCGTCAAAGCTATAAGGTCCAGTTCTTTCACAACCGCCATACCCACAATATTTGCGGGTGTCATATTTTCATCACCGCAAGGCGACAAACAGGAATGAATATGCAAATCGTAGGACAGCTTAACCATTACAATAACCTCATTATTTTTTCGGCTGCTTCAAAAATCGGCTCATCCGTGGAAAGTACGCAGATTCCGTTTTCCTTGGCTTTTGACATCGCCACATCATCAAGATGAGCGCCTTCCGCAAGCACGACGCAGGCGATATCCGCTAGCTCCGCAACCGCAATGGTATTAACATTTCCCATTACCGTTACCCATGCGGCTCCTTTGGGTGCCCTGCCCATGGCGAAGCTTAAAAGGTCACAGCAAAAAGGCTTGCTTATTTCTATATCGTTGTCATAGCCTTCGTTAACGACAGCAAAGATTTTTTTATCCAATAGCTCAGTTACTTTCATTGTTATCCTCCATAATCTTGAAGCTGTCTATCAATGGGCATTCGGTTCTGTTTACTATTCCCCTGACGATATCCTGGGCAAAGGCACGGCAGCTTGGCGCTCCGCAACCGCCGCAGTCGTATCCCGGGAATTTTTTCTCAAGTTCATCGACTTTGGCTCTTAAGCTTATGCTTTCCGCAATATTTTCTCCCAGTCTGAATACCGGCTTATAATCCATTTCTTTTTGCCACATGGTTTTATTTGCAAGCTCGGCATCATTTATATCCATGGAATTTTTAAATTCCGGCATGTTGGCTCTGAGTGTTTGCAATTTTGCTCTTGCGATAAACGGATTTTCAACATTTAATGCACCGCCTACGCAACCGCCGTTGCAGGCATTCAACTCTACAAACTTAAGCTTGTGAAGTTTTTCTCCTTCAAGCTCTTCCAATACTTCCATTACGTTTTCGATTCCATCCGCCGCAATGTAAGCTTCTTTGGTTACTCCCACAGCCTGGCCGGATGTGGAACCCCATCTGATTCCGGCTCTTCCGGCAATGGATAAATCTTCTACTTTGTATTGAATCTCCGACATTGCGTTAAGTAATCTCGGATATATTTCTTTAATGGCAAGCACTCCATCGATTCCCGTCTTTTCGATACCAAGAGGTAAGACCATGGATGTTACTTTTGCGGGACACGGAGATATTGCAAATACGCCGATTTTTTCCGCAGGCAAACCCGTGGTTTGCATGGCTCTTCGTCTTGCCTCGTATGCCGCAAGTTCCATGCTGCTGATAAACGGCATTATATGTTCGATAAGACTTGGGAACCTGATGGATATAAGTCTTACAACCGCAGGGCATTCCGCGCTTATTAACGGCCATTTGTCTTTATGTTCTTCAATATAGCTTTTCATTTTAAGGGTTTGATATTCCGCTGCCGCCGCAGTTTCGAAAACATAATCAAATCCCAATTGCTTTAATCCCGTAAGCACGATATTAACATCCGAAAGATTGTTAAACTGTCCGTACAGTGCCTGATCGGGTAGTGCTATTTTATATTCATACTTATTAATATCTTCAAACTTGGTGTACATGCTTTGTTTTGCATGCGCAGGGCAAATCCTGATGCATTCACCGCAGTCAACGCATTTTTCCCTGGTAATCACCGCTTTGCCCTTTCTAACCCTTATTGCTTCGGTAGGACATCGCTTAATGCAATTAATACAACCCTTACATCGTTTTGCGTCAAGAGTTACTGACGTATAAAAATCTGCCATGATTTAACTCCTATTTATTCCTTTGTAAAAAACTTCATGGTTACTGTGGTCCCCACGCCCACTTCTGTATCTATAACCATTTCGTCAGAATGTTTTTTCATGTTCGGCAAACCCATACCTGCGCCAAAACCAAGCTCGATTGCGTCGTCGGATGCTGTGGAAAAACCTTCCTGCATGGCTTTTTCCACATCCGGAATACCTTTTCCCACATCCTTCAAAACAACTTCTACTCCGTCCGGTTTTATGAATACCTTTGCCACGCCCGAATCGGCGTGAATTACCATATTTATCTCGCCTTCGTACATGGCAATGGCGACACGTTTAATCAACTCTGCCGGCATGCCGACTTCCTTCAAGGTTGTTTTCACTCTACTGGAAGCCTCGCCCGCGCGCTGGTAATCGTTACCGTCTACCTCAAAGTCAAGCTCCAAAGCATCATTTTCCATTGGATACTCCTCTTCCTTTTCCCTCTTCGTAAAGAATACCGCATGTGTCAAACATTGATTTTTTGGTTGCCAAAACGACAATTCCGCTGTCTTTTGCCGCTTCAATCAACTCATCACATGGACAAACACCTCTGACGATAACCACGCAAACCATATCCAGCATTTCCGCGGTTCTTATTACCTGCGCATTTCCAAGTCCCGTTACAAGTACGGAAATTTCTTGCTCCTGAGCCAAAACACTACTCATAAGATCGGTAGCGTAAATCGTTCCCGCTTCCTTTGCTCCAAGGTCTTCTCCACATACAAGTTCCGCATCAACCATTCTTCTGATGTCTTCTACAGTCATACTTTTCCTCCTCCTTAGTTGACCTTAAATAATATATACGATAAAACAAATTTGTTTTATTCTTTCCTATTATAATGTAATAACTTTTTTGCATATAGCTTACTACTATTTGTAGTATATCAAAAAATATGATTTCTCTCAATCATTCACGCCCTCGATTGGTGATTTTTGCGGATTGTACTAAAAAAATACCGTATTTCAAAAGTTTGCAAAGTCCAAAATTTCGCGTATTTACTGGATTTTTTGGAATCTTTGTTAAATTTTAAACTTTTGTTTACATATTGTACTTAAAATGATACACTAAAAATACCTTGCAATAATAGCAAATTTAATATTAGGAGGTCTAAAAATGGTCGCAGCAAAATCTACGGTTCCTTTTAACGGAACTGCTGAACAGAAGGCAGAGTTACTTGAAGTTATCAACAGCCTCAAGGACCAAAAAGGTTGCCTTATCCCTATTTTGCAGAAAGCTCAGGGTATTTACGGTTACTTGCCTATCGAAGTTCAGACAATTATCTCGGATGAATTGAATGTTCCACTTGAAAAAATCTATGGAATAGTAACATTCTACTCATTCTTCTCTCTTTATCCAAAGGGAAAATACGGCATTTCAGTCTGTCTTGGTACAGCCTGCTATGTAAAAGGTTCAGGAGATATCTTCAATTCTCTTAAAGAAAAACTCGGAATTGAAAGTGGACAATGCACACCTGACGGTAAATTCTCGCTTGATGCTTGCCGTTGCGTAGGTGCTTGTGGTTTAGCTCCTGTTATGATGATAAACGATGACGTTTATGGTCGACTTACAAAGGGCGAACTCGACGATATTTTAGCTAAGTACAACTAAAATGTTAACCGAAATCTCGCTCAATGTATTGGACATCGCTCAGAACTCCATAACGGCCGAAGCAAGCCTTGTTAAAATCGATATCAAAGTCGATCAAAAAAAAGATTTACTTGAATTATCAATCGAAGACAACGGTTTCGGCATGGATGAAGAAGCTTTAAGTAAAGTATGTGATCCCTTTTACACAACGCGTACCACAAGAAAAGTCGGTTTTGGAATTTCTTTTTTAAAACTTGAGTCCGAACTTACAGGCGGTGAATTTAATATTGATTCATCCAAAGGAAAAGGAACCAAGGTCTACGCTTCATTCGGTCTATCGCATATAGACAGAATGCCACTGGGAGACATCTGCGAAAGCATTCATTCGTTGGTTGTTTACAACACTAATGTTGATTTCGTCTTTACTTACACTTTCAACGATAAATCATTCACTATGGATACCAGAGAATTTCGTGAAACTCTGGGAGACGTTCCCTTCGATGTTCCGGAAATATCATCATTCATCAAAGATTTCCTTTATGAAAACAAAGCCGAAGTCGATGGTGGAGCAAACATTTAAAAAAATTAGGAGGATATGATATGAAATCTCTTGAAGAACTCAAAGCAATAAGAGACAAAATGCAGGGTCAGCTCGATTTAAGAGCAGCTCAAGAAGGTAAAATCCGTGTCGTTGTCGGTATGGCAACATGTGGTATTGCCAGCGGAGCAAGACCTGTATTAAATAAATTGGCTGAAGAAGTTGCAAACAAAGGTCTTAAAGATGTAGTCGTTACACAGACCGGATGTATCGGTTTATGCCAGTACGAACCAATGGTTGAAGTATTAGAACCGGGTAAAGAAAAAGTTACATATATCAAAATGGACCCTGAAAAAGCTGCTCGCGTAGTTGAAGAGCACTTGAAGGGTGGCAAACCGGTTGCTGAGTACACATTAAATCAGACAAATTTATAATGGAGGAAAAACGTTTATGTATCGTTCACAAGTATTAATTTGCGGTGGAACCGGCTGTACTTCATCCGGTAGCAAAGTTCTTATTGATACTCTCAAAGAAGAACTTAAAAAGAATGATTTAGATAAAGAAATTGAAATCGTTGTAACCGGCTGTCACGGACTTTGTGAAAAAGGACCTATTGTTATTGTTCAGCCTGACAACATCTTTTACTCAAACGTAAAAAAAGAGGATATTCCTCTTATCGTTTCGGAACACTTACTTAAAGGTCGTGTTGTAACAAGTCTCGTTTACGAAGAAATGGTTACAGATAACGGTCTTAAACCTTTAAGAGACACTAACTTTTATAAACATCAGACAAGAGTTGCTCTTCGTAACTGTGGTGTTATCAACCCTGAAAGTATCGATGAATACATCGGTACAGGTGGTTACGAAGCTCTCGGTAAAGTACTTACTGAAATGACACCTGACGAAGTAATCCAGGTTGTACTTGATTCAGGTCTTCGCGGCCGTGGTGGTGCAGGTTTCCCTACAGGTTTAAAATGGAAATTTGCTTCAGGTAACAGAGGAAACGTACAGAAATACGTTTGCTGTAACGCCGATGAAGGTGATCCGGGCGCATTCATGGATCGTTCAGTACTTGAAGGTGATCCACATGCAGTTCTCGAAGCTATGGCAATTGCCGGCTACGCTATCGGCGCAGATCAGGGTTACATCTATGTACGTGCTGAGTACCCTATCGCTGTAGCTCGTCTTGAAATCGCCCTTAAACAGGCCAGAGAATACGGCTTACTCGGAAAAGACATTTTCGGTACAGGCTTTAACTTCGATATCGAGCTCAGACTCGGTTCGGGTGCTTTCGTCTGTGGTGAAGAAACAGCCCTTATGACTTCTATCGAAGGTAACCGTGGTGAACCACGTCCACGTCCACCTTTCCCTGCAGTTAAAGGTTTGTTCGAAAGCCCAACAATCTTAAACAACGTTGAAACATATGCAAACATCGCTCAGATTATCCTTAAAGGTGCTGATTGGTTTGCTTCAATGGGTACAGAAAAATCAAAAGGTACAAAAGTTTTCGCTCTCGGCGGAAAAATTACAAATACAGGTCTTGTTGAAATTCCTATGGGTACACCACTTCGTACTGTTATCGAAGATATCGGTGGCGGCGTTCCTAACGGAAAGAAATTCAAAGCAGTTCAGACCGGTGGTCCTTCAGGCGGATGTATTCCTGCTGAACACATCGATATTCCTATTGATTACGAAAACCTCGCATCAATCGGTTCTATCGTTGGTTCCGGCGGTATGATTGTTATGGATGAAGACAACTGTATGGTTGATATCGCTAAATTCTTCCTTGAATTTACATGTGATGAATCATGTGGTAAATGTACACCTTGCCGTGTTGGTACAAAACGTATGCTCGAAATCTTAGAGAAGATTACAAGCGGTAAAGGTACATTGGAAGATATTGATAAACTCGAAGAGCTCGCTGCTTTCATTAAAGACAACGCTCTTTGCGGTTTGGGCCAGACAGCTCCTAACCCAATTCTTTCTACACTTAAATTCTTCAGAGACGAATATATCGCTCACGTAGTTGATAAGAAATGTCCTGCAGGTGTTTGTAAAGATTTACTGCAATACAAAATTGTCGCTGACAAATGTAAAGGTTGTACATTATGTGCTAAGAACTGCCCTGCTAATGCAATTACAGGTACAGTTAAAGAGCCTCATGTTATTGATCCGGATAAATGTATCAAGTGTGGCGTATGTATGAGCAACTGTAAGTTTGGCGCAATTGTTAAAGAATAAGTAAGGAGGAGCTTAAAATGTCTACTGTAAATATTAAAATAAACGGTACTGATTATGAAGTACCAGCAGGTTCAACTATCCTTGAAGCTGCAAGACTTGCAAACATCGACATCCCAACCCTTTGTTACTTAAAAGATGTTAACGAAATTGGCGCTTGTCGTATGTGCGTAGTTGAAGTAAAAGGTGCAAGAACACTTGTTACAGCCTGTGTTTACCCTGTAAACGAAGGTATGGAAGTATTCACAAACACACCTAAGGTTATTGCTTCAAGAAGAAGAAATCTTCAGTTATTATTATCAAATCATGATAGAAAATGCTTATCATGTGTACGTAGCGGAAACTGTGAATTACAGCAGCTTTGCCGTGAATACGGTATCGAAGATGAAGCTTTCTACGATGGAGAAAGACCTCATTACGAACTCGATGACAGTGCACCACACATGATTCGTGATAACAACAAATGTATCCTTTGCAGACGCTGCTCAGCTGTTTGTGAAAAGGTTCAGGGTATCGGCGTAATCGGACCAAACGAGCGTGGTTTCGCTACAAATATCGGTAGCGCATTCAACATGGGTCTTGGTTCAACAAGCTGTGTATCTTGCGGTCAGTGTATCAATGTATGTCCTACAGGTGCACTTTACGAAAAAGATCATACTCAGCAAATCTTCGATGCTATCGCAGATCCTGAAAAAATCGTTATTGTTCAGTCAGCTCCTTCTGTAAGAGCAGGTCTCGGTGAAGAATTCGGTCTTCCTATCGGAACAGGTGTTGAAGGTAAAATGGCTGCAGCAATGCGTAGATTAGGCTTTGACAAAGTATTCGATACAAACTTCTCAGCTGACTTAACAATCATGGAAGAAGCTAACGAATTACTTGACAGAGTAAACAACGGTGGTGTATTACCACTTATTACATCTTGCTCACCGGGCTGGATTAAATATTGCGAACACTATCATCCTGATATGCTTGATCACATTTCAACATGTAAATCACCTCAGCAGATGATGGGTGCCGTTATCAAGACATACTATGCAGAAAAGAACAATATCGATCCTAAGAAGATTGTTTCTGTTTCAATTATGCCTTGTACAGCAAAGAAATTTGAAATCGGTCGTCCTGATCAGTCAGCTGCAGGTGTTCCTGATGTTGATATTGCAATCACAACACGTGAACTTGCAAGAATGATTAAGAAACAGGGTATTGATTTCTTAAATCTCCCTGATGAGAAATTTGACGATCCGCTTGGACGTTCAACAGGTGCCGCTGTTATCTTCGGTGCTACAGGTGGTGTTATGGAAGCTGCTCTTCGTACAGCTTACTTCGCACTTACAAATACAGAGCTTGAAGGTGATGCAATCAACTTCAAACAGGTTCGTGGTACAGACGGTATCAAAGAAGCTACAATCAATGTTAACGGAATGGATATTAACATCGCAGTTGCTTCAGGTCTTAAGAACGCAAACGAAATTTTAAGACGTGTTAAGAGCGGCGAAGCTAACTATCACTTCATCGAAATTATGTGCTGCCCTGGCGGTTGCGTAAACGGTGGTGGTCAGCCTCAGCAGCCTGCAAGTGTACGTAACTTTGTTGATATCAAAGCTCTTCGTGCAAAAGCTCTTTACGATTATGATGAAGCTTACGAGCTTAGAAGAAGTCATAACAATCCGGATATTCAGAAACTTTATGATGAATATTTCGAAAAACCAAACAGCCATAAGGCTCATGAGATTCTCCATACATCATATGTTAAGAGAACAGTTAATGGCAACTAGTCAATAGACTTACTAATATTACCTATTGCGGAAGGCGTCGCTTATGCGGCGTCTTTTGCTTTATAGAAATTTACATACATTCCATACTTCTTTTTTATGGGCTTATGTTGTATAATTATATCAACATAGTATTTTAGTTTGTTTAGGTGTGCGTATGGGATGGAAAGAACAA
The DNA here is from genome assembly GCA_015057825.1 of Lachnospiraceae bacterium. Classification (GTDB taxonomy): domain Bacteria; phylum Bacillota; class Clostridia; order Lachnospirales; family Lachnospiraceae; genus RUG12871. The sequence goes on from SVDN01000016.1 coordinate 35,448, forward strand.
TTAATAGATTCCTTAAATTGTTTTTATAATGTTACTGAGCTTAATCTTCAAGTAGCGGATTCAAAAGGGGATGTTTTTGCAAACTTCGGAGATTCCTGTTCATATTGTGAATTTTTATGTAATGAATGCAACCAAACCGATAACTGCCAAAAATCTCATAAATCCGCATTTGATGAATGTGCTTCCCTGGGTGACAGCTATATTTTCGGCTGTCATGGTGGTCTTGTGTGTATTGCAACTCCGGTTTGGATACAGGCAAAAGTAGAAGCATATGTTTTAGCAGGTCCTTTATCCTTAGATTATATAAGTATGGATTTAATAGATGATATTGTGAAAAGCAATGATATAGATGTGCCTTTAAGAGCCCGTTTATTCCGTTACGCTAATCAGGTTGATATCATCGACACATCCCGCACCAGATATATTTCCAAATTGTTAAAGCTACTTGTTTCCAAGCTTGATAATAATATAGGATATTTCCAAAACCTCCAAAACGGCAAACAAGCGCAGCAGGCTAAAATCGGCGAATATATCCAATTAATCAAAAACACACCTCAATTAACCGGCATTCGTCACGACATAGAAAATCAGCTTGTTGATACGGTCTTAAAAGGTGATAAAGAGCTTGCATCATCTATATTAACCAACCTCCTTGGTCAAATATATTACGCATCCGGAAACAATACCGAAATTATCAAATCCAGATCAATCGAACTTATCGCTTTAATGTCCAGAGCCCTTGTAGAAAAGGAAGCTGACAAAGAAAGAATTTACCAAATTACCGATGACGCACTGCATACCATTGCCTATACAAAAACCCTAACGGATTTATCCTACCTTCTTTTGGATATTGTTGAGAAATTTATTGACATCGCCTTTTCCAGGTTGGATTCGATTAAGTCCCCTTCAATAAAGAAAGCTCTCAGATATATCGAAAAAAATTACTGTAATGTAATCACTCAAAAAGAAGTAGCCGATTACGTCGGTTTAAATTCCGCATATTTTTCATATTTATTTAAAAAAGAGTTAAATATGACTTTTTCATCATACATAATCAAAAAAAGAATTGACGAAGGAAAACATCTTTTGTCGGCTACAAATCTCTCATTAACGGAAATAGCCATGGCCCTCGGTTTCGACAGCCACAGCTACTTCTCAAATGTGTTTAAAGCCCATACAGGGATGACGCCTAAACAATATCGTCGTTCTAATTATTAATAAAATCAGAGTATTTAAAGCCCAGATTTGTAAAAGATTTTGGGCTTTTTTTATCTTTAATGCCCTTAAATTCGCTCATTAACAACAGCTTATCAAGCAGCGGAGATGTAGGTTCTTCAAAACAATCGTTTACAATCTCTATTTGCGAATTCGCACTTTTTAGGAAGCCGATAATCTCTTCGGTTTTTTCTTCGGAAAGTTTTAAGCTTCTGTTTAAAACCACAAGCGGAACAATAGCCAACTGATCCTTTAGAAAAATCTCGGATATAAACATTCTTTTATAAAAGTCAGCTGCATTTATTATATAAAATAATCTATTTATATAGCAATCTGCAGATTTGATTTTTAAAATCAAATCGTAAACGTCTCTAATGTTAGCTGTTTGAGCAAGTTCCAGCACTATTTTTTGGGGTCTGTACTCCTTTACCGCCTTTTCTATTGTTGTCTCCAAGTAAGCATTGCCGGTACAACAAATACAACCACCTGTTATTTCTTCTGCCTTCCAATTACCCTTTATATTATTAATACTTAAAGATTCAATACCTGTTTCATTTTGAATGAATAATGTTTTTTCTTTGCTCCACACATATCCGGCAAGTTTGTTTATAAAAGAAGTCTTGCCGGATCCTTTGAATCCGGCAAGTAAATCAACACTGATTTTATAATCCATATTCCTCCGGACGGTATTTACCTTCCTCAATTTCATCATTCATTTCAGCAATGAATTCTTCTTCATCTTCAGGTATATCATCCAGCTGGTCTCTGAGTCTGTCGAGCCATCCGAGCTCTCTTTCGTCCATCTTAAGCTCGCCTTTATCAACGCCTCTTTGCAAAATTTCAAGAGCAAGTTTACCCGTATTTAACGTACGTGTAAACGGATCCTGAGTTTTTACGATTTCTTTTGATATTTCAAATACAACATCAGGTTTAAGAATATATGCCTGAGGGTCAAGATAAGCATCCGACTCAATAAGCAAGTCGCGCATTAAGTTTCTGTGGCCTTTTTCGGCAGCCTTATTCATCAAACGGCAATCGTATATCAACTGCTCGGTTGATACAACAGGTGCAAAACCGCTAAGAAGTTTAACCTGCTGTACAGACTCGTTACTCCAAAGGTCTGCTGCATAAGCCGCAATATTACCGATAGGGCTGAAATGAGCGCAGGCTGCTGTCTTTCCTTCAAGGGCAATCGGTGTACCTGTGATTGCTTTCAAGTATACGTTTTCATATGCACAGTCTTTGCTTGGGCCAACAGCGCCGTTTTCGATGGCAACCAAGGCTCTCGGAGTTACCATCGCACGCATTGTGGCTGCATAAACTTTTGGAATAAATCCTTGTTCAGCCAAAACCATTGAAGTATTTGCAAAACCGCAAGATGAGTCGCCACCTGCGATTGCTCCGTTTTCCTTAGCTATCTGAGAAATGTTGGTCCAGAGCCATTTCATATCTCTTGCGCCTAAACAACCAAGAGCAAATACAGATGTTCTGATGTCCGCATTTACAATAGCTTCGTCATTTATCTCTTTTCCGCCTGTGGATTCAACGGCCAAAATGTCCGCACCGTCTTTTGCGGTTTGTTCAAAAACTTTTACCATTGTATCCCAATATTCGCCGTGCCTCATAATAGGCGGTCTGTTCATTTCACGAAGATCGTTAGGAGTCATTCTGATAACGCTCTTTAAACCGTATTTATTTTCATATTCATACATAGTATCTCTAAGGATTTTATGTATTTCGATACCCCATTCCGGATGTTCCGTGTACTGAGGAAGTGTCTCAAACTCAATAACCAATCCCTCCGCATGAAGCTCGTGAGCTTTCTTTAAAACGCCGTCAATTATTTCTTTATAAATTCTTTTTGCTTCCGGCAATGTCTCTTCGGTTGCATTCATTGCAGGAAGTGTAAAGTTAACTTCCGGATAGAGCGTGCCCCCACCGATTACCATGCCGTTTTTGCATGTTACGGGTTTTTTAGCAACACCGTAAACAAAATCATCAATGCTGTCATATGCTAATTTTGTAAATTCAATTCCCATAAATAACTCCTCCTATTTATTTGAAAGATAGCTTTCCGCAACTTCCGCTGCCGTTGCTGCATCTGCGGTATAAGCATCCGCGCCTACCTGGTCCGCAAAAGCCTGAGTAACAGGCGCACCACCGATCATTACATAATATTTTTCGCGAGAGCCGTCTGCTTTTAAAGCATCCAATACGTCTGTGATTGCGGGCATTGTTGTTGTTAAAAGAGCCGATAAACAAATAATGTCGGCATTAACCTCTTTTGCCTTTTCGATAAATCTTTCGGGCGGTGCATCCGTTCCCACATCATATACGGTAATACCTTTACCTCTCATCATCATGGCAACCAAGTTCTTTCCTATATCGTGCAAGTCGCCCTTTACGGTACCTATAACTACCGTACCGATTGCTTTAACACCCGACTGGCTCATAAGCGGTGAGAGAATATCCACACCTGCCGTCATTGCTCTTGCCGACATTAACATTTCGGGAACGTAGATTTTATTGTTTTTAAAATCTTCACCAACCACATTCATTGCCGAAATAAGACCATTATCCAAAATGTCCTGCACTTCCATGCCTTCTGAAAGAGCCTGTTCAACCAAGGCTTTAACATCTTTTCTTTTTCCTTTTTGAACCGCCAAACTAATTTCTTTTAAATCCATAAAGTTACCTCCTCAAAATATAATTTATTCTTATATGAATATTTTATGAGACGGATAACTTGAATAATTGCGCTGGATATGTTTAAACTTGAAAAATTTTTATATCTTTTATTGGTTGAATTGTATTAAAAATGTTGTTTTGGGGAAAATACTTTAGAAATGCAAAAAAATTAACAGAAATTGTTATTATTTTTATTTTTCTTATAATTTTAAATTAAACCGGAAATACTTTCTTTATTTCCTCCTTAGAACTATTTAAATTACCAAATAGGATATTAGCATTTTTATTAAAAAATCACAAGAAAAATCACAGTTAGAAATTGCTACAATAAACAAAAAATGTTATTATGTATTTATGTTAGTGCAATAGATGAAATTTTTGGAAAAGGTTAGTTTAAGCTATGGTATGCAGGAAGTGTGGTAAAACTTTTAGCGACAACTTAATAATATGCCCACACTGTGGAACGGAAAATCATAGAAAAACAAAAAGAACGATAAGTAAACCAAAAGTCGAAGTCAAAAAAGTAAAAGAAGTCAAAGACGACGATTGGGAAGAAGAAAAGCCTAAGAAGAAGCCAAAGAAAGCAAAAAAGTTTTCGGCAATTAAGCTCTCTCTTATCATTCTTATAGTTTTCGTTGCTTTGCTTGTGGCAATCTTTTGTATATCAAAATATGCCAAGGATAAGCAGGAGAACGCATCATCGGCAAACATTGAAAAGCTTGAAAAGTATTATCAAAATGAGGATTACGAGGCCATGGGCGAATACTTGGAAAACTTGGATTATGATGTAGCCTACGCAAAATACAATGTGGTTGACGGGCTTTACGGCAGAAAAACCTGGCAGATTTCTTCCCTTAAAAAAGATTTTGACGTAATGAGTAAGGAAGATACTTTATACACCATAAGTCCCGATCTTATAAGTTTCGATATAAAGGTTTGTTTTGAAACATTGGCTGAAATAGAAAAACTTGAAGAAGCGGGCTATCAATACGGAGAAGAAGCGGCTTGCGAGGCATTTAAAGAAGAATACCATAAGGCTTTGAAGAAATATTTGCTTTTAAGCGACGAGGAAATTGATGCTGCGGTAGCAACGGCCCTTTCTTCCGAAAACAGCAGCGAAAACGACTATTTAAGCTACGCAGAAGCGGCGGTAACGAGACTGTCGGAAAAGTACATTAAGTCCGAGCCGGAAACGCAAGCAGAGCAAAATTAATAAATTATTCACGATTTAATCGGAAAATGTTAATAATTACAAGCTACAATAGAAAGGTAGCAGCGTTAATTATTAATAAATATAAATGAAGGAGGTCATTATTATGGCAAAATATGTATGTAGTGTATGCGGTTATGTTCACGAAGGAGATAATCCACCTGAAGCCTGTCCTATTTGCAAAGCACCTGCAAGCAAATTCAATAAGCAGGAAGGCGAAATGACATGGGCAGCAGAGCACGTAGTAGGCGTAGCTAAAGGTGTTAGCGAAGATATTCTTAAAGATTTAAGAGACAACTTTACGGGAGAGTGTTCAGAAGTAGGTATGTACCTTGCAATGGCAAGAGTAGCATTCAGAGAAGGCTATCCTGAAGTAGGTCTTTACTATGAGAAAGCTGCTTATGAAGAAGCAGAACATGCTGCAAAATTCGCTGAACTTTTAGGTGAAGTAATAACAGACAGCACAAAGAAAAACTTAGAGATGAGAATCGATGCCGAAAATGGCGCAACAGCAGGAAAAGCAGACCTTGCAAAACGCGCTAAAGAAGCAAATCTTGATGCAATCCATGACACAGTACATGAAATGGCAAGAGACGAAGCACGCCACGGCAAAGCCTTCAAAGGTCTTTACGATCGATACTTCGGTTAAGCTACAAGCCTGAAAATCGGAAAATAAAATCGACCTGCAAGTTTACTTGCGAGGTCGATTTTTATTTTTTGATTTTATGGCGACAGCCATCCCCTGCCATTCTATTTATCATCCAAATGATCCAAAATGAATTTCTCCTGGACATCGATATGGTTCTTAATTTCCTTCTTTGCACGTTTCGGATCGTTGCTTTCGATTGCCTCGATTATACGCTTGTGATCCTCGATAATTTTTTCTTTAACCTTTATATCTTTGATATATTCAAGTCTGTATCTGTAAATATGCTCTTTAAGACCGTTGATAATATTTATCAGTCTCTTGTTTTTGGTTGAGTTATTAATGATTTCATGGAATTCAACGTCCAAATCGGCTATTTTTTGAGCATCGTTTTCTTCAACGGCTTTTTCAATTTCGGTATTTTTCTTTTTCAAAAGAGCAATCTCTTCTTTTGTGATTTTCTGACAGGCAAGCTCTACACCAAGTCTTTCCATTGCTCTTCTGATATCAAGAACATCTATTAAATCTTCTTTTGTAATCGGGGCAACAACCGCGCCGCGTCTTGCATTCATAATAACAAGACCTTCAAGCTCCAGCTTTCTGATTGCCTCTCTTACCGGAGTACGGCTTACACCCAACATATTTGCAAGCTTAATTTCCATAAGCCTTTCATTTGGGGCCAAATCTCCTTTTATAATAGCCTCTCTGAGAGTTTTAAACACAACGTCTCTAAGTGGTAAATATTCATTCATATCCAACTCTAATTTCATGATCTCACTCCTTTAAATTCCATAAACCATGTGTTTTATCATTAAATTAAGCCTTAACTAGATGTTGAAAAATCTTGTTACGAAAACCTGCTTTGCAAGTTTTTTTGAAACAATGATTTCCTTTGCCTTGTTAGCATCTTCCTTCTTTTCAAACAGGCCGAATACCGTAGGTCCGCTGCCGCTCATGAGAGAAACGCATGCGCCGCATTCAACCATCAGCTGTTTTAATCGGTCGATTTCCGGATGTTCTTTGGCAGTAACCGTTTCCAAAACATTTTCCATTTTTTCGGACATTTTTTTAAGGTCCTTGTTCTTTATTGCCTCCATAAGCCCGTCTATATCCGGATGTCTTTCAAGTCCGTCAAGATTAAGGTTTTGGTAGACATGTTTTGTGGAAACGCCAAATCCCGGCTTTGCAATGACTATAAAGCAATTCGGCGGAGGAGACAGTCTTGTAAGTTTCTCCCCAATTCCTTCCGACAATGCCGTCCCACGAAGCAAACAATACGGAACATCCGCGCCTATCTTAACCGCATGCTCCATAAGCTCTTCTATGGAAAGTCCCAGCCTAAACATTACATTAATGCCAAACATAACCGCTGCCGCGTCCGTACTTCCGCCTGCCATGCCTGCCGACACGGGAATATTTTTCTGCAAATTTATGTCCAGGCCTTTTGTTATCCCAAATTCATCAAACAAAAGCTTAGCTGCCTTATACATAATATTGTCGCTGTTATTTGGCAAATAGAAAAGATTTGTTTTGATTTTAATCTCGCCGCTGTCGTTCTTTTTAATGAAGATTCTGTCATAAATGTTAACCGTCTGCATAATCATTTTAACTTCATGATAGCCATCTTCTCTTCTTCTTACGACATCAAGACCAAGATTAATTTTTCCGTATGCCTTAAGCTTCATACTGTCCAATTTGCAACACTTCCCATCATGTATACATTATACTGTTAAATTGTTCTAAAATCAATACTTTATGGCAGAAATTGTTTTTTATTTAATACCTAAAGTATTTGCTAAACTATGCCGATATAAAGTATGTAGAAATAGATAGTGCATTTTTTACCAAGGAGGGTATAAATATGGATATTAATTCGGTTTCTAATTCGATTTACAGCACGGACGCATACAAAACAAACGCAAAATCCGCTGAAAAGCATGACGATGCCAAGAAGAACGATGTTGGCGTTGTATATGAAAAATCAGCAAATAAAATTGATGCAAGTCTTTTGATTAAACAAAGCAAAGATCAAATAGACGGCCGTTTCTCGGAAATGGTAAGAAATATGATTTCCGAACAGCGCGGCGCAATTGATAAATACAATCAGACAATTACCGATATTTTAAACGGTAAAAAATCCTTAAAAGAAGCTGCCGAAGAAGCAGCAAAAGAAATATCCGAAGACGGATACTGGGGTGTAAAACAAACCTCAGACAGAATCTTCTCCTTCGCAAAAGCCTTAACCGGCGGCGATTCGAGCAAGATGCCTGCAATGTTGGACGCCTTCAAAAAAGGCTACGAAGAAGCTGCCAAAGCATTCGGCGGCGAACTTCCTGAAATATGTCAGCAGACATATGACGCTGTAGTAAAATCTTTCGAAGAATACACAGCCTAACACACGTTATCCAGAAATACTTAATAAATCTAAAACCCAAAGAAAAAACGGCAGACATGGTCTGTCGCTTTTTCTTTGTTGAATCATCTCTATGCAAAATATAAATTGCCTATCCGTCTACGTTTCATAGTTAATGTGTCGCCTTCGCTATGCATGAATATAATATTTGTTTTGAAACCTATCGTTCGATTAAGAACAAGTAAAGAAAATCAACTTATGTATCTTAGACAATCCGCAAACAGCGAACATTCGCCATCCGGGCTCAGTGTTCGCTTGGATTGGACGTCCTGTCCAATCCTTGCTAATTTACAGAGATTTTCTAACTTGTTCTAAAATCTCACTTTATGGTTTCTAAAAGCAAATATTATATTCACTGCATGCCAACGGCGACCAAATATGATAGCGTGCCTGATAGGCAATTATATTCTTTATATGTTTATGAATCAACTCAAAAACTGCATTAATTTGTCAAAAGAATTTTTGCTTCCTCTGTTTCTCTGAAACATAATTTACAATGTGACATGTATCGAGTATTTTCCTTTAATGCATCATCCAATGTTTTATTTTTTTTTGCATCTGAAGGCACTGCTTTGGAATGGCAACATCCGTTTATTTTGTGTAGTTTCTTTGAGCTTTTATTTAAAAAGTATTGATATTTCAATTATTTCTCCTCCTAATGAAAAAACATTTAGATTAATTAACAATAAAGTTAGCATCATAGATAGATAAAATGATTTTTTCATCTTTGTCTTCTGCGGCAGTTTTCGGGATACGTATAATGCCTCTTACTTCGTATGTTTTTTGTGTTAGCGGCTCCATTTGTCCACCGGACCAGAGTAAACTATTCAATTTAAATTGTTCGGCCGTAATTGATCCATCTAAATCCGAATCAAAGTATCCCCAATCCGATATATTACCATCCGTTTTTGTTCTAAACATAGAAACATAATTTGTATCAAATGTATAGTCTTTGTAATAAACCTTTGGTGCTAGCTTAGTTACTCCGGTAATATCTTGCTCCTTTCCTGTATATTGAAATTCAATATCATACCAAAGATATGTATCTTCAGTATTATTTTTTTCGGGACCAAAGCCATATCCAAAACCTTTAATATCTGCAAGCGAAGCTCCGGATTCATTAACTAATGGCTCATCAGTAGCGGTAAAAAATTCATCTTTTTCCGAACAAATATCTATAACGTCCTTATCGCCAAGCCCAAGCCAATTAATATGACCAATTAAAATACTGTCAGAAAATTTTGCATCATTTAATGTAATATTAAAAATGTTCGTTTCTACAGTTTCACCAACTTTATGATTGGAAAGACCTGAATTGCAACCTGTTAAAAGACCAAACACTGTAAAACTTGCCAAAATGAGTGTAATAATTTTTTTCATAAATAAAAGCCTCCTTATTATAAACAGTTTAGAGTTTATAACTCTAAAAGTCAAGTTTTATCGTCTCTAACCTTATAATTATTACACGAGGTATTATGATGAAGTATAATGAGAGAATCAGAGAAATTCGAGAAGATAATTCTTTGACGCAACAGAAGGTTGCAGATTTGTTGAATATAGGACAACGAACTTATTCGGACTATGAGAGTGGGAAAACAAGGATTCCAATAGATAATCTTTTAATTCTTGCAAAGTATTATAATGTTTCCGTTGATTATATATCCGGAGCGAGTAACATCAAAAGTGAGTATCCGCAAAAATAAGGAGTAGCGATTTGTATTGTAATCATGCTACTCCTTTTTATGTACAAATCTAAACAAGATACCATTTAAATTCAAACCTAAGTTGCCTTTTACGTAAAAGCGGCTCGCAGTCAAGATTGTCACAATAAAAGTGACTATCGGGCGAAAGTTCGCATTGTGTCGCCGTTATTATGCTGTAATAAATATTTGTTTTAAAGCAAACTAGTGAGAGCAAAGAACAAGTTTGAAAATATCTGCTTTTCACACCATAAAGTGTAGTCATAGAATAACTTTGAAAATCTTTAAACACCAGCAAGATTTGAACAGGACGTTCAAATCAGGCGAGCCTGAGACAGGATGTCGAATGCGAGCCGTTTGCGAACTCTTTATACAAACTCTATTGATTTTCATTAGTTATTCATGACGAAACGACAGGTTGAAAACAGATATTTTCATAACTTGTTCTTAATCGAACGACCGGTTTAAAAACAAATATTAATTAAAGCATAGAAAAGGCGACACATCTTAAGTGTCGCCTGATAGTCAATATTCTGCAAAAGGCTTGATAAAGAGCCTTTTATTTCTTCGTAGTTGTTGTCTCTTTATTGGTCGTTGTTTCCTTGGCCGTGGTGCTTTCGGTTTCCTGCACCGTCATGGTAATTGCCTTATCAACGTAATTGGAATTAATCTCAATTATCTCCGAATAGGTCTTGTAACCGCTGCAGTAAACAATAACCGTATGTCTACCATATGAGAGACTGATAATATCGTTAGCGTTCTTCTTTGTACCATCAACGTACAATGTAGCATTTGCCGGCTCAATGCTGAACTTGATGCTACCCTTTTCAACCGCCTCGCCCTGAAGAGCGCCTACATCAAGCTGCTGGGTTTCGTTCCTGAGAACCGTTATTTCCGTCTGTCCTGTGGTTTCACCCTTTGTGGCGGTAACCGTATAGCTACCTTCCGGCACGGCAACAGTCATATTTGCATCGATTTGCTTGATAATCTTAGGTCCGAATTCAATAAGACCGCCGATGAAATAATCCTGGTTTTCAAGCTCAACAAAACCGTGTCCCAAATCTATATTGATGGAATATACGGCATTTCCTATGCCATATATTGTTAAAGTATCCACAGGATTGATTGAGTCTAACTTAACAAGCTTTCCTTCGGAAATAATGCTTGCATCTTCCTCAATGGAATAAGTTGTCTGGCCAACCTTGATTGCGCTGTCCTCGGCATATAAGCTAAAGCTGTTGCTTTTGTCGATAGACCAAGCGTCTTTATATTCCTTAATCTCTGTAAGTTTTTGCGTTCCGCTTTTATAATAAGCTTCCACAATTACCCCAAGGTCAAGCTGACCCATGGTGAGATCGTTGTCGTATTTGCTGAGAACCGAAGTTCCGCCGGTGTAAGACATAATCTCTGTCTTTCCCGTTGCAAGAAATTTAAGGGACACTTCCTTATTTGTGGTATCCGCATTGACCAAAACAGCCAAATTCTCATAAACAGACGATTCTTTAAGCTTCTTCTTTGTATCGTCATCGCTCTTGTCTCCGTACAATGCGGCAATGGATGAGCCGTCGGTAAGAGTCGCCTTCTTTTTTTTGTTTTCGCATCCACCCATAAGGGCCAAAACCGCAAGCGAAAAAAGCATAACGGCAATCAAATGTTTTTTGCCCATAACAAACCTCTCTAAATCGGCATTTTTACGCATTTTCAAAATGCCGTCTTTTATAAGTCTTCTTTAAGTTCATCTACAATTTTAAATAATTTTTCCCTATCATTCAAGCTGTAATCTTCCACAACTTTTTCCAGTAAAAGCTCCAGCATTTTACCGATATTCTCGCCTTTTTTTATGCCACATTCCAAAAGATCGCTGCCGTTGATTTTAAGATCCTTCAAAAACAAGGCATCCCCGCGCTTGACAATTTTTTCCTTAATATCCATCAAAGCCCCGGCTGTCGTATCATCGCAAAAGCCAAGTAAATTTTGTAAAGCAATCAATAAATCAAACTCGCTTAAGCCTACTTTTTGAATCATGTGTTTTACGCTGATTTCTTCGCAATCTATCTTTACGTCCGAAAATGCACAAAGTTTCTTAACCGTGGCAGTTGTTTTGTTGTCAAACTTAAGGGCGCGCATAAAAACATTTGCCTCCTCACCGCTTAAGCTGTTTAAATAAATAGACCAACGAAGCTCTTTAATTTTAGCCGACGCTTTAAGAGCGGATAACATTTTATCCCCACACTCGCTTGGAAAAATAACCGGTTTTCCACCGTTTTCGTAAATAATCCCTGCCAAAGCAAAGTCATGCACAAGGCTGATTTTTTCCGGCTCATCGGATAAAAGAAGCTTATTTAATTCCTCTCTAATTCTTTCTTTACTGATAAGCTTAAGATTTTCCTTGATTTCCAAAATGGCGCTTTTTGTTTCTTCTGAAATATCAAAGCCCAATTGCGCCGAAAATCTAAGGGCACGAAGAATCCTTAAAGCATCCTCCCTAAATCTTTGAGCCGCATCCCCGACACATCGAATCCGCTTGGCCTTTAGGTCGTCCATGCCTCCGTACAAATCCACCAAGCCTGCGCTTTCATTATATGCCATGGCATTGATCGTAAAGTCACGTCTTTTCAAATCCTCTTCCAAAGAAGGAGTAAACACAACCTCCTCCGGATGACGACCATCCTTGTATTTACCGTCAATCCTGTAAGTGGTCACTTCATAACCTTGCCTTTCAATCATAACGGTAACGGTACCATGCTCAATGCCCGTATCAATAGTCCTTTTAAAAAGAGCCTTAACCTCTTCCGGCTTTGCAGATGTTGTAATATCCCAGTCCTTCGGCTCCACACCAAGACAAGCATCCCTAACGCATCCACCAACAATAAAGCCTTCAAAACCGGCTTTATCCAATGTCTCTATGATATTTTCCACTGCCTCGGGTAAATTGATATTCATACTTCGTCTCGCTTCATAAATAGTTCTTAAAAAATTATATAATATGATACGGGTTATTTCTACTAAAAATAATTATATCCCAATGGATATCTGCTCTAATTGCTTAATCATTCTATTCCGTTATTAAAATTAGAATAATAAATGCCTAACAAGGCGCACTTATCGCTAGCTGTCGCCGTTAGATGCTGTAAGATAATATTTGTTTTTAACAAAAGCGTAAAATTTAAAACAAGTTTGAAAATATCTGCTTTTCACACCATAAAGTGAAGTCATAGAATAACTTTGAAAATCTTGATTCCCAGCAAGATTTGGACAGGACGTTCAAATCAGGCGAGCCTGAGACAGGATGTCGAATGCGAGCCGTTTGCGAACAATGGCACGAGGTGGCACCCGTAGGGTGACGGAGTCCTGGTGCCCACTGCCACTGACTAAATTTGATTTTCATTAGTTATTCATGACGAAACGACAGGTTGAAAACAGATATTTTCACAACTTGTTTTAATTAAACGACCGATTAAAAACAAATATTATCAATACAACGCAAAAAAGGCGGCGTCAATCCGACACCGCCTGTGTATTAATTATAAATATTTTTTAAGAGCATCAACTTTGTTAAGTTCTTCCCAAGGAAGGTTAAGATCGTTTCTACCAAAGTGACCGTATGCTGCAGTCTGTTTGTAGATAGGTCTTCTTAAGTTAAGCATCTTGATGATACCTGCAGGTCTTAAGTCAAAGTTTTCTCTGATGATTTCAACAAGTTTTTCTTCTGAAAGTTTACCTGTTCCGAATGTTTCACACATGATAGATGTTGGGTGAGCAACACCGATAGCGTATGAAAGCTGGATTTCGCATTTATCAGCAAGGCCTGCTGCTACAATGTTTTTAGCAACGTATCTTGCTGCGTAAGCTGCTGAACGGTCAACCTTTGTGCAGTCTTTACCTGAGAAAGCACCGCCGCCGTGACGAGCATATCCGCCGTAAGTATCAACGATGATTTTTCTACCTGTTAAACCGCTGTCGCCGTTAGGACCGCCGATAACGAAACGTCCTGTTGGGTTAATGAAGAATTTTGTATCGTCTTTGATAAGTTCTTTTGGAAGAACAGGATCGAAAACGTATTTCTTAATATCTTCGTGAATCTTTTCCTGAGTAACATCTTCAGCATGCTGTGTTGAAAGAACAACCGCATCCAAAGCGATTGGTTTGTCGTTTTCGTCGTACTCAACAGTAACCTGTGTTTTTCCGTCCGGACGAAGGTATGGTAATGTACCGTTCTTTCTAACTTCTGTTAATTTAAGAGCAAGTTTGTGAGCAAGTGAGATTGGGTATGGCATGAAGTCATCTGTTTCGTTTGTTGCAAAACCAAACATCATACCCTGATCGCCTGCACCGATTGCTTCGATTTCGTCATCTGACATTGTGTTTTCTTTAGCTTCCAAAGCTTTGTCAACACCCATAGCAATATCTGCAGACTGCTTGTCGAGTGCTACGAAAACACCACATGTATTTCCGTCAAAACCTTTGTCTGACGAATCATATCCTATATCGCAAACTGTCTTTCTTACGATTGACTGGTAATCTACCTGTGCTTGTGTTGTGATTTCACCCATTACTACTACGAAACCTGTGTTTGTGCATGTTTCGCAAGCAACACGGCTGTTTGGATCCTGTTCCATAATTGCATCCAAGATAGCATCTGAAATGTTATCACAGATTTTGTCAGGATGTCCTTCTGTTACTGACTCTGATGTGAATAAACGTTTTTCCATCGTTTTCCTCCTTAAAAGTACTGTAATATGTCATCTCCACTAATAATTAGTATAATGAGACATTGTCCTTTTCACGCTTTGTTCATATTACACTACTTAAATTTGAAAGTCAATTATAATGCTACACTTTGTCAAAAATGTATATCCGAAAACTTTTGATTTTTTAAAATACAAAAATTATTTTCCATTGTTAGTAAGCATGCCATAGTGTATAATGTTTCCTAGGGGTTGCTAATAGTTTATATGGAGGATGGTATTATGGTTATTAAAAGGATTCCTGTCCGGGATCTCGAACCCGGCATGATTTGTGCAAACAACACTTATAACACTTTGGATCAGTTGGTTGTTCCGAAGGATTGTGTTTTGAATGAGCAAATTATCGATCGTCTTTTAACATACGGTATTCTTGAGCTGGCGGTGAAAATGCCCGAACTTGAGCCTGCCGTTACGGTATTTAATTCCGAAATCGTTAAGAAAACACCTGAGTTTAAACAATTTAAAAATAATTATTCCGAAGCAACGGATCGTTTTAAAAGTTTTTTAAATTCCTTTGTGGATGCCGATTCAAACCCGGATATAAGCGAACTTCTTCATTCCACATACGAAGTTATGAAGCAGACAAGAAACTCCCTTCATTTTTTCGATATAATGAACAACATGCATGATGTTAACGACTCCATATATCGTCATAGCATGAATGTTTCCATGTTGTGTATGACTTTCGCCAAATGGTTGGGTTATGACAAAAATCAAATCGGCGTACTTTCGGTCTGTGGTGCTTTGCATGATATAGGCATGCTTCTTATCGATCCGGATATAGTAAACAAACCGGGGGAGCTCACACCTTCCGAATATGCCATAGTTCAAACACATACAACCTTGGGATATAAGCTCTTAAAGGCAAAAGGTTTTGATGAGGCGGTTGCCAGATGCGCTCTCAACCACCACGAAAGATGTGACGGAAGCGGCTATCCGAGTCGTCTTGAAACAAATGATATCGATGACTTCTCAAAAATCGTTGCCATTGCCGATATCTACGATGCCATGACTTCAAAGCGCTCCTACAGAGAGCCTTTAAGCCCTTTCGACGTTGTGGATGTATTGGAATCGGAGGGACGTAACAAATACGATCAAAAACTTGTCTGTGAATTTTTGGAAAGATTTTCCAAGACGTACTCCGCAAATACCGTGCTTTTAAGCAACGGAAGCACTGCGAAAGTCGTTTTGATGAACAGCAATTGGCTTTCGAGACCGGTTGTTCAAACCAACGAAGGTGATTTCATCGATCTTGCCAAAAACACAAACCTTAAAATAATATCACTGGTTTAATTCAATAAACAAAAATTCAAGCCTCGCTGATTTCAGCGAGGCTTTTTATTAAACAAACCACTTATATTTTTAAACTACTTTCAGTTTAAATTTCGTAATATCTTTTTCGGAATTAACTCTTTCAATTTGCGCTCCGAGGCTTCTGAGTTTTTCATCCATTCTCTCATAACCGCGTTCGATATATTTAATATCTTCAACGGTTGTATAGCCTTCCGCTGCAAGACCCGCAACAACCAAAGCTGCTCCGGCTCTTAAATCGGGAGCGATAATGCTTGCGCCGGTATATCTTTCGATACCTTCAATAATGGCTGTATTGCCTTCAACCTTTATATGAGCGCCCATTCTTCCAAGCTCGTCAACATATTTGAAACGATTCTCGAAAATACTTTCCGTAACAACACTTGTGCCTTCTGCCAAGGCCAAAGCAACTGTCATCTGAGGCTGCATATCCGTTGGGAAGCCCGGATAAGGCAAAGTCTTAACATGAGTTGACTTTGTTTTTTCCGCACCTATAACTCTTACGGCATCATCATATTCTTCAACTTTGCATCCGATTTCGGTAAGTTTTGAACTGATAGCCTCCAAATGCTTAGGAATAACATTTTTAATAAGAACATTTCCCTTAGTGATAGCTGCTGCCATCATATATGTTCCGGCTTCAATCTGATCCGGAATAACGGAATAATCCGTACCTTTTAATTTCTTAACGCCTTTGATTCTGATAACATCAGTACCTGCGCCCTTGATGTTTGCGCCCATCTTGTTAAGCATATTGGCAACATCAACGACGTGTGGCTCTTTTGCAGCATTTTCAATGTTTGTATTGCCGTCCGCCATAGCAGCCGCAAGCATAACATTAATGGTAGCTCCTACGGAAACAACGTCAAAATAGATATGATTGCCTACTAATTTGTCTGCTTTGGTAACAATCATACCGTATTCAACTTCAACATCCGCACCGAGAGCCTTAAAACCTTTTAAATGCTGATCGATTGGTCTGCTTCCGATGTTGCATCCGCCCGGAAGAGCAACTTCCGCTTCGTTGAATTTACCGAGAAGCGCTCCGAGAAGATAATAGGAAGCTCTGATTTTTTTAATATGTTCATAATCTACGACCGTAGATTTAATTGTCTTACCGTTAATTTTAACGCAATGAGGATTTAATCTTTCTACAGTTGCGCCAATCTGCTCGATTGACTCAAGTAAAACATTAACATCCCTTACATCCGGCAAATTCTCAATAGTAACCGTTTCATCGGTCATTATTGCTGCCGCTATCAAGGCCAAAGCTGCATTTTTTGCACCGCTAATTTCAACTTCACCGCTTAATGCATTCCCGCCTTTTATAATAAACTGTTCCATAATTTTTGCACCTCAAATTATGCGGAACCCATCCACATTAACAAATTGATTATAGCACAATCATCCTGCTGCGTAAAGGCTTGAATAATATACAATAACACAATCGGTGCGGCCGCTTAAATATAAGCATACCGCACCGAATTAAGCTCATTTTATAAGAATGGTAACGGATCCACCTGTGAACCGTTTACAATAATCTCGAAGTGGAGATGCGGACCCGTACTGTCTCCGGTACTTCCGCTGTAACCAAGTACTTCGTATTGATCTAAATGCTGACCTACCGAGCAAGCAATGCTGCTAAGATGCGCATATCTTGTCTGTTTACCATCGGCATGCTGCATTGTTACGCAATATCCGTAACCACCATTCCAACCTGCCTGAACAACGGTACCGCCGCAAGAAGCATAAACCGTTGTACCCATACCTACAAACCAGTCAACACCTTTGTGTACCGTACCCCATCTTGCTCCGAAAGGAGATGAGAGGGAACCGCCGGAAACCGGTTTAACATATGTAGGCGGAACTATTGTTCCTACTTCTATAACAGTCGGAGTTGATTCCGTAAGAACAGTTTGATGAATAATTTCTCTTGACTGTTCCTGACCGTTTTTATAAGTAATAACTGCTACAACTCTTCTGTAACCCGGTGTACCTTCGCTGATTACATTCTTTTCGTTTGTAAACATGCTGTCGTTTTCAACATATTGAACATCGGCGCTGTATGTTTCTTCGTAAGTTCTTTCTTCCTTAACCACAACCGAAAGCTCAGGTCTCGGAACAGTTACTACGACTTTGTCGCCGATATTAATCATTGACTCTTCCGTGAAGTCCGGGTTAACCGCCAAAAGCTCTTTAAGGCTTATGTCGAACTTGCTTGCAATTGATGATAAGCAATCGCCCTCCTGCACAACATAAACTTGCTTTTGAGCCTGCTCTTTTGTAACCATCTCGATAGCATCGTCCAAATCCGTAATGGATTTGTCGCTAACGTAAGATTCAACAATTTCAACATCTTCCGCAAAGGAAAGGTCGATGATACCGTCTTCGTAGCCTTCTTCCACAGCCGTAGGCTGGTCTGCCGCACTGCTTGAATAAATCGATGCAAATACGTTTGTTGCTGCGGCGTTGACTTCTGTATCCGAATGAACCACATCAAAAGTTATTGCTGAATAATATCCGTCGCCGTCTTCAACCAAATCTACATCGAATTCGTTGATAACATCGTATTTGTCTTTAACTGCGTTAAGAAGGTCAACCACCTCGTCCTTGCTTGCAAGGGTAACGCTGAAATCATCAATATTTACCACATATGCTCTGACCAAAGTGTCGTTTAAGTCACTTACCAAAGACGAATAGAAGTTTTCTTCCAACTCATCTTTGCTCAAAGCATTTGCAAAAATTCTTCTTTCT
>SVDN01000017.1 GCA_015057825.1 Lachnospiraceae bacterium
AAAAATCCTGATTCAGTTAAACATGGCTAATATCCCTTGTTCACTGTTGTTTAAAGAATCGTTCTTTAATCTGAAAAATCTTATTTGAAAGCGCGCTCGAAAACTTCGTTTCCTCGCTCTTATTTGCTTCGCAAATATTATTTAAAATTTTAATGGTCTTTCGAGCAAGCTCGAAGCCCCTTAAATTTTAAATTCTGCTTTCAAAGTTATTGTAAGAAATCTTTCAGGGATGGTTATATTATTTAGTTATCAAATGTGCGTTGTTACTGTCTGCTCACTTGCGACAGCTTGAATAGTTTACATCGACTATTTGTTTTTGTCAACCACTTTTTTTAAAATAATTTTAAATTTTCGTGGTGGACTTTTATAATAACACTTTTTGACCGTTATTGTCAATGTAAGCTCGCCTGTTTTTTTGCTTTTTAGGCAAAATATTTCGCACAATCAATACAGATATGTGCGAGCTTTAGGCAAAACGGAGAAAGAGGGATTTGAACCCTCGCGCCGCGTGAACGACCTACACCCTTAGCAGGGGCGCCTCTTCAGCCTCTTGAGTATTTCTCCAAAATTCTGAATTCCTACCAATTCGTTATTCATTTACGTCTCGTGACGCAAAAAGTATTATACTAAACCAAACTTTGTTTGTCAATAATAATGCACAACATTATATTAATCTCTTAACATTTATCCACCATCAAGGCTGTCTTTTGGATTTCTTACAGCAAAAACCTACCACTGTAGTGTTTTCACCCTTAAATTATCAGTGGCAGGTTTCTTATGCATTAAATATAGGAAGAGTTTTTTAATTGACTTATAATTTTAGTTTGTAACCATCTGTCTTCCGGTTTTTACAGCCTCATCAACAAAGATTTTGAATCCTCTTTGTGTGGCAGGAATAATAAACGGAATAAATCTGTCGTATTTTCCGTATTTCTCAATCTTTGTTCTTACTTCGTTTCTGATTTCTTCTTCGCTTGTGCTTTCTTTATCAATAAGCTGGTTGTCAACTGTTCCCACAATTGTTATTTTATCTGCATATTTTTCCATAATCATGTCAGTGTCCATACAAACATTAACAGGATTGATGGCATCTACGCCTATTTCAATCAAATCCGGGAATATCTGCTCGATAAATCCGCATGAATGGTGCATGTATACCATACCCAATTCGTGAATTCTGTCGGCATATTTCTTTTCATTAGGTTTAATGAACTCTCTCCAAATCTCAGGATCGAAGAACATATTGTTGTTTGTTCCCCAATCATCATGCATATGGATAATTTGAGGATGTACCGCATTATAAGCGCGGTCGATACATTTAAGTTTATATTCGCACATTGCATCAAAGAATTCATGCACTTCATCAGGGCATTCATAAAATGCACATAAAGCGTTTTCAAAGCCTACCATTTCGTTCATTCTTTCAAACTGGCCTGAAAGAATAAGAACCGAAAGTGCATGTTCTTCAGGATTATATCCCATTCCGTGAGCCATACCGTTTAATATATCTTCAACAGGCATGAAATCGATTGGTGGGAAATGTACATGTTCCTTCCAGTCTTCCATATCTTCAAAAAGTCTGAAGTCTTTTGCAACCGTGTTTCCATCAATCATAGGGTCAGGTCCCTGGTTTGTCCACATAACGCCCCATGCGTCCGGACCTGTTCCGTAAGGGTCAAAGTGTTCAAGATCGATATAGCGATCTCCCGGAAATACAAGATCTTTTGTTGTTGAATAAAACTCAGGTACAAAATCAGATTTTTCTCCGCGCATTCTTGCGAGTAATGCTTCTTTTGGTGTTTGCATTTTTTCTCCTCCTTATTGTGTAAGCTCGGTCAAAATATTTGTGATAGAGTGCGATTAATACGCCGAGCTTCTATAATAAAAAAAACGATTATTTGTTAATTTAATACTAACAAGTAATCGCTTGGAAATAAAACACATATTAACTTACTAATTATAAGTTTCAACCTTCAAATTCTTCTTTTATTGAGTTTGCCACCTTTGCCAAATCTCGCTTCTTGTTATTTTTACTGTACATCAATGTAAGGTTGAAGTTAAAGGATTCGCAAGGCATTTCAAAAGCTCTGAGCTTACGATAATCCGTTTTATCGAATTCTTCATTTAAAATGCAAAAATACTTGCCTTGCTCCAGCATCAGCAGAAGAGTTTCATAGTTCGGCGCCACAACTATACCTTTACAGGGGATTTTTTTAAAGGTTTTGTCGTTATGAATATCAGGTATATCTATTGAGACGCAAGGATATTCCATCATATCTTCTTTTGTTATCTTCTCTTTTGCATTCCATTTGTGGTACAAAGAAACCACCACCTGCGCCTTATAGCTTTTCAATAATATTTTTTCGCAGCTCTTCCAAAATTTATCCGTATCTTTCGTTATTGTAATAACCAAATCCAGAGAGCCGTTCTCAAGACCTTTGCTTAGTTCTTTTAACTCCATCAGACGTATGTTGAAATCATATTCCGGAAAATTTGCCATTAAGTTTGCCACAATTGGCGATGCAATGGTGTCTTGTCGCATCGAACCGTAAAATCCGATATTTAATTCATCGTTTTTTACATGTAATTCACTGAGGATTTTTTCATATTCTTTTTCCAGGCCTTCCACCAGGTAGGAAAGTCTCTCGTAAATTTCCGACCCTTTCGAGGTTAACTTTACCTTCCTGGTGCTTCTGTCAAACAACTGTACACCCATTTCCTCTTCCAAAATTGCAATTTGCTTTCCGAAAGACTGCGGTGTTATGTACAAATTCTTTGCCGCCTGTGAAAAATTCAAGCATTGTGCCGCTTCCAAAAAGTATTTGATTCTTTGATAATCCATTTTCTCTTCTTTATATAATCGAAATAAAACAACGGTTTCCAGATTCAATATACCATTTAATTGCGCAAATGTTAATTATTATTTATAGAACACACTGTTTAGATAATGACAAAAAATGACTTATTATTCAAACATCGGTGGTTTTACCTGATAGTCATTAATCGGCACATCCTCCGTAGAGAAGTTCATTTTACCGTCCTTTTCTTCAACAACTATCCATTTTAACCATTCTTTGTTATCCATGTTAGGATAATCCTCGCGCAAGAACCAACCTCTTGATTCTTTTCTGAGCAATGCCGCCCTAAATTGCATTTCCGCAGACAAAAGCATGGCTTCCGCCTCGTGACAGGATAAGAGATAGTGAAAGTCATCTGCCTTAAGATTCTTTGCCGTCTCTTTTAATTTCTCGATTTTTTCGAGACATTTTTCAATTCTGTGCTCACTCATATATACTGAGTTTTCAACAGGGCACATTATATCTTGAATCTTATCTATTAACTCTATTGCACTTACGCCTTCTTTTCTGAATAAAGGAGCGAACGCCTCTTCTTTGAGTTCTTCGACTTTTGCCTCATCAATCTTTTTAAATTCAACGTTTCCTACGCTTTTGGCAATTTCAATGCCGCCGATATAGCCGTTAAATACTGCGTTTAATATACCCGAGCCTCTGTTTCTTCCCGGAGGGGCAGGTACCGCACCTGCTGCACAGGAGCCACCATAGCAAACATCTCCTGCCGCGTAAAGACCTTTTATTGTAGTTTCCATCTGTTCGTCAACTTTTACGGGTGATTGCTCGCCCACAAAGCCGGGAACAACCTCCCATTTTTCTTCACCTTCGGCACCGTCAACACTTGATCCTTTTTCAAAATCTATTTTCCAGAAAGGAAGTCCGTATGGTCGGTCCCAAATATAAAACATCATTGTATCGTTTTTTGTGCTTTCGCTCTCCATCGGATGAAGATAAATAGGTCCTCTGCCGGCCTGCATCTGGTTGTACCACTCTCTTACGGCTGTCGAACTGATGTCGGCTTCCGGAAATCTTCTGAAATTTTTTGTGATGTTTTCGCCATAAGCATCGTACATTACCTGCTCACCGAATACACACTCTCTGTTACTTCCTTTTCTAAAGAGCTGTGCAAAGTTACCGAATTCGGCATTTCGCATTTGAGCTCCGGCTCTGTATGCCGCCGCAATGCCGTCACCTCTTCCGCAGCTCCACATAGGTGCTACGCGGTAATCCTGAGAACCCGTGGCAAGCATAACTTTCTTTGCCTCAAAAACATGGAAGGTTCCGTCTAAAATGCTGTAGCCTACTGCGCCCGCAATTTCACCGTTATCCGTAAGCAAGTCGGAAATTGTGGTTTTATCGATAAATTTTACTCCCAGCTTTGTAGCCGTTTTTCTCATCTGCAATGTAATATCCAGGTCTACGCCGAAAATGTAGGTAAAAGGACCTGTTGGTATTTTCTTTCTTGGAATCTTAACACCCCAGGATTCAAGTTTTTCCAAAAGAATATTATTCATTCCAACATATTTCTTTAACAGATTTTGATTTGACAAATAACCCGCAACGGCGTTCGCATGGTATTCATTGAAGCTTTCCGGTGTTGTATTTTCAAGATCAAAATATTGCAATACACCGCCGCCTTTATTAGCTTTTCCCGCATAGCCCGTGGTCTGTTTTTCAACAATCAAAACATCTGCATCCGGGTTCTCTTCTTTTACACTGACTGCTGCCGTAAGTCCTGCGATACCGCCGCCCACAACAAGCACATCCGTTTTTACTCTTTCTGTCTTTATATCTGATTTATTCATGGCTTACCTCCTCTAATCATTCCTTCTGTTCTTGCCGTAACGATCAAAGGATTGTCTGAAACTTTGGCTGCCAAAATCAGGTATAACCTTTATAGCACCCCTTTTGCAGCTTACTTCGCAGTAATTGCAATGCTCGCAATCCTCAACATATTTAAAAACCGGTTTCTTTACTTCTATATCCCAACGAATAACATCTACAAAACAGGCTTTGTAACATATCTGACATCCGACACATTTGTCCGCATAAAACTCTATTCTATGTCTGGTTCCTATCATTTCGTCCACCTCCTACCAATTGTCCTTTTCTTCGGCATATAAGCTCGGAAGAATAGCAGCCAAATTAGTAAATTCCTCTGCACTGTGAATAGCCATTGTCATTGCCGCCGCATCAGGATATCTCATTCCGTCAGGCAACGCTTTTACATCTTTTCCGTTTACAAAATCCCAACCCATCCAAAAACGAGTACGAAGTTCGATTCCGTCTTCCGTTTCTCTGACAAAATGAGTCGTAAATGTAGGTGGAACCGCGAAAGGCGGCTGTCCTTTACCATAGCCTTTACCGCAAACAATTGTCGAGCAGGCTTTTGTCCCTATCTTGGATGCGTCAAATCCCACATCTCCGGGATATTTAAAATTTATTACAATATTGGATGGACCCATTCCCGTATCTTCCGTTATTTCATGGGATGTATCCCAAAGTTTTTCTTTATAAGAAAGGTCCGGATCCATTGTTCTGTCTTTTTGTTGACTTACTGCCGAATAGTGACCGTAAGGATGCCAGATTTTATAACGAAGATTTTCAAGTCCGTGCCATGCAAAAAACCAGTCAAACATTTCGGTGGTCACTCCCGGCATTTTTACCAAATTCGCCACATATCCCGCACCATCCGGCAAAATGCACCAACCTATTTCTTCATCATGGTAGCCTTCTTCAAATAATCTGTTTCTGTCTTTAAAAGCCAATACCTTATCCGGTCTGATGGGACCCGACACAATTTTTCCGATTACTTTCGGGTCGATAGGCACCGGCGCTTTAAAATATTTAAATATGCTTCTTTTCTTTTCTTCTTCCGTTACCGGAACAAATTCTCTTTCTTTCATTAAAGCCTCCTAAAATTCAAATCGTACGCTTTTTGCAATCACGCCTTTTGCTTCTTCAATTACCCTATCAATTATCTCAGCAACGCTTCTCTCTTCTTTTACAAGCGGGGCAATCTGTCCTGCCATTACGGCTCCGTTTTCCATATCTCCCTCAGCCATTGCCTTTTTAAGCGAGCTCATTGATATTTCCATAACCTTCGGTCCTGACACTGCTCTTACATTTTCGGCTTCTATTTTCAAAAGCTCGTCTGACAATTTATTTTTAATCTGTCTGCAAGGCTCTCCTGTACACATACCCGTAACAACCGTATCCATGTCGTTGCAAGCGATTATTGCTGCCTTTACATTCGGATGAACAACCGCATCTTTCGATGCCATAAAAATCGTTCCCATTTCGATTGCCTCCGCACCAAGAGCGATGGCTGCTGCCGCACCTCTTCCGTCTGCTATACCTCCTGCCGCTACAACCGGGATTTTAACCGCATCGGCTGTTTGCGGAACAAGAATTGTCGTGGCTTCGTAGGAAACATGGCCGCCGCCTTCCCAACCTTTCAAAACCACCACGTCCGCACCTGCATCCTCCGCGGTTACAGCATCTCTTACAGTGGAAGCTTTAACAATAATCTTAGCGCCCAGATTGTGCCAGATTTTAAAATATTTGTCACATAAGTCTTTCTTTTCCGATAAATTGATGTATGTATCCGCATAGATAATCGGTGGTTTTTCTTCTTCAATAATTTTTGTGGTTAATTCCATATCTCCGATATACATATCAACATTCATGCCAAACGGTTTGTCGGTGAGTTTTTTTGTCTCTTTAATCTGCTCACGGATAAACGGTTCCGGAGCAAAAGCCACTCCCAAAACCCCAAGGCCTCCCGCATTTGATACCGCAGCTACCAAAGGGGCTGTGGAAATCCAAGCCATAGGTCCTTGAATAACCGGTTTTTCGATTTCCAAAATTTCACATACTCTGTTCATAATTTAAATTCTCCTTCTTAATAATGTAATTATCGTTAATCTAATTGTATCTTCGCCTTGCTTACTATTCATTTGATAAACATATAATAATACAAGGTTAATATATTTAATTTTTTGTAGGAAGTTACAAAAAAACGTTGACTCATGCAATGGCAAGCCTTACAATCTACATATACATAGTTTGGAGGTTGGTTAAATGAGACTTTCCGTTAATACCTTGCTGTACGGATACCATTTATTAATGGGCAAACCCTTGATGAATGCTTTATCCGAGGATATAGAAATCGAAGGAGTAAAAATTCTCCCAAAGAACAAAAATACTTTAAACAAATCATATATATATATTTGTGACAAGCCGGATGATTGGTCCGATATTTCCAAAATCCCGGTCTGCTTATTGTGTATAATTCCAAAGAACGACTCCGAAATAGCCTTTCATACATCCAAACAGACTCTTATTTACTACAGCGACGAAGACTATTTAAGCGTGTTTAACGACTTGTGCGATGTATTTAACACATTTCAAAATTGGCAGACCGCCCTTGATATTTCCATATATAAAAACAGCGAGTTCGATGAATTTCTAAATCTTAGCAAAGAGCTTTTAAACACTGCCATTCTCATTTACGATCCGGCTTTAAAACTTCTTTCCTATACGAAAAATCAAGATGTTGAGAATGATCTAATATTTCAAAGTGCTATCAAAAACGGTTACCTTGATTTGGATACGGTTAAATATTTTGATTCACACCATATTTTTGAACAAATGGACAGCACCGGAACAGCTACCGGCGAAATTGACAGCTATCGTCGTCACGCCGACGTTGCAAAAGCGATAAACGTAAACAACGAGCTTGCGGTTTATTGCATAATGTTGCTGAACGACTCGCTTTCCAGAGAGTATCAGGAATATTTGTTTTCCGTAATATGCAAAAAACTCGAGGGATTATTGGAACGCAAACACGCCGATTTCGCCAAGAACAGATCGGTTTCGGACTACTTTTTGCAAGATCTTTTGGATAACCCCGAAACAAGTTCGGAACAAATACAAGAAAGAATATATTATAACGATCTGGAGTTTAACGGAAATTATATTACGGTGGTTATAAAAGCAGAGAAAAAGGCAAAATCCCAAGAGCATTATTTCATACAGCTCCTAAGGAACAATTTAATCGGCAGTCGCGTTTTTTCATATGGGGATTCCATCATTATATTATTTAATTTGCCAAGCTTTAAAGATGCGGATTACAAAGACTATTTGAGAGAAAAATTCAAACCTTTTTTCAACGTTTCGAAAGGCAGAAACATTCACATTTGCTTTGGTCGCCCTTTTAAAAGCATGGATTTGTTCGCCGATTCCTACAATCAAGCCCTAATGACATATGATATTTCAGCCGGAGAAAATTTTGGAAACAACGGTATATATTTTTTTGATGATTGTTGGCACAAATGCATGATTTCTTCAATAAGCAAAAAGAATCCCATGTTCTACTTCTGTGAACCGGCATTGCTTTCCTTAATAAATGACGATTCGGCCAAGGCCAAACGTCAATACGAGGTACTTAAAGAGTATTTGCTTTGTGGCGGCAAAATCACAAATGTGGCAACAAAGCTAAACATGCATAGAAACAACGTTATTTATCATATTAAACAAATCGAGGAAAAATTTAATTACGATTTGGAAGATGAAGAATTGCGCTTTAAGCTAATGCTTTCTATGGAAATTATCAAAAGATTTGCTTAAGTTGACAAAATGCACAAAAAAGAAGGGCATCACTGCCCTTCTTATAATCTTAATAATTCATATAATCACGCGCTGTGTAGTACAAGGCTTTGAGGTTTTCTTCCTTTGCAAGATCAAGACTTACATCCGCATTAAGGATAAAGCCACCGCCTTCTGCCCATACATCCACAACTTCTTTTACGTTTTTAACAACATCTTCCGGAGTTCCGTGCTGCAAAAGTACACCGTTAAGACCTCCGTCAATACATACCTTGCCGTTAAATAGCTTCTTTGCTTTTTCAACATCACAGTTTATAAGTGTAACGATGCATTTATTTGCAGGCAAGTCTCTTGCTATAATATCCATCTTAAGGTCATATTTATCTTCTATGTAAAGACGTGGAATACCACCGCAATCAATAACCGTTTTAACCGCTTCCAAAAGACCCGGCCAGTAGAAAGTCTCAAACTGTTCTCTGCTCATAAAGCTGTCAAATCCGTTATGAATGAAGCAAACCATCGTTTTTTGCCATGGATTACGCGCAAATGATTCTCTGATTTTTCTATTGTTAATCTTGGTCATTGCTTTAACAGCTGTTAATAGTTCGTCAGGATATTCCAGCATATCCATTGATGTGTTCATAAAACCTCTCAAAGTATCATTAAACACATCAAAAGGTGCATCAAAGCATCCATCACAGGCATTAGGGAATCCCATTTCGGCAAGTTTTCCCATTATTGCACCTCCGGCTTCAGCCGTTTGCATCATCATTCCACCTGCCTGAGCCATTTTACCAAACATTTCCTGTACCGGCGGTATTGCGAAAGGAATCATTCCATAGCATCCGCTCTGCCAAATCATGGTTGAAAAATCAATCATTTCCAAAGGCTTCAAAGCCGAATAATGTCTCGGCAAAATTTTTCTCATTACAAAGCCGGTGGGATCTTCGGCAAACTCCAAATATTCCTCAGGCTCCATGTATCCATCTTCGTTATCAACCACCTGAAAAGCCGCATTGGGATCGGGGATTTGAACTCCGGGCATGTTAATAAAGTTACAGCCTAAAAGTTCAAGATGCGGACCCGGGAAAACAGGCTGGGGACCCCAAGCCAAATCCGGCTGATATTCTTCGTGAAATCTAAGAAATGATTCTTCTGCATTGGCATAATTAATCATTACATCATGAACATTGGTTTTTCCGTAAAGATAAATCGGCAAATACATAAGCATCGGTGCCAGCGGAATACGGTCTGTTTTTTTGCATTCCACGGTGTCTGTGAATAACTTCATTCTTTCCAAAAACTTTGGACTAGGTACAAATTCTTCTGCCATTGTAAATCCTCCTAATGCAAATATTTATTTATAATACGTACATGATTTATAAACTAATAATTGCATATTTTAGGGGCATTCGCAAGTGCCGAAATGGTTATAATTTGAACTTTTAAGTTTCAAATGTGTTGGTTAATGTTTTAATTAGTTTTTTCATAAAAGGCTTATCATTGTTCTTCTTATATACTACGGCAAAAAGGAATTCTCCCGGCAAAATATCTTTAAGGGAAAAAACTTTTATTTGCTCCTTATCCGCCGCATCGCCTATTTCGCTGTTTAAAATTGTATAGCTTTGACCTTGATGTAAAACCATAAGCATACTTTCATAGTTAGGAACATACAAATGCTTTCTGCAAGGCAAACTGTTAAAATAAGGATTCGATAAATCCGGCGTGGAAAGTTGCAAAAGGTCGTAATCTTTTAAATCATCAAGCTCTATCTTATCTTTTACAACCCATTTATGATACAAAGACACGCCTATTTCTATAGGGATTCTTTTTATTACTTTCATATCGTACTTATCCCAAAAACCGTCTTCTATATTAAGTGCAAGAAGTGCAATGTCCAAGCTTCCGTTATCCAGTCTTTTTGATATGACATCCAGCTCCAAAATATTTACATTTATTTCATAACCGGAAAAAGTGTTCATTATATTAAGCACTGCCGGAGAAACAATCTTTTGTCTGGAAAGGGGCGAAAAAAATGCCACATTTATGGTGTTTTTTTCTTTTTTCCCCATTTCGCACATTTTTTCATATTCATATTCCAAGGTGGACACTATTTTTGAAAAATGCTCATAAGCGATTTTTCCGTTTTCCGTAAGATGAATGCTTCTGGTGCTGCGTTCAAACAAAACAAAACCCATCTCTTTTTCAAGAAGGGCTATCTGCCTGCCAAAGGCCTGAGGTGTAATAAACATTTCCCTCGCCGCCTTTGAAAAACTTAATGTTTCAGCTGCTTTTATAAAATACTTGATTCTTTGATAATCCATTTAACCACCCTGACAAGATTTGTTTTCTTTCTATAATTATAACAAACTTTATCATGCTTAGATATAATCTGTCCAAGCACAGAGAATCACAAGGCTTCTACAAATAAAATTATACCATCCCCGACAGCTAAGTCATATTATAAAATTGTAAATTGGGAAAAATAAGAAATAAAAAAACGGAGACGGAGGGATTCGAACCCTCGTGCCCAAAAAGGACAAACGCATTTCGAGTGCGCCCCGTTATGACCACTTCGATACGTCTCCATAGCAAGAAACATTATATCATACTTTTTTGAATTTTAGCTATTTATTTTATTTTTTACTTTTCTTTTTTTAAGAAAATCAAATATAAGCCGCTTTTTACCTAAAAAGAAGGCTTTTAAAAATTTTTAATTTTTTTTGAAAAAACTATTGACTTATATTCGTTTCAATGATAATATTCTATAAACCTACTAATTTAGTATGTTTAATATTTAATTAACGGAGGCTGATCTTATGAATTTTATTTTCAAAAATCTATTAAGACAAAACTATAGGAATGGCCGAATGTGTTGTTGTTTCTAAATTAAGTTGCTTACGACATTTTAGACAAACGGATTCGGAACATTCAATGAAAAAGGATAATTATTACCGAATCAAAAAACTTATTAAAAATTAAAACAACAATACAAGAAACGAGGTAATTAAATATGAGTAATTATAAATTTGAAACAAAACAGTTACATGTAGGCCAGGAAACACCGGATGCGGTTACAGACGCAAGAGCGGTACCTATTTACGCAACAACATCTTATGTTTTCCACGACAGTGCACATGCGGAAGCAAGATTCGGACTTGCTGATGCAGGTAACATCTATGGTAGACTTACAAACTCAACACAGGGAGTTTTTGAAGAAAGAATCGCAGCATTGGAAGGCGGTGTTGCGGGACTTGCAGTTGCCAGCGGTGCAGCGGCAATTACATATGTAATAGAAGCCTTGGCTAAAGCCGGCGAACACATCGTTGCTCAGAAAACCATTTACGGCGGAAGCTCAAACCTTCTTGCACACACACTTCCGCTTTACGGAATCGAAGCTACATTTGTTGACATCCACAATATAAGCGAAGTTGAAGCTGCCATCAAACCAAATACCAAAGCTATCTATATCGAAACACTGGGAAATCCTCATTCGGATATTCCTGATATTGACGCACTTGCAAATTTGGCACATTCAAAAGGACTTCCTCTTGTAATTGACAATACATTCGGCACTCCTTACTTTATCAGACCAATCGAACATGGTGCAGATATAGTAGTTCATTCAGCAACTAAATTCATTGGCGGTCACGGTACAACCCTTGGTGGTGTTATCGTGGATTCAGGCAACTTTGATTGGGCTGCAAGCGGTCGCTACCCATGGATCAGCGAACCAAACCCAAGCTACCATGGCGTTAAGTTTACGGAAGCTGCAGGCAAGGCTGCATTTGTGACATATATAAGAGCAATCTTGCTCAGAGATACAGGTTCAACAATTTCACCATTTGCCGCATTCTTGCTTTTACAAGGCACGGAAACACTTTCACTGAGACTTGAAAGACATGCGGAAAATACAAAGAAAGTACTTGAGTTCCTTAAGAACCATCCTAAGGTAGAGCACATCAACCACCCTGCTTTGGAAGGACATCCAAATCATGCCCTTTATGAAAAATATTTCCCAAACGGCGGCGCTTCTATCTTTACATTCGAAGTAAAAGGCGGCAAAGAAGAAGCATTTAAGTTTATTGATAACCTTGAGCTTTTCTCGCTCCTTGCAAATGTTGCGGACGTTAAGAGTCTTGTTATCCATCCGGCAAGCACTACTCATTCGCAGTTGACTGCCGAAGAGCTTGAAGATGTTGGCATTAAACAAAATACCGTTCGTCTTTCAATCGGAACGGAACATATTGATGATATTATCGCAGATCTTGAAAAAGGTTTTGCTGCAATATAACAAATCTAAATTCATTTTTAAATCTTTAAAAAACAAGAGCACCCAAAGGCTCATTTGCCGGGTGCTCTTGTTTTATATAACTTGTTTTTCAAAAAATTCATTTACAAATCTTTTTATTTTTGCAGGCTCCATGGTTTTTAAAAGATAGCCCGCCGGTTTAAGCCCTGCCGCAACCTTTACACTTTCTATGTCACCTACAGCGGTTAAAAATATCACCGGAATATTTTTTGTTCTTTCTTCGGCATGAATCATCTCCAGAAATTGAGGTCCGGTGCATACAGGCATTTCGTAATCTAACAGAATCAAATCCGGTATAAAGTTTGAAAGCTCGGAAATCGCCTTTGCGGCACTTGTAGCAGTGGAAATTCGATATTTTTCACCCAGCCAAGACTCTATAAGCTGAAGCTGAACCTGTGAGTCGTCTACTACCATAATGTGCTTTCTGGTTAATCCCAATTTTTTTCCTTCCATATATCCGTTTAGCGTTGTCACAAGATCCAAGGCATTAAACGGACGCTCAAAGCAGTCCCAAATCAAGCCACCCGGAATCTTTTTCTTAAGTTCTTCTATTTGATTTGCATGTCCAATTATTCCAATTTGCAGCCCTTTTTCAACGCAAATATCCCTGATAAATATAATGACTTCATCTTTATCATCCAAATCCTCCGCATATAGAAGAACAACTTCGGGAGTTGTTCTCTCCTGAGACAAATCCTCTATTGTGGCCTGCGAAAAATCCACCGTATATTCCGACTTTGTCAGGTACTCCTGCAAAGTTTTCATAATAATAGAATATTGATTTGATGTGATTATAAGTATATTCTTGCTCTCCATAGTTTCCCCTTAATCCATAATTTCTTTCAATTTATTTATTAATGCTTTATAAGATTGCAAAATACTCTCGTGATTATCTCTAATATAATCATATCGGTTTTCTTTTGATGCCTCTTCAAGGGCTTTCATGTCATTTGAAACATCCACGGCTCCTATATACAGTGCTGTACTTTTAACACCATGAACCAAGATACGATAATTTTCCCAATCATCTTTTTCAAATGCCTGCTTAATATCCTCGTACTTATCTTCTTTTATAAACGTATCGACTATAGACTTATATAGGCTTT
The DNA here is from genome assembly GCA_015057825.1 of Lachnospiraceae bacterium. Lineage (GTDB taxonomy): Bacteria > Bacillota > Clostridia > Lachnospirales > Lachnospiraceae > RUG12871. Next base: position 13,881 of record SVDN01000017.1, read on the forward strand.
CGTTTCCGCAAAATTCCAAAGCCTTGTTCGTATCAAGAAATGATGCCTTTTCCAAAAAAGAATTTTTCTTCTTATTACCACCTTCCGATGCCAAAAGCACCTCTTCTTCCGAAATCAAAACCTTTTCTTTTGGAAGATAGTCAATCAGAAGTTTTTCCAAACCCGCACTTTGTATCGGTTTTGACATATAATCGTTAAAACCGTAATCAATATATTCCTGCCTTGCTCCAACCACCGCATTTGCCGTAAGCGCAATAATCGGGGTGTCCGCGTTTAGATTGTCTTTTATCTGTTTAAATCGTTTAAGCGTTTCCACACCATCCATTTCGGGCATCATATGATCTAAAAATATAATGTCATATTTCACCATCTGAGCCATTTCAAGGCAATCCATACCACTTGATACCGTATCCACCGTTATTTTAGTCGGCTTCAAAAGTCCCTTTATCACGTCAAGATTCACGTCGGAATCATCTACAACAAGAATTCTTGCATCGGGCGCATGAAAACTTTCCTTGTAATCATATGCCTCCCCCGGTGAAGCCGACCCGTTTATAATAAACTTGCCAATAGGTTTTTTATCTACAATTTCTTGCGGAAGAATAACCGTAAAAGCAGAGCCTTTGCCGTACTCGCTTTCGACCTTAATCTCACCGTTCATAAGATTTGTAAGATTCTTTACGATTGATAAGCCAAGCCCCGTTCCTTCCACTTTTCTGTTATTTTCTTCGTCCACTCTTTGGAATGATTTGAAAAGTTTTTCCAAATCTTCCGGTTTTATGCCTATTCCGGTATCAATAACACTAAATATCATATCCAGCGAATTATCCGTCATGTTTTGATATCCGATTTTAATGGTGACTGAACCTTCTTTGGTGTATTTTATAGCATTGGTAAGGATATTTGTGTATATCTGTCTTATTCTTACCTCATCACCTTTAAGCTTAAAGGGCATTTGCGGATCGTTTTCTATGATTATTTTTAAATTTTTGGCGGATGCACGCATGGCTATCATATTGTAACTGTCATTAATAACCGACGACAGTTCGTAGGAAACCGGTATGATTTCCATGCTTCCCGCTTCTATTTTGGAATAATCCAATATATCATTTATAAGAGATAAAAGAGTTCTGCCTGCTCCCATAATATCGCTCGCATATTTGTGAATATCCGGATCCTTATTTTCTCTTAAAATCATCTCATCCATGCCAAGTACAGCATTTATTGGGGTTCTTATTTCATGAGACATCTGAGCAAGGAAGGAACTTTTTGCCTTATTCTCTCTTGCGGTTGCTTCAACTTCCTCTTCCGATGCAAAAACTCCGTACATATAGGCCATAAGCCTAAACGACATGAACAGTCCTATTATAAAAATAATACCTGTTGCAATACCACCGATTACCAGACTATGTCTGAAATTATTTTCCAGCATAGGGTTTATATCCGTCACGGATTTAGCGGTAATAATCATTCCTCCGTAATTACTCGCATCATTCTCAATAGGCATGGCAAGAGCATAGTACTGTTCTCCGTTAATTTCCAAATCCTCGAGCAAAGCTTCTTCCATTTTATCATTAAACTTACCTTCGGTCTCAGCCCAAAAATCTGTGTACTTTTCCAACTCTTCGCTATCTTTTTTTTTCAAAAGCTCATTAAGATAATCGAAGCTGGTCATTGCAACTTCTCCATCGAAAATAACCACACAATAGATACCTGCTTTATCGCAAAGATCATCAAGAGTAAAACTGTTTTGACTGAAATTAAAATCGCCTTGCATAAAATCGCCGTTTTCGTTAAACGAAAACTCACTATGACCACTATCCATTTTCCCAACGAGTTTAAAATTGTTTCTTAATGCGACAGCAGCTGTTCTCAAGCTTTCATGCATATCATTTTTTATGCTGGCATTTAAATTATAGCTTTGCATACCAATAAAAACAGACGACAGCGCAATAACGGGTATAACAGTCATTGCTAATACCCACCACATTACACGTCGTCTCTTCTTGGTCAATTTTATTTTAATTTTTGGCATATGCTTAACCCCCACTATAAGTACACGCCCCTCTAATAGCACTTAACTAACCTGCATATTATAAAACTAAATTTTAAGACTTAAATGTCTTGGAATTCCGTCATCCATATAAGGCGTTACCTCACCTCTGATTAAAGGTCTCAAGTAATCGATAAACTCCTCCGTTACATTCGTTCCTTCATCAGAAATCCAGCCATCGGGAACAACTTTCTCAAGATTGGAAATGCAATTAATGTCATAAGCATCGGTTCCGCAAAGATAAGGTTCGTCCGAAATACGGTTAAGAACTATCATCTTGGCAGTTTCTCCACCAAAGGATTTGCGCACTGCTGCCGCGCCGGCCGCATATGCTTCGTCCAAATCTGCCGCAGAAGCAAAATGAGATGCGCAACGCTGAAGAGTGTTGATTTCAACAGCTCTTGTAGTGCAGCCGAATTTGCTCTTTACCATATCAGCAAGTACTTTTGCCGCACCGGCAAGCTGAGTATGACCGAATGCGTCGGTGCCTTCGCTTGATTTTGCAATATCACATACAAAAGTGCCGTCTGCAAGCTTGATTCCTTCAGAAACCGCTATCAACAAAGAGTTTCTTTCCTGTAAAAGTTTTTCCACTTTGTCAAGAAATGCATCTGTATCAAAGGCCTTTTCAGGCAGATAAATCATATCAGGACCGGCACAGTCCGAGCCTCTGCTAAGGGCTGTTGCGCCTGTAAGCCAGCCGGCGTTTCTTCCCATAACTTCAACAATCGTAACTGTTTTTCTTTCATAAACAAGAGCATCCTTTATAAGCTCTTTGGTAACTGTTCCTATAAATTTAGCCGCACTTCCGAAGCCCGGGCAGTGGTCGGTTATCATAAGATCGTTATCTACGGTTTTGGGAACACCGATAAAATGGCACTTATGGCCGATTTTTGCCGCATAATCCGATAACTTTTTTATGGTGTCCATGGAATCATTGCCGCCTATATAGAAGAAATGTCCAACCTCAAGTTTATCAATAATCTCGAAAATTTTTTTGTAGGTCTCTTCATCCTGCTCTATTTCCGGAAGCTTATAACGGCATGAACCTAAAAATGACGAAGGCGTACGTTTAAGCAATTCTATATCCAGACTCGACTTTACCTGGTCAGCCATATCCACATAGCGTTCCTTTAAAAGTCCCTGAATGCCGTTTAACATTCCATAAACAGTGCTGCCGGGAAACTTGATATGGGCGGTTTCCACAACACCTGCAAGTGACGAATTGATTGCGCAGGTCGGTCCGCCGGACTGACCTACAAGTATATTTACATTTTCAGACATCTTCCTATTCTACGGCTTTTGCCGCTCTCCTTATGTTTCTTTTTATATGTATGCCGAAGCATTTTATATCGATTATTCCATTTTTAATGTCGGAATCATATCCGCAAATTTCTTCATAACCTCTGAAATCTTGATGTTCTGCGGACAGACTTGTTCGCATTTTTTACATGCAACGCATGCATCGGGATGCTTTGCCTTATCAATTGCAGCAAGACCCATAAGTGTCATGAAGTTAAGTTTTAAAAACATTTGGTCGTTATAAAGACCGATCAGACGAGGAATATCCAGTTCCTTTGTGCAATAGCTCGTGCAATAACGACAGGCTGTACAAGGCACGGTTCCTTCTGCAATCATATCTTTTGCAACGGCGCAAACTTCTTTCATTTCAGCCTCATTTAAAGGCTCGTCCGTCTTGTATGTCTCGATATTTGCTTTCATTTGCTCCATATCGGACATACCTGAAAGAGTCATGGTAACTTCCGGTATAGACTGCAAAAATCTAAATGCCATTTCCGTTACAGGTTTTCCTCTTAAGGCTGTAAGACGTTTTTCGTAAACCTCACTTACATTGGCAAGTTTTCCTCCGCGTAAAGGCTCCATTACCCAAACCGGAATGTTGTATTTATTAATCAAATCAATTTTGCCTTTTGCATCCTGATAAAAATAATCAACATAGTTAAGCTGAATCTGACAAAATTCCATATGAGGTCCGTATACTTTAAAGAATTTTTCCATTGTCGGAATCAAACCGTGCGCGGAAAAGCCAAGATGTTTGATGCGTCCAAGTTCTTTTTGCTTGACAAAATAATCCAAAATACCAAACTTTGGATCGAGATATGCATCCACATTCATTTCGTTTACGTTGTGAATTAGGTAAAAATCAAAATAGTCTACCTGCAATTTTTCCAGCTGTTTTTCGAATATTTCTTCAGCTTTGGGCATGTTGGAAAGATCATATCCCGGAAACTTGGTAGCAAGATAAAAGCTTTCTCTGGGATAACGTTTAAGAGCCTTTCCCACAACTATCTCAGACATTTCGTCATGATATCCCCATGCGGTATCGTAATAGTTAACGCCTTTTTCCATGGCGTAATCAAACATTTCGAACGTTGTTTTTTCATCAATTTTTGAGTTGTCACCTTCCAAAACCGGAAGCCTCATGGTTCCGAATCCCAATGCCGATAACTCAATGTCTTGAAATTTCTTGTAAATCATATAAAACCTCCTGTGATTTTTTGACCTAAAATATACGCCCCATTTTAAGCCGATTCTGCTTATATTATAACAGAGATTTCCCTCAAAACATAACTAATATTTATTTTATTTTCAATGTTTTTAAATAAGTCTTTTGCTCATCACTTATACGATAGCTTTCAATAGCTTTTTGGATTGTCTTGTTTTGAATCCATTTTTTCATGGTTTTGGACTCAATTATCGGTATTATTGCATCATATTTCTTTGCAAGTGCTGTGGCAAAATACCAGGCAATCATCATATTTATATAATATTCTTCCGAATCTACCTTTAATACTTCCTTCGCAAATTTGATATCAAAATTTTCATCCAGATAAAAAGTCATTAACATACTTATTGCAAAACGCACTTCGTACGTATGCTTGCTTTTTATCCATCGTTTAATGTGAGGCAAAAGCTCTTTGGGATATTTCTTAAAAATCTTTGGCTTCAAAGAATCGCATGTTGCCCAGTTGTCCACATATGGGAGAAAGTCATCAAGAAGGCTTATGACTGTGTCAAAATCCTTGATGTTGGAAATTATAAGCCCATGAAAATTATCTTCTTCATAAAAAACATGGGGAAGATTGTCTAAAAATTTTGAGATGTTTTTTTCTTTGTAAAAATCACCCTTGTAGGAATTGCAATATTCTTTTGCATACTTTTTAAGCTCGGGAGCACGCACTCCGATTATCTTGTCAGGATTTACGGTTGGCATAAGCTTTGCTTGAAAATTCTTGTATCCCACATCCTGTATGGAAAAAAGTCCTTTTTGTATATCCGTTATTGCTTTTGGTTTCGACATGTTTAATCCTCTTTGTTTGCATTCTTTATGGCAAGCTCCAACAAAGCGTTGCAGCCAAGGCTTACATCATTCCATGTGGCATCAAAATCTCCGGTAAACCACGGGTCTGCAACATCTCGTTTAATCCCTGCAAAATCCAGCATTTTATAGATTTTACCGTCTTTATCTCCTCCGCAAATGCGCTTCATATCCGCAATATTGGCATCATCCATGCCGATTAGATAATCGAAATAATCATAATCTTCTTTTTTAAGAAGAGTTGCCCTATGAGGTACCAAAGGCACTCCCATTTCTTTAAGTTTTCCTACCGTGCCGTGATGTGGCGGGTTGCCGATTTCGTCCCTGCGAGCCGCCGCCGACTCAACTTGAAACGAGTCCGCAAGGCCTTTTTCGTTTACTAAATTTTGAAAATAACTTTGAGCCATTGGCGATCTGCATATATTGCCGTGGCAGATAAACATTACTTTAACCATTTTCTATCTCCTAACAATTGTGTTGATTATTTCGTTCTAAGAATCTTTTTCATTATACCAAATAAGCCTACAAAAAGCATCTGCTCTTTGTAGGCTTATATTTTATTGGTTATTTTTAATTAAGATTGCTTACAATCCCTAGTAATTCTCTGCATGTACTTCAAAATAAGCCTGTGGATGATTACATACCGGACAAACTTCCGGTGCTGCCGTTCCAACAACGATATGTCCGCAGTTGCGGCATTCCCAGACTTTAACTTCGCTCTTTTTAAATACTTCCTGAGCTTCAACGTTTTTAAGAAGTGCGCGGTATCTTTCCTCGTGTTTCTTCTCGATTTCCGCTACCATTCTAAACTTAGCGGCAAGTTCAGGGAAGCCTTCCTCTTCGGCTGTTTTTGCGAAACCTGCGTACATATCCGTCCATTCGTAGTTTTCGCCTGCTGCTGCTGCGCCCAAGTTTTGTGCTGTATCTCCGATGCCTTCAAGCTCTTTGAACCACATTTTTGCATGCTCTTTTTCATTATCGGCGGTCTTTAAAAAGAGTGATGAAATCTGCTCAAAACCTTCTTTTTTTGCCTTGGAAGCAAAGTATGTGTATTTGTTACGTGCTTCGGATTCACCCGCAAATGCTGCCATTAAATTCTTTTCTGTCTGTGTTCCTGCATATTTGTTTGCCATATTTTGTCTCCTTCCTTAAATAAAAATTGTTGGTTTCGTTTGGATAATATGATTTTAACATAGCTTGTGTAATAAAAAAAACAATTTTTTGTGAATTTTAAAAGCCGCGACTTTCGCCGCGGCTTTTAATTATAAATACTCTTATTCATTCTTATTTTCATCGTCTTTTTTGCCATTAGCCCTTTTAACAAAGACGATTACAACTACGGCTGCTGCCGCTGCCGCACATATTACAATCCAAAGAATCGGATGTGCTCTGTCTCCGGTATCTGTGCTGCCGCTTCCCTTTGTGTCAGTTCCACTGTCGGCGCTGCCGCTGTCCGCAGCTGCTTTGGCTACCTTGAATGCCACGCCCACATTGTCGCCATCGCTGAACATTGCGGTAAGAACATGGTCGCCTTCGCCCATAGAAGCGATGAATTCAGGCTTAAATTCAATTATTACACTACCCGGTTTCGCTGTGTAAAGGCTGCTATCGATTAGAACACCGTCAATCATGATTCCTTCAAAGTTTGTAAATGTCAATTCATCATGAAGCGCGCGTTTGAAAACAAATTTCGGAATCTCTTCGGAACTTGGATCAATGGTTGCGTCTTCACCTTCAACGTTAACGTATACCGGCTCACCATAAGCAAGAATCTCTTCTTCTTCAACATGACTTGCATCATTATTGCATACTCTTCTTTGAAGTCCTCGCTCCGTTTGCGTCGGCTCTAATATTACTTCCCAATCGCCCCAATCATGCCCGAGAGCCGGAACAGGATCTGTTTCCAATGTATCATTATGTTCCGCGTTGTCAAGGCTTATTGCGGCATCTATCGAGAATGAATAAATTGTCTTTCCTTCTTCCGTGCAGCTTGGGTCTATTATTTCCACATCATCTATGGATGCCGCTGCGGTATTTGTATGAGACGAATCATGCTCACAAATATATGTTGCATTTACATCCGTTCCGTCAAAATCAAATCCCGCAAATTTCCACTTGTGTCCCAGCGGATCTGTGGATGAAATCAATTTTGTTACGACATGCTGTACCCTATCCGGACTTGCCGCTTGTGTAAGTGTAGCCGTTGCACTTGTTTCTCCGCCGCTTTCACAGGTTGCCGGAATAACTGTCGGTGTTATGTTTTGTACATTTGTTGCTTTTGGATCGCTGCACCTTGTACATGTAAAGTTAAATGTTGCCGTATATTTACCGCCTGCCGTCGGTGTCCATACTACCGCATCATCTCCGTCATAAGAATAATTGTGTCCCAATGCCGTTTCCGTAACTTTTGATACTTCAACGCTGTCAACCGTTACGGCATTGCCGTCGGGATCTCTATCAACGGATATTGTATATGTTTCTTTGCCATCTTCCGTACAGCTTACAGGTGTAACAACAGGTGACGAAATATTTGCTTCAACCCTATCTGCCACTCCACAGCCGCTTCTTTGGCAAGTAAAGTTTGCATAGCTTGGCGCAAAGTCGGCATCTTCTCTTCCGAATGAAAATCCGCTGAAGGCCCACTGATGTCCCAGAGGTTCCGCAGACGAAGATTCATATGTATCCGTAAGTTCTACGTGTGTATAGATATTTGCTTCTGCCGTAAGAGTCGCAACCGCTCTTACACTTCCGCCTTCGCTACAAGACGGCGGATTTCCTTCCGGAGTCGCATTTACATCCAATGTTGTTGTGGCTCCGCAAGCGTCTCTGTCACAAACAAACGGGAAGTGTGCTATATAATTTGTAGCATCGCTTGTATCCCAAGCTACATCCGTGCCTGTATCATATATATAATTGTGTCCGAGGGCCTGCAATACAAATGTATATATGTTTCCGGTCTTCTCTATTCCATCAGGAGCATCATCCGCGGCAACCGTTGCCTGCCAAACATCCGCTCCGTTTACTTCACATCTAGCCGCAACGCACTCCGCATCATTTCTGACCGGTGTTACTTCCACTGACTGTGTATGACTTTCATCGTTTGTACATTTATAGTTTGCATATGCATGCTCGATTACCGTTCCCGCACCGTCCAATACGCAATTGAAGCTTGTAAACTGCCAATTGTGATTCAACTTAGGTGTTGTGGACAGTACTGTTGTAACGCTATGTTGCGTATTGTCCAAACTGGTCGCCTGCGAAAGCACCGCTGATACCGTAACACTTCCGTCTTGTTCGCAAGTAGCCGGAACTTCCACCGCTGTTATATTAGGAACATCAACGCCTTCAACATTGTGACATACACCGCATTCAAACTTGAATGTTGCGGTATAAAGACCGTTTGAGCCTTTAACCCACTCTATATTTTCATTTCCAAGATATGTGTAATTTTGATGGCCCGTTGCCGGAATCACATTGGTTCTATATTCATATGTATGTGCCTCACCGTCAGGGCTTTGACTTGCCTCTATGGAAACCGGATATTCCGTATAGCCGTCTTCCGTACATGTCGGATCGTGCACAACAGCAGCTCCTATTGTTCCGGTCTTGTTATTTGGCGTCAAGCAATTATGAGCACAATGATATTTAACTATGGCCGTTATATTATGCTGTGCATCTTCGCTTACTATTATTTCATCAAAATCCCAATCATGTCCGAGAGCAGCATCCACAACCGGTGTGGATGAAATAATGTCGTTACAGGAATAACAACGAACTACCTCATTGTGGCTTCCCGCTTCCTCGCATGTTGCCGGAATCACATCTTCATTTTCCATTGATTTCGGCACATGCACCGCCGTAACCGCGCCCGTGAAGTTTATGGTGTTTTCATCAATTGCACTGGCAGTAATTGCTACGCCGCTGTTTGGCGTAATTGTGGTTTCGGCCGTAAGTAAATAGCGAAAATCAACATTTACATTTTCAGCCAAATATTCAAAATTGTATTCTGTATCGCCCGTCAGTGTGCCTTCATACGGTGTCTCCACAGAGCCCCATTTCTTGGCAACAACCGTTAAAGGTCCTTGGCTGATAATATTTTCCGTAGTTAAACTGATTGTTGGATCCGTAGTTCCTTGCTGTCCGCATGACGGAATCGAAAGATTTATGTTTAAATTGCTTATCTTCTTCTTTGCAAAAACATAAACGTTACAACTTTCATTTAAGTTTTGTGTCAGGAAAGCTTGCGCATCCTCTTCTATGGCCGTCTTAGGATTTTCCATTGATGCATAATAGCTTAAAGGATGGCCTACTATGAGACTTCCCGCATCGTAAGCTTCATCCGCCGGACAGCTTGCCAAAATGGTAGATTCCACTCCGGCTGTTTCTATAGAGCTACCGGCTGCAATCTGCACTGTTGTAACAGGCGTTTGCGTTTCTCCGTCTGCCGTTGTTTTATATACAGACAATGTTATAGGCGTAAGGGCCGGTATCTCTTCCGTTCTTGTATGCTCAGGATTGTTTGTACATGTATATAATATCTCGCCTGCTTCGGATATAGTTGCTTCTTTTGTTACCTCGCCCGCGTCCCAAGCATGACCCGTTGCGCTTGTTGGATTAGCTTGTTTCGTATCCGTTAATGCTTCATGTGTGTATGTATTATTCTCAGCAGAAAGCGTTGCGATATACTGCGTATATCCATTATCCTCACATGTAGGTGCTACAACACTTGATTCCACATACATGTCAAGAGAGCCTTCATCTCCGCAATGAGAACATCTAAAGTTGGCTGATGCTTCGGTGTAATCTCCCGACTCATTAGCTGTCCATGAATAATCTACAAGGCTATACTCATGCTCACCACCAACTATACTCCAATCAACCGATGCTGTACCGGTATACTGTCCTATACCTTGAATATTAAGTATATATCCGTTAGGCTTTGCAAGGGTTCCTTTGTCAGTATTATCTACTATAATATAGTCTGTCTCCGCATTAAGAGTAACAGGCTCATCCCCCGGCAATATAACGGATTGAATTTGCACCGTTAGTTCTTGGCCCGTATATTGAAGCTCGTTTGATACAAGCGTTATTTGGGCATTCGAAATACTGATTTCATTTTCCGCCTTAAAAAGCGCAATGCTGAAAATCAGAAGTATTGCCGATATTGCGATTATTACTGCCGTTGTTACAAATACCTTTCTCTTTGCCATTAACATAACCATACCCCCTATGGTCCATAAAATATATATCTTTATAATTTACATAATGCCAATAATACATTTTTACTATAACAGAAAAATTGTCAAAATACTATGACAATTTTGTAAATATTTTGAAAACTTTGTTAACATAAAAACAAGCGACGGTTTTCTTAAACCATCGCTTTCAAGCTATTTTATATTTGGATTATAAAAACTAACGCCCTTTCGACCCTTTTCTTTTCTTTCATAAAGGGCCTTATCCACATGTTTCATCATAACATCCGGATCTTCTTCATTCTTTCCGAATACCGCTCCGGCACTGATTGTAATGGATGGCAAGTGGCTGTCATCCTTTGTAAGAGCCTCGTTTATAAGCTCTGTTTTCGTTTTTATAAGATCCTTGCATTCTTCTTCGATATTTACCATGAATACAACGAATTCGTCGCCGCCGATTCGGCAAATATAATCGTCCTGCCTAAAGGTATCTTTTAAGACTTTCGCAATACGCTGCAAAACCTTGTCTCCCACATCATGACCGTGAGAATCGTTAATTTCCTTAAAATGATCGGCGTCAATCATCATTATTGCGGTATTTTTGTGATCCAAATTTGACTTCAACACATCATATCCCGCTCTGTTGTAAAGACCCGTAAGCTTATCGTGGGACGCTTTATAGTTAAGATTTTCCATATTTCTCTTAACTTCGTTGTAAAGACCGTTATAAACATGGGCCAAATAACGAAACTCCCTGGCGCCTTCTGTAGGCAGCTCTCCGTCTGTCCTTAATTTTTTAACGCTCTTAACCAAAGGATTGATTCCCAAAATGGAAAGCAACAATACAAATACAAAAATACCTACAATTAAAACAATTATCCAAGCTATGATAAGCTTTATTTTTTGATTCATTGCCTTATCAAGGCTTGTTTGCTCTGCATAAACCGACTTTTCCAATTCTTCCAGGCATTTATTCATATTGTCTCTTATAAGGCTTTTAACATTATAATAGTCCGTATCATGAACAATTGTCTGAGCTTTTGCTATTTTTTCACTGTCCGAGAGATTCATATCCTCCGGGCTTAAAACTACGGCCTTTAACTCTTCGGGATAATCACTGATGTATTTTGCCTCAACCACAAGCCTCATGGCATAGAACTCTCTGTTCATAAGGGCAATTGATTCTTCCATAGCCTTTTGCAAATCCTTAAAAGCCTGTGACTCCCCCGCAAGCTCCTCTACCGCTGCCATAGCTTTATCGCGACTTTTTGTAACATTAGCCTCTCTAAAATAATTCTCCATATGAGAAGAATCCGTCGTTACCGTAAAATCCTGAACTTCCTGCGTCAAATAATCCGAACCGTCCATCAGACCGCTTGCCGATTTTTGCAAAGATAAATATTCATTTGTCGCTTTTGATAAATTTGAATAAATATAAGCTGCTTCATATGTTTGAAACACCAGAATCGCTGCAATTATAATTGCCAAAGCAACCATAATAAAATGGGTCATCCGCAAGGATATCCCTTTGTTTTTTAGTCTATTAAATAGTTTCATAACCCAACCTCATCTTATTTATCCGTCCCAATTCGGTATTATAACAAATCAAAAGACAAAAAACAAATAACAATTAATCCATTTTTTCGTATGTTATTTTTCCGGCATTTTTTAAATTATATGAAAACTCATCAACATTTTTTGAAGGCCAATAGCTCTTAAGACTAAGCTTAAGTTCTTTTGTACTCGGCTCATAAGAATAGTTGACTACAAGTGTACCGAAGGTTCCCCCTATTTCATCATTATCTATGGTTATGCTTCCCGAATATTCCGCACTTTCTTCTATCTTAACAATGCCCTCGATTTCGGATGACTTCAAAATGTCATCTTCTTTATCCGCGCTCTTATAAATAGCTCCTGCGGTCGAAATGGCCTTTTCGCCATCTTCCAAGAAGAATTCCAGCTCATCTGTCATAAGCTTGCCTTTATATTCGTAAGATGCTTCCCAACTTCCTTTTAAAGCATTTTTAACTTGCTTGATTCTTCCGGATTCGGAACCTCCGAAGAAAAGTCCCAAAAGAAGCAATAGTGCAACAGCAATTATTATTACGATAACAAGTAAAAGCTTAAGTTTCTTCTTTGCTCCGCCCGCCTTCATGTTTTTAGGCAGTTCCTTGCTCATATCCGTATAGCCTTGGCTGAATTCTATGTCATCTTCCGCAGCCTTATTGCTTTTTACGGCTTCAGGGCTTTGTTGACTTGATTCATTATAAGCTTGTTCAACAACTTCCGCTTTTTGCTCTTCCGGATTTTGTTCTATCTTTGTTCCGCATTCGGGACAAAATTTAGCGCCCGCATCTATTTCTTTTCCGCAATTACTACAATACATTTTCTCCTCCTAAAAGCCTCTTATTCATCCTTTGGCGACCATGAAGGCTGTAAATCTTCTATGACTTCGTTATCATCTACCTTTACAACCACCTGGAATTCGTCCTCATAAACTATTTCACCCGGAAAATTTGTATACACAACGTAATAAGGGTGATTATAACGCTCTAAAAGCCACATTGCGGGATTAATAAGCTTCATCATTTCTTCCGTATTCTCGGTTTTGAAATAGCAAATAACCTTTTCCTGATTTTTACACTGTGGCGGATACGGTAAGATTTCCGAAAACCACTTATCTATTTCAAGAAATAAGTCTCTGTCTTCCTCATCCATAACCTCATCTTGAATCATCTGCATACACATACTGAAAATACCTTTTCCCCAGTTTGTATTTACGGCTTTTTCGCGCCCCTGAATTCTTACATATTTAAATTTCATAGCAATCACCCCACTGTTTTTTCTATATGTTTAATATATCATCTTTTTCTTTGTCATTCAATCTGCTAATAGCTCCGAAGTCTAATCAAATAAAAAAGGAAGTCTGTGCTTTGTCATAGACTTCCTTTCCAAGTAATGCTTTAATTTTGAACAAAATAAATACAATTTGTAAACAATTTATTAAAATCCGCCATTTTCTTGTTTTCTGATTTTGAATGATTTATACTAAAGTCAAATTTCACAAAATTTAATGTTTTGTGTAATACAATTCAATTTTTTTAGTCGAGTTTCCATTCGACAAGGGTAAAGGGGTAAAAATATGGCAAAAACAAAAACTTTTCAAAAAACAGGCAGACCGAAAAAGTCTGTATCAAGAAAGCTTTTAGCTTTTCTTCTTCCGATAATTGCGGCTGCAATTGTCTTTATTATCGTTATTCTCTCACTTAGAGCAAGATCGATTATCAATGAGACTTCTATGAACGCTTTGCAGCAAGAAACCGTTGCAAATGCAAATGATTTCAGCAGCGATATCAAAACCCTCATAGGTCAGCTTAATATGATCGGTGACACTTTGGAAACATTTACATTTCCAAATAACGACGCCATAAAAAGCTATTTGGTTAATGAGTCATTAACCTTGTCCCCGGACGCTCCGAGCGGTGTTTATTTAACTCTTACGGACGGTTCTTGGATTGACCCGACGGATTGGGTTCCCGATGCAGACTATGTGTTTGCTGAGCGCGATTGGTATAAAGAGGGCTTAAACCACCCTACATTTGAACTTGGTACTCCTTATGTTGATGAAGATACAGGCGGAATGGTTGTTTCCATTACCAAATCCGTTACTCTTGCAGACGGCAGAACCGGTGTTGCGGGTATCGACCTTAACTTAAGCAGTATTACGGAAACAGTCAGCGCAATGTCACCAATGGGAATCGGTGGTTCAATGATGCTTTCGGGCGATGCGGTTATTTCCTTCTTCGATCCTGAAATCATCGGTACAAAAGTAAGTGATAATCCTGAAAACGGATACTTACAGATGGCTTATAAAGCTACATCCACTCCGGGTGAAGTAGTAAGTGCAAAGAACGGTTCCGATGCTTATCTCATTGATGCGGAAAACGTTGATGGTACGGATTGGTATATTATCTCATCCGTTGCCGAAGGCGATGTAATGAAGGAAATCAACCAGTTTATGAATATCTGTATCATCCTTGCGGCTGCGGTTATTGTTGCAATTGCTTTCATTATGATTTATCTCATCAGAAGCATTATTACAAAACCTGTTGCAAGACTTACAGACAGTATTGTCAGAATTACCAATAACGACTTTACCGTTGATATACCGGAAACAGGTGAGGACGAAATCGGCGTAATGAACCATAATATGAAGCAGTTTATCGAAAGAATGCGTGCTTCACTGGGTCAGATGCGAAGCGAAACAAATCAGCTTTCCGCAGAGGCTTTAAACAGTCGTTCATCATCCGAAAACATGAATGTACAGGCAAGAGACCAGTCCAACAACATGGAACAAATCCGAGTTGCCATGGATGGTATGGCCGGTGCCGTTACAGAACTTGCAATTAATGCAACCGAACTTGCCACAATGGTTACAGACCTTACACAGGAAGGCAACAAAGCCGATGAAACAATGAAAGTACTTGTTACAAAGGCTGACGACGGTCAGCGTGACATGAAAGTTGTTACTTCCAGCATGGATAGCATTTCTTCCGCTATGAAAGATATGAATGACGTTGTTCGTACCGTTGAAGAAAGCGCTAAACAGATTACGGAAATTATCGATATGATTAACTCCATCGCAAGTCAGACCAACTTGCTTTCTCTCAACGCTTCCATCGAGGCTGCCAGAGCCGGTGAAGCGGGTCGAGGCTTTGCGGTTGTTGCTACGGAAATCGGTGCTCTTGCTAATGACAGTGCGGAAGCCAGCAACAAAATCAGTCAGATTATTAATGAAATCCGTAATCAGATTTCTACTCTTGCGAAGAAATCCGCAGACAATATGGAAGAAATCGAACGCAGTGCAGCAAGCGTTTCGGATGCCGAGTCTACATTCGGTGAAATCTTCGAAAATCTTGATGTTACAAGCGCTGCAATGGAGAAGATGATTGGCATGCTTGGAGAAATCGACAACATCGCTTCCAGCGTTGCCGCTATTTCCGAAGAGCAGTCGGCAAGCTCCGAAGAAGTTACGGCTACTGTTGAGAACTTGGCAGTCAGCGCCAACGAAGTTGCGGACGAAAGCCAGAGTGTTACGGACAGTGCCAACACTGTTTCTAAATCCGCAGAATCGATTAATGATTTTGTTTCTACTTTCAAATTATAGTTTGAGTAGCCTTCTTTATAGATAAAAACACGCACACAAGAGGCAACCGCTACGTTCATCTAACTGTTAAAAACGTAAGAACTCTTGCGAGTTCTTTTGAGCCGCTCTAAGCCGCGGGGCTCCCACAATCAAAGATTGTGGTAATATTCAACTAAAAAACAGAAGTCGTCTTTAGGATGGGCCTAAAGACGGCTTCTGTTTTAGTTTGCGCTAACAGTGGATATGAACTCCGCTCCTTTGCCTGATTTCTTGTCGTACGTTGTTTTTATCTAAGCGAAGGCTTTCTCATAACTTATCTACACTGTTCTTATAAATTCTTTTAGTTTTCCTCGTTTTTCTTACCGAGATGATAGAAAATGCCGCCACAGATTCCGAATATTACCATAAGGCCGATGATTCCTATCATCCAAAATTGTGTCATTGTAAGCATTTACTCTACCTCCTAATCATCTTCTTCCGCTTTTTTGAAAAGCTTGCCGATAAAGAAACCGGCAATCGTTATTGCAAATACCATCGCTGCTGATTCAATAATTACATGAAATACTAACATCTCCGATTCCTCCTTTTAAAGTGCTTTTTGCTCTTCTTTTGAAAGCTTGAAATAGCCCGGTTTTGTTCCCGGTAATACAAGTGTAAGAACAATGCCAAGTACAACAGATACGATTAAGCAAAGATAAATCTGATGGAAGTTTGCCACCCACGGTGTTGAAGCAGCAAGCTTGTCCTGAAGTCCGCAGGTTATCCATATTATATTAACAATCCATGATACAAAGAATGTAATGATTGCCGCTTTTGTATTTCTCTTCCATGTGATGCCAAGTACCAGCATTACAAAGAGTGGTGTACCCCATGTAAAGATCCAGTTGATTGTTGTTACTACAGTCGGCTGGAAGTTGGAAAGTATGATTGCCAGAATTCCCACCACTACAATCATTATACGCATAACTTTTGTCTTTTCTTTTTCACTTGCATTTTTCTTGTATAATCCGCCGTAAAGGTCATATGCAAATATGGTCGCAGGGCAAAGTGACGTCATGGCGAAGGTTGAAAGAAGCGCTCCCAGGAAGGATGCACAAATAAGTGCAACAACCCAGTGAGGAAGCACATCAAGTAACATTGCAGGTGTCATAAACATTGCGGAGCCTGATGTTGTAAGGTATCCAAGTGCAAGGGCTGCCATACCGAGGAGTGCAGGAATGATACAGAATAAACCGTTTACAGGACCTGCAAGCCAGATGGATTTTTTAACGGATTTTACGCCGTCAGCCGAGATACATGTCTGAAGACCCATCTGTGAAACACCCTGGAAAATGGATGTTGTAAAGATTGTTGGGATTGCAAAGTTGATGATAAGATCTTTGTTTCCAAAGATATCAAGCATCCAACCGTTACCCATATCTTCAAGTGTTGTGGCAACATCTGCCCAGCCGTTTCCCGGCAAATATACAAACATTGCAATAAGTGCGATGATTAATGCGCCATACATAAATACTGCATTTATCATGTTTAACCATGATACTTCTTTCATGCCGGCGATAAGAACATAGAGAATACCGAAGGCACCGCCTACAATAGCACCGACTGTATATGACCAACCCGTGCAGGCTACAAATGTAACCGCAATACACTGTGTTTCAAGGCAAAGGCAACCAAATACCAAAGGTCCCATTACACAGGCTGTGATAAATTTTGTTTTGCGTCCGAATAATTTTCCGAAAAGATCCGGAACAGTCGCTGTACCGATTTTACGTACCCAAGGGCCCGTTACCTGTGTGATGACAATCATCATAACCGTACAACCGATACCAAACCAAACCGCGATACTACCCATGCCGGCAGCGTTTTCGCAAGTTCCCCAAATGTGCGCCGAGCCAAGCATGGTAAGCGCCAATGTTACACCAACGTGGGCTGTTGATAAGCCTTTTCCCGCAAATGCAAAATTGCCTTCTTTATTGGCATTCTTGTTCTTGCGGGCAATAATTACACCAACACCCACAACTGTAATAATTTCATAAATTATTACAAACAATAAGATTCCTAAATTCATTTTAAAATCTTCTCCTCTCCTAAAAACATACACCGATTATCAAAACCACGCAGGGATGCGGTTTATTTACAATTTAATTTTATATGTTATTAAAAGAGCTCGTCTAATTGCATATGTAATTACTGCCATTACAACCAGTAATAATTGTGACTATGGCAAAAAAATTACTAAATCATTCCTATATTTTCTGTGTAATTAGCACAAAAAAACCGGCTTTTTCGCACTTAACAAAGCCGGTTTTCATGGTTTGTATTACAAAAGGTAATGTTGCTATCTTATTTAATTATTGTCGTTTTTTGTTCCTTTACCGCCGACAAAGATATCAATAAATACTTTCTTCATAGGATTGTAATTATCGATGTTCCAGGCAAGACTTAGTGACGGATCGCTTATTGTATCAACAGGAAGAAAACGCACTGAGTTATTTGTCATAAGGCTGTTTCTCGAATCCAATATACACACACCGACGCCTGCTTGAACCCAAAGCATTTCCTCCTGTAATGATGACGCAAACTTAATCTTGGGATTGAAGCCCTCTCTCTTGCAAGCATCCAAAATAAGCTTAGGCGATATTTCCGAGTCCTCCGGTGAAACCATCATAATAAAATCGTCCTTAAAATCCGATAGTTTAACGTATTTTGCTCCCGCCAGTCTGTGGTCTTTGTGGACAACGACATAGTCTCTGGTTTTTTCTATTACTTCGTATTGAATTTTTTCTCTTTCATCCAAATCGAATTTAAGAGTTATTATAAGATCCAATTCATTGTTGTATAACTTTTCGATTAAACGGTTAAAGCTATAATTTCGAAGGTTAATTTTTACATTTGGATAAAACTTCGAAAAATGATTTAATACTTCCGGGAATAAATCTCCAACGTATGTACCGTCAAGTATTCCGATATTCAAATTTCCCGACATGCCTTCAAAACTGTTTTGAGCCTTTGCTATGGCAAGATTATACTGATTATAGATTTTCTCGAATTCTTCAAGAAGCACAACTGCGGAAGGCGTAAGCTTCATGGAACGGTTGTTACGCACAAAAAGCTGCATGTTCAGTTCCTGCTCCATCGCCACAATCTGACGACTGAGGGCCGGTTGAGTAATATAAAGCTGGCTTGCCGCCTTGGTAAAGTTTAGGCATTTTGCGGCTGTTATGAAGTATTTAATCTGCGTAAGTGTCATACATTATCCCCCGAATTTTAAATTGTCATTTTAAAAAATACACACTTCAATTTTTATTATAACATCTTGTAATAACATTAAACAAATCCAGGAAGACTTATAAACATAAGTCTTCCTGTTTTTTAAAAGGGCTTCTTATAGAATAAAATCTTATAGCTGATGTGTCTTTAAATAATTGTGTGCCGCTTCGCTCATGGCAAGCACATTTTCGGGTTTTGCATCCGATGGAATATCGCAACCCGTTGCAATAATAACTCCCCAAGGGCCGATGTCATCCAAAAGGCTGTTAACATACTCCGTAACCTTTTCTGGTGTTCCGAATGTCATAAGTTCACACGGAACATCACCTAAAATACATACATTTTTACCAAGCACTTCTCTTGCTTTTCTGATATCCGTCTTGGAATCCAACGCAAGAATGTATGTTTTTTCTTTAAATGCCTTAAACCTATCAAGTATCAATGTCCAGCTTGAATCAAGATGGAACATAGGAATAACATCCATTTCGATACAAAGGTCGTAATAAGCCTTAAATGACGGCATTACGAACTCATCAAACATTGTCGGTGATATAAGATCCGGACCTGTTCTCCATCCGCCGATCCATACACCTGTTGCATGCGTATCCAAAATCTGCTGACGATAAGCCTTAACATTATGTTCCAAAACTATATCGAAGATTTCGTGCATAAGTTCCGGTTCGTCCATAATATCATCGCAAAGGAAGGTTTCAAGTGAACGACCTCCGCAAAAATACTCAAAAGGTGTAATCATAAGGAAGTCACAAATACATGGAATGCCCGCCTCATGGAATTTCTCATATGCCTTTGGATTTGCCGCAAAAAACGGTTTCAAATTTTCCCAATTGTTATCGCATTTTTCTGCAATGAATTTTTGCTGCCATGCATCCCAACCGATTTTCTTTATTTCTTCATAATCTTCGAATTTCATGTTTTCGGCTTCCGCAATCTGCCACATGTCATCATCACCAAGATCGACACCCGGAATGGCTGTTTTTGAAAGCCACTGTGTACCAAGCAAATATGGTGAAAAGATAACGCTTTGTGTTGCGTCGGCATCAAGCCTTGTAAGCTCCTTTAAATTGGCATCGCAAGCCTTGTCAAAATCCGTAATATATTCTTTCATAAGAACATGATTTGCTCTTGCCATGTATGCGTTTCCGCATGGTGCAACAGGAACTCTATCAACAGGTTCGCAGGCAACGGCCTTGCGAATTCGTTCCATATTTTCTTCAAATTTTCCCATTATTGTCCTCCTTTGCAGTCTTAAATCCTTATCGCTTTTTTGTTCCCGATAAGGGCTAACTGCCAAAATAGTAACAAAAATCATTGTCCCTGCATGGACAAACGCCCATCAATAATCTTCTTAATTATTATTTTAAGTTATGGAAAATTCAAAGTACAGTTCCGATATATGATAGTATCATTACCAAATGTAATGATTAAAAAAGAGCCTCATATGAGGCTCTTTCTAAAAGATATTTGGCTACCGTCGCCGCTATAGCATCTCTTTTGACCCAAAGGGTGCATGGAAGCAACGAAATTTTCCACCTCAAATATCTTTTTAGCTTTATTTAAATCGTCAACAACTTTACTTTGGTCTTTGTCTTTAAGAATGATATCAAATTCTCATAGATATTACGCCTCTTGGCATAACGGAACATTCTAACCTCATCCACAGCATATTTTTTAAACACATCTTCATATATACGCGGGTATTCACTTTTTTCTACAAGATTACCGGTCAATTTTTTTGATAATAAATCAACCAGTATTTTTTCTGGTGTACATGAGTGATTATTATGAGACTTAGGCGCTTCCGAAATCAACTTCTGAACCACAATATCCGTTTTAGGAGCACGCTGTCTAAAAAACATATCAGCCTTAGGTTGAATCATTGCATAGGGATAATTCTCATGAATCAAATCAAACACCGTATCTATAAGCATATCCTCAATCTCAACAAATATCACATTCTTTGAAATTTGGTGATTAACAAAGTCATTCATCTGAATTAATTCCCACATTTGTAAATCAACGCATGGAAATGCTTCCAATATAAACTTTTCCAATTCAAGGTATTCCATGGAATGCGGGTAATCGTATTTTTTTTTAATACTAAAGCCCTTAGTAATTCTCCGATATTTTCCTCTGCCCACAGATGCAAGACTACCCTGTTCGCGTAATGTGCGTAGCATCCAATCAATAGACGTCTCAGCGCAGTCAGGATATATACCCTGCACTATCTGTCGAAAAAAACTCTTGTTAAACGCTTCTTCTTTTGGAAGTTTTGGCAACACTGCTGATGCATTCATGTCCGGAATCACCTCTTCTCTGCTCTACTATGAAACGGCAAAAATTTAAAAAATTGCCGTTTCATAGTTTGATAATAATTCCAAAGCTTAAGTTTGTCAACATTTCTTTTAATATCATTATTAAATTCTTATTAACCATTGGTTATATATTATATTAAATAACCATTATTGTCAATGCATTATCATAAGCACACTTATAAACGATAACTCTCACGCAATTTTGAGGTCGCAAATTGCGACCTCATATTTCATTTACAATTTGCTGTTATCAACGTATAATTCTACATATACGTAAATTTTTCGAGGATATTTAAAAATGACCGAAACACTAATTCCTGACAGACTTATAAAGATAAGAAAAAAGAACAGCCTGAACAAATCACAGGCTGCTTCATTATTGGGGCTTTCACCCATAGGATATTTAAGATATGAACAAGGGCTACGCAGCCCTTCTCTTCAGATGCTCCAACTAATCAGCTTAAAGTTTAATGTATCTGTCGACTATCTCGTCGGAAAAACCGACGATTCAAGCATGGATAAAATACTAGTCGAAAAAGATGCAAACCCAGCACTTTTTGAACTTGTCTGTGAACTATCCGATAATTCCGATGCTGCAGCCAAGCGATTGCTGGCATATTTGAAGCAAATTAACAAAACAATAATATGAAACAATGCATTATTGTAAGTGCTTTCTTGTAACAGTTTAGAACAGCCTTCGCTTGGTTAAAAGCAACACATAGCAAGCAATCAGGCAAAGGAGTGTAGTTTATATCCACTGTTTACGTAGACTTAAAAAGGATATGGCTTTGGGTTTTATCCCGAAGACATATCCTTTTATTAGTCGTAGTAACAGTTAGATAAACGGAACGATTGCCGCTTGCGATGTGTGCTTTTAATCAAAAGAAGGCGTAGCCAACATATTTAATCCTTGCAAACTAATCTTTAAGTTTCTCCACAACTCCCGCTTCGGTCTTTTTGATATGAGATCCGATAATTTCCGATACATCGCTTACGGTAATAAAGGCGGAATGGTCTACAGAATCGATAATGCTTCTTAACTCGTTTACTTCAAAACGGTTAAGAACGCAGTAAAGTACAACCTTCCTGCCGCTTACCAAGCCCTCACCTTCCATAAGGGTTACGGTTCTTCCAAGTTCTTTGTAAATCTTATCCGCAATTTCTTTTCCTTCATTTGTTATAATCATAGCTGCTTTTGCCTGATCAAGACCGGACTCAACCCAGTCGATTATCCTTGAAGTTATAAAGTAAGTAAGCAAACTATACATTGCGCGGTCGAATCCAAAAAGAAATCCTGCAATAACGTATATGATTATATTAAATATCAGAACCGTTCTGCCCACAGGCATCTTAAACTTTTTATTAAGCATTATAGCCACGGTTTCCGTGCCATCCAAGCATCCTCCAAAGCGAATTACAAGACCCACACCGAGACCCAGAATTACACCTCCGAAGCAAACCGCAAGCAGATATTGATCCGTAACTTCCTGTAATGGTCTGAATATCTCGACAAAGATTGAAAATATGACCATAGCATATGCAGATTTTACAATAAAAATCGCTCCCATTTTTCTCGAACCTATTATGAGAAACGGAACATTAAATACAATTGTCAAAATCGACAATGGTAATCTGGTTAAATTATTAACCATAATTCCTATACCGATTACTCCACCGTCCAAAATAGTATTGGGAACAAGGAATTCCTCGATGGCAAAGGCTGCTATTACGGCTCCCGCCGCTATAAGCAAAAATTCTCTGATTAGTTTTTTCTTGTCTATATGCAATGTTTTTCTCCTGATTATTATTAACAAATTAATAGTTTTAATTATGTTTTATTTCAAATGTATTAATCTCTATAATACACATCTGTCAGTTCCCGATTATAACCCCCAAATGTGACAATTATCTTAAATGCGTTCGAAAATCAACGGTTTGTTTTCAACTTTTTCATCACTTATTGTCAGAGCCAAACTATAAACCCAAGCCGCATCTTCCAATACTTTTTCTTCATTTGAGTGAAGGCTGGCCAAAACCTCACCTTCTTTTACATAGTCCCCCGTTTTTTTCTTTATAATGATTCCGGCGCTGTAATCAATAGGATCTTCTTTTGTTGCTCTTCCTGCACCCAAAATTACGCTCGCGCCCCCTATTCTTTCTACATTCATCGCTGATATATACCCGGATCTTTCCGCTATAACATCATACGTATATGCTGATGTTGGTAACAAATCAGGGTTTTCTATCATTTTAATATCTCCACCCTGAGCTGAAATCCACTGTTTAAATTTCTCGAAGGCTTTTCCGTTTGAAAGAACTTCTTCAACCTTCCCTTTTGCCTCGTCGTAGCTTATGTTTTCTTCCAATGCTATCATATTTGAACACAGGCAAATGCATTCTTGTCTTAAATCCTCCGGACCTCCCCCTTTCAGCACCTCTATTGCCTCTTTTACTTCCAAAGCATTTCCCACTGTATTTCCAAGCGGTCTATCCATATTGGTTATTACGGCAATAACGTTTCTTCCGCAGTTTTTGCCTATTTTTTCCATTTCTTCGGCCAATAGTTTTGCATCCTCCAAGGTTTTCATAAAAGCTCCGCTTCCGCATTTAACATCCAAAACTATGTTCTTTGCACCTGCCGCAAGCTTTTTGCTCATTATACTGGAAGCAATAAGAGGAATACAATCAACGGTTGCGGTTACATCTCTAAGGGCATATAATTTTTTATCAGCAGGAGCAAGATTGCCCGACTGTCCCACAATAGCAACTCCTGTTTCTTCAATCTGTTTTTTAAACTCATCGGCACTAAGCTCCACTCGAAAGCCCGAAATCGACTCTAACTTGTCCACGGTGCCTCCGGTGTGTCCCAAACCTCGTCCGCTCATTTTTGCCATTACCGCACCAAGACATGAAACCACGGGAGCTATAACAAGAGAAGTTTTATCTCCCACACCTCCGGTACTGTGTTTATCAACCGTTTTATCTCCATAATCCGACAAATCCACACAGTCGCCGGAAGTCTCCATAGCCATTGTAAGATTTGCCGTTTCCGCCTCCGTCATTCCTTTAAAATAAATGGCCATTGTAAGGGCTGAGGCCTGATAATCGGGGATTTCCCCTTTGGTATAGCCCTGAACAAAATAATCTATTTCTTTTTTCGTTAGCTCATATCCGTCTCTTTTTTTACGGATAATGTCATACATTCTCATACTTTACTCCACATTGCTTTTATATAAATGCATAATTGGCTGTATTTTGCGACTTTTCGCAATTAAAGTCCAAAGCTTTCCGGTAATAACTCTCCAAGGCAAAACTCCTTTATTTCATCGCCTTTCCCACCAAGTATTATTCTAAAATCACTCTCGCAAAACTCTGACATGACCTGGCGACATACTCCGCATGGAGGGCAAAAATCTTCTATTATTCCGGATTTTCCGCCAACTATGGCGATTGCTTCAAAATCCAGAACCCCTTCACTTACCGCCTTAAATATTGCCGTTCTTTCGGCACAGTTTGAGGGACCGAAAGCCACATTTTCTATATTACATCCCGTATATATTTTCCCGTCTTTTGAAAGCAGGGCCGCTCCAACCTTAAAATCCGAATAAGGCGAGTATGAATTCTTCATTGCCTCTTTTGCCATATCAACCAATTCTTTATTTTTAATATTTAAACCACTCACTTACCAATTTCTCCATAAATATTAAAGCTTTTTTTATTGCTGTTTTTTTCCCGGATAAAGCCCACCGTTAGATTATCTCAGCTTTAAAGCTTGTTCCCTCAAGTCCCGATTCTTTTATATCAAATAAGTCGGCTATGGTTGCCGCTATATCCGCATATGTTTTTCTAACACCCAAATCAACGGGCTTAACATTTTTACCATATACCAAGATAGGTACATATTCTCTTGTATGGTCCGTTGTGGGATAGCCCGGATCGCATCCGTGGTCAGCTGTAATAAAGAGAATATCATCATCGCGCATATTATTTAAAAACTCCGGCAGCCATTTATCGAACTCACTCAAAGCATTTGCATATCCATCTATATCGTTGCGATGGCCGTAAAGCATATCAAAGTCCACCAGATTAACAAAACAAAGACCTGTAAAATCCTTTTTTTGATATTCAAGTGTTTTTGCCATACCATCGACGTTTCCCGAACATCTTACAAATTCTTTTATGCCTCTTGCCGCAAAAATATCTATGATTTTTCCTACCGACAAGGTGTCAAAGCCCTTGTTTTTCAAAAGATCCAGGATTGTATCTTTTGGCGGCTCGATGCTAAAATCATGACGGTTTGATGTACGCGTATAATTTGGGTACTCACCGACAAAAGGTCTTGCGATTATCCTGCCTACGGCATGTTCTCCAACCATAATCTTTCTTGCGATTTTGCATATATCATAAAGCTCCTCCACGGGAATTACTTCCTCGTGAGCCGCAATTTGAAGCACGCTGTCCGCCGATGTATATACTATCAAATCTCCTGTTTTTACATGTTCTCTTCCGTAGTCTTTAATAACTTCCGTTCCTGAATAAGGCTTGTTACAAAGCACTTTTCTGCCGGTCTGCTCTTCAAGAGCTTCTATGATTTCTTTCGGAAAACCATTAGGATATGTGGGAAGAGGAGTATTTGAAATAACTCCACCGATTTCCCAATGTCCGATGGTTGTGTCCTTTCCCTTTGAACTTTCCGCCGACTTGCAATATGCCGCCGTTGGACTTGCTTCTTTTCCCAAAAATGACAAACCATCTATATTTCCGATTCCCATCTTTTTAAGATTGGGAATATTGAATTTGTCCGATTTGGAAATAGTTTCCAAAGTGTGACTTCCCTTATCGCCAAAATCTGCGGCATCCGGAAGTTCTCCCGCACCTACACTGTCAAGTACTATAATAAATGCTCGTTTCACTTAAATCCCCTTCTTTTCTTTAATAATTTTCCATCTCCACGGCTGTTTCCAAAGCTACCTTCATCATCTCCGCGAAGGATGTCTGCCTTTCTTCTGCCGGCAATTCTTCTCCTGTAAATATGTGGTTTGAACATGTGCATAGGCAAATTGCTCGTTTTCCGAGATAAGCCGCATTCATATATAACGCTGCTGCCTCCATTTCAACAGCCAGCACTCCCATGCCTGCCCATTTATCATTTACACTTTCATCTGCACTGTAATAAACATCCGAGGAAACAATACTGCCTACATGATATTTAAAGCCACTCTTCTTTGCTATTTCAACCATTGTGGTAAGCAAAGTATAATCACATCCTGCACTGAATGTACCCGGCAGGTTGTACTGTTTTACGTAATTGGTGTCATAGCAAGCATTCATTCCGATTACCAAATCTCTTACGTGTATTCCGCCTTTTAAGGCTCCGGCGGAACCGATTCTGATAATATTTTCCACGCCATAACCGCTAAAAAGCTCGTAAGAGTACAATCCCATGGAAGGCATTCCCATGCCGCTTGCCATAACGGACACCCTTGTGCCCTTGTAGAAACCTGTATAACCCTGTATTCCTCTTACATTATTGACAAGTTTTTTGTCTTCCAAAAATGTTTCCGCTATAAACTTAGATCTCAGCGGATCTCCCGGCATCAAAACAGTTTTGGCAAAATCCCCTTTTTTTGCTGTTATGTGCGGTGTCGGTGTTGTAACTGCCATAAAAATACCCCCGTTTATATTGCTTAGTTCTTTTCTTTTTCTTTAACTATTTTCACAATTCGACTTGTACCAAGCCTGTCGGCTCCTGCCTCTATCAAGTTTTCGGCATCTTCCAAAGACGAAATACCGCCGCTTGCTTTTATTTTTAAACTATCACGTTTGTGCTTTGCAAAAAGCTTAACATCTTCCACAGTTGCCCCTCCCGTGGAAAAGCCCGTGGATGTCTTTATATAATCTGCTTTTGTTGCGGAAACAATTTCGCATATTTTAATCTTTTCTTCTTCCGTCAAAAGACAAGTCTCCACTATCACTTTAAGAATCTTGTCATTGCATGCAGCCTTTACTTTTGTTATCTCATCAAGCAAAGATGCATATTCCTTGTCTTTTAACCAACCGATATTAATAACCATGTCGATTTCGTCCGCACCGTCATTTATGGCCTCCAAGGCTTCGTAAACCTTTACGTTTGTGGTGTCGTAACCGTTCGGAAAACCTATAACGGTACAAACTTTAACTTTTGATTCTTCATCCGGTGATGCGATTTTTATATAAGATGCCGCTCTTTTTACATAAGAAGCCGGAATACATACGGATGCGGTATTGTATTTAATGGCATCATCGCATATTTCCTTAATTTGCGTCCATGTGGCATCTTGTTTTAAAAGTGTGTGATCTGCTTTGGATAAGATTTCTTCTATGTTCATAACTAACCCCTGTCGTTTATTTTAATTGCCCAAAATAGATAAGGCATTTTAGAATATATGCTTATTATATCATTTTTAGTCCGGCTTGTTCATTATAAATCAAAAAAAACAGACCTTTTACTTATTTTTAAAAGTTACTGTTAAGCTTTATATTGTATGATATAATATCGTTGTTTCAAAATCTCAAGCATCAAAAGAAAGGCTGATTACATGTTTCGTCTCTGGGCAAAAATTTTTAAAGATACAAAAATGTTAAAAGATATGGTAGTTGAAGACTCAGATGAGAGCTTAAACAGAACAAAAAAAATCTTTGCAGCAATTGACACTGTCTGCAAAGAATTTGATCTTAGCACTCCCATATGGCTCGAAAACAACATCCGCGATTTCAAGCGCTACGATAAAGTGCGTTTTAATAGCGATAACTTTATCGACTCCATTGATTTTGACTATTTGGAACTCCATGTTATAGAAGAGTGAGTCGCCCTACAATCATTTTTAAAAAAGCTTAAGCAAATCAAGAGGCGAATCTATTATATAATCCGGCTTATCCACATGGCCGAAGCCGTATCTTGCAAATACAAAAGGCACATTTGCTTTAAGGCAGGCATTGTAATCCATAATTGTATCTCCAACGTAAACCGCCTCTTTTATGCCGTGTTTTTCCATCATTATCCTGATATTATCGGCTTTTAATTTTCCCGTATCTCCCGGACATAAATCATCCTTGAAATATTTTCCAACGCCCGTCATTTTATAAAGAAGATTAATATATCCGGACTGACAATTACTTACGGCTCCAAGAAAATATTTTTTCGACAAAGCTTCCAAGGCTTGCCCAAGTCCTTTGTATACCATTCCCGGAGTTTTGCTTAAAAACTCGAATTCATACTTTGAGCAAAGAGGAAAAAGCTCTTCCTTTTTTTCTTTGCTTTCATTCGGAATAAGCCTGTCCATAATCTCCATCATGGGAAGACCGAAAACTTTTTTTAAGTCGTCTCCGTTAACTTCCAAATCTATATTTGTTTCTTTTGCCGCTTTATTCCAAGCTCCCGCCACTATGTCCGTGGAATCCCAAAGGGTTCCGTCCACGTCAAAAATAATTGCTTCCATTTTCTTTCCAATCCTTTTCTAATGTTTAACAAGCAAGTTTGCTTTCTCTTTGAACCGCTTCTTCAAGTATTTTAACGGCAATCAAGCTCTCGTTTAGTCTGCTTTGAGCTTCTTTTAAATCATTATTTTCCACAATTCTTGCAAATTCTTTAAATTCAGCCATCATACGATGATCATCGGCAGCTTCGGGAATAAGCTCTTTTTTGCTTCCATCCCTTAGGACAATGTTAATTGTTGCGTTCAACACATTTGTAGCTGCCTTTGTTTCCAAATATCCTTTTGTTCCCTGAATCAAGATTCCCGATGAGCCTTGTGAATCCTTTGCGCCAATGCAACTTGCAATGAAATTATCATATTTTAAAATCAAAAGACCGCTTACATCAACGTCTTTTATATTTCTCGGACAATAGTTTACAGCTTTTGGCATTCCGAAAAGCCCCGCCATAATATGAATATTATATATGTTTATGTCGGTCAAAGCACCACCGCCGGCTGCCTTATCAAAAACTTTAAAGTATTCTCCCGCCATAAATCTATCGTATCTGCTTGAATATTGTGAAAAGTTGGCTTCCGCATATGTTATTTCACCAAGCATGGACAAGGCTTCCTTTATTTTTTTATAGGCATCAAGATATTGATTTGATATTGCCTCAAGAAGCATTACTCCTTTTTTCTCGGCCAGTTCTTTAAGCTCCAGGGCCTTTTTATATTCAAGGACAAATGGTTTTTCCAAAATTACGTTTTTTCCCGATTCAAGAGCTTTCTTGGCAAGTTCATAATGCAAATCATTGGGAACCGCAATGTATAAAGCATCAAGCTCTTTGGACTCCCCGGATGAAAGCATGTCGTCAAAATCCGTAAAAGCAGCGTTTATATTATATTCTTGCGCCAGTTGCCTAAGGATTTCTTCAGACCTTTTGGTTCCGCAAATTAAATGCAATTCAATCTCGGGCATTTTATATAACACAGGTAAAATTTCATGGACAATCATACCCGTACCGACTATTCCGATTTTCATATAGATTTTTCTTCTCCTAATCAGTCATGCTCTTTATGGTAATTTATTGCCTGCTGCATAGTATATCTCATACCAGTTGGTTCTTGAAAGCTTAATATCCGTAGCCTTTGCCATTTCTTTAACGCGCTCCGGCTTTGTTGTTCCCACAACGGCTTGCATTTTACCCGGAAGCATAAGAATCCAAGCAACCGCAATCGCTGTAGCGGAAACTCCCATTTCTTTAGCAATTTTTTCGATGCACTCTGTCAACTCTTTGCAATCTTCCGCTCCCAAAAACAAACCGCCAAAGAAGCATTTTTGCAAGGATGACCAACTTTGAAGAGCCATATTGTTTACATTGCAATATTCCACCATTGCAGCATCTCTCATAAGAGCTTTATCACTGTCTGTATTAACATTAAAGCCCGCATCAAGCATCGGTGTAAATGTGCATGAAAGCTGCATTTGATTAACCGCCAGCGGGAAACTTAAGTATTTTTGCAGTCTCTCAATCTGAAAACGATTATGATTGCTTACACCAAAATCAAGGACTTTTCCCTCTCTTTTTAAATCCTCAAAAGCTCTTGCCGTTTCCTCTGCATTAATAAGTGCATCCGGACGATGCAACATCATACAGTCAAGATGGTCGGTATTTAAACGTTTTAAACATCCCTCAACAGATGCCTTAACATGCTCGGCCGAATTATCATAATACTGCATTTCACCCTCGCGGCGAATTCCGCATTTTGTTTGAATAAAGATTTTATCTCTTAAATCCGCTCTTCCTTTAAGAACCTCGCCCAATAGTTCCTCGCTCTTTCCTCCTCCGTAAATATCCGCAAGGTCAAAGGTGTTGACACCGGCCTCCAAAGCTCCGTCTACAAGGGCTTCAACTTCTTTTGCGGACATTTGGAAAATGCGCATAAGTCCCAGTACAAGTTTTGAAATTTCTCGTTTTTGTGTTCCGAATTCAATTGTCTTCATGATTTTCCTCCATAATACTCTAAAACTACATTTTCTACTTATATTTATTATCTAAATAATCATTTCACAATTCTAAAATCATTCCCGTATGAAGAGCCTCTATTTGTGTTCCCATTATACTTTTCAATATTTCAAAGCCTTCGGCTCCGGTGCAATGACCGGTGTAAAATTTTGATTTATATCCTTTAAGCTCTTTCGCTATATTTTCCACTTCTTTTCGCTGCATTTCGTTATATGGCGTGGCTTTCATAAGATGAAATCCGCTTATTACAAAGTCGGGATCGTCTCTGTATTTTTCCCTGTAGGCATCCATAATACTTAGGATACCATTATGTGCACAGCCGGAAATCAGCACTGTTTTCCCCTCCGAACATATACGAAGATAATGCTCATGCTCAAAATTGTCCTGTTTGTATTTTTCATCTTTTTTTATGAGAATCCTTTTATTGCTAAAAGGAAGGGGGTAAGTTCTTTTCTTTATTGTAAAAAGTTCTGTCTCATCATCTATTGTATAATCTCCGCTAATCATTTTAATATTCGGAAGTTCGGATATTTTTTTATCTATGCCTATATACTTATATATAGGGCTTTCATCCGTTCCGTCATTTGCATAGTATTCTTTGCCCGCAGAATCCTGCATATAGATAATTGCTTTTTCGTTAAGCTTTGCAAAACTCATTAAGCCTCCGGAATGGTCGTAATGGCCGTGACTTAGTACCGCCGTATCAACCTTTGTTAAATCAATCCCCAACACTTTGGCATTATCAAGGCTTAGATCGGAAGGACCCATATCCATCAATATTTTATGCTTTTTTGTTTCTATATAAAAGGACAGTCCGTGCGCTGCCACGCATCCTGCTTTTCCTTCACTGTTTTCTATAACAGTAATAATCTTCATTTTTGTTCTCCTTGCAGGCGAGTTTTTTATAATTTATGGGAAACGCCTTTAACATAATCATGACTATTAATAGAATATAAAAAAATCCCCTATAATTCAATAGCATTCGAAGGCTAATCCTTTTAAAAGTTAATTTTACCCTTACAATTTTTCAAATTTGTAATAAAAATGTGGATATATCAGTCAAATTATGGTAAAATTAGCGGCGATGTGTCAAAAATAGTATAAATGGAGGTTTATTTAAATGTCTTGGTTTATATTTGCCATAATCTGTATTCTCGGTTGGGGATGCGCAGATTTATTCTATAAAAAAAGTTCGGATTCCGACGACAGATATT
Organism: Lachnospiraceae bacterium; assembly: GCA_015057825.1. Lineage (GTDB taxonomy): Bacteria > Bacillota > Clostridia > Lachnospirales > Lachnospiraceae > RUG12871. The sequence goes on from SVDN01000017.1 coordinate 45,913, forward strand.
CACACTTAAAAATAGCCGTTTGGGTCGGCATAGTAATGGGTGTTGTGGCATTTTGCCTTCTTCCTTTTTCGGAATCACAGTTCGACATCGCAAGTTTCTTTGTAGGCGTTGTAAAATATTCACCTGCATCACTTTTTTATATTATCTCAATGGTAATCGGCTATGCGGGCTTACGCTATCTTGAAGTATCAATCGTATCACCCGTGCAAAACGCATCAGGTGCCCTTTCTATGGTATTCATGATTGTTTACTTTACATTTGTAGGAAGAATCACAAGTATTACCGAAGAAATGTCGGTTTTGGACATAACCGGAACAATATTCATTGTTATCGGTATGATTGCCTTGGCAATTGTTGAACAATATCTTTCAAAAGAAGAACGTAAGAATGCCAACAGAAAATATGTTGTAGGTGCACTTGCCCTTATATTCCCTATTCTTTATTGTGTATTCGATACACTTGGAACCGCTGCCGACGGTATCATCTTGGATGAAGAAGTTGGCTTGGGCCTTGGAGAAATCGATGTAATCATTCTTTACGGCTTTACATTCCTTGTTGCGGGCTTTGTTTGCTGGATTTTCCTTCGCATCAGAACAAAGAAATTCTACAATCCTTTTAGAAAAAGTGAAAGCCCTAAAGCTATCGCCGCAATTTGCGAAGAATTCGGTCAGATTTTCTATGTATACGCACTTTCCGGAAACCCTATCGTAGCTGCACCTATGGTAGCAAGCTACTGTATCGTATCGGTAATCCTTGCGCGAGTTATCTTAAAAGAAAAGCTGAAAATCTCCCAGTACTTATGTGTATTCGCGGTAATCGCCGGAATCGTAATTTTGGGAATCTCGGAAGGACTTGCAGAGGCATAGTTTAATAATAATTAATTAGTAAAATATTTGATTTAAAAAAAAGAAAAAATATTGCATTATATTACGATAGCGAGGCTTTCGTAAATGAGTTGCACGATGCTCGCCGCCAAATGGAGCACTTGTTTGAGCAAGCTTTAGCTTGCGAGTTGTGCGGTTGGCGGCAAATAAGCGAGTGCGACGAATAGAAAACGAAGCGTGTAATAAAATGCAATATTATTTTCTTTTTTTATTATCAGAACATTAATTATATAATAATTATTATTAAATATGCCACTATTTGTCGTAGCCCGGTTTTTTAAGAAGTTTGAACATGTTCTTCTTGTAAAATTCCACGCCCGGCTGGTCGAATGGGTTTACATCCAAAACGTATCCGCTTACACCACAGGCAAATTCGAAGAAGTAGAAAAGTTCTCCGAGGTAGAATTCGTTTCTTTCAGGCACATTTACCATGAGGTTCGGAACGCCGCCTTCTACATGGGCCATTACTGTTCCTTTCATGGCATTTTTGTTTACAAAATCAACATCCTTACCTGCAAGATAGTTAAGGCCGTCCAGGTCTTCAGGGTCTGATTCCACTACAAGCTCAACAGCAGGCTTTTCAATGTTAAGGACTGTTTCAAGTAATATTCTTTGACCATCCTGAATGTACTGTCCCATTGAATGAAGGTCTGTTGTAAGGTCTACTGATGCAGGGAAAAGTCCTTTTCCGTCTTTGCCTTCACTTTCGCCGTAAAGCTGTTTCCACCATTCAGCCACGTAATGGAAGCATGGCTCGTAGTTTGCTAAAAGCTCTACTTTTTTGCCTTTATTGTAAAGAACATTACGAACTGCTGCATATTTAAGAGCATCATTGTCGGCAAAGTCGCTGTTTAATGCAAGTTCTCTTGCTTTTGCAGCACCTTCCATAAGTTTATCGATATCCGCACCGCTTACTGCAATCGGAAGAAGTCCTACAGCTGTAAGTACAGAGTATCTTCCGCCTATATCATCAGGTACAACGAATGTTTCGTAACCTTTTGCATCCGCAAGTGTTTTAAGTGCTCCTTTTTGTCTGTCGGTTGTTGCATAGATACGCTCAGAAGCTTTGTCACCGTATTTGTCTTCAAGCATTTTCTTAAAGATTCTGAATGCAATTGCAGGCTCTGTTGTTGTTCCCGATTTTGAAATAACATTAACGGAAAAATCCTTATCTTTAAGAGTATCACAAAGATCTGTAATATATGTTGAGCTGATATTGTTACCAACATAGTAAATTTCAGGTGTTTTACGTGTTTGTTTGTCTACGCTGTTATAGAAGCTGTGTCTTAAAAACTCGATTGCCGCTCTGGCGCCGAGGTATGAACCGCCGATACCGATTACAAGAAGTACATCGGAGTCATTCTTAATCTTTTCGGCTGCTTTTTTGATTCTGGCAAATTCGTCCTTATCATAATCAACGGGAAGGTCAACCCAACCTACAAAGTCATTTCCTTTACCTGTTTTTTCAACAAGTGCCTTTCTTGCCGCAAGCACTTTTTCCTCTAATGCATTTACTTCGTCTTCATTTACGAACTTCATTGCATTGGAATAATCAAATGTTACTTTACTCATATAAACTACCTCTTTCCTTGCCCAAAGCAATCTGCTTTAGACTTTATTATGTTATTAAGTGCCCGCAATATGCGAGCACTTAAAGTTATCTTTATTAATGATCGGCGCCGAATAAGTATTCTTCCTGATCTTTTGAAAGTGTATCGATTTCAACTCCCAGATATGAAAGCTTTCTTCTTGCCACTTCTTTATCAACCACTTCCGGCACTTTGATTAATTTTTCATTAAGCTCACCTTTGTGTTCCACAAGATATTTAGCGCTTAATGCCTGGATAGCAAAGCTCATGTCCATGATTTCGGCCGGATGTCCGTCTCCGCATGCAAGGTTTACAAGACGTCCTTCCCCAAGTACATAAAGCCATTTATCTTTTTCTATTTCGTAACCCATAATGTTGTTACGCATTTCAGCTGAATTAATTGCCATTTTCTTAAGGCCCGCAACGTCAACTTCCACATCAAAGTGACCTGCATTACACATAATGGCACCGTTTTTCATAAGTTTGAAATCTTCCGGTGTAATTACATCTTTACAACCCGTAACGGTTACAAAGAAATCACCGATTTTAGCTGCTTCGCGCATGGTCATTACTTCAAATCCATCCATAACTGCTTCGATAGCCTTAACAGCGTCCACCTCAGTTACGATAACTTTTGCTCCGAGGCCTTTTGCACGCATTGCAACGCCTTTACCGCACCAGCCGTAACCTGCAACGACTACGCTTTTACCTGCCACAATAAGGTTTGTTGTACGGTTGATACCATCCCAAACAGACTGGCCGGTACCGTATCTGTTATCGAATAAATGCTTGCAATCGGCATCGTTAACCAATACCATAGGAAACTCAAGCTTGTCTTCTTTTGCAAGAGCTTTAAGTCTTAAAATACCTGTTGTTGTTTCTTCGCAACCGCCGATAACGTCAGGTAAACAATCTCTGAATTTTGTATTAAGCATATGTACAAGGTCGCCACCGTCATCGATAATGATATTGCAATGGTTTTCAAGTACTTTTTCGATGTTTGCATCATATTCTTCGGCTGTGCAGTCATACCATGCAAAAACTTCAAGACCTGCTTTAACAAGGGCTGCAGCAACATCATCCTGTGTTGAAAGCGGATTGCTGCCTGTAATATACATTTCGGCGCCGCCTGCTGCCAATACTTTGCAAAGATAAGCTGTTTTAGCCTCCAAATGCACGGAAAGTGCAACTTTTATACCCTTAAAAGGTTTTGTTTTTGAAAAATCTTCTTCCAATCCGCGAAGAAGCGGGCAATTTCTTCTAACCCATTCTATTTTATGCTCACCGCTTGGAGCTAAATTTATATCTTTAATACTGCTCATAAAGCACCTCCTAATATTTCAAAAATGTCTACTATAATATAGCATAAATGAGCCTTATAAAGCAACCGTCAGATATAAAGTAGGTTATACCTTGTTGCTATATAAGGCTCATTGTTCGTAATTCATCTGTGACTGATTTTTCAACAAATCCATTAAGAGAAATACCAAGAACTTTTGCACCAACTGCTGCCTTTCGGTGTAATTCCGGTGAAAACCTTACATTAAATTTCCCTGAATATGGTTTTTCCGGTTCTATCCCATCTTCCTTGCACCAATCCAAATAATCATCAACCGAGGCTTTAAATTCACTTTCAAGTTCATCTACAGTACTTCCATGAAAAGTAATAACCGTTTTTACATTAATAACACTTCCAGTGAAAACCCGATTTTCATCATCATATTCGACTTTACCAATATAGCCTTTGTAATTCATCATGGTTTTATCCCCGCATTCTCTAAAAATCTACGTACCGATTTAACCGCACCTTTATCCGTTGTTTTTTCTGGATGTGGCCTGTGAAACACAGCCCTTTCACCGTTAAGCTCAACACGAACTCTCGAACCATTTCCTTCTGAAATCTTTGCCCCTAGCGCAGCAAGCATTGCTTCTATGTCCTGCCACTCAATATCTGATTTTACCGGGTTTTCGTAGATTTGCTTATAAGTTTTGCTATGTTTATTATTCATATTCATAGTACCACCTTTCAGTACCATTGTCAATTCTATTTTTATACGTTTCTATATCGTTTTTACGATATAGTCATCCTATTTAATGACGCATCATGCTGATGCGCCATTTCTATGCTTATAAATACAATTAATTATTTATCCTTTAAAGCACTAATATAACCTTTCAGTCTCTCCTTCTGCTTTAAATCCAAAGAATCAACTTCTAACAAAAAATCATAATCAGATGTACCTATACTCACAATTCGATAATCCGTCTCGCGTTTAGTCTTTGCCCTCGTTGTATCCTGAAGCACCTCATATGGTGAAACATTAAGCACTTCACAAATCACCATAATCTTATCCGCTGCCGGGTTAGTCTTTTTTCTTTTCCAATCACTTATAGTGCTTTGGGAAATACCCGTTTCCCTAGAAAATTCAATTTGAGACATTCCACGTTCTTCCATTATCTTAAAAATGCGCTCACTAATTATCATAATATAAACTCCCATTTCAAATTCGCTTATTCGATATTATATAGGAAAAGGCGATATTGTTCAACTATTTTCTTTATATTATCTTAACAGCAAAGATAGTTTTCAGTACTTCAATATTCAAGGTGCTCCCTCAAAGATTTCTTTCATTTCAAATTCTTCAAAGCTGAAACAATCCTTAAAGTATTTGTGAACCGCACCGCCCATCATATACTTGTGATGGTTCTCGAATTTTCTCATTTCCTCGTTGGCTTTCTTCTTCTCCAGAGCCATGCGATTTTTAGCTTGCTCCATCTGTCTTTGTGCCTGCTCCATTCCTTTTGTTGATGTGATTTTTGTGTTAATCATTTTCTTTGTCCTCCTTAAAAAATGGTATAAAAAAAGCGCGGATACTACTATCCACGCATAAAAAAAGAGTAATCATTTCTGACTACTCTAAAAAACTATTCTGTTAGTTTTTCAACATAAGCATTTAACCTATCTTGCTTACGAACTTCATCAGTTTTGTCTGGAATTTTATCGGAAACTATCTTATACCATGACTTATCAAAGTGTATTGTTTCTAACAGTGTTTCCTTGTCAATAGGCTCTGGAGCTTTCACAGATATATGCAAGCGTTCCTTAGGGATATCTTCTATGATAGTAAATTGACTACCACCAGGCTGCCAAGTAAACTTATGTTTCTTTGTATTTTTATCATATCCTTCAAGATTTCCACGCTTGTTCCATTCAAAGTAATAAAGCTCTGGGTCATATCTGATTGTATCGAACTCAAATACCAAATAATCTTTATAATCCTTTGATTTTACTAAAACAACCGTCCTTACAAATTTAAAAACTTGTCGTACTGCTGATACTCTTTCATTCCATATCTGCAATACCATTTTTCCAAGTTCGTTAGGGTCAACCTCAGAATAATTGTCTACACCATAACTATAGGTTACAGCATTCCTACCACAAATAAGACGAACCTTATCTTGGTTCTCTATATCTGCTTGGCCAAATACTGTCTTAGCACCCCAACAACAGTTATCTAATACCACATCATCAAGTCCAACATTTGATGGTTTCCAATCTGCACCAACACATTCTGCAAAAATCTGTTCCCACTCATTTCCTTCTAATGACATACTCTGTTTTGTAGCCATCATATAAACCACATTTTTAGCTAAAGTATCAACCAAGGAACTAGGGAATTTATTTACATCAAATGGTGCAGTAGCTTTGTTTACTGTTCTGAGTCTAGGCTCAGCCATTTTACGCCACCTCCATATCTATATACAGAGTATATTTTAGCGCCTTTAGGCTTAAAATGCCATAGGAATAAAGCGTTCCATTACCATTGAAACCATATCAATAGGGATTGCATTACCTGCTTGCTTTCGGGTTTGACAATCAGAAACAACTATCTTGAAATCGTCTGGAAATCCTTGTAGTCTTAGCATTTCTCTTGGTGTTAATCTTCTCTCACCATTAACAAGAAGATAATTATAACTAGCTCCCGCTCTCAATGCACAACTATATGGATACGATGAAACATTTCCCGATTTGTTTTCATGCCATATAGATGGAGTTGTTTTAGGTGTATGCATTGCCTTTCTTTTTGCAACTATCTCTGGCGAAGCATAGTGCTTTTTATCAACATTTTTTTCAAGAATATCATCTAATGTTTTCTTGTGTCTTACATCAAAATTCCAATCCATCTTAAACGGCTTTTTTGAGCCAACAATAATAATACGCTCTCTTTTCTGAGGTAATCCAAAATCCAATGCATTAAGCAAATGATAATCTACATGATATCCCAATTCATCACGAAGTGTTTCAAGGATTGTCTGAAGTGTCCTTCCACCATCATGACTTGCCAAATTCTTTACATTTTCCAACACAAATGCCTGTGGCTGTTTTTCTTTTAATATCCTTGCGATATCAAAGAAAAGTGTACCTCTTGTTTTATCTTCAAAACCTTTCATTAAGCCACATATAGAAAATGCCTGACAAGGAAACCCACCAAATAAAATATCAAAATCCGGAATTGATTTTTCATCAACCTTAGTAATATCCCCAACTGGCTTCTCACCAAAATTTGCTGCATAAGCTTCTTGCGCATATTTATCTATATCACTACTAAATACACATTCGCCCTCTATGCCAAGGTTTTTAAATGCCCTTCCACTTGCATACCTAAATCCGCCAATACCGCAAAAAAGATCAATGAACTTCATTGGCTTTGGATATTCGGATGTGACAACATTTGGCACATCAAAAAAAACTTTATCAATATCAACTGCCAATGCATTTGATATTCTAAAAGCCAATTCTACGGAAGGAACAGCTAGTTGCCTTTCAACATTTGATAAATACTTTCTGCTTATCCCCACTTCACTAGCCAATTTATCTTGGGTTAAGCATCTTTCTTTTCTAATTTCTTGCACTCTATTCATTTAAGCGTTTTCCTCGTTTTTGTGAACTACTATACACAAAACATTATATTCTGCCACGCTTGTTTTGTCTATACATTTCGTGCTTTATTTTGCTTTTCCATGCGCTCTCTTCGCTGCTGTCTTATCTCCTTCGATATCCTTCTAGGCTTACGATAACTAACGTAATGTTTAGGCATTGAATAGATCTTGTCGATATCTGTTTCACCTATGCACTTGTAAATCTCTGGGAACTCATTTACTAACGCATCTGTTATATAGAAACTTCTCCAGCATTAACTTATTATATTTTTTCTCCCAAACAAAACCTTCTTTCTCCCAAATACTATATGTTTTTGGGAGAAAGAAAAGACTCTCATCCGTGTTGAGATTTTTAATGCTATATTTTCTTATTGCCAAATAGAGTTCATATTTCAACAAGTCAAAATCCCATAATAAAGAAAACAGCGCCAAAGCGCTGTTCAGACCGAAGACAAAAGCCCTTTTTGGATTTTTTATCCCGAGAGGGCTTTTTTCGATTATTTTTTTCTGTTTTTT
>SVDN01000018.1 GCA_015057825.1 Lachnospiraceae bacterium
GGCTTTATATGGTCTCGGAAAAACACAAGTTGAAACCAATTATGGACATCTTGTAAATGCATATTCGATGGAACGTAGTATTTGTGATATGGTAAAGAATCGTAAGATTTATGATGTCCAAGCATATCAAACTGCATTGAAAGAGTTTTTCAGAAAAAAGAACGTAGATTATTCTAAGTTACTAGAATATGCAACTGCCTTAAATGTAAAAGAGGATATTATGAAATACGTGGAGGTTATGATTTGATTACATCACCTAATCAGTTAAAAGCAAAAGTTAGAAATATATCTGGCGGTAGCAATGAGATTGCTAAAGCCTACATCCGAATCTTCTTTATGGAAAGATTCTTGGAAAGAGTGGCGAATTCTGCTTATAGGAATCAGTTCATATTAAAAGGGGGAATGTTGGCAGCGTCATTGCTTGGAATAAATATGAGGTCTACAATGGATATTGATACAACAGTGAAGGCATTGCCTTTAACTGTAGATGATATTACTAAGATTGTTAGTGATATTTGCGCTATCAACATAGGAGACAATGTTTCTTTCGAGGTATCGTCGATTAGTTCAATTATGGATGAGTTTGAGTATCCGGGTATACGTATTCAACTTATTGGATTTCTGGGAAAGATTAAACAGCCATTTAAAATTGACATTTCTACAGATGATGAAATAACACCAAGGGCTATTGAATACGATTATCAGCTTATGTTTGAAGATAGGACAATAAGTTTATGTTCATATAATGTTGAGACATTGTTGGCTGAAAAGTTACAGACTGTACTTGCGCGAAACGTAGCTAACACAAGAATGAGAGATTTCTTTGATATATATTCTATATCAAAACAGGTTAGTTATTCGGAAGATACTTTATGGAAAGCTTTTTTGGCTACATGCAAAAAGAGAGGAACAGAATTTGACAGTGATCGAATTAAAACTCTCATAGAGCAGATAAGAAAAAGTGAGGATTTGTCCGTTGAGTGGGGATATTTTGTAAAGAAAAATTATTATGCTAACACGTATGAGTGGAAGGATATAGTAGATTATGTCTGCGCTTTTATTGAAAATATAGCAGTTTTGTAATTCTTAGTTTTGAATTACATTTCTGATATTACCGGAAGGAATAATATACGAAATAAGGCGGAGTTAGAAGAACTTCTGAACATTTATTTCTTATTGATAGTGCAATTCGATATGATATCAAGGGTAAAAAATACATTAATACTCCATCGAAGAATCTTGACGAACTACATATTATAGGGTAGTATCATGATAATGAAATAAAACAGATGCCCATTGCTACCGAGTAGTGGGATTCACGTCATTTCTTCACCGTTAGGTCGTAGCAGGTGAGGGAATGGCGTATTTTATTATACGGAGGTTTTTATGAAGTGGATTTATTTACTAATCGCAGGAGCACTTGAAATTACATGGGCTGTGGCGATGAAAATGTCGAATGGGTTTACAGTACTTTGGGAACGACACTTTTAGGTATTTTTCTCTTTAATGAAAAACTGTCATTTCCACAGGTGGTTTGTGTTATTCTGATTGTAACCGGAATAGTAGGACTTAAGATTTTAGCGAAAGAAAGAGGTGTTTGAGATGTTTAGGGAAATGCGTAGATTTAAACAGCAGGTGTCAGATGCTGAGTGCATTGCTATTTTAAAAAGTACTAAACGAGGTGTGCTATCAGTACTTGGAGAAGATGGTTATCCATATGGAATGCCAATTAATCATTATTACTGTGAAGAGGATGGTAAGCTTTATTTCCATGGAGCAAAGACCGGGCACAAGATTGATGCTATCAAGGCTTGCGATAAAGCAAGTTATTGTGTTTATAGCGATGGCTTCCGTAAGGAAGGGGATTGGGCGCTGAATATTACTAGTGTAATAACTTTTGGTAGAATCCATCTGGTTGAAGATGAAGAGCTAGCTCTTAAGATTTGTTCAGAGCTCACTAAGAAGTTTACTGATGATCAGGCCTATCTGGAAAATGAGATTAAGAATTCATTCAAAAATGTTCAATGTATAGAACTGGTGCCGGAGCATATGACCGGAAAACTTGTAAATGAGTCGTAATTACGATATTTATAGGTTTGACCGACATTATCACTTTCCTTATAGATTTAACGGTGCTATTATTATCCGGGGAATAGTTTGCAACAACTAACTTTTGTTGGTATTATTAATATAATATTTTTAAATGAAAGGATAAAAGTTATGTTTAAAACAATACTAAAAATCGAAGGAATGAGATGCAGCATGTGTGAGGCTCACATCAACGATGTAATCAGAAAAACGGTTCCGGATGCCAAAAAAGTGAAAAGCTCACATAAAAAAGGGGAGAGCGTCTTTGCTTCGGAGCAGGAGCCGGATAAATCAAAGCTTGAGGAAGCCATAGCTGCCACCGGATACACACTTGAGTCAGTGACTATCACAAAATGACGGTTGAATATGCAAGATAATAATTCTATAATATATATAATCTGATGATAGCGAAAGTGGGGTTGTGCTATGACAGAGGGGAAAACGGATTATCCATCCATAGATAAACCGTGGTTAAAGTATTATTCTAAGGAACACATAAATGCTAATTTACCAAAGTGTAAAGTATATGACTATGTAGAGTCGGAAAACAGGAATCACGCTTCTGAGCTGGCGCTTGATTACTATGGAAAAACGATTTCTTATGGTCAGTTTTTTGAAGCCACAAAAAAGGCGGCAAAAGGATTTTTGCATATGGGTGTAAAAGCACGAGATGTAGTTACGATAATTGCGGTGATTGCGCCGGAGATTGTCTATTCTATATATGGCTTAAATCGTATCGGCGCCATATCAAATCTGTTGGATCCCAGAGAGAGTACAGAAGAAATAAGAGATAGCCTTTTAAAAACCAATTCAAGGGCGGTAGTTGCTTTGGATTTGGACTATGAAAAAATAACTGAGGCTGTAAAGGGAACGTCCGTTAAATTAGTAGTGTTCGTTTCGCCGGCAGATTCTTTGCCTATAGGAATTAAAGGCCTCTACAAAATGAAAACGGGCAAAGTTAAAATTGCAAAAGAATATTTGTCTTGGAAGCAATTTATTCAAGAGGGCAAAGTGCAAGAATTAATCGAAAGTCCTTATCGTGAAAACGAATGTTGTGTAATTGTGGAAACCGGGGGAACCACCGGGGAAACAAAAAGAGTTATGTTAACTGATGACAATCTTAATCAGTCGGCTTTTCAGCTATATAACAGCCCATTTGATTTAAAGCGAGGAGACGTAATTGCAGGCATTATTCCGCCTTTTGTTGCTTATGGAATAGGCAATGGTATGCATATGCCATTAATTTATGGAATGCGACTTTTACTGATTCCTTTGTTTCATCCCGATAAATTCGATGAATTTTTGCTGAAGCACAGGCCAAATCATGTGGTAGGCGTCCCGGCATTTTTTGAAGGCTTGGTTAATAGCAAGAAGATGGATAATCAGGATATTTCATTCTTAAAATCTCTTGTGGTTGGGGCAGATGCTCTGAGACCGGAATTGGAAGATAAGTTGAATTCTTTTTTAAAAGCCCACAATGCCCAAAACAATGTTTTGAAGGGCTACGGTTTGACCGAGGTAACGGCGGCAGTAAGTGCATGTATGTCCGATGAAGTAAATAAGCTAAGAAGCGTGGGAACACCGTTTTCACATACTGTTATTTCCATTTTCAATCCGGATACGGGCAAAGAGTTGAAAATCGGCGAAAAAGGCGAAGTTTGCACCACAGGACCAAACACAATGCTTGGTTATTATAACGATGAGGCGGGGACAAAACAAATACTTAAAAAGCATGATGATGGGCTTGTTTGGCTGCATTCCGGTGACATCGGTTACATGGATGAAGATGGATTCTTGTATATCGATGGCCGAATAAAACGAATCATTATCAGGTTTGAAGGAAAAAAAGTTTTTCCGAATATCATAGAAAATATTATAGACAAAAATGATATGGTTAAAGAGTGTTGCGTGGTGGGTACAAAAGATCCAAACCATATACAAGGTATGCTTCCGATGCTGTTTGTGGTTTTAACGGAAGAAGCGTTAAAAGACAAGGAGCGTGCCCTAGCGGAAATTCGGGAGTTTTGCGACAATGAGTTGCCGGATTATTATCGGCCGGTGGATATAAGAGTACTGGACAGATTACCGTTGACACCGATAGGAAAGGTGGATTATCGCTCACTGGAGAAGATTTGACAAAAGCGAAAAAACGCTTATAATTAAAGATGACAAAGGGCAATACCGTGACGGTTGCCTGATTTATAATTTGAGGCTTGAAATAAGCCGCAAACCTAAATAGGTTGGCGGCTTATTTCTTTGTCTTAGATTCATGCTTTCCTCGCATGTACCCAAGACGATAAAAATTCACGCAAAGTGACACAACTTCGAAAATAGTGACAATTGAAATAAATAAGAGATTTACAAAAAAATAGGATTTTTACGTATGTGAGCAATGCGCACTTTTTGTTAATGCTTCGTGAGTAACAGATACAAAAACGCCCGGATGGCGTTTTTAGCGAGCGCTGAGGCATGGATGCCGAATGCGAGCGGTATCGTACCCTCTGTTCAGTGTGAATTCGAAGCATTTAGAAAAAGAAGCATTGCGAATCAAGTAAAAATCCTATTTTTATTGTAAATCTCTTCATTAATCGCAAAATCACCGTCACCTATCTCCATTACATTCCCCCTCTTGTTAATAAATTGTTTACAAATTATTTAATGTTATTTAAGAGTTTTTTTATATATGAATAATAGTATTAAAATAACAAAATATATGGATTCGCAAAAAGAATCTGAGTCGTATTGAGAGGGGGCATAAATATGACTAAGGTTTTGAATAAAATGTTGAAAAAAATTTCCATTGTTGTAACTTCGGTGCTTATTTTTATGATGGTGATGCCGGCAGGAATGGTATCCGCGGCACAAAATTCATCAGGCATGGTAATAACGGGCACATATCAGTACACATCTAACGAAGGCAACAACATCCAGCAAACAGACACATTTGAATACAGAAATTCATGCTTCGAAGAGTCGTCATTTACAGGTTGTACACACTTGGAAGTACTTTCTGCGCAAGTAGCCATAGCATCGGCAAGTTGGTATGGCGAATCGCAGGATGCGCATGACACAGACTATTCAAGAAATGCGTATAATATAACGGATTTCTTAACACAAATGCAGTTTGAAGACGTATCCACAAACAAGTATTACACCCTCGAAAAAGAGGTTAATTCCGTAGGCGTTTGCGTGGGACATAAGAAGATAACGGCAAACGGCAAGGATTATACATTGCTTGCAATCGTACCAAGAAGTGCGGGCTACAAAGAAGAATGGGCCGGCAACTTTACCGTTAACGACGGCAGCATTCATTATGGTTTTAAAGCTGCAAGAGATGAAATCTTAAGATATGTTAAACAGTATATTAACGATAATAACATCAGCGGAGATATTAAGGTATGGACATGCGGTCATAGCCGTGGTTCCGCACTTGCAAACTTAATCGGCGGATTCTTTGCAGGCGGCGGCATCGCTTACTTTGGCGGCAAAGTCAGCATAACTCCGCAGGATGTATATTGCTATACATATGCTACACCGAGAACGATTAAAGACGGCGCATCCAAAAATGAAGTATTAAGTGTGGAAGGCGCAAGAGCCGAGGCGAGATACGCAAATGATACACCGGGCGCGGCTTGGAACTACATGGGCGGTGGCACAATAAATATTAAAGGCGATGAGTATAGCGGCATCAGAAACTTTATTTTAGATAGTGACATATTCACAAAACTTCCGCCTGAAGACTGGGGATTTGAACACTATGGACAGGACATTGACGCAACTCATGGACAGGTTAGCGATGAGCAGGTTGCGGAAAAACTCTCTACAATAAGTCCATATTCCTACAATTTATTCCTAAATAACGGCGGTGTAAGAAACCTTAAACTCATGACATTCAATCTTGGAAGCCTTAGCTTTGTTGAGGATAAATCAGGTACAACAGTCGCAACGGGTGATTTCCTTGATGGAAGAATAGACGGACTCGTATCAATGGCAAATAGCAATGCGGAATATGTAAGTGAGGGATGGCAGGATGCCCTTACATCGCTGGCAGGAATTTACGGACTTTCGGAAACATACATAAGTACCGATGAAATAAGCTTATTCTCATTGTTTAAACCGCTTATACTATCATATATCGTATATGCTTCCGAAGATTTGATTAAATCGGGAGTAGACGAAAACGAAGCGGCCGCAATGGTGGTAGAAGATATATTCTGCTACGTTACGGGTGAAAAAATTGAACATGATGAATTTACCGTAGATGATTTGATAATAATGCTTTCTGAGTTCGTTTGTGAAAATGAAAATTCACAGCTGGCAAATCAGTTGGCTGCAGTGATTGCAGGCGTGGTACCTAAAGATCAGCCGTTTGCGGTAGCCATTATAAAAAACGCGACAGATCAGTTTAATCCGAACCCTGATAAGGAAGCTACAGGAATTGATCCGGTAAGCGTAAAAGAGTACATTAAATCATGGTCACAGGGACCTTTGCCGGGATCAGAGGCAGCTGAGAATGATACTTTAAACACAGCGGACAAAGCAAGAGGTAGTTTCTATATGCTTTTACTTGCAGCAGGATCGCTTATACCGGAAAAAATGCCTGACCTTAAGAATGTTATTGACATTTCTTCTCAACCATACACAGCACCTGCACCTGTTTCAGAATTGGTGAAGGCACTTCGCCCGATGATTTTAACTGAACGAGATGAAGAAGGTGAAATAATCGAAGATAAATCATACGATACCTTCGCTGAAGCAGCCGACGGTAACCTTTGCAGCACATTGGATGAAATCTTTGCTCCGATTATCGAAAAATGCAGGGCGCAGTATGGCGAGGCATATGCAGCTAAACTTCAGGCATATGTTAATGGTGCAAAGGATAATGTGACAAAACTCAGACAACTTGTTATCGAACTTGTTTTTCACAGTGATGGAGAAAGAAGTTTTGAAAATGATATAAAAATCCTCTCTACATTTGCGTCAAATGTAAATAGAATAAGACTTTCACATTTCAATGAGCTTTATACAGCTTACGCAAAAGCGTATGCGCAGTTAGCGGGCGAAGACCCTAACCACGGACGTCCGGTGGAAGCGGACGGCAACAGAGTTGAGGCAGCGGCTAGCGAAATTGATGAGATTTTAGCAGCATTTGATAATGATCCTGCATTGGAAGAAGAAACACAGACCGTTGTTCTTAACATGGTGGGAACAACAGGTATAGTTGCAACGGTTGCGCCGGTTGAGTTACTTGAAAAGATACAGGGAAGAAATATCGACCTTGTGCTTGATATGGGCGAATATGCTTGGACCATTAACGGCAAGGATATTACTGATATTAGTGCAATCAACTTGGAAGTTAAGTTTGAGGATAATATCCCTGCTGAAAGTGTAAGCAAGCTTGCGGGAAGCAAACCGACCAAGCAGATTTCTTTAACTCATGACGGAGACTTCGGTTTCACCGCATCCTTGACTCTTAATATGGGAGCCGAATATGCGGGAAAATACGGAACGCTCTACTGGTACACCGATGGCAATCTTAAGTTCATGAACGGTGCGGATATAGATGATAACGGTAAAGTTACACTTACATTTACACACGCATCCGATTATGTAGTGGTGGTAAATGAAGCCAAAACACCGCAAACAGGCGATACATCACATGTTATGTCATATATGTTACTTGGAATAATGGCATTTGCAGCGGTTGACATAATAATAGTCATGAGAAAGAAAAAACATATGTAAATAATACTTTTTAAATAGAATTTTCTCAACGAACCCCGATCGGCAAAATGGTTGCCCCCTTTTTGCGATAGATCGGGGTCTTTCTATGTGAAATGACAGCTGTAAAGAAAAAACTTTACAGCTGTCTTGTCATCTAAAGAATTTTGTGATATTATTGCATAAAATGCGATGTACAAATCTTAGTACAATCGCTTTGGGACGATAATAGGTCTAGTTTTAAAGAGCATATGCCCTGCATATGAAAAGAGGTTGTTATGGAAAAAACAGTTGAAGAAATCAAGAAACTTGCCAAGGAAAAAGATGCGGTTATCTTGGCTCATTACTATGTGGACGGAGCTATTCAGGAAATCGCGGATTATGTGGGAGATTCCTTTTTCCTTGCAAAGAAAGCAAAAGAAGTGGAGAACAAAACCATTGTTTTTTGCGGAGTTACTTTTATGGGCGAAAGCGCCGCTATTTTAAATCCGGACAAAACAATTCTTTTGCCGAATATCACATCCAGATGTCCGATGGCTGAAATGGTGGATGAAGAAGAAATCGAAAAAATGCGCGAACAATACGATGATTTGGCGGTTGTCTGTTATATAAATTCAAACGCATCAACAAAAGAACTTGTGGATGTGTGCGTAACATCATCCAATGCTTTGAAGATTCTTAAAAATCTTCCGCAAAAAAATATTTATTTTATTCCGGATCAAAACCTTGGAAGCTGGCTTGCAAAGCAAGTTCCGGAGAAAAACTTTATTATGGGAAGCGGCTTTTGCCACGTTCATCATTCCATAGAAGCGGATTATGTTAAAGAACTTAAGGAAAAATACAAAGGAGTTAAGCTTCTTGCCCATCCGGAATGTAAGTTGGAAGTATGCGAGCTTGCGGACTATGTGGGAAGCACAAGCGGTATTATCGATTTTGCCACAAGCTGCGAGGACAAGGAATTTTTAATTGCAACGGAAGCCGGCGTTTTACATGAGCTTCAAAAGAGAAATCCGGATAAAGTATTTCATTTTGTTCCAAAGAGATCTTGCATGAACATGCATAAGATTACACTCGATCAGGTGCTTGAATGCTTGCAGGCAAATGCTCCGCAGGCTGTGGTTTCCGAAAAAGTCAGAGTTAAGGCCGAAAAAGCCTTGGATAATATGTTAAAATACGCATCCCTCTAGGGCTTTAAAAAGTAGGTGATTTATATGTCAATTAATACAGATGTTTTAATAGTGGGAAGCGGCGTTGCGGGTCTTTACTGCGCGCTTAAACTCCCGAAAAATCTTAACGTAATGATTATTACAAAGGCATCGCCGGAAGAATGCGATTCCTGGCTTGCCCAAGGCGGTATTTGCGTTCTTCGAAACGAAGAAGATTACGATGCCTACTACGAAGACACACTTCGTGCCGGCCATTACGAAAACGACAGAAGCTCGGTAGATATAATGATTCGTTCCTCGGGCCAGGCAATAGAGGATTTGATAAGCTACGGCGTTGAGTTTGAGCGCGATGAAAAGGGCGATTTGAAGTATACAAAAGAAGGCGCTCATTCAGCTCCCCGCATCCTTTTTCACCAGGATGTAACGGGAAAGGAAATAACAAGCATGTTGCTTGCGGCCGTTAAAAAGCTGGATAATGTAGAAATCTATGACCACACAGCCATGGTTGACATAATAACAGACGGCGAAGCCTGTGAAGGAGTAGTTGCCCTTGCACCCAAGGATTCACCCCTTGCGCTGGCAGACACTCCTCTTACGGACGATGGAAGAGCCATTATCGATATAAAAGCAAAAGAAGTTGTTTGGGCATGCGGCGGTATCGGCGGTCTTTACGAGCATTCCACCAATTTTCCGCATATGACGGGAGATGCTCTTGGCATTGCCCTAAAGCATAACATTCGCTTAAGAAACCCGGATTATGTGCAGATTCATCCAACCACTCTTTACAGCGAAAAGCCGGGCAGGTCTTTTCTTATTTCCGAATCCGTAAGAGGTGAAGGCGGCATTCTTCTTAACGACAAAGGAGAGCGCTTTGTTGATGAGCTTTTGCCGAGAGATGTGGTAAGCAAGGCGATTTTTGATGAAATGAAAAAGTCGGGCAAAAAACATGTTTGGCTTTCCATGGAAAATATTGATGAAGATACCATTAAACATCATTTCCAAAATATATACGAAACTTGCCTTAAAGAAGGCTATGACTGCACAAAAGAGCCGATTCCGGTTGTTCCGGCCCAGCACTATTTTATGGGCGGTGTTGATGTTAATTCCGACAGCAGAACATCCATGCAGCACTTGTATGCAATAGGCGAAACAAGCTGCAACGGTGTCCACGGTGCCAACCGTTTAGCCAGCAACTCACTTTTGGAAAGTTTGGTTTTTGCGCAACGTGCGGCTGCAAGAATCGAAAAAGAAATCGGCGATATTGAAAATGACGACAGCAAGCTTTTAAACTTAAACGAATATGTTAACGCAAGCCTTGTTTTTGCAAAATACAAAGAAAGCGTTTTGAACGCAATTAAGGCTATTCCGGCTTCCTAATGAGGAAGGTTTCTGACTCAATAAAAAGTTTGGAAATATGCTAATGAAAGGACCTAAAATACATGAACGAAATAACTATGAGATTGCAAATAGATGATTATATTAAATCTGCGCTAAAAGAAGATATATCAAACGAAGATATCTCAACAAACGCAGTTATGCCTGATTTTGTAGCCGGAAGTGTAGAACTTATTGCAAAGGAAGAAGGTATAATCGCAGGTCTTGATGTATTTGAAAGAACATTCAAATTATTGGACGAACAAACGACGGTGGAACGCTTCGTAAAAGACGGAGATAAGGTGACTCCGGGACTAAAACTTGCTTTAGTAAAAGGCGATATCAGGGTTTTGTTATCCGGTGAGAGAACAGCTCTTAATTATCTTCAAAGAATGAGCGGCATCGCAAGTCTTGCAAATAAAATGGTTAAAATGCTTGAGGGCACGGGAATCACTCTTCTTGATACAAGAAAAACCACTCCAAACAACAGAATTTTTGAAAAAATTGCTGTTAAGATAGGCGGCGCAAGTAACCATCGTTACAATCTTTCCGACGCGGTTATGCTTAAAGACAATCATATTGCGGCAGCGGGCGGCGTAAAAGAAGCCGTAAAAATGGCAAGAGAATATACATCTTTCGTACACAAAATAGAAGTGGAATGTGAAAATCTCGATATGGTTAGAGATGCGATTGAAGCCGGTGCTGATATTATCATGCTTGACAATATGGACCACGATACAATGGCCGAGGCCGTAAAAATCATCGCAGGACGTGCGTTGACGGAAATTTCGGGAAATGTGACGGCCGAAAAAATCGAAAGCATTAAAGATTTGGGCGTAGATTATATATCAAGCGGAGCGCTTACTCATTCTGCGCCGATTTTGGATATTTCAATGAAGAATCTTAAGGCAGACAAACAGTAATTTAACTTTTGATAAAGGGGAATTGATTATTTTGGAAAAGCTTAAAACCAATGAGCGAAGAAATAAAATAATAGAGATGCTTCAAAGCGCAAAAACACCTATTAAGGGAAGCGATTTTGCGAGTCTTTTCGGTGTGAGTCGCCAGGTGGTTGTTACGGATATTGCGGTTTTGAAGGCTGCTTATCCGGGGATTGTATCCACCAATCAGGGTTACATAATGTTTCAAGCCGACAATAAGCGCTGTGTTTTTAAAATGTTTCACAGCGAGGAAGAAACAGCTGACGAACTCATGACCATAGTGCGCCTTGGAGGCTGCATTACAAATGTTTATGTGGATCACAGGGTTTACGGCACCATCAGCAAACCTCTTGATATCAAAACGGAATATGATGTGGAAAACTTCCTTGAGGATATAAAAAGCGGCGTATCATCACCGCTTATGAACATTACCAGCGGTTATCATTTTCACACCGTTGAGGCAAAGTCGGAAGAAAACCTTAAAATAATCGAAGATAAGCTTAGAGAAAAAGGTTATTTAATCGAAGTGCTTCCGGCACAAATTATTTATGAACCGAAGAAATATGGCGGTTGATTTGACTATGTCTGTGTAGTATAATTTTTTTAAGATATGAACGTCTATATGGCTTGTTATTTGTGGTTTGTTTTTAGCTATAGATGGACAGGCTAATATCTTTAAACGGTTAGTTATGTATTACTGACTGTTTGTTTTACTGTATCGGTATATCTCCATTTTTAATCTTTGCGGGAGATAGCAATTTTATACTCATTTTTAAGGAGAAAAAATGGCTTTTATAGAATTTAAAAACGTTGTCAAAGAATACAGAACGGGAGAAACATCCATTCTGGCTTTAAACGGTGCAAACTTTGAAGTAAACAAAGGCGAGCTGGCCGTTATTTTGGGTTCGTCCGGTGCGGGAAAAACCACGGCTTTAAACATACTGGGCGGAATGGATACGGCAACATCCGGTGAAGTTTTGGTGGACGGGACCAATGTATCGAAGTATGGAAAAAAAGACTTGGTAACATACAGAAGAAAGGACATTGGTTTTGTTTTCCAGTTCTACAATTTGGTTCCAAACCTTACAGCTTTGGAAAACGTCGAGCTTGCGGCTCAGGTTTGCGATGATGCCTTGGATGCAAAGCGTGTATTGGAACAAGTGGGACTGGCTTATCGTATGGGCAACTTCCCGGCGCAGCTTTCCGGCGGAGAGCAGCAAAGGGTTTCCATTGCCAGAGCACTTGCCAAAAATCCTAAGCTTCTTTTGTGCGATGAGCCTACGGGTGCTCTTGATTATACAACGGGAAAACAGATATTGAAGCTTTTACAGGATACCTGCAGGAAGAACAAAATCACCGTTATTATTATCACTCACAATTCCGCCATTGCCCCTATGGCAGACAGACTCATTAAGTTTAAAAGCGGAAAAGTTACCGAAATGACTACAAATGACAATCCTATTTCCATCGATGATATTGAGTGGTAGTCACAAAGGAGAATTATCTTGAAAGCGTACACAAAGGATATTTTCAGAAATATCTCAAAAGGCAAAAAAAGATTCTTTGCAATAATGATTATAACAATCCTCGGAGTTACCATGTTTTCGGGGCTTAAAGCATCATGCGTTGATTTGAGAAAATCGGCGGATGCGTTTTTTGATGAATCAAATTTGCATGATATACAGATTTTATCTACCCTGGGTCTTACGGATGAGGATGTTTCGGTCCTTTCAAAGCTTGATGGCGTTAAGCTTGCGGAAGGCGGATACAATGAAACGGTGACTGCAAGAGAAGGGGACGTTGAAATTAATGTAAATATTACAAAGATTTCCGATCATGACTTGGACAAAGCCTGTCTTTTGGAAGGCCGAATGCCGGAAAACAAAGGGGAAACAGCTGTAACCAACAAACTGCTTGATTTGCTGTCCCTTAAAATCGGTGACAAATTAAATCTTTCTTTGGATGAGGATTCCAATATTACAAGTGATTCCTTCGAAATAGTGGGTGTTGTAATCGATCCGACGGATGTGGACAATCCGGAAACCGCATCCGGCTACAGAGGCGATTCATCAGCAGCCACAAGAGCTTTTGTTACGGCGGACAGTATAGATTCGGAAGTGGATTATTATACTTTTGTAAACTTGATAGTTGATGGGGCAAAAGAAGAATTTTGCTATTCCAACGGATATACAAGCCTTACCCGTGCCGTGATTACGGATATAGAAGACAATTTACAGTCTCTAAGAGAAAATGCTCGCCACGATGAAATTGTGGACGATGCCACAAGCGAATACGAAAAAGCCAAGAAAGAAGCCGAAGACGAGCTAAACGACGCCTTGGCGGAGCTTAATGATGCACAAAAAGAAATAGATGATGCGAAAGCCGAACTTGCGGATGCATTCAACACGCTTACACAAAATGAGGCGGATATCGAAAACGGCTTAAAAGAAATCGCCGATAAAAAGGCAGAATTAAACGATAATCTTGCTCAAGTAAGAGACGGCATTGCGCAAGTAGAGGCAGGCATAGCACAGGCCAAGGCTTACGGTATGGACACGAGCGGGTTGGAAATGCAGTTAGCAGACCTTAAGACAAATGAAGCCATGATTCTTACGGGACTTGACGAAATTGCGCTAAACGAAGCGAAGTTAGAGAGCGGAAAAGCCGAAATCGAATCAGGATGGAATGATTATTACAAAGGCCTTGAGGATTTAAAAGACGGCGAGGCTGAACTTGCGGATGGCTGGGCTGAATATAATGACGGCAAAGCAGAAGCCGATAAAGAATTGGCCGATGCCAAGAAAGAAATAGACGACATAGATGAGGCTGTTTGGTATGTGCAGGAAAGAACAGCTCTTTCGGGATATAACAACATTCAAACCGATGCCGATTCCATAGAAGTTATAGGCACCGTATTTCCTGTAATATTCTTTGTGGTAGCAATACTTATAAGTCTTACTACAATAACAAGAATGGTTGATGAAGACAGGGGACTTATCGGTACCTACAAGGCAATCGGTTTTACCGACAGAGAAATCAGAAGAAAATTTATCTTGTATTCCGCAATGGCAGGTATTATCGGGGCTGTAATAGGCACGATTCTGGCATATATCGTATTTCCGATATTCCTTTCAAGCGTATTTGGCATAATGTATCTCCTGCCTGACTTTATATTGACATTCGTTCCTACATATGGATTCGGAGGACCGATTGTTTTTGCGGGAGGCATTGTGCTTGCAACGGTTTTGGCTTGCAGAAGCGAACTTTCAAAAATGCCCGCAACCCTTATGCGACCTAAAACGCCGAAGGCGGGATCAAGAGTGCTTTTGGAGCGTATTCCGGCCATTTGGAGCCGCATGTCTTTCTTAAACAAAGTAACGGCAAGAAACCTTTTCAGATACAAGAAAAGAATGCTTATGACAATACTTGGCATTGCAGGTTGTACGGCACTTTTGCTTTTTGGTTTTGCAATAAGAGATTCGGTAACGGACCTTGTGCCGCGCCAATACGAAGAAACCTTCAAATATGATGCTCTCATGGTGGGAACAAGTGACGACAACGAAAAGCTTTTATCATATATTGAGGATGAAGATGTCGATTCTTATGTAAACTTCTTAATGACTCAGGCCAAGTTAAAAGGAGAGTCCGGTGAGGAGATTTCCGTTCAGATAGTGGCAGTGCCGGATAAAGAAGAATTTGACGAATATGTGGGCATGAAGGACAGAAATTTAGAAGATTTAAGCCTGGAAGACGACGAAATCTTCGTAACTCAAAACGCATCGGTTATTGTTGGCTTTGAAGAGGGCGAAGAAGTAAATCTTCAGCTTCTTGATATGAAAGATGCGGATTTGGAAGTAAACCACATTATTAAAAATTATCTTGGAAATTATGTATATATGACCAAGGAAACATATGAAAAACATTTTGGAGAATATAAAGCAAACGCATTTTATATTAACTTATCAGACAGTGTTGAAAATCATGCGGAATGGGCAAAAAGCATGGATAAGAATGAAGGCGTTATCAGCTGCTCGTCGGTTCAGGGCATGAAGGATGATTTTTCACAGGCATTTATCATTCTTAACCTTGTTGTTTATGTTGTTATAGGAATGAGTGCTGCTTTGGCATTTGTTGTATTGTTTACGCTTTCCACCACCAATATTTCCGAGCGCGAAAGAGAACTTGCAACCATCAAAGTTCTTGGCTTTTATGATGGAGAAGTACATGCATATGTTAACAAAGAAACCATTATTCTAACCTTGATTGGAATTGCCATCGGCATGCCTTTGGGCAAATTTTTCGGATCCACAATTACGTCGGTTCTTTTGTTACCGTCAATTTATTTTGAATCGTCGTTACATGTTGTAAGTTTCCTTTTATCGGCGGTTTTGTCATTTGTTTTTGCTATTGCCGTAAACTTTATAACGGACAGATCCTTAAACAAAATCGACCCGATAGAGGCCCTTAAGAGCGTGGAATAGAAGACTTTGAAAATTTTTATTTGAAATTGCCGCTTTTGTTCTGATATAATGAAGAATAGAAGAAGAGGTGCGAAATGAAACTTTCGAATGAAGATCAAAAGAAACTGCGTTGTAAGATAAACGATTATGTCGTTTATAAAAGATACGGAATATGTCAGGTTGAGGATATTCGTTATGAAAAGCTTATTGATGACGAAAAGCTTTGCTATGTCCTCAATCCCCTTTACGAGAATAAATCAAAAGTATTTTTGATGGTTGATTCTCCGGCGGCAAAGGATTCCATGCATCCGGTTCTCACAAAAGAAGAAATCGACAAAACCATCGAAGAGACGGAAAAATTGGACGAAACATGGGTTGCGGATGCAAAGAAACGTCAGCAGCAGTTTGAACAGATATTGTCAGGCGGAGACAGAGTGGAGATACTTTGGCTTGTTAAGATTTTGGGAATGCATAAAGCCAAAACCGAAAAAGAAGGTAAAAAGTTTTATGCAAGCGATGAAAGGATATTCAGCCGCGCAACAAAAATGATAACGGAAGAATTCGCTTTTGTCCTTAATATCAAGCCTTCGGAAGTTGTTCCTTACATATTGAAAAAAATAGAAGAATAGTATATTATGTAAACATAATAAAACTTTCGGAATAATGCACTTGTATCACCTGATTCGGTGATCAAAGAAAGGAGAATTGATATGGCTATTACATCAGTTAATAACAATGATTCTTTTGCAATTCCAAATGACACAAACATAGAACGCAAGGAAGTAAAAGATAATCGCGTAGAAGAAAGAAGACAGGAAAGAGAAGAAGCTGCGGATTATTACGAAAAAGCGGTTGTATTACAAGACAAGGATGGAGTTGTAACAAGAACCGGCGCTAAGGAAAGCACAAGACCGGAAGATATCCTGCAAAAAACCGGCAATTTCAATACTCACGATGAGCTTGAAGAAAGCCGAAACGAAGAAACAAGAAGAAATGAAATAAGACAGGATATTTTCAACAAAGACGACATTGAACTTAAAGGAAAGACTCAAAGAGAATTAAAAGAACTTTACGAATCCGGACAGATTTCGGAGTCGGATTACGAGCTGGAGCTTCAAAAAAGAGGGGTTTCCGAAGATAAGACCTTAGTTGAGCGACAGGAAGAAAAAGAAGAAAATAAGACAAATGAAAAGAGTGAATCCACGGCATCAAAGGCAGTGGAGGAAAACAGACAGAAGCAGCTGGACGAAATGAGAAAATTGGGTGAAAGCATGATGACAAAAGAAAGCTTTTCTCAAACAATGGATAGGGCAAAAGATTTGCTTAAACAAAGCGAGCGTTTCGAAAAAGTTGATTTTTAAGATTAATCAAACAATAAGAAAAGGCTTAAATCGTAATGATTTAAGCCTTTTGATTTTTATTGCATATTAGTCTTTTTTGAAAATAGTGGAAACTACTGTTGTGAGAAGTTCTTCGTTGAACGGTTTGTATAATACATCGTCGATGATATCTTTATACTCGTCAATCTGAAGATATTCCTGCGTTAAGCTTGTTGTCAAAATAATGTGTGGTACCTTTTCTTTAGGTAATTCCTTTAAAAATTGTAAAACACCATAACCATTAAGAACAGGCATAACCATGTCCAACAAAATGAGATCAACTTTTTCAAGCTTATTAAGAGCGATAAGTGTTTCAAGACCATTATTAACAATAGCTATGTTATAGTCATTCTTCAAAATGTCCGAAACAATATGGCTGTGAAAAGCATCATCATCCGCAACTAATATGAGCTTTTTGTCTTTGTCATATTCATTCTCAAAAAACATATTGTAACCCCCTGAAACGTCAAATATAACGAAATATTTATGCCTACTAACATTCTAAACTATTTTTCAATAAATTACAATAAAAAATATAGATATTTCTGACAATAAATAGTTAAAATGGGTCGCTTTGCAAGCATGAGAAGGATTAAAGTAATTAAATCCCACAAAATTATCAAAAGATTTTCACATTTTTTTCAACTTTTAAAGCTATTATTGACAAAGTGGCAAAATATAAATGCTCGGACTTTAATTTGATTGAATAAGAATGATAAATATTGTAAAATAATAAAATGTGAGCGTTTTGAAAGAAATTTAGGAGAAATCATATGAGAGAACGATTTGCGAGATTTATGTACGGAAGAAACGGCTTTGATGACTTGAACAGATTCTTGTCATACTTGGCATTGATAATATTAATCGTTTCATTTTTTACACTTAGATTTTTATGGTTTATAGCATTGGCTTTGTTAGTTTTTACTTATTTCAGGGCTTTTTCCAGAGATTTGTATAGAAGACGAAGAGAAAACGAAGCTTATGTACGCCTTAAATATAAAGTTATCAACATCTTTACCGGAAGGGCAAGAAATCATGCAAGAAACAAAGGCTACAAGATTTTCAAATGCCCTACATGCAAGCAAAAAATCAGAGTTCCGAAGCATAAGGGAAGAATAGAAATCTCTTGCCCGAAATGCAGAACAAAATTTATAAGAGTAAGTTAGAAAAATGTTTGGATATGTATTGGTCAGCGCACAACAATTAAGCGAAGAAGAAATGAATTGCTACAGGTCGCATTATTGCGGTCTTTGCCGTAACTTAAAAAAACACTACGGCTTCGTGGGTCAAATGACTTTGACATTTGATTTGACATTCCTTTCTTTGATTTTAAGCTCTCTTTACGAGCCTAAATGCGAGATTAAGTGCACGAATTGCATAGCGCATCCTTTTAAGAAACACGAAGAAAACTTAAATGAGTTTTCGGAATATGCGGCGGATATGAGCATACTTCTCACTTATTACAAATGCATTGACGATTGGGAGGACGATAGAAAGTTCAAACAGCTAGTTTTATCAAAACTTCTTAAATCAAAGTCAAAACGAGTAAGAAAGCTTTATTCCGAAAAAATAGAGTTTGTAAGAAAAAAACTTTCGGAACTGAACGTATGCGAAAAAGAAAATGAGACGGACATTGATAAGGTTTCCGGCATTTTCGGCAAGATTATGGAAGAAATGTTTGTCTACAAAAAAGACGAGTGGGAGCCTGTGCTTAGGCGACTCGGTTTCTTTCTCGGAAAATACATTTATATTCTCGATGCTTACGAAGACTACGAGGAAGACTTAAAAAAGAACAGCTACAATCCTCTCAAAGGAAAATACGACGAAGAGAGCTTCGATGAAAATATAGAAAAGATCCTGACTCTTATGATGTCGGAATGTGCAAGAGCTTACGAGTTTTTGCCTATTGTGGAAAATACGGCGATTTTAAAAAATATCATCTATTCCGGGGTCTGGCTCAGATACGAAGAAGTATTAAAGAAAAAGGGTAAAATAAAGGAAAAATAGTATGGACGGTTACAGCGTTTTGGGCGTTTCCAGGAACGCCTCGGATGAAGAAATAAAAAAAGCATACAGAACTTTAAGCAGAAAATATCATCCCGATGCCAATGTGAATAATCCAAACAAGGCTCAGGCAGAGGCCAAGTTTAAAGAAGTTCAGCAGGCTTATCAGCAGGTTATGCGTGAAAGAAGCGGCGGCGCAAGCGGCGGCGCTCAGTCGGGAAGATATGACGGTGACAGAGCAAATGCACAGTATCAGCAAAGACAAAGTCAGGGTTACTACGGCGATCCTTTTGGTGGTTTTGGCGACTTTGGCGATTTCTGGGGATTTGGTGGCTATTCCAATGAGGGATACGGCGGCGGTTCTTATTCGAGAACTCATGCGGAAGCAAATTCTTCCGACGATCCACACTTAAGAGCTGCGGCAAATTACATAAATTCGGGACATTATGCCGAGGCAATCAATGTTTTAAAGGGCATAGATAAACGTACCGCAAAATGGTATTATTTCTCGGCCGTTGCCAATGCGGGTCTCGGAAATAATGTAATCGCCCTTGAGCATATTAATGCGGCATGCAATATGGAACCGGGAAATACGGAGTATCAGTCCTTTAAATCTCAGCTTGAAGGCGGCGGCAGTTGGTATGGTCAGCAAAGACAGGGCTACAACAGGTCCGCAATGACCAGAACCTGCATAGGAATGTGCGCGGCTTACGCAATATGTATGGTTTGCTTTGGCAGAAGCTTTTGCTTCGGTATGCCGATGTTTTATTGCTAGTAAGCTTAGCTTAAATTAACGAAATAAGAAAGGTTAAAGTATAATAATGGGAAAAATTATAGGAATAGATTTGGGAACCACAAACAGTTGCGTTGCGGTAATGGAAGGCGGAAAACCGACGGTTATCGCAAATGCCGAAGGAGTAAGGACAACGCCTTCGGTTGTTGCTTTTGCTAAATCGGGAGAGCGTCTTGTGGGCGAAAGCGCCAAGCGCCAAGCGGTTACAAATGCGGACAGAACCATTTCCTCCATTAAAAGAGAAATGGGAAATGATTATAAAATTAAAATTGACGGAAAGAAGTATTCGCCACAGGAAATCTCCGCAATGATTCTTGGGAAACTCAAAAAAGATGCGGAAAACTATCTCGGTGAAAGCGTAAACGACGCGGTTATTACCGTTCCGGCCTATTTTAACGATACACAGCGTCAGGCAACAAAGGACGCCGGAAGGATTGCGGGTCTTAATGTTATGCGTATCATAAATGAGCCTACGGCAGCGGCTTTGGCTTATGGTTTGGACAACGAAATGTCGCAAAAAATCATGGTTTACGACCTTGGAGGCGGCACATTTGACGTTTCCATAATCGAAATCGGAACCGGAGTTGTTGAAGTATTGGCAACGGCGGGGGATAATCACCTTGGCGGCGATGATTTTGACGCTCGCCTTGCAGATTATATTGTTCGTGAATTTAAAAATTCACAGGGCGTGGATTTGAGTCGCGATAATGTAGCAATGCAAAGAATCAGAGAAGAAGCCGAAAAAGCAAAGAAAGAACTTTCGGCTGCAACAATGGTTAACATAAATCTACCATTTATCACGGTTGCAAAGGATGGTCCGAAACATCTTGAAATGACCATCAACAGAGCAAAATTTGATGAACTTACAAACGATTTGGTCCTTAGAACCAAAGAGCCTGTTTTAAACGCTCTCGGGGATGCGGGCCTCAAAAATTCGGATATTTCGAGAGTTTTACTTGTGGGCGGTTCTACCCGTATTCCGGCTGTTGCGACTATGGTTGCTTCTCTTATGGGCAAAGAACCAAGCAGAAACTTGAACCCGGATGAATGCGTTGCTTTGGGTGCGGCCATTCAGGGCGGAAAACTTGCGGGAGATGCGGGACTTGGAGAAATACTTCTTCTTGATGTTACGCCGCTTTCGCTCTCTATTGAAACAATCGGCGGTGTATCAACCAGATTGATAGAGAGAAATTCGACGATTCCCACAAAATACAGCCAGATATTTACCACATCCGCCAATTTCCAATCGGCGGTGGATATAAAGGTTTATCAGGGCGAGCGCTACTATGCAAGAGACAACAAGCTTATCGGCAAATTCCGCTTAAGAGGAATCAAACGTGCACCTGCGGGAGTTCCGCAAATCGAGGTGACTTTTGATATAGATGCAAACGGTATTCTTCGCGTATCCGCCAAGGATTTGGCAAACGGAAAGCAGCAAGATATCGTAATTACATCGGAGTCGAATCTTTCGGATTCCGAAATCGAAAAGGCTGTGGCAGATGCCGCAATGTATGAAGCGGAAGACAACAGAAAGAAAAATGCGGCGGAAGTATTGAACAGTGCGGAAAGTGCCCTTATCAATGCAGAAAGAACACTTTCCGAAAAGAGAAAAGTTATTGATAAAGAAAGAAAAAATGTTGTAAAAGCAGATATTGATAACTTAAAGCGCGCAACAAAGGGAAAACGTCCGGACAATATGGGAGAATCGGACATCGACATGATAGAAAATGCCACAAGACAGTTAAATGCCACTGTGGAATCCCTTCTATAGAAATTGCTTATAATAAGATTTTAAATAAAACGGCATTCGAGCAAAAGCTTGCTTGCCGTTTTTTGTGTACACGACGAGGAAAATGCAGAAAGCAATATCATAGACGTAGTCTGTGATGCCTATCCGGCGAGGATTGCTTTCGCGCATTTGACGACCGTGATACAATCCCGAAATGTCGCTTATGCGACTTTCGGTGATTATTTAACGACTGCATACACTCATGAAATGTTGTTTGTGCAACTTTCGCCGATTAGTTTATGAAAACTTGTCAACAAGTGCAAAATAGTGTAAAATCAGACTGGTATTATACAATAAATGGGACAGTGGTAAAAAAACGGAGGGTATTATGGCAAAATCGGAGAATCAAAAGCTTAAACTTTTATATATTTTAAAAATACTATACAAGTATACCGATGAAACTCATTCCATTACAACCCAAGAGCTTATAGAAAAGCTTGAAGCTTACGGAATTAAGGCGGAAAGAAAGAGCATTTATGCGGATTTTGCGGCATTGGATGATTTTGGCCTAAGCGTTGAAAAATCAACGAAAGATGGCAAAGTATCTTACTTTCTTGCGGACAAGGTTTTCGAATTGCCGGAACTTAAGCTTTTGGTGGATATTGTTCAGTCGGCAAAATTTATTACGGAAAAGAAATCCAACAGTCTGATTAAGAAAATAGAACAATTTTCCAGCCGTTACGAAAGCAATCTTTTGCAGAGACAGGTTTTTGTGGCGGACCGTGTAAAAACCATGAATGAAAGCATCTACTATAATATAGATGCGCTCTATCAAGCTATGAATGCAAACAAGAAAATCAGCTTTTCATATTACACATGGAATGTGGACAAAACCTTGAAACCAAGAAGGAACGGAGATAGATATACGGTGAGTCCTTGGGCTCTTACATGGGATGACGAAAACTATTATCTTATCGCCTATGACGGAGAAGAAAAGAAAGAAAAGTTTTTCAGAGTAGATAAGATGAAAGATATTGCTTCTTTGGACGAATCCAGGGAAGGGGCTAAGGCCTATGAAAAATTCAATCTTGCAAAGTTTTCCAAAAAAACTTTCGGTATGTTCGGCGGCGAATCCAAGAAAGTTACCTTGGAAGTTGACAATTCCATGGTTGGCGTATTGTTTGACAGATTCGGTCTTGATATTCCGGTAATAAAAGTGGACGAAAACACAGTAAGAATCATAGTGGAAGCCAGCGTTTCAAGGCAGTTTATCTCTTGGATAATAAGCCTTGGGGAGGGCGTGAAAATAGTTGAGCCCCAAAGCGTGCTGGACACTATGCAGGAAGAAATAAAAAGGTTGTCGCAAACTTACGGCAAACAGTGATTTTAATATGAAAGAAAAAAGACAGGGGCTTTCCTTTTATTGGAAGCTTTTTAAATCAACATTTTTAATATCTCTTTTTACATTCGGCGGCGGTTATGTAATGGTAACTTTGATGCAGCGCAAATTTGTGAATGAATACAAATGGTTCGAAGAAGACGAAATGCTGGACCTTATCGCCATTGCAACATCATGTCCGGGTCCCATCGCGGTAAATGCATCTATTCTTGTGGGCTATAAAATGGGCAGAGTGCCCGGAGCCATAGTAACGGTCGTGGGAACGGTTATACCACCTATGGCGGTTGTGGCCGTTATTTCGGTAATTTACAGTGCAATTAAAGACAATAGCATTGTGGCCCTGGTTTTAAAAGGCATGAGAATCGGCGTTGCGGCCGTAATGGTAGATGTGGTAATCGGCATGCTTTCCACCATTATCAAGAAGAAAAGCATATTGGCGATTGGAATTTTTGTTGTGGCTTTCATTGCCCAGGCCTTCTTTGACGTAAACGTAATTCTTATAATCATCGTTGCTGCGGCCATCGGAGCGGCAACCATGCTTGGCGGAAGAAAGAATAAAGACGGGAAGGGGGCGAAAGAATGATTTTTTTTGAATTGTTCAAAAGCTTCTTTCAGATAGGACTTTTCAGTTTTGGAGGCGGATATGCCGCTTTGCCTCTTATTAAAGAGCAGGTTATGGTGGTACATGACTGGATGAGTTTGGATGAGTTTGCCGATATTATAACCATTTCCCAAATGACACCGGGTCCCATTGCCATAAATGCCGCAACTCATGTGGGCATTAAAATGGCCGGAATTTTGGGCGGATTGGCGGCTACATTTTCCAATATATTGCCTTGCATTATCATTGCCAGCATAGTGGGATATTTTTTCTTTAAGTACAGAAACCTAAAAATAATGCAGGCTATAATGAAGGGCCTAAGACCCGCCAGTGTGGCCTTGATTGCTGCAGCGGGCTTTTCCATAGTCTTGCTTGCTTTCTTCGGAGAAAAGATTTCCATAGACAATTTGGATATTGTCGCGGTTGTTATATTTGCGGGAGCATTGTTTTTGTTGAGAAAATACAAGCTAAACCCGATTTTTACCATGTTAATTACGGGTGGAGTGGCAGCAGTCGCTTATATTCTGATTGATAAAATATAGAAATGCTTTTTTAAAAAACAATCACATAACAATCAAAAAAGCTTCATTTGAAAAACATTGAAAAATAAGGCACATGAGAGTATAATCATAAGCGTGCCGAAAAGAATATAGGTAAAAAGAAAGGGAAGATTCTTCTATATAATAGGGGAATAAAATGAAAATATGAAAACAATTGACGATTATATTATATCAATTCCGGATTATCCTCAAAAAGGAGTGCTTTTCAGAGATATAACATCTGTTATACAGCATCCGGATGGTTTGAAACTTGCGATTGACGAAATCGAAAAGCTTCTCGAAGGCGTGGAATACGACGCAATAGTAGCACCGGAGTCCAGAGGCTTTATATTCGGAACACCGGTTGCTTACAATAACGGCAAGTCTTTGGTTCTTGCCAGAAAAAAAGGCAAGCTTCCGAGAAAGACCATTATGCAGGAATACGATCTTGAATACGGAAGAGCAATTATCGAAATTCATGCGGATGCATTGAAACCGGGTCAGAAGGTGGTTATAATCGACGACCTTATGGCAACGGGCGGAACTTTTGAAGCAATAGCCAAGCTTGTTGAAAAAGCGGGAGCCGAAGTGGTTAAAATAGTTGCACTTATCGAGCTTAAAGGCCTTAAGGGACGACAAAAACTTGAAAAATACGATGTGGCATGCGTACAAGCCTACGAGGGCAAATAATAACAATTAGGTTAATTATGTTACAAAAGTGTTACAAATGCGATAAAATGGGCAAGTAATAAGCCTATAACCAAACGGAATAGATGCGGAAAAGACCGCAAATTACGTTGATTGAGAAATGATGTTATGTTCATTTGTGCAGCCGCACAAAAAACCTTAAACATCAACAGGTTTATTGTACATTCGCACAATGAACGAAAAGTCATTTTTTGATAAATTTATATTACACGGCTACGGACATTAGTGCGCTTAAAGTGCACTAAAATTATGCCAAAAATAGGAGGAAGACTAGAAATGGTTAATATTGAAAAGAATTTTGTTGACACAATGTTCAGTATCAAAGGAAAAGTTGCTTTAGTAACAGGTGCTACAGGCGCACTTGGTAAAGTACTTGCAAAAACATACGGATATGCAGGAGCTAAAGTTATGTTAACAGGACGTAACTCAGGCAAACTTCAGGAATTAGTTGATGAATTCAAAGCTGAAGGTATCGAATGTGCATCATTCGCAGCTGATCCTGCTAAAGAAGATGATGTTAAAGCTTTAATCGCTGAAACAGTTAAAACATTCGGAGAAATCAATATCTTAGCAATCTGCCATGGTTTCAACAAACCACAGAACATTCTTGAACAGTCTGTTGCTGATTGGCAGTACATCATGGATGCAGATTGTAAATCAGTATATATCGTACTTAAATATGTTGCAGAGCAGATGGTTGCTCAGCTTAACGGCGCTGAAAAAGTTGCTTCAGGTCAGGGCGGTAAAATCGTTGTTGTTACATCTCAGAGATCTAAGAGAGGTATGGCAGGATACACAGGTTACTGCACATCAAAAGGTGGCGCTGATATGATGGTTGCTTCAATGGCTTGCGATCTTTCAGCTAAATACGGTATCAACGTAAACGCTATCTGCCCAACAGTATTCCGTTCAGAATTAACAGAATGGATGTTTGACGAAACTTCAGAAGTTTACAAAAACTTCATGAAGAGAGAGCCAATCGGACGTCTTGCTGAGCCTTCAGACTTTGCAGGTTACGCATTATTCTTATCATCAAATGCATCAAACTTCATCACAGGCGCTGCTTGCGACTGCTCAGGTGGATATCTGGTATGCTAAAACAGTGAGCAAAGAACAAGAATCGAAAGTTCGCTTTCGTATTCTTGTTTTTGACGAACGTCCATGCACGAACAACGAAGTGCGAAGCACGGGAGTTGTGAGTGCATGAGGGCGCGAGAGTGCGAAAGCACGCAGCGACCGGGTTTTAGCATAACAAGAAATTATGAGGAGATGAAATAATGAAAGAAGTAAAGAACGTTGTTATCTGCGGTGCAGGTATGATGGGAAACATGATTGCTTTGGTATTCTCAAGCAATCCAAGATTTAACGTTACAGTTTGGAACAGACGTGAAAAACCTTGTAAAGAAGTAATCAAGGCAAACCTTGAACAGCTTCGTGACAAAGGTGTTATCACAGATAAAGAAATCGAAGAAAGACTTTCAAGAATCAAATTTGTATTCCCTGATAAAGGTCAGGAATTCAAAGATGCTGATATGGTAATCGAATGTGTTGCCGAAGTTATGGAGACAAAACAGGATTTATTCGCTGAGTTGGAAGGCCTTTGCCGTGACGACTGCCTCTTCTGCACAAACACATCGGTTATGAGCCCTACAGAAATTGCAGCAAAATGCAAACACAAAGAAAGAGTTATCGGTACACACTTCTGGAACCCTGCACACCTTATTCCATTGGTTGAGGTTGTTAAGACAGAATATGCTACAGAAGAAAACATGCAGCTTGTTATGGAAGCTATGACTGCAGCAGGCAAGAAACCTTGCTACTGCAAGAAAGATGTTCCGGGATTTGTTGCAAACAGAATGCAGCATGCTCTTTGGAGAGAAGCTATCGCTATCGTTGACGAAGGTATCGCTGATGCAAAAACAGTTGATGATGCTGTAAAATACAGCTTCGGACTTCGTCTTCCTGAGCTCGGACCTATCGAGAACTCAGATATGGTTAGCACACAGCTTACATGGAACAT
The DNA here is from genome assembly GCA_015057825.1 of Lachnospiraceae bacterium. Classification (GTDB taxonomy): domain Bacteria; phylum Bacillota; class Clostridia; order Lachnospirales; family Lachnospiraceae; genus RUG12871. The sequence continues at coordinate 26,923 of SVDN01000018.1, forward strand.
TCACTCATATGTTCTTAAATATCTTGCTGATAACCATGAACCATCACCAATCCTTAAGAAAATGCTTGATGAAGGCAAAATGGGCTTCTCATCGGGTGAAGGATTCCTTAAATGGGATGATGAAAGCGTTGCAGCTTCAAAGAAAGCTCTTAACGAGTATCTTTTAACAATGCTTTACGATGTTAAAATCGTAAAATAATCGAAACTTTAAAGAAATATACGATCCTGCGGGTAGATAACTACCCGGGATCGTGTAAATAAACACGGCATGCCGTGAAAAGAAATTTTTGGAGGAAAATTTAATGGGAAAGAAAATTTTTGTTGACTTAACACATCCTTTTGGTGCAGAAATTCCACGTTGGCCTTACTTCGATAAACCGGTTATCGACAGCAAGCACTCAATGGCTAAAGGTGGCGTTCTTACACAGTACGTTGGTTGTACACAGCATACAGGTACTCACTGTGATGCTCCACGTCACGTTATGGAAGTTGAATTCGATGGCAGAAGAGCTCGTTACACACACGAAATGCCTATCGATGCATACACAGGTGATGCTGTATGTCTTGAAATCCACATCGGAAGATGGGGACTCATCGGCGCTAAAGAACTTGAAGACGCTTGCGTACGTGCTAACATCAAACCTGAAGAACTTAAAGGTATGGTTGTATGTCTTAACACAGGTATGCACAGACTTTTCGATGATACAAAAGAATACTATCACTACTCATGCGGTACTGGTGTAGAAGCAGGTCAGTGGTTCGTAGATCACGGTGTAAAATGTGTTGCTATGGATATGCAGGCACTTGATCACCCACTTCACACAGCTATGGGTAACAACGGTATGACAAGAATGAACCTTCTTGGCGCATCAGGAAAACCTATCACAGAAGAATACATCGAAGAATTCGGTGAAGAAGCTTACGCTATTTTCGATAAATTCACATTCATCAAATGCTTCGGTCAGGAAGCTTATGACAAGAAATACGGTGCACTTGAAGCAATTGGATGCTGGGGTACATGGGAACCATGTCATAAAACATTACTTGGTCACGGTATCGTTGGTGTTGAAAACCTTGGTGGTGACCTTGATAAAGTATCTAACAAGAGATTCAGATTCTACTGCTTCCCACTTCGTTGGTACATGGGCGACGGCTCAATGGCTCGTTGCGTAGCTGAAATCGACGAAGATGATATCAACGATGTACCTGACAGAACATACAAATATGCAGGTACAGGTTGCGAAGACAGAGAAATCTTCTTAAGACATGACTACACAAAAGACAGAAAAATCGAGAAATAATTAATTTTCGAAATTAATTCAAATTACACATAAGGTCCGGGTTGTGTGAAAACACAACCCGCGGCTTAAAGTGTGCTTTTTGACGGAATTTTTTAACATCATATAACATGAATCCATGGTTTGAGTATTTTAACATCACAAGTTGTCGATTTGTGTTACAGCCTCATTTTTAATGAGACATAAAACAAAAAAATGAATTATTTATCCGTAGGAGGAAACAAAAAAATGAAAGAAATCGTTATTGCAAGTGCATGCAGAACAGCTTTAGGAAAGTACGGCGGAACTTTAAAAGACGTACCGGCAAGAACACTCGGTGCTGTTGTAGTTAAAGAAGCTATCAACAGAGCTGGTATCAAACCTGAACAGGTTGACGAAGTTATCTTTGGTAACGTTCTTCAGGCAGGACAGGGACAGAACATCGCTCGTCAGGTAGCATTAGATGCAGGCCTTCCAATCGAAAGCACAGCTTACACAATCAACATTGTTTGTGGTTCAGGTCTTAAATCAGTTGCTTTGGCAGCTAACACAATTATCGCTGGTGAAGCTGATATCATCGTTTGCGGTGGTACAGAAAACATGTCAGCAGCTCCATATGCTGTACCAACAGCTCGTTGGGGTGCAAGAATGAACAACGTTCAGATGATTGACGTTACTGTAAACGATGGTTTATGGGATGCATTCAATAACTACCATATGGGTATGACAGCTGAAAACGTAGCTGAAAAATACGGCCTTACAAGAGAAATGCAGGATGAATTTGCTGTAAGATCACAGAACAGAGCTGAAGCAGCTATCACAAGCGGAAGATTCAAAGATGAAATCGTTCCTGTTGTTATTCCACAGAGAAAAGGCGATCCAATCGTATTTGATACAGATGAATTCCCTAAATTCGGTACAACAATGGAAAAAGTTGCTAAACTTAAACCTGCATTCAAGAAAGATGGCGGTACAGTTACAGCTGCTAACGCTTCAGGTATCAATGACGGTGCTGCTGCACTTGTTGTTATGTCTAAAGAAAAAGCTGATGAACTTGGAATCAAACCACTTGCAACAGTTGTTTCATATGCTACAGGCGGTGTAGATCCTAAGATCATGGGTGTAGGTCCTGTACCTGCAGTTAAAAAAGCTCTTGCAAAAGCTAACTTGAAAATTGAAGATCTTGACCTTGTAGAAGCTAACGAAGCTTTCGCAGCTCAGTCACTTGCAGTTGCTAAAGACCTTGGTTTCAACATGGATATCACAAACGTAAACGGTGGTGCAATCGCACTTGGTCACCCAATCGGATCTTCAGGTGCTCGTATCTTAGTTACACTTCTTCATGAAATGGCTAAGAGAGATGCTAAACTCGGTCTTGCTACACTTTGTATCGGTGGTGGACAGGGTCAGGCTTGCATCGTTAAGAGAGACTAATTCACGTTAAATAAATTCTAAAATTACAAATCCGTGTAGTGCTGCTTGCGGCATTACATGGTTTTGTACGTTATAGAATGGTAAGTCTTGGCTTACCGGAAAGGATGTAACTATGAGAGATAAAATGATTACAGCAGAAGAAGCTGCTGCAATGATTAAAGACGGATCAACAGTTATGGTTGGTGGTTTCATGTCAAATGGTACACCTGAAATCCTTATGGACGCTTTGGTTGCAAGAAATGCTAAAGATTTAACAGTTATTTGCAACGATGGTGGTACAGGTCCTTCATTTGATGAGAACGGAAATGAAACAAAAGCAGCAACAGGTAACGGTAAATTAATCCAGAACCATTGCGTAAAAAAACTTATTGCTACACATATCGGTTTGAATAAACAGGTAGCAGAGCAGATGAACTCAGGACAGCTTGAAGTTGAGCTTGTTCCACAGGGTTCAATGGCAGAAAAAATCCGTGCGGGCGGAGCAGGTCTTGGTGGCGTTCTTACACCTACAGGTGTTGGTACAGACGTTGCTGAAGGTAAAGAAACACTTAACATCAACGGTAAAGATTACCTTCTTGAAATGCCACTTCATGCTGATTTCGCAGTTCTTCGCGGAAACATTGTTGATAAAAAAGGTAATGTTTACTATCACAATACAACAAAGAACTTCCAGACAGTTATGGCTACAGCAGCTGATACAGTTATCGTTGCTGCAGAGAAGATCGTTGAAGTTGGCGAGTTAGATCCTAACTATGTTATGACTCCATACATCTTCGTTGACTATATCGTAGGAGGTGAAAAATAATGGCAAGCGTTAAAGAGATTATTGCACATAGAGTTGCTCAGGAATTAGAGGACGGATATGTAGTAAACCTTGGTATCGGTCTTCCAACAATGGTTGCTAACTATGTTCCTGAAGGAATCGATATTTCACTTCAGTCAGAAAACGGTATCATCGGTATGGGTGGTACAAGTGAACCGGGCAAAGAAGATAAAGACACAATCAACTCAGGTGCTGTTCACGTAGATGTTATTCCGGGTGCTGCATTCTTTGATTCAGCAACATCATTCGGTATCATCCGTGGCGGTCACGTTGATATGACAGTTCTCGGTGCTCTTCAGGTAGATGCTGAAGGTAACCTTGCATCACATATCATCCCGGGTAAGATGGTTCCGGGTATGGGTGGAGCAATGGACCTCGTTGTGGGTGCTAAAAAAGTTATCATTGCTATGACGCATACAAACAAGGGAGCAGTTAAAATCTTCAACAAGATTTCACTTCCTGCTACAGCACTTAAATGTGTTGACATGATTGTAACAGAAATGGGTGTTATCGAAGTTACACCGGAAGGTCTTGAACTTAAAGAACTTGCTCCGGGCGTATCTGTAGAAGATATCCAGGCAGTTACAGAACCTAAGCTTATTGTAAAAGGCACACCTAAGACAATGGTAATGCCTCCTGAAGCTTAAGTCGAAAATTAAACTTATGACTTTAAAAGCAACACAGATTTCTGTGTTGCTTTTTTGAATAATGAAAAAAATGAATTTTTGCTTGAAAGAAAGGACTTTTGGCGATTGGCAAAAAAACCAAAGCATTACATTTGACCTAAAAAAGCATTACAAAAAATTGACACCATTATATGCAGATGATAAAATATAGTTTAGATGGTTTAGTTTAAGTATAAAGTTATTAGGGTACAGGTGTTTATATGAAAAAAATGCATGTTACAATGTTTGACAATTTCACTGTCAGCGTTGATGGAAAAGAAATCTATTTCGACAAGAACCAGACAACAAAGTCTATGCAGCTTTTGGAGATTCTTATCTATTTCGGAGAGGAAGGCGTTCCGAGAAAATGGCTCTTAAGCAGCTTATATGGCAGGGACAATGTCTCCAATCCATCTAATAATCTGCGCGTTACCGCGCATCGTTTAAGAAAGATTCTTAATGATGCGGGATTGCCGGATCAGGATTATATCAAGATTGAAAACAGTAAATATATTTTTCAGCCGCCATACGAGATGACCGTAGATGTTCACGAGTTTGAACGTCTTATTAATGATGCAAAAACGGCTAAGAGCGAAGAGAAGAAAATATTGCTCTATGAGGCAGCCTGCGAGTTTTACAAAGGCGACTTCCTGCCGGCTTTGGTAGGTGAAGACTGGGCGGTTGTTGAAAGTGTAAGACTTCAAACACTTTATTTTGATTGCTTGCGCGAACAGGCTGACTATTACAAGGCTGCATCAAGATTCGATAAAGTCATTGATATATGCGACAAAGCCGTAGGCATATATCCACATGAGGAATGGTATATAGAAAAAATCGACGCCCTTATTGCCCTTGACAAATACAGCGAGGCAATCAAGGTTTACGAAGATGCGGCTAACAGATTTTTCGAAGAATTCGGCATTTCGCCGTCGGATGAAATGGTAGAGCGCTTCAGAAAAATCAACACAAAAGTTAAAAATTCAAGAGCGACACTTGATACCATAAAGAAAAAACTTTCCGAGCATACTTTGGAAAACGGAGCTTTGTATTGCAGTTATCCAAGTTTCGTGGACAATTATCGAATGATAAGACGTATTGTGGTAAGAAGCGGACAGTCGGTATATCTTATGATGTGCTCCATTGTGGAAGCCGACGGTATGCCAATGGAAAACACAAAGAAATTGCAGGCTATGGCAGCAAAACTTAAAGAATCCATAGTTAAATCGTTAAGACTCGGAGACGTTGTAACTCGTTACAGCAAAAACCAGTTCATAGTAATTTTATTGGATACTGATAAAGAAAGCTGTTCAATAGTTTCAAACAGAATTCTTAAGAAATTTACGGACGAGCACAAATCCTGGAGAAACTATGTCGAGTTCAACGAGGTATCCATTATGGATGTTGAAAATATCGACAAAAAACAACTTAGATTTAAAACCGTAACTTGGAAATAATTAAGGGTTTTATAAAGTAAACAAAAGGAGAGGCCGTAAGGCGCCGTATTGATAAATGAGTGATAAGAGAATCAGGATTAACGCAGAGAACCTGGTTTGTGTATGCATCGATAAGGTAGCGGGAGAAAACTATAACGGAAGTTTTTATACAAAATACCAAAAAGAACCGCAATATTTCCAGCAGCTGGATCAAATAGTATTATCCATAGAAAAACTGTTGGATGCCTTAAAACTTCCCAGAGCAACACAAAAAAGCAGGGAATTTGTGGAAAAAAATGCGGATGAAAGCGCAAAAATCGCAAACAAAAAATATTGGACCGACGAAGAATTTGCAAATATAGACGGGAATGTTGCTACTTTCTTCGTGCTGGTTAAATACAGACAAAAAAGCACCTGGCAGGGTGAAATCTTCTGGAAAGAAAAAAATGTAATGGCTGAGTTTTTCAGCGAGCTGGAGTTGCTTAAAATAATAGAGGGTACAATACAAAATCTTTATACTTTGGAATAAGCTAAAAACAGCTTTTGATTGGCGGGTTGGAAGATGAAGAAAATTTTGCCGGCAGTAATCGTCGCGGCTTTAATGGCAATTACATTTACGGGCTGCGAAGATGAAAAAGACAACAATTTAATAATAAACAGCGAAACAAAATCAAGCGGTGAGGCTACGCAAAACAAGCCATTGCGGGATTCCACGCCTGTGTGTCTTGTGCCGACGGTAGGCGGAGCAAGATCCGACTTGGTTTTCGGATGCGATGTGGCAACGGTAGATGCCAGCAATTCGGAAGAAGGCTACGTGATAGTCAACTATTTCGGAACATCCGAGAAAGTAAAGCTTAAAATAACCGGACCGGATAACGTCGAATACGTATATACATTGCATGGCGGAGAAGAAGTATTTCCTTTTACGGCGGGTAACGGTGACTACAATATAAAAGTTTACGAGATAATAACCGGCGATCAGTATGCGGTGGTTTTAAACGAGGTCTTTAATGTGAATATTACAAACCAATTCGGACCTTATCTCTATCCAAACCAGTATGTAAACTTTAAATCATCGGACAAAACCATAACACTTGGCAGTCAGATATGCAAAAATTCCACAAGCGAGTTGGAAACGGTGGAAGCGGTTTACAACTATGTTGTGGAAAATATCACATATGACAAGGAAAAAGCAATGACGGTGCAAAGCGGTTATTTGCCTGTAATTGACGAAACCGTGTCTACGAAGACAGGAATATGCTTTGATTATGCGGCGGTAATGGCGTCTATGCTTCGTTCCCAGCGAATCCCAACCAGAATGGAGCTTGGCTATGTGGACGAAGTATACCATGCATGGATAAGCACTTATATAACGGATATAGGATGGGTAAACGGAATAATTGCCTTTGACGGCGAAAGCTGGACAATGATGGATCCTACATTTGCGGCTACAAGCGGCAAAGACGAAACGAAAGATTTTGTGGGAAGCGGAAGCAATTATCAAAGGAAGTTTGTGTATTAATAATAGGAGAAGAGTATGTCAAAATTAACTAATCTTGAAATCGTTGATTTTTGCGATCAGATGGCTATGATTTTAAAAGCGGGAATATCAACCTATGAAGGAATTAACATCATGTATGATGATGCCAAAGATGAAGCTTCGAGAAATATTCTTGGAAAAATGAAAGATTCCATGGAGGAAGGAAAGCCGTTTTTCGAGGCGGTTGCCGAATCAAAAATATTCCCGAAATATGCGGCCAATATGATAAAGATCGGTGAAGAATCGGGTAGACTGGATGATGTAATGGAAGGGCTGTCTTCATATTACGACCGCGAGGAGTCCATTGCCAGGGCTGTTAAGAATGCGATTACCTATCCGGTAATCATGATAATCATTATGGCAGTGGTAATTGTAGTGCTGCTTGCAAAAGTTATGCCTGTATTTGAACAGGTATTTGAGATGCTCGGAACACATCTTAGCGGAGTATCGAAAAGCCTTATGAATGCGGGAGACGTTCTCAGTAAATACGCTGTTGTCTTTGTAATCATCATAGCGGCAGTAGTAGTTCTTGTATTGTTCTTTGCAAAATCCGAAAAAGGAAAAAATGTATTTAAAAATTCAATAGGAAGAATCGGACCGTTAAGAAAAACTTACGAAAGAATCGCAGCGGGACGATTTGCAAACGGCATGTCCCTTACACTTAAGAGCGGACTTGATGTTGATGAAAGCTTGCAGATGGTAAGAGATATGTCCGAGCTGGATTCCATGAATGCAAAAATAGATAACTGCAGGAAACTTATGGAAGAAGGGGAAGGCTTTGCCGAATCCCTTGCAAAATCAAAAATCTTCAGCGGAATGTATTCAAGAATGGTTGTTATCGGATTTAAAACCGGTGCAATCGACACTGTAATGGATAAAATCGCGGCAAACTACGAAAAAGAAAACGATGAAAGCATAAGCAAAACAATATCCATAATAGAGCCGACAATTGTGGCTGTATTTGCGGTAGCTGTGGGACTTATCCTTCTTTCGGTAATGTTGCCGTTGCTTAGTGTAATGACGGGTATGATGTAATGAGAAGAAGAAAAGCTTTTAGTTTTCCGATTGCAATTATAATAATAGCTCTTTTTGTGCTGATAGTAATATGGGTGAGTTCGGCTATGTCAAAAACCAGTGTTATCGAGCAAAAAAGGGCTTTGGAGAGCGCAATCCTAAGAGATGTGGTGCATTGCTATGCCATCGAGGGAGCCTATCCGGAAAGCTTGGATTATATTAAAGATAACTACGGTCTGACATATAATGAGGAGCTGTTTTTTGTGGATTACACACCGATAGCATCCAATATTATGCCGGATATAACGATTATAGAAAAAGCGCAGGAATAAGAAAGGAGTAGGATATGGGGCGTTTATCGGGAAAAAAATTTCATGTTGATATATTATTTGCTCTTGCACTTTTTTGTGCTTTTGCCCTTACTGCCATTGTTCTTGTAATTGCAGGCGGAACCGTATACAAAAATACGGTAGTTAACATGAACAAAAATTACGATGCAAGGACAGCCCTTGCCTACATAACTCAAAAAATGCGCCAGTCGGATGAAAACAATGCCTTCGAATATAAGCAAACCGCCGCGGGAGACACTTTGCTGATAAAGCAAGTGGTGGAAGGCAAAACTTATGAAACTTATATTTACGAATCCGAAGGCTATTTGTGCGAATTGGTAACAAAACAAACGGCGGAATTTGACCCGACGGGCGGCGACAAGCTTCTTGAAGTAAGCGATTTTTCAATAGAAGAGCCTCAAAAAGGATTGTTCAAGTTCGAAATGGGTCTTGAAGATATGGGACAGGTAGAATTTTTCGTATCGGCGGAAAGCGAGTAAGGTAATAAATGAACGGAAAGAAATCTAAGTCAAGCTTATTTTTAATAGAGATGCTAATTGCGATTTTCTTTTTTGCTCTGGCAGCTATAGTGGGAACGAGGCTTTTTGCTCTTAGCCAAGTGACGGCTAACAGGTCAACGGAGCTTAATTTTGCTGTGTCCGAATGCTCATCCATTGCTGAAGTATTTGAAAGCTGCAAAGGCGATATTTCGGCAATGTCAGTTATACTCGGCGGAAGCTTGGACGAAAAATACATAACTCTTTTCTATGATGAAAACTGGCAGGAAAAAGAAGATGTTGCCGAAGCATCATACAGAATAAAAGTGAATGTAACAAGCGAGAACAATCTTGCAAATGTAGATATAGTTGTATGCAAACTGGGTGAAGGAAAAACCATATACAAATTAAGCGAAAGCAGATACTTCCCTCAAAAAATCAGCGAAAAGGGGGTAGTGGCTAAATGAAAAAAGATAAGCACAGCGTATATGCCATAGGAACCCCGACGATTGTTGTGGTACTGATAGTCCTTTGTTTGATAACCTTTGCGGCCCTATCATTGGTCAGCGCAAAGGCTGACTATAACCTAAGCAAGACATACGCCGAATCAACAAATTACTATTACACAGCGTCAAGCAAAGCACAGACAAAAATAAGAGATATAGACGCAAGACTAATAGAACTTTACAAAGCATACGGCGCCGATGTGTTTTTACAGGCGGCCTCATCGGATGAAATAATCCTAGAAATGGCGGATGTATACGCAAGCGATGGAAATTATTACATAAGATTTAAGGAAGAAATATCCGAAAAAGCCTTGTTGGACGTAGCATTAAAGCTTAAAAATCCGGGAAGCGATTCGGAATGTTTCGATATAATCACCTACAAACAGATTCCGGCAAGCGAATGGAAAGCGGACGATAACATAAACGTATTTATACCTGAGTAAAATCCGCGCGGTAAGTTACAGTAAATCTTTGTTAAGGACAGGTTAGGAGAAATGGGTATGGAGATCAAAACAAATATAAGTGGGGAAGGCACATCCAAGCCGATGTTTACATTTGATGAATTAAAAGAAGCGGAAACAATTCTTGCGGATTTTGTTGAAATGCATGCATCCGACATATTTATAGTAACGGGGCAGCCCCTGTCATACAAACGCAAAGGAAAAATCTGCATCCACGACAATGATACGGAAAGAGTCAATCCGGCCAGAGCAGAGCGCTTAATCAGACAGATTTATCAAATGGCATCCAGAGATATAACAAGACTTGTGGAAACGGGAGACGACGACTTTTCTCTTACGGTATTTAACCTTTCCCGTTTCAGGGTAAGTGCTTATAAACAAAGAAACACCTACTCGGCGGTAATCAGAGTAATCAAATTCGGTCTTCCTAATAATAAGGAAATAGGAGTTCCGAATAATATAGTAGAACTTGTAAATAAAAAGAACGGAATCATCCTTGTAACGGGTCCGGCGGGAAGCGGCAAATCCACAACCCTTGCCTGCATGATTGATTATTACAATACAAACAGAAACGGACATATCATTACATTGGAAGATCCTATAGAATATTTGCACAACCACAAAAACTGTATAGTAAGTCAGCGTGAGGTGGGAACCGACACCAGGACCTATCTTACGGCATTAAAGGCGGCCTTAAGGCAAAGCCCGAATGTGGTATTGCTTGGCGAAATGCGCGATCACGAAACCATAAGCGTTGCCATGACCGCAGCGGAAACGGGACATCTTATTTTATCAACCTTGCATACCGTAGGTGCGGCAAATACCATCGACAGAATCATCGATGCATTCCCACCGGAGCAGCAGTCGCAGATAGCAATGCAGGTTTCCATGGTATTGCAGGCGGTGGTATCGCAACAGCTTGTTCCTACAGTAGACGGCAACCAAGTACCGGTATTTGAAATAATGAAGATAACACCGGCAATAAGAAATATGATTCGTGAAAACAAAGTTCATCAAATCGACGGAGCAATCGCAAATGGCGCTGCGGATGATATGATAACAATGGATGCAAGCCTTATAAATCTTTACAATGCGGGCACCATTACACACGAAACATTAATGAGATATTGCATTAATCAAGAATTGGTTCAAAGAAAAATAAAATAATTTTTCAGAAAACCATCACATTAAAACCATTTTTTGGTCACAAGGAGGGCTTAAGATATAAAGCATAGAAGATAAGAAATGTCTTCTATAAAATAATCTTAATTTTTTCATAATTTTTAGTAGTGTTCCATACACTACCCCCTCCCTTTTACCAAATATATTATAAACCACTAAAGAAGAGCACCCACGGGGGTGCTTTTCTTTTGCCTAATTTGGCGGCTTTGAGCTGTATTAAAAAAAACAAAAATAATGTAATGCATTTTCGTTACATAAAACAAGGGTAAAAATAATGAAAACCAAAAATGTAACACTTCTGTCAAAATAGCATAAAATCTGAACATTATAGGGTTCTGTCTATATTATGTAAACCTCACTCCTATATTTTTATATAGTAACTGATTCCCCAAAATTACAAAATCTTTTTTTTCAAAAAAAACTAAATTAATGTTTTTATTAATGACGCGGATGTTAAATTGATTACAACAAAGGCGTATTTGTTTTATTTTTACGTCGTGTAAACATTGGTAAATATAGAAAAATTTTTATTTCTAGGAGGAAACTATGAGGAAAGGGCGAATTATTAAAGGTCTTGCAATGGCAATAATAGCTGTAATGGTACTTGGTTGTTTATCGCTTAACAACACTTCGGCGGCAACGGTAAACCACAGTAGCCATATTGATATAAGAACAAATGCAGCTATTACCCTTAGCGACGATGGTTCACTTGACGGTGTGACCATATCAAAGGACAACATTTCCTATGTAGGTTATAAGGTAGGAAACGCTACAAACTTTACAGCAGGTAAATGGCAGCAGCTTACAGACGGAAGAGAAAAGTACGAAGTTAAGTATAACGTTTCTCCGTCATTCGACGTTTATGATGAGACACTACAGATACTTATAAAAGGTACATACAGTAACGGCGAAACAATCGGTAAAGACGGCGAAGGCATTATAATCGATCAAACCACTACATATCCGGACAACACTTACATCGAATACAACAATACAAGCGGTAAAAACACAATCTATGCCATGAAGCATTTCGGTATTGAAAAAGTAACTATCGATGGTAAAGATTATTATGATGTAAGTAATAAGAGCATTATCTCTGTTGCCATCGCAATGTGTAACGGTGTAAAAGCAGAGAGAACCGGGGACTACGCAATAACGGTTTGCGGTACCGACTTTTATCTCAATCCTCAAATCATAAAGATAATCGAAGATCAGGATGAACTTACAGTTAAAAAGAACTGGACAAACGTTGAGGGCAACCTTATTCCTTCTAATGTAACGGTACAGTTATACAAAGATAATGTAGCGCTTGAAGGCAAAACAGCAACACTCAGTGCTGACAACGACTGGACAGCGGTTATTAAATATACCAAAGAAGAAGGCGCTGAATATACAGTAAAAGAAATTGCAATCGATGGCGTTGCGGTTGGAAATACAGCTTATACATATACAGCGGATGTAAGCACATCTTACGGATCAATCACTTTTGAAGATACAAAAGTAGCATTGGATACAATTAAGGAAGATACACCTGCTACATATTGGAGTGACGGCCACTACTACACATACTTCGTTGAAACACTTGATAATGCATTTGGTGTAGCAAAGATGAAAGACAAAGATGTATATGTAGTATGGACATATAAAGCTCTTCCTGATTCAGACAAACAATTATTTATCGATGCAATTAATGCTAAGGGTGATATCTCGGGCCTTACAATGGAAAATACAGAATTCAGAGTAGGTACTGATGCAGATTCATATCCATATACGGTAGGAGAGTATTCAGAGACTACAAAAGAGGGGTCATACAAATATCCGGGCTCATATTCATACTATGATGGGAGAACACATTACTATTCTTCTGAGGCAGAAGCTACAACAGAAATGAATAAGTACATTGCCTCATTATCTTCAAATATAGAAGTGACGGATGCTAATGTGTTTGTAGTAAGCGGAGAACTTACCGAAAGCACTGAGCATAAATATAAAGAAAGCGACTGGTATTCGGATAAAAACCAGAATAAAGCTTTCAAAAAGGCAGAAGAAGATCTTAATAAGGCTATTGCAGAACTAAAAAAAGACAGTAGTAACACTAATATAAAAGGTAATATACTAAATTACGGAAAATACAATAACAAATATTATTGTTACTATTACATTAACTACGATAAAAAAGTTCAGTCCGATAGCAGACAATGGAGCTATACGGTTGATTATACGGAAACAATAGTAAATGATACAAGAGAAACAAGAACATTATCATTTACATATGATGATAACTTCAAATTTGAAAGAGAAAACAGAAACTGTAAAGCAGAAGTGTTTAATTTCAGCAACAGAGCAGACTGGGATTACTTATACGACGGACGTTTCACATCGGAATCAACACCGGATGAAACAACAATAATCGTTTCAAACACATATGCGGATACAAGCTCAATCACAGGTTCAAAGACATTTGATATGCAGAACCAGAGCGATATAGCAGTTCCTGTTAATGAAGACGGAACGCCTAAAATTGACGTTGATGTTTATAAGAACGATGTAGCGTTGGCGGATTCAACTTATGACATCGCTTGGGAGCGTGTTGGAACAACAAACACATGGAACTTTACAATTACAGGTGATGCAATCACAAAATACTACGATAGTGATTCAAACGGCAAACTTGACAGTGTAGCATCATACACGGTTAAAGAAGCCGGCGAAGAGGATGGAGTAATTAACATAGACAACTTTGATTACAAGGTAGTATACGGTGATAACAATGCAATCACAAACACACTTGATACATCAAGCTTTGTAGGTGATTTAACAATCAACAAAACAATTGATGATGTTAACCCTGTAAACGGAAAAGCAATCTTTACATATAAGATTGAAGGCCAAGGAAAAACATATTACGCAGTAATAGTTGTTGATTCCGAGACAAAGACAGGCTCAACAACACTTAAAGGATTAAAAATCGGTAACTACACAGTAACCGAACTTAACACAATGAGATTTGCTCAGACAAGTGTAACTCCTGACGGTGGAGCAGCAAGCGTTACAAGAAACGGTGAGGCAAAAGTTGACTTTACAAACACACTTAAAGTAAGAACAAACTTCTCACATACAGATGTAACGGTTAACCACTTTACAAAGACAGCTGACGGAATCAGTATCAGTGAAGAAAACGATGACGCACCAACAGTTGAAACAAGAACAGCAATTGTTGCACCGGCATACAGATAAGAAAGGCGGTAAATTATGAAAAATTTAAAAGTTAAAGTTATAATTGCCGCAGCGACGGCAGCAGTGATCGGAGCGTGCTTCGTGGGAAGCACTTTCGCATATTTCACGGACACGGACGAAGCTACAAACAAATTTTCAATGAACAATGTAACAACGGAAATTGTTGAAAAGTTTGAAAAAGTTGAAGGAAGCGATACAAGCTTCACAAAAGAAGTAGCTGTTAAAAACACAGATGTTACTGATTGCCTCGTAAGAGTCAGAGTAAATGTAACACCTGCAACAAGCGAATCAAACATCAAGATTGATGACATGACATACGATGCATTCCTTGCATCATGCACACAGGATAGCGACTGGTATTATAATGCGGAAGATGGTTTCTTCTATTACATGGATGCCCTTTCAGAAGGAGAAACAACATCTAACCTCATGAATACTGTAGATATAATCGATGCGGATGCAATGGAAGATTTCGACATCATTGTATACGAAGAATCGGTTCAGACAGCGGTTTATACGGGACAGACTTCTGTAGAGTTTGACGGAACATTCGAAACAATCAATGCAATCTTTAATGCATACGAAGCTGAATAATCTTAAGGAGCAAAAAAGTGGCACGCAAAATATGTAACATCGTAAGGATAATACTTTTGGCAATAATAATATTTGTAGCCGTACTTTTAGTAGCTCCCAAGGTTTTGGGCTTTGAGTCCATGGTAGTCTTGAGCGGAAGTATGGAGCCGGAAATAGCGGTAGGTTCCATGGTTTATGTAAAAAGCGTAGACTTTGAAGACATAGAAGTCGGGGACGTTATTTCCTTCAAACTATCGGACGGAACAATGGTAACACACAGAGTTGCCGCCATTAATCCGGACGGCACTCTTACAACAAAGGGCGATGCAAACGATACGGCGGATAATTCACCCGTAAAGGAAAAACAGCTTGTTGGAATGGTAAAAGGATATCTCCCATTCGTGGGAAAACTTTCAAGCTTCATAAAATCGCCCCTTGGTATAGCAAGCCTTGTGGCATTTGCAATAGTAGTTATACTCTTAAGCGTTATACCGGCCCTCGAGGATAAGGAAACGACTAAAGAGAAGAATAAAAAGTTATAGTTTTAGATTTAATCAAAAAAGGAGAAAAAACAATTATGAAAAAGAAAAGTTTAGTAGTAACAATGGCATCAGTAGCAGCAATCGCAGCAATCGGTATCGGATCAACATTCGCATACTTCACAAGCCAGGATGAAGCAACAAATGCATTCACACTCGGCGATATTGAAATCGAACTTACAGAAGATAACTGGGATGAAGATAACGGTGTAAACATCCTTCCAATGCAAACAATTGCTAAAGACCCTGCAGTTACAAATACAGGTTCAAATGATGCATACATTTTCTTAAAAGTAATAATCCCTCAGGCAGAAGTTCAGCTTGAAGGCCAGGACGAGGCATCAGTTCAGGATTTATTTACTTTCGAAGCAAATGATGGTTGGACACTTATTTCATCAGAAAATGGCGAATATGTATATGCTTATGACAATGTAGTTGCTGCCGGTGAAAGCACAGATACACTCTTTGATGAAGTACAGCTTGTAAACCTTATCGAAGATGACTATGCAGAAGTAATCGAATCATTGGATATCGACGTTTTGGCATACGGCGTTCAGACAGTAAGCTTTGACAGCGCAGAAGAAGCTTGGGAAGCAACATTTGCTGAATAATTAACCTAATCAGATAGTTCCCACATATATTCGCTTGAGTTGCTTAAGGGTTTTGCCCTTAAGCATCCCTCAAAGCGAGGCAGTTATTAAAGTTTAGGAGAATACTATGAAAAAAATGAAGATTATTGCTGTACTTGGCGCAGCAGCGATTGCAGTTCTTATAGCGGGAACAGCAGTTGCAAACTTTCAGTCAGACACGGTAAAAGCTTCACAGAATCTTGACATGAAATCATTAAGCGTCGGAATAGACGTTGAGCAGGATTTCGAAGGAATGACAGCTTTTCCGGGACAAAAATTGGTAGAATCGTTAAATGTTGAAAACACAGCAGATACAGACGTATATGTTCGTGTAGTAATTAAAGGCTATCTTACAAATGAAGATGGCGAAAAAATATTCGGATATTTTCCGGAGTACGAATCGCAGGTTGTGAGAGGAATAATGGATCACGAACTCAAAGCGGTTAAATTACCTATACTCGATGTCGACCTCGGTGAAGCCTTGGCTAAAGGTTGGATAGTATCATCACAGGACAACGAAGAAACAGTTCTTTACTATACACAGCCGATTGCAGCCGGCGACACAACACCTAATGTATTCAGCTCAGTAACTCTTGCAAAAGAAATGGGCAACGAATTTGAAGGCATGGGTATGACGGTATCGGTTAAGACAGAAGCCATTCAGGCATCACTTGCCGAACAGGCAATGCTTGCAGAATGGGGCGTATTGCCAACGATCGATGAGAACGGCGTAATCACAGAGATTTCAGAATAGGAGGAGTATCATGAAAAAGAAGATTATAGCTTTAGCTTGTGCTATGGTACTACTGCTTGGTATGACATCCACGGTTTATGCGGCAGATTCATCGGTTAAGTATCTTGGCAACAACAAATTTGAAACAAATTTCGCAGCAAACGGTTTTATGGATACATTTTCGGGAATGCTTCCGGGTGATTCAAGAGAAGAAAGTGTAGACCTTACAAATACTTCTGATAAAACAGTTGATTTTTACATGAATACAAAAGTTGCAAAAGCATTTGAAGATATTGAAGGTATCGCAGGCGGCGCAGCATATTCGGTAAAACTTTCGGTTGTTAAAAACGGAGAAGAAACAGTAGTTTACGGTAACGGAGAAAACGCAGCGGTTATCGGCGGTAACGAAAGCGGACTCAATGTACTTGATTCATCACTTAGCGACAACTTAATGGTTGCAACACTTGCTAAGGGTGAAAGCGCAACGGTTAAACTTTCAATTGCACTTGAAGGTGAAAGCTTTGGTATCGACTATAACGCAGCAAATCAGGATTTTGAAAGAGTTACGGGCGAACTTGATTTTGAATTCTTTGTAGTGGAACAGGAATTTAATTCAAGCCTTGTACCAAACAACTTATCAGCATCCATGGGCGGCATCACAACAGGTGATTATGCTCCGATAGCAACACTTATTACAATCTTGGTTGCAGCGGCAGCAGTTATCGTAGTTTGCGTAGTGGTTAAAGGAAGGAGAAAAAATGAGCAGAGTACTTCAAAATAAGAAATTATTGGTAATGGCTTTTGCGGCAGTAATAGCTCTTGTTTTACTCCTTGCACCGACTAAAGCCCTTGCAGCGAATGCAACATATAAAATCATTTATTCAGCGGGCAATGTAGCAAGCTTTACCGAAGAAGCGGTTGCAAAATACAAAGCCCTTGAAGGAACAAACGGTATTGTAAACGTTGAACAGACAAAAGCCGGAAACATCAGACTTGATGTTGAATACGGAGCAGCTGTACCAAACGCTCCTACAGCAAATGACATCACATACAAAGATGGAAAAGACGGCAGATATACATTAACAGATACATGGACACCGAAATACGGTGACCTTGTAACAGAGAACAAAACATATGTTATGGATTATCAAGTAATTACAGATGGTGTTGCTTTCAAAATCCTTTATGTTGACGATCAGGGTTACCAACTTGCACCTGCAGTTGTAAGCATTGGTAACATCGGAGAAACAAGAACTCCTGCAGCTCTTACAATCGATGGATATACATGTTCAAACCCTTCACAGAGTATTGCACTTAACATCGATGCAGCTAAGAATGTAGTTACATTCATTTATACATCAAATCAGGTAGCTCCTACAATCGAAGGACAGCCTGCACAAGTTGCAGCTCCTGTTGCAGCAGGTGGAGCACCTGCAGCAGGTCCTGCGGCAGCACCGGCAGGTCCGGCTGTTGAAAACGTAGCTGATGAAGCTACACCACTTGCAAGCGGAACAACTCAGCCGGCAATCGAAACGGTTGAAGATGAGGAAACACCACTTGCAAGCGCACAAAGCAGCATGTTACTTCCTGTAGTGGTAATCGTACTTATTGCAGTGGTAGCAGCAATCACATTCCTTGCAATCCGCGCTGACAGAATCAGACGCAGAGAAGAAGGAAGATAATAAATTCGTATTCTTCTTAAACCCAAATAAACATAAAAAAACGAGCCTTAGGGAACTATTCCGAGGCTTGTTTTTTTTTATTTGTCTCCAAATATTTCTTTTAAATAGTCAGATTTAGCAAGCGCAATTTTTATTACATATAAGAATTCATCAGAAACTTTATAAAATGCTATATACGCTTTATATGTTACAAAATAAATTCCACTAAAAGTATTTTTGTAATAAAGCCTTGTTCCTGTTTTCGGACGTTTACATTGTTCTTTAATTCTTTCTTTAAGACCGACAAAATATTTTTCTGTAGTTTCAATGTCTCTAGAAGCTTCAAAAACACCTAAATAAACCATCTTTAAATCTTCGATGGCTTCCTTGGCATATTTAATCTCAAGCATTAATTTTTAGGTCTGAAAAGAAGCGTTTCATTTCCTGTTCCATATCTTCCTCTGAGACCCAACCCTCCTTCTCGGCGGATTGATATCTTTCTTCTAATTCCATAAGTAGTCTAAGCATGGCTAAATCTTTTTCGGATGTAAAGTCGGTCATTTCCATAAGTCCGGGTTTTTCCTTAAACAGTTTTGTTGCATAATTGAAAATTCTCAAATGCAATTGTATCTTGTTATATTCAGCTTCACTAATAATGACTACATTTTTATTTTGAGGTCTGGATATTATAACAGTATTTCCATTATAAGCCTTATCCAAATATTCTTTCTGATTTTTTCTTAAATCTGCAGCTCTGGTAACAAGCATTTGACACCCCTCCTATTTGAGTACAAAATTATGTACATATTTATGTACCAATATAATTTTAACTAATTTTCATTCTAATGTAAAGTACTTTCATTAAATGTTCATAAGCTATGCTCTTAGCTAAGAGGGAAAGAAAAAGAATTGCCTATCAGGCACATTTTATATTAGGTGTCGCTGTTTATTAAAAAATGAACAGGCCATAAACAAAAGCAAATAGGATTGAATTTAATTACGATAGCAAGGCTTTCGTATATGAGTTGCGCGATGTTAGCCGACAAAGGAGCTTATGTTTGAGCGAAGCGAGTTTAAGCGGTTGTCGGCGGATAAACGAGCGCGACGAATAGAAAACGCAGCGTGTAATTAAATCAAGACTATTTGATTTGGTTGATATGGCCTGTTTTTTCGGCAAGGAAAAAGGCGGCGCCTCAATAATGAAGTGCCGCCTGATAGGCAATTTATTTATTAAACCAATGTCGCATCTCTTAAGGTGCAATATTTAACTCCGTTTTCTTCGTATGTATCAAATGTTCCCACAACACTTAATATCTGACCGGTGTCTTCAGGGTAGTTGCCATCGCTTAAGATAAACTCGATACCCTGTGCGCAGCAAGCTGTGGCGTCCTGGATGATGCAGGCATAGTAGTTGTTGCCGCTTGCGTCATCGTGATAAGTTGCATAAATTCCTTCCATTTTTATTACTTTACCGATATAGTCTTCCGGTGTGGTCATCATATTCAAAACTTCCGAATAAACCATGGTGGAAGACATTACAGTCAAATCAACGTCTACGCCTTCGGCGGGAGTGGAGTTTGTGCTTGCTTTTGCACCGGTTCCGGCATTGTCTCCGTTTGAATCGGTGCTTGCGTTTTCTTCACTCATACCCGCTTCAAGGACTTTTTCCACATCCGATTTATTGTCATTGTTTCTGCTTGAAGCAGAGTCATTTTCACATCCCGCAAATATAGCTATGGGTAAAACACATAATAAAATTAATAATGCTTTTTTCATGATAAATTCCTCGCCGCTTTGTTAACTTGTCTATGCTCGAACCTTACCGATTACAGTGCATGCTATAAATCCAACCAAATCTACCGCAACAATGGTTGCGCCCACCGGTGTGCCCGCAAGGATTGAAATAAGAATGCCTGCCAATGCACATATAACCGAGATAATTGCCGCAAATATCGTTACCGATTTAAAGGTGTTGAACATTCTCATAGCCGAAAGGGCCGGGAAAATAACCAAGGCCGAAATAAGCAAAGATCCAACGAGGTTCATGGCCACAACAATGATTAAAGCAATAACGATTGCAATAAGCAAGTTGTAGGCATTTGTCTTGGTGCCCGTAGACTTTGAAAATGTTTCATCAAAGGTAACGGCAAATATCTTATTATAAAAAAGTATAAAAATCGCCAATACTATAAGTGACAAAATGCAACAAAGGATTACATCGTTTTGCGTAAGCGTAAGTATGGATGTAGATCCGAAAAGCGTTGTGCACACATCTCCCGAAACATTGGACGAAGTAGGGAAGATGTTCATTATCAAATAACCCAGTGCCAAGGCACTTACGGAAATAATGGCTATTGCCGCATCACCTTTAATCTTTGTATTCTGTCCGGTGCGAAGAAGGAGTATCGCGCTTACCACCGTAATAGGAAGTACCAACAACATTTGATTTGAAAGATTAACCACACTTGCAATTGCCAGGCCACCGAATGCTACGTGTGAGAGTCCGTCTCCGATAAAAGAAAAACGTTTAAGCACCAGCGTTACGCCAAGAAGCGAAGAACAAAGGGCAATAAGCACACCGACAATAAGGGCGTATCTTACAAAAGGAAACTGGAGATAGGTTATTAATGCTTCCATTATTTTACCCCTCCTTCCTTGGTGAAGAAACGGCCGATATTGCTGGTTAAATAATCGTGCTTGCTTCCGAAAAACATGGTTTTTCCGATGTGAAGGATATGGCTTGAATATTTAAGTGCACTTGCCACATCGTGGGAAACCATAATAATGGTGATACCTTCTTTATTTAATTTGGAAATGAGTTCGTACATTTCGGTCGTTACTTTTGGGTCCAGACCTGTAACCGGCTCGTCCAAAAGAAGAATCTTGCTTGCGGCGCACAAAGCTCTGGCAAGCAAAACGCGCTGTTGTTGACCGCCGGATAAGTCCCTGAAACAGCGGTTTTTAAACTTCGTAATGCCCATGCGTTCCATATTTTTAAAGGCTTCTTGTTTTTCGCTTTTGTTGTAAAAAGGACGCATTCCGCATTTTCCCTGAAAACCGCTCATTACAATTTCGTAAACCGAAGCGGGAAAATCCCTTTGAACCAGGGTTTGCTGAGGCAGATAGCCTATGTCATGTTTTGACAGACCATCTCCGAATACTATTTCACCCTTTATAGCCGGCTTTAGGTTTAAAAGAGTCTTGACAAGAGTACTTTTTCCCGAACCGTTTTCTCCCACTATGCAAAGATAGTCTCCGGCATTAACCTCAAAGTTTATATTTTCAACTATTATTTCCGAATCATATCCAAGTGAAAGATTGGATACTTTTAATTGTGCCATTATATACCTCTAAATTGTTTTATTATTGGATTTTAATAACATAGTTTAAACAAGTAAGGAATGTCCTTGTATATGTTTAAATTGTATAAATTACCGCTTACGAAAGAGCGGTTTTTAATACCTCAAGATTGCTTTTCATTATATCCAAGTAATCGGCGCCGTTTTCTATGTCTGATCTGTTAACGGTTTGCATTGAGTTGAGTGTAAGTACATCGGCCGAGCCTGCTTTTGAGGATTTGATTATGCTGTCCGCAAATTTAGCATCTCCCGATTCTATAACAATTACATGTTTAAGAGAGAGTTCATCGATTTTATCCGCAAGAAAAGCAACGGTTTCAAAGCTTGCTTCCGTTTCGGCCGAGCAACCGATAAATGCGGCGTAATAGTCAAGACCGTAGTCTTCGGTTAAATATCTGAAAGGAAAGCGATCAGCAAATAAAAGGGTTTTATTTGCTGCTTGGTTAACACAAAGTTCGTATTCGGCGTCAAGTTCAGCAAGTTCCTTCTTGTATGCTTCAAGATTGGCCTTAAAGCTGTCAGCATGGTCACCGTCAAGGCTTATAAGAGCATTTGCAATTTCGTCGCATATAATAGAAGCGTTTCTTAAAGAAAGCCAAACGTGTTCGTCGTATTCTGCCTCTTCGGCATCAGCATCGTCTTCTTCCTCTTCAGCCTGCATTCCTTCTTTTAATTCTTCCTCTTTTGCATTGTCACCGATAACATCCAAAAGATTGATAACGATCATGCCATCGTTAGTGGCTTGCGAAAGAGCGTCATCCACCCACGCATCCGATTCGCCGCCTACATATATAAATAAGTCGCATGTGGAGATTTTAAGTATATCCTCGGCAGTAGGCTGGTAGCTGTGCAGGTCCGCACCGTTATCCATAAGAAGTGTTAAATCCACATGGTCATTATTCTCGCCGATAATTTTGCTTACCCAGTCGTATTCCGGGAATATAGTAGCTACAACTTGTATTTTTTCGGAAACACTGTCTGTCTTGTCAGTGCCGCAAGCCATGAGATTTACGGAAAAAAGCATTACAAAAATCAGCCCCAAAATAATTTTTTTCATTTTTTTAATTCTCCCTATAAAGTTTTCGAAATCCGTTGACGATATATTTGTTACCAAACGGAGCTCCATAAAAAATTTCAAATTGAACTTAAGCAAAATTGAAATTGAAAATCATTTTCAATTTTAACATTAGCATAGACATTAGTCAATAGATTTTAGATTATGGAGGATAAAATAAATGGTTAAATCAAGAATAATCAAGGGAATGGTTACAGGTCTTACAGCAGTTATTATCTTAGGAACTGCAACAGCTGTCAAAGCTGAAACAACAAACAATGTATCTTTAGCAGATTTAAAAGAAGCTTACACAAGCGCAGTTAATAAAAGTAATGAATTAAATTTAGATGAAGAAAGCGCAAAGCTTGCAGAAGCTAAAGAAGCATATAACCTTTACGAAAGCCTTAAATCAACAGATTTATTTGCTGCATACCAAAAAATGATCGCAAAAGCAAACAAAATAACAAAGGTTTATACAGTATCCGAAAAATCAGCATTCGGTTTCGGTGACGAACAGGCATCACAGGAATACTGGACAGTAGCAAGAAAATTCTTCTTAAGCTATTTGGAATATGCATTCGCTGACAAAGAAAACATCTCAATCTCAGGTGTTATGGACAGAGACGGCGGATACGAAAAGAACGCAGGCGTAAACATCGGTGCTTACAAACACTATGTATCTGTTAAATATACAGAAAACGGCGAAACAGTAGAAAGATTCTTCAACTACCACGCAGTAAAAGCTGACGGAAACATTGCTATCTTCGAAAAAACATGGCATGAAAAAACAGATTCGGTTGTTGCTCACTGGACAGAAGAAGTTTTCGAAACATCAGATTTCTTCGCATCAAATGAAGAAGAACTTGCAGCTAACGTAGAAGCAGCTCAGGCAGCATATGACGCAAAAGCAGCAACAATCGCAGCTGTAGAAGCAGAAATCGCAAATCTTGATCTTGAAATCAAAGAAGTTGAAGCTAAAGAAGCAGAAGAAGCAAGAATCGCTGAAGAAGCAAGACTTGCAGAAGAAGCAAAAATTGCTGAATCTAAAATTGCAGAAGCTAAAGCAGAAGGTAAAGTTATCGAAACAGTTGAAGATGAAGCAGTTCCTGTAGAATTGACTCCAATGTTCGTAAACAATACAGTAGTTGCAGAAGCAGAAGAAGTTGCAGCTCCTGAAAACTTCATCGCAAACGAAGTTGCAGCAGTTGAAACAGTAGCAGACGAAGCAGTAGCTCAGGCAGCAATAGTTGAAACAGTAAACGAAGAAGTATTACCTGAAGCAGTTGCAGCTGACAGCGCAGTTAAAGCTAACACAGCAGATATGTTAAACAACGTTGAAACACTCTCAGACGAAATGGTACCGGAAGCAGCAAGCGAAACAGCTCAGTCATTCCTCTGGATCATCTTCATCGTATTACTTGCAGCAGGTGTTACAACAATTGCAAAAGTGAAAGAAAAATTAGCTTAACCATTATAAATCTCCTTTATGACAAGAAAAACAAGCCCGGGAATTCCCGAGGCTTGTTTTTGTGTACACGACGAGGAAAATGCAGAAAGCTTGCTTTCGCGCATTTGACGACCGTGATACAATCCCGAAATGTCGCTTATGCGACTTTTCGGTGATTGTTTAGCATTTCATGCACTTCAAAAGCGCGTAAATACAAGGAATTTTCGTTTAGCATTACAAAAATTTTATTTTTTTTGAAATTATAATAAAAATTTAATGCCATGTAATGCTTTTGGTAATGTTTTTAGTGATAAATTATTTTTAGCAATGAGGCACGTAGGAAAAAAGTGCCGGAAATCAATTGGGTTTATGAAAGGATTAAAGAAATGGTTAAGAAGAAATTCGCAAAAATCATGACAGCTACACTTGTTGCATCAATGATCATGGGTATGACCGTTGTA
>SVDN01000059.1 GCA_015057825.1 Lachnospiraceae bacterium
AAATGCAAGTTCCAATAAACATTGAAAATAATAGAGCTTTTTCGGGGCAAATCCATTTTTTTGTGGATAAATGCCCGTCAAGAGAATATAATTGAAGTATGGGAAGCGTAATTAGTTTATTTGGGGGAGATTATGGCAACAGCAGAAAAGTTCTTAGACGCGAAGGTTGAATCTGTTAGCGAAGCAATAGGGTTTATCGAGGACAATCTCAAGAAATACCATGTAAAAAAGAAAGACAGTATTAAGGCTCAGCTTCTGGCTGAGAAGTTTTTCGTGCAGATTGTTAAATCCAAGCAAGAGAGTGACAGCGAAGATATTAGGGTAGCGGT
The DNA here is from genome assembly GCA_015057825.1 of Lachnospiraceae bacterium. Classification (GTDB taxonomy): domain Bacteria; phylum Bacillota; class Clostridia; order Lachnospirales; family Lachnospiraceae; genus RUG12871. The sequence continues at coordinate 330 of SVDN01000059.1, forward strand.
TACCAAAAAATACATCAAGCTCTCGGTTATTGTTTCCTATAAAGGAAAACAAATAGAAGAGATAAAAGATGTAGGCTTGGAAGTTAACCCTGCAGTGGCCGAAATGCCCGCAGATGCTGGATTTTCACGGTCGGAATCGAATAAAAATGAATTGAATCATCAGGGAAGGTTACCTTGACCTGTAGAGTATCAGGCACATATTCATATATTGAGGAGCCTTTAAGATGCCGTGAAAAAAATATTTGTTTTAAAACTATGAGTGAAATTTAAGAGCAAGCCGGAAAATATCTGCTTTACACACCATAAAGTGAAGTTATTCATGACGGAACGACGGGTTGTAAACAGATATTTAACGGCTTGTTCTTAATTCACAAACAATGTAAAACAAATATTATTTCCACTCGAAACTGTCAACAATGGCTTTTGCTGCATCTTTGCACGATTGATGATTATCAAAGCATGTAAGATATACCAAGCAATATTCGTAATCGCCAACAATATAAATCTGCTGCGAAACAGTGTCATCGTCATCGTTTGTTATTGTAAATGCATATACAGTAAGGCCGTTTGCGGATGTTGTACCTTCACCGTGAATGTTGGTGTTTTCAGGTACCTGCGCTGCAAGTTGTGAAAGAATTGCTTCTCTAAACTGAACATGTTCCGATGCAGAGTATTTGTTTGTTCCGAAATTAACCGAGATGTTATCCGGAATCTCTGTGTCTTCATCGCCTTTCTGAATAAAGAAAACTTTATCATCTGTTGAATTTCTCGAACTTACTTCCCAGCCTGAAGGAATATCAAAGCTTCCGTCGCTGAAATTCATGAAATCTTCAAAATCCGATTCCGTAAAGCCTTCCTCCTGACCAAGATCATATAAGTCATCCAAAAAACTTATATCATCCAGGTTGCCGTCTTTCATATCCTCATCCACTCCGTAAGAAATCTCTTTCAATTTCTCGAATGCGGAAAGGCTGCATCCTGTCAATGAAAACATCATAACAGCCGATGCCAAAACAATTAATAATTTTTTCATACTTTCTCTCCCTAAAATAAACCTATTTTGCAAGCTGTCTGCTTGCGGATTTGTTGCTTCTTGCAACGATAAATATAATAGCACAAAATAGTTAAAAAAATTGTACTAAATAAAGTAATGGGATGGAATTGTAATGTAAAATCGCCATAAATAATGTATACTATATACAAATTAAGCGCTTTATTTGGGCGCAAAGGGAGTTTAAGAAGAATATGAGAAAATTTATAAATCACATCTGCATAGCGGCCATTGCTGTAAGCGCGGCATTTCTTATGACGGCTTGCGTAAAAGACTATGGAAGAGATGACGTAAAAAAATACATATACGAAGAGCTGGGAATCAAAAATATCAGCCTCTCCAAAGAGCCGGAGGATGTCTATGACGGAGAATTTCATGACAAGCTCTGGACAGTTACGGATAAAGACAATAATGTGGATTTTCATGTGCTTGACGACAGAACATGGGGTATGGAAAGCGCTTCAAACAGCTTGAAAAATGACTATTATGATGAGTATTTTTTAAAATTCTATGAAGATGCGAATATTAAAAGCAAATATGTGGAAATCCTAAGGGAAGAAGATGAATTGACAAGCGTAAGATTAACGGCTGCGTATTCAAATTTGGATGAGCTGGATAAAATCTATAACGAGCTTAAAGACTACTACGATTTCTTTTTGGAAAAACGTGCAAATATAGAAATAGTTTATAACATAGACTACGATTTTCCTCTCAGACATATTGGCAACAATGATATAGAAATGGCAGATACTTTCGACTCTCTTAAGCCGGAGGATTTTAACAAATCTGTCTACAATAGGGCGCTGAAAGAGTACTATGAGTTGAATCTTGCATATTACTTTGAGGATAATATAAAAGGCGCGGATAACAAAATCTTAAGAGAAATCATCGATGACAAGAATACATACAGAATTGCAAAGTATTCCGGCGAGAATATTGAGCTGATCTATGATGATATAATTGCACATCCATACGCTTACGGAATAACTTTCGGAACAATGTACAAAATCTTTGAAAAAGAGGGCATGCCTCTAACGGGCAATCCTTATCATTACACCGTAACGGCGCCAAACGGCGATGATTACGAATTTTCTTACGAGTTTAATGACATGGCATATCCCGAAGAAGAAAGCACGGATGGCTTTTATTACTACAAAAACGGCGAAAAAACCCCTATGCAATATCCTTGCTATTGCTATTTCAGATGCGATGCCATAAAAGAAATGTTCGGCTTGGATTTGGATGACGGAAAAATAGCTTGGTTGACGAAATAATTTAGTGCTAGCCATCCAACAATTCCAAAAACAGTTTTATCGACTAATCGAAAACTTAATTAAATTACGGTCAAAAAGCACCTCAAATATGATATACTATATAAGTA
>SVDN01000019.1 GCA_015057825.1 Lachnospiraceae bacterium
AAAAATCCTGATTCAGTTAAACATGGCTAATATCCCTTGTTCACTGTTGTTTAAAGAATCGTTCTTTAATCTGAAAATTATTTATAAGAATTTTCAGGGATGGTTATATTATTTAGTTATCAAATGTGCGTTGTTGCTGTCCTTGAGTCAGCTTGACTATGTTATCATAACTATCAATTGCTGTCAAGTTATTTTTTGCATTTTTTTCGACTTTTTTGAAGTCCAAACGGAGAAGGAGGGATTTGAACCCTCGCACCGCTATTAACGGCCTACTCACTTTCCAGGCGAGCCCCTTCAGCCACTTGGGTACTTCTCCAAGTACTAAGCTGAATACAAAGGTACAGTAAGCGGAGAGGATGGGATTCGAACCCATGTGCCCGTGAAGGCAAACGGTTTTCAAGACCGCCTCGTTATGACCACTTCGATACCTCTCCATGCCTTAAAATTGCCCGTCTCTTAAACGGGCAAGACATATTGTATCATCATTTAAATGATGTGTCAACAAGCTTTTTTTAACTTTTCAAAAAAACTTTCGCGATCTCCAAATCCTCGGAAGTAGTGACTTTCAGGTTCTTATAGTCACCCATAACAAGCTTGATTTTAAAGCTCGGATCATACTCCTCCAATACCATTGCATCATCCGTGATTGCTGACAAATCCGATTTCATGGCACTTTCATAGGCCTGTGCTATAAGCTTGTATTCAAAAGACTGTGGCGTTTGCATCTGCCAAAGGCTGCTTCTGTCCAAGGTCTTATTAATATAGTCCTCCTCATTCGCTTCCTTAATTGTATCTTTAACGGGAACCGCCACGACACAAGCCTTATGTTTTTTCACTTCCGTAAGGCTTCTGTTAATTATATCTTTCGTTATCATCGGGCGCGCCCCATCATGTATCAACACATAGTCCGCATCGCTTATTTCCTTAAGGGCATTATATACGGAATTGTACCTTTCGGTGCCTCCCACAACTATCTTTTCGACTTTCGAAAAAGTCTTTTCTTCTTTATATATAGAAAGAACATTTTCACAATAGTCTTTATATTCGGCAGAGCATACGACAATTACGCTGTCTACATCGCTATTTTCAAATGCTTCCAGGGCATAAAAAAACAACGGTTTTCCATTCAAATCCAAAAACTGTTTACTTATCTTGCTTCCCATTCGCTTGCCTTTTCCCGCGGCAAGAACGATTCCATAGTTCTTCATATGCATTTCCTTTCAAGATAGACTTAAGAAAATGTCGTTATTATCTTGATACAAGTTTTAAATTTGGTACGGCATTCAAGTCCCATCCATGCCTTGTTCCTTTGATATATTCATAATATCCGGCAACTCCGATCATAGCCGCATTATCCGTACAGAATATCGGAGACGGCTTATAGAACTCAATTCCTTTTTCCTTACAAACCTTCTCGAAAGCCTCTCTTATTGCTCCGTTTGACGCAACACCGCCGGCGATGGCAAAACGATTCACTCCAAACTCTTCTACCGCCATCATTGCTCTTGACGTAAGAGAATCAATTACAGCATCTTGGAAGGATGCCGCAATATCGGCACGATTAACCTCTTCTCCTTTCATTTTGCAAGAATTTATATGATTAAGTACCGCCGATTTCAAGCCACTGAAACTACAATCATATTTTGCACCGTCTATATTTGCACGAGGAAAGGCGATAGCTTTCGGATTGCCTTCTCTTGCCAGTTTTTCAAGTTTCGGACCGCCGGGATATCCAAGTTCTATGGCACGGGCAACTTTATCAAAAGCCTCTCCCGCAGCATCATCACGCGTTCTTCCGATTACTTCATAACTGCAATAATCTTTAATAAGAACAAAGTGAGTATGTCCACCGGATGCCACAAGGCACAAAAACGGCGGTTCCAGCTCTTTGTTTTCTATATAATTTGCGCATATGTGCCCTTCTATATGGTGAACACCCACCAAGGGTTTTTTAGCCGCAAATGCAATTGCTTTCGCCTCAGCCACGCCCACAAGCAGGGCTCCTACCAAGCCCGGGCCGTATGTTACCGCTACCGCATCTACGTCTTCCAAACTAAAATCCGCGTCTTTAAGAGCTTTTTCTATCACTTGGTTGATTTTTTCTATATGTTTTCGGGAGGCAATTTCAGGTACCACTCCACCATATAATGTATGCAAGTCTATTTGCGAATATATAACATTTGACAGCACTTCTCGACCATTTCTCACAAGTGCGGCCGCTGTTTCATCGCAAGAACTTTCTATTGCAAGTATATTAACATCACTGTTTGTCATCACTATCCATAGACAGCCAGTAGAGAATTCTCCAACTGCCGTCCACATCCTTTCTTAATACAAATTGCTGTTTTGTCTTAAACTCACCCTCATCGGAGCGCATGTTATATTGAACATCTACCATAGCATAATCTTTTCCCTCAAGATTCTGGTATTGTATTGCATCGGAATTTGCAACCTTATACGACAAAATAACTTTGCTTTCGGCCTTATATTCGGCAACATCTTTTTTTACATTATTGTAATGCTCGCTGTAAGGATTCTTATCAAGCAACTCTTGGTCCATAAGGAATCTGAGTCTTTCCAATAGCATTTTATACTCATCGTCATCATATTCTTCACCGTAAAGGCATTTTGTTATTCTGGAATACAAAGTAACAACTTCTCGCGGTGTAGACGGATAATCCTTAACCAAATCAATGCTTACAAGCTTGCTTTTTTCGTTGGCTCTGTCACGTATATTTGTACCTCTGCTTCCCAGCATAAGCAAAAATACAATCACAACAACTATAATAACAACTATTCCGAATGCATTTTTCACTTCAAATTTGACTTTTTTTCTTCTTCTCATTTCTTTCCCTTTCCCAAGTCAACTACACCTAAAGTCACAATCTAAAATTTTTAGTTACAAACTCTTTAATCTTTAAAAGATATGGTTATGCTTTTCAAATCTTTTCCGGCCTTTGCTTTCGGAAAAATCTTTTTTACATCATCCATAAAATCATTGGGATTTACAAGCGACGGGCTGTAATGGGTAAGCCACATTTGCTCCGGATTTGCTTCCTTTGCAATCTTTGCCGCCTCATAAAATGTCATGTGTTTCTTTTCTTTTGCTTTTTCTTCTTTATCTTTTTCTCCGTACATGCCTTCGCATATAAAAAGATCTGCTCCCGCTGCACTCTCAGCTATTAACTTTGTAGGTCTTGTATCCGTACAATATGTAACTTTAATACCTTTTCTTTGCGGGCCCAGCACCATATCCGGGCTATACACTTTTCCCTTTTCTTCAACGGTCTCACCCTTTTGCAATCTGTTCCAATATTTAACCGGAATTCCCTGCGCTTTTGCTCTTTCCGCATCAAACTTTCCGGCGCGATCTATTATTATATTATAGCCGTAGCATGTTACGCGGTGGTTGACGCGAAAGGCTTCAAGCCTGTAGTCGCCCATGTCTATCAATTCGCTTTCTTCCGACAACTCCAAATATTTTATTTCAAAAGGCAAATCCTGAGCGATTATAAGCAGAGATTTAACTACCTTTTCAAGTCCCTTTGGTCCCACAAGCAACAAAGGATCTTTTCTTTCGGCATTTCCCATTGTAAGGAGAAGTCCCGGCAAGCCTCCTATATGATCACCGTGAAAATGCGTAAAGCATATCACATCGATAGGTTTAAATGTCCATCCTTTTTCTTTTATGGCCACTTGTGTTCCTTCACCGCAATCTATCAAAATGCTTTTTCCGTTGTATCTGGCCATCATGGCCGTCAGTCTTCTTCTCGGAAGAGGCATCATGCCACCTGTTCCGAGCAAGCAAACATCTATCATAATAAATAATTATCCTTTCGTCTCTTAACTTTTATAATTCGATGCTCATAAGAATGGCATCCTCCCTCGGCTTATCGTAAAAATTTTTACGTTCTCCGATTCTTTCAAAGCCGGCTTTTTCATACAGCGCAATTGCGGATTCATTGTTTTTTCTGACTTCCAAATGTACTTTTTTTACTTGGGCTTTTCTTGCCTCTTCAAAAAGGAAATCAAGGAGTTTTGAAGCAATCTTTTTTCTTCGAAATGCCTCATCCACCACAACGTTTGTTATATCAGCCTCGTCACCGGCAATATAGAGCGCACAATATCCCACTATATCTTCCGATTCTTCGGCAACAACGAATCTGTAATTATCAAGCTTAAAGGAATCAACTATACTTTCCCTGCTCCAAGGAATCGAGAAATACTTTTCTTCCAATTCTGCCAATTTGTCGGCATCACTAAGCTTCATTGGCCTGACGTTCATTTTTTTCCCTTTCTGCTTGAGAAAGCCTTAAATAATCAGGTGCGTGATCGGCTGCACTTTCCGTCTTTTGATCTCTTACATAAGAAAAAGCAAGGCTTGCCACCGCTCCCGCTCTTTGTCTGTTATCATGCGCCGGGCCGAAGGAAAATTCACTTTTTAAATTTTCCCTTATATAATCTCGAAAGACAGGTATCCCATCTCCCACAAAGACCGTTTCCCTGCCCAATTTGTCAATTTCTTTGCATAAATCTTCTATCGAGATTGCCGACTGATCCATTATGGTTTTTATCTTATAATCTTTTTCATTTTCAAAGTTTGTTTTTATTTTTTCAAATGAATATATCCCTGTGTAAACCTGATTTCTTCTTGCATCCATTATAGGGCAGACAAGTTTGTCCGTCCCGAATTGTGTATAAGCGAGAGCCTCAAGAGTCGGGATATGTACAAGATCTTTTTTGAGAGCAAGTCCCAATCCTTTGGCCGTGGCACTGCCGATTCGAAGTCCCGTAAAAGAACCCGGTCCTCCCGCAACCGCTATATAATCGATTTCATCAAGGGAAATGCCCGTCATTTTTGTTATTTCATCTATCATCGGCAACAATGTTTGCGAATGTGTTTTCTTAAAGTTTGTCGTATATTCGGCAATCATAATATCATCTTCGACTATTGCCACAGATGCAACCAACGAAGATGAATCAATTCCGAGTATTTTCATTTTACAGTAATCCTCCTGTAATCAAATCCTTTTTCCAAATCTTTTTCTATGGTGATATGTTTGGCTGTTTCAGGAATAATATCCTCTATTCTGCTTGCCCACTCGATTAAGCATACACCATCTCCATATACATAATCGTCAAAGCCTATTTCATCCATTTCATAAGAATCGCTGATTCTGTATACATCGAAATGATAAAGGGGCATTTTAGGACCCTCGTATTCCTGAACAATAGTAAAAGTCGGACTGCAGATGGCTTCTTCAATATCAAGCCCCTTTGCAAAACCGGATGTGAAAACGGTTTTACCGCATCCCAAATCACCTTCAAGACAATATACCTCTCCGGATTGTGCCTCTCTGCCCATCTTTTTTGCTAACTCTATTGTTTCTTTTTCCGAAAATGTCTCGTAAATCATCATAACTCCGTAATTACGCTTTATTAAATATCCGAATAAGCCTTTTCATTGCACACTTTTCTGTGTTAAGTATATCCTATTTTAAGTAGACATGCAATTAGCTTTTGTGCTAAAATACACACAGAGAGATTATTCGGGAAGCTTTTTGGCATCCCTTGAATAATTAAATTTTTTTAAATATTAAGCGTGAGGTGAAAGGTATGAAAAAATTTTTTGGCGAATTTAAGGAATTCATTATGAAAGGTAATGTTATGGATTTAGCCGTTGCCGTAATCATCGGTGCCGCTTTCCAGGGCATTATCACTTCATTGACAGACAACATCATCTCCCCGATTTTAGGTTTGTTCGGTGGTGTAAATTTCGATCAGCTTGTTGCAAAAATCGGCGATGTGGAAATCGGATACGGTGCGTTTATTACTGCGGTAATCAACTTTGTTATAATGGCACTCGTTATCTTCATTATGATTAAAATCGTAAGAGCCGCAAGTAATGCCGGCAAAAAGCTTATTAAAAAAGGCGAAAAAGCTCCGGAACCGACTACAAAAGAATGTCCTTTCTGTTTCAGCGAAATAAATATCAAAGCAAGTCGTTGTCCAAACTGTACATCAATACTTGACGAAAAGCTTGCCGCTGCAATTAAAGATAACTAAGATTGTTAAAAAGCAAACGGGATTATTCAAATGAATAATCCCGTTTTTTCTTATCTGATTTAGCAAACAAACAGCACAACAGACATTGCCATCACAAATTGCGCTGCATAATACAAAATGTTGTTCATTGCAATTCTTGCCTTTGTATCGTTATTTTTTCCGAAATACATTTGACTTAAAACAATATCCGATATTGCAAAGAGTATACCGGCTATGAAAATCAAAAGGGATGAAATACTCGAAAAGCCGTTTTGCAATGTATAGGCGCCCGCCAGGAATGCCATAAAGAATACCAAGCAGCCGTATACGGAACTTATCAGCTTGTATTCGCCGAAATCCAAGCCCGTTTTTTCTCCTATAACGATAATAAGCAAGCCTATAACAATTCCAAGAATTATGGCACATATAGGGAACATCGGTTTTTCAAAGCCGCCAAAAGTTGACATTATAGCTATTATGAAGCAAACATGCCCTGCCATGAAGCTTCTGAAACCTTGATACGTATACCTTCGTTCATTCTCCCCGGCTATAAGCTTCAAGTCCAACCAAATATCTCCCGCAAATCCGAAAACCAATCCCATTATCATAAGGACCGAAAAGAGTCCGACTCCTTTAAACAGCAAGCCACACATGCCGCAGGCTATAAAGCACAAGGACACTCTGCTTTTTAAAACCACCATTTTGGCCGAATATCCACGACATTTTTCCACGATGTAAATTGCCAAGAAAATCAAACCCAAGACTATACATGCTATGGATAAATAAAAACCTACATTGTAATACATCAACATTTTACACACCTCCCAATAATCATAATTTTAAAAATTACAACAAGACCCATAAATCGCAAATAACTTTCATTGCTTATAATAAATATAACACAAAACGGATTTCGACACAAAAAAGTCGGTACATTTTGTACCGACTCATTCTTTATAACTTTTCAACACCAAGGTTAACTTTCTCACCGTTAATATTCCATTCTTTTGTATAACCGCCGAGATTGTTTAAGCTAATCTCGCCTGCCATAACTTCAGAAAGAATAAGGTCTTTGTTTTTATCCATGATGCCCACAACTTTATCATTATCTTTCGCATAAACTCTGATTTTATCCATAACCTCGAAGTTCGCTTCTTTACGCATTGTCTGGATTTTACTGATTACTTCACGTACAAAACCTTCTTCGATAAGTTCATCGGAAAGTGTTGTTTCAAGGACAACGGTAATACCTTTATCGCTTTCGGAAACATAGCCTTCTGTCTGAGCCGCATCGATAAGCAAGTCTTCTTTCTCCATTACAATTTCTTCGGAGTCAAGTTTAAGCTTCAACTGACCTGTAGCATTAATCTCATCCATGGCTGTATTGCCGTCAAGGCCTGCAAGCGCATTCTTAATCTGACCAAGAAGTTTACCGAATTTAGGTCCGCAAGTTTTAAGCTGCGGTTTGAACGAATATGATGTGAAATCGCGCACATCATCAGTAAATACAAGCTGTTTTACATTAAGCTCTTCTTCAATGATTTCTTTGTAGAACTCACTAAGTGTCCAGTCAGCTTTAATATACATCTTACCGATTGGCTGTCTGTTCTTGATGTTTGAAGTATTTCTTGCCGCACGGCCAAGAACAACGCTGTCGAGAACTTTTTCCATGTTGTCTTCAAGTTCTTTGTCGATGAAAGCTTCGTTTGCAACAGGGAAGTCGCAAAGATGGATACTTTCAGGAGCGTTTTTATCTACATTTCTCACCAAATTCTGGTAGATATCTTCTGTCATGAAAGGAATCATAGGAGCCGCAAGTTTACATGTTGTAACAAGTGCTGTGTATAATGTCATGTAAGCATTAATCTTATCCTGCTCCATTCCTTTTGCCCAGAAACGATCACGTGAACGACGAACATACCAGTTACTCATTTCGTCTACGTAGTCCTGAAGAGCACGAGCAGCTTCCGGAATCTTGTAGTTTCCGAGGCAATCATCAACTGTCTTGATTACCGTATTAAGTTTTGAAAGCAACCACTTGTCCATAACAGGAAGTTTGTCATAATCAAGTGTGTACTTTGTAGGATCGAATTCATCAATGTTAGCGTAAAGCACAAAGAATGCGTATGTATTCCAAAGCGTTCCCATAAACTTACGCTGACCTTCAACTACGGCTTTTCCATGGAAACGGTTCGGAAGCCATGGCGCACTGTTTACGTAGAAGTACCATCTGATGGCATCTGCACCGTATTCATTAAGAGCGTCAAAAGGATCAACCGCATTGCCCTTTGATTTACTCATCTTCTGACCGTTTTCATCTTGAACGTGGCCAAGAACAATAACATTCTTATATGCAGGCTCATTGAAAATAAGTGTTGAAATGGCATGCAATGAATAGAACCATCCACGTGTCTGGTCAACAGCTTCCGAAATAAAGTCTGCAGGGAACTGCTCTTTAAATAAATCCTGATTTTCAAAAGGATAATGATGCTGTGCAAAAGGCATTGAGCCTGAATCAAACCAGCAGTCAATAACCTCAGGGACTCTATGCATTTCCTTGCCGCAATGCGGACATTTAATCGTTACCGCATCGATGTAAGGACGATGAAGTTCGATTTCATCAGGACAATTATCCGAAAGCTCTTTAAGTTTTGCTATGCTTCCGATTGATTCTTGATGACCGCATTCGCATTCCCAAATATTAAGAGGAGTACCCCAATAACGGTTACGGGAAATACCCCAATCCTGAATATTTTCAAGCCAGTCACCGAAACGTCCCTTGCCGATACTTTCAGGAATCCAGTTGATTTTGTTGTTATTTGCGATTAAGTCTTCTTTAACCGCTGTCATTTTGATGAACCATGATTCACGAGCATAATAAATAAGCGGTGTGTCGCATCTCCAGCAATGTGGATAACTATGCTCAAATTTAGGAGCATCAAACAAAAGTCCCTTTTCTTCAAGGTCTTTTAAAATCATAGGGTCGGCTTTCTTAACGAACACGCCTGCCCATGGAGTTTCTTTTGTAAGCTCACCTTTTCCGTCAACAAGCTGAATAAACGGAAGGTCATAGCCTTTGCATACTCTGTTATCGTCTTCACCAAAAGCAGGAGCAAGATGAACTACACCTGTACCGTCTGTAAGAGTTACGTAATTGTCGCATGTTACGTAATGAGCTTTTTTGTTTAATGTGATATTTGCCATTACTTCAGGGAAAAGTGGCTCATATTCTTTGTATTCAAGGCTCTTGCCCGGGAATTTGTCCAATATTTCTGTATCTTCGCCAAGTACTTTTTCCACAAGGGCTTCAGCCATATAGTATGTCATGCCGTCGGCATTGTTTTTAACCTTAACGTATGTTTCCTCAGGATTTACGCAAAGCGCAAGGTTGGAAGGAAGTGTCCAAGGTGTTGTTGTCCAAGCAAGGATATATGCATCTTCGTCTTTTGCTTTAAAACGAACAATTGCTGATTTTTCTTTAACATCTTTATAGCCTTGTGCTACCTCGTGGCTTGACAAAGGTGTACCGCAACGTGGGCAGTAAGGCACGATTTTGTGACCTTTGTAAAGAAGGCCTTTATCGTAAATTTGATTTAATGCCCACCAGCAGCTTTCAATGTAATTGTTATCATATGTAATATACGGATTATCCATATCAGCCCAGAAACCTACGGTACCCGAGAAGTCTTCCCACATACCTTTATATTTCCATACACTTTCCTTACAGTGCTGAATAAATGGATCGATACCATATTCTTCAATCTGCTCTTTACCGTCAAGACCAAGCATCTTTTCAACTTCGATTTCAACAGGAAGTCCGTGTGTATCCCAACCCGCCTTTCTCGGAACCTTGTGACCTTTCATTGTCTGGTAACGCGGAATCATATCTTTGATAACACGTGTAAGAACGTGGCCTATATGAGGTTTTCCGTTGGCTGTCGGAGGTCCGTCAAAAAACATGAAAGTATCGCAATTTTTCTTCTGTTCGATACTCTTTTTGAAAATTTCGTTGTCATTCCAAAATTTTTCGATTGCTTTTTCTCTTTCCACAAACTTAAGATCGGTTGGAACTTTGTTATACATACTTTTACTCCTTCATTTTGTTTTTTAATAGAAAAGGCTCCGTCCATAATAGGACGAAGCCATTGTTAGCATCGCTATACCACCTATTAAATGTACCATCATACACTTGTCCTTTAACGCAGGTCTTACGTCAAACCCTAATTTCCCAAAAGATTTCAGGCTGCGACTCCAAAGTGATACCGGTTATGCCTACTCTTACCTGCTCGCACCGAACGCAGACTCTCTGAAAATTTCAATCAAAACCGCTGTCTTTATCAACGTCTTTTTTATTTATTTCTTACATATTATAAGTATGCTTATTTAATATGTCAATAAAAATTTAAAATCCGATTATTTTATAACAATGCGTCCTTGTCCGTGAGGATCGGCATAATCCTTTGAAATTTCGCCGTTTAATCCTTCTTTTATGTATTTTTCCATTGTCATGTAGTCGGGAAGCATGCCTTGAGTTATGTCTTTGCTGCCTATAAACATACTAAACCCATTTCCGCCCTCTCTTAAGATATATGAAGAGCTTGCAAGGGTGTAAGTTTTTGTAGGATCTATGCTTTCACCGTTCACCAGCACATTTCCGACCCTACGCTCTCCGTTTATTCCCGTATAGTTTCCGTGTTCATCTGCCGTGCAGCTGCTTGCAATACTTGTATCCACTTCAAAGCTAATGCCCGAAACCTGCAAAAATCCGCCTTCTTCATCGGGAAGAATTCTGCAAGACCATTCAAGAGCATCCAAAACTTGCTGTCCGCTTACTTCAACAACGCACAATTTGTCTCCGAAAGGCTGTGTATTATACAAATCCATAAGACATATATCGCCCGAGGCTATGTCATTTCTTACGCCTCCACCGTTAATTATGGCAATATCGGAAGAAGCACAATATTTAAGCGCATCCGCACACAAATCTCCCAGATTTGTTTCGGAATTCCTTACGGCCCTTTTTGCCTTTCCGTCTTCTCCTTTTCGGTCGGGATCGAATATGGTTAGATCATAATCGCTTTTTCCCACAACTTCTCCCATAACTTTATCAAGATAATCCATCTTTTCCTCAACCTTTTTTGACAGATCGTTACCTATGTTAAAAAGATCAGGCATCGAAATCTCATTATCCCATTTGTAGATATTTGTATCGGCAATCAACCCTTCCGGATCAATATGGCTGTAACCGATAGCTTCCAGCTTTGTTCCGCATGCTGTTCTTGTAACATCTTCACCGTCTTTGTTTTTATATATCTTTTGCTCTGTGTCGTGACTGTGACCGTCTATAAGCACATCTATTCCCGTTGTGTTTGCTATTACTTCTTCGCCCGACCAAGGACTTGAAGATGTCGAATTGCCCAAATGTCCCATCAAATAGACAAAGTCTGCTCCTTCCTCCTTGGCAGCATCAACCGCGCTCTGCACGGCATTATACAGTTCTTGTCCATTATCTCCATCCAAAAAATCATAGATATATTCACCGTTTTCATTCTGAAAAAAGGACGGCGTGGATTCCGTAGGCGTTGTAGGCGTTGTTACTCCCACAAAAGCAATCTTTTTTCCCGCAGCTTCTTTTATAATGTACGGGGCAAACAAAAGCTCTCCTTCTTTGCTGATATTACAGCTTATATAAGGGAAATCAGCCATTTCACTCAAGTCCGCAAACTGATCCCCGCCAAAGTCAAACTCATGATTTCCCGGAACTGCCAGGTCATAATCAAGTTCGTTCATTAATTCGATAATATCTTCTCCATGGCTTGCACTTCCTATCAGTTCACCCTGAATTGCATCACCATTATCCACAAGAATGGTTTCATAACCATTTGCCTCATATGCATCACGGAGTTCTTGAAGACCAGCATATCCAAAACCTTTGTACACCCCGCAATGAACATCAGAGGTGTAAAGAATGATAATGTCTCCCGTTTTTGCTACGGCAACTTCATCCGTGTTTTCTTCCGAATTATGATTTGTTTTGTTCCCATTGCATGCCGTAAGCATAAATGCAAAAATGATCATAAATGCAAGGCATATTTTTTTTATTGCTTTCATAGTTTTCCCCTCTCCCGGTTTTTGCGGATATCCGCAAAAATTTCTTATATAAATGATAATATTTTTATAAAAGTAAGTCAAATACTTACATTTTACAAGGTCTTTCAATCTAAAATTTCTTATTGACAAGCTTATTTCTTTCATGATAATATGTTTTTGGTTAGTTAAGTATAACTAACCATTAATAAATCGTCCTACTTTGGGGCGATTAAAAATAAATAATCAGTTAGTGTATTCTAACTTTGTTTAATAACTTATCAACCCGAGGTATTGAAAATGCTAAAAAAAGCTATCATAGAGCATTGTGCTCCTACTTTGGCAGGGCTTAAAACCGCCAATATGTTTACATTTGATACTAAGTTTAAAAATGTTAATAAAGAGCTTTGCTTTTTAAATAAAATGTTTAATAAGAAAGGCGTGAGAATTGTTCCCATCAGAAGCGGAACAAATAAAACATTGTTCTATGTTTACAGGCCGGAACGTTTAAACAGTGACTTATGCAATCCCACAGCAAAAAGCATCCTTTGCAACAAAGGATATTGCTACAAAAACGCGGAAAATTGCATTGCACAACTTGCAAAGCGTTTAAAATCTGAAGCTGACTTTCCGCATGAAATCGGACTTTTCTTGGGTTATCCGCCGGAGGATGTTATGTGCTTTATAAACAATCCACAAGAAGGTGTTAAATGTGTAGGTTGTTGGAAAGCCTATACAAACCCGGATAAAGCCGAAGAGATATTTGCAAAATACAAAAAATGTACCAAGATTTACATGGAAGAAGGCAAAAAAGGGAAACCTTTAAACAGATTGGTTGTTAATACAAACAAGAGAGCGAAATTTTGCGTTGCATAAACGCTTTTATAAATAAGCTAATTCAATTTTCACTAACAGCATAGTCCAAAAGTTTTAATATGTGACTATGACTAAATAGATTTACAAACAAGGAGGATAACAATGAGTAAAATAGCAGTAGTATACTGGAGCGGCACAGGCAACACACAAGCAATGGCCGATGCGGTTGTTGATGGTGCGAAAAATGCAGGTGCACAGGTAGAGGTGCTTGGCCCTTCTCAATTTACAACAGATAAAATGGCCGAATACGATGCTGTAGCTTTCGGATGTCCGGCAATGGGTGCCGAAGTTTTGGAAGAAGGCGAATTCGATCCGATGTTTACCAGCATTGAATCTGCTCTTTCAGGCAAAAAAATAGCACTTTTCGGTTCTTATGGATGGGGCGACGGACAGTGGATGCGCGATTGGGAGGATCGTTGCAACCAAGCCGGTGCAAAACTTGCAACAAGCTCTGTCATGGCAAATGATGCTCCGGATGCCAATGCTTTAGACGAGTGCAAAGCTCTCGGTGCTGCATTGGTTTAGCCATATATACTTTCTTTTCCACGTTTTTTTGGGGGATTTATAAAAAAAGGATATTCCGAGAAGGGAATATCCTTTTTTGGTCTTATTTTATCCGAAATATATTTCATACCATACAAGAAATACATAAATGCACCAGATTTTTCTCCAACAATTGTCGATATTTTCAGGTTCATACATTTTAAGTACTTCTTTAGTATCAAAGAATTGTTCTGCCGTTTTCGATGACAATACTTTCTTAATGTCAGAAACGTAAGGTTCTTCACACATCCATGCACGTGTAGGTGCCGCAAAGCCGATTTTCTTTCTCCAAGCAATGCTTTCCGGCAAAAGATGTGTTGCAGCCGTTCTGAAAGCAAGCTTTGTTTGCTCGGTATTTGCGCGATAATTTGACGGAATTGTAAGCGCCACATCAACCACACGCTTGTCAAGGAAAGGAGTACGGCAATCCAGATTGTGGGCAAGGCTCATTTTTTCCGCGTTAAGCATAATATCGCCTTCGAACCAAACATTCAAATCACAAAGCATAATCTTTGTGACATCATCCATATCGTCCGTTATTTTATAAAGACTGCGGGCCAAATCCAGTGGCAATATCTTGCCTCTGTAGTTTTTAAGCAGTTTTTTCTTGTCCTCTTCGTGAAATACTCTTGTATTACCAATGTAGTAATCTTCAACTTGCGGAAGTGTCTTTAAATCCACACCTGCTGCCTTTGCTTCTTCTATTTGCTTGATTCGCCTGACATAGGCATGATATCCGCAGAAAAGCTCGTCTGCACCTTCACCGGAATAACATACGTCCACATGCTTTTTAGCTTCTCCCGCAACCATATAAAACACTACAGATGATGCATCTCCCAAAGGTTCTTCCAAAGCTTCCATTGCAAGAGGCACGGATTTGAAGTATTCCTGTGGCGTAACCTTAAATCTATGCATTTTCACCTTAAGTGTATCAGCTGTTTCCTGTGCCATAGGCGACTCATCAAAAGCAGGATCGTCGTAGCAAGCGGAAACCGCAAGCTTTGGCTCCATAAGAGCTGTAAGATATCCACTGTCAACACCGCCGGATAAGAAGTTGCCGCGAACCTTGGCATCCCTTTGCCAATCTTTTCTTGCTTCCATAAGAGAGAAATGAATTTGTTTTCCCATTTCCTCTATGGAAATGTCCGTGTTTTGCTTAACAGATGCTTCCCAATACTTTTTAATATCAAGCTTTCCATTTTCCCAAACAATTATTTCACCCGGCATTACCTTCGTCATTCCTTTAAAGAATGTGTCCTTACCCGGCAGGTACGAAAAGCTTAAGAAGAGTTCCAACGCATCCGGATTAAACTCTTTTACGAAGCCTTCTTTTTTTATCATTTCACGGATAGATGTTGAGCATAAAAGATTTCCGTCAGCCGTAACATAATAGTATAAAGAACGAGCACCGAAGCGGTCTCTTACCATTATTACTTTATCGGCATCATCCATTATTATATAAAAATTACCGTTAAGCATATTGGGAAAATCAAGTCCCCACTTATCAAAAGCCGCCTCAATAACCGCTTCGTTTGTTGCTTTTTTTATGCCAAGTTCATTTGCCAATTTTTCAAGATTAGCCAAATATCCGCCGAATTCTCTAACTTTTGCCATATTTTCCTCTTTTTCAATTTAAATTTTTAAACTTTAAAGCAGACCCTTAAGGCCTGCTTATTGTCATTATAAAGCTTTTTTAATTGCATCTAAAAGTTCATCATATTCTTCGAATGCAGGATATTGCGGATAATCTTTTTTGATTGATTCCGTGCTTTTAAATAAGAAACCTGCCTTACTTGCTTCAATCATACCAAGGTCATTAAAGCTATCTCCGCTGGCGATTGTTTCGTAACCGATTGACTGAAGTGCCTTAACGGTTGTAAGTTTTGATTTTTCACATCTCATTCTAAAGCCTGTGATTTCGCCATTTTCCGCAACTTCCAAAGTATTGCACATGATTGTCGGCCAACCGAGCTTCTTCATAAGAGGTGTTGCAAACTGTTCGAATGTATCACTGATGATAATAACCTGAGTGATTGAACGAAGCTCATCCAAGAACTCTTTTGCTCCCGGAATCGGATCGATTTTTGCGATTGTTTCCTGGATTTCTTTAAGTCCTAGACCGTGCTCTTTTAAGATTCCAAGTCTCCAGTTCATAAGTTTATTGTAATCAGGCTCGTCCCTTGTTGTTCTTTTAAGCTCAGGAATACCCGAAGCTTCCGCAAATGCAATCCATATCTCAGGGACCAAAACGCCTTCCAAGTCTAAACATACTATATTCATAATAACCATTTCCTCCGTAATTGACTCTTATTACCTTTTAAAAGTATACATTCAAGACTCTTTTTTTTCAATAAAAAGTCTTCTTTTATTAAAAAACGAAATTAAGCCATATTTACAACGTTTTCAAGCTTAACACCCGTTTCGATATTTTTAATATTTTTCCAAATACGTTCTTGCGAGCGCTTAAAAGTACCGGTTGAAATGCCCGCAATATGAGGCGAAAAAATCACTCTTGCCTTTAAATCCTTAGGAAGATTGAAAAGTATATGATCTTTCGGAGTCGGCTCCGGTGCAATGGTATCAAGTCCCGCTCCAGCGATTTTTCCTTTAATCAATGCATCTTTTAAGGCTTCGTTATCCACCATTTCTCCTCTTGCGGTGTTTACCAGATATGCACTCTCTTTCATTTTATCAAGGAACTGCTCGTTAACCATGCCTTTGGTTTCTTTTGTTACCGGGACATGGATACTTACAATATCACTGACAGCCAAAAGTTCATCCAATTCTTTATATATTACATTGTATTTTTTCTCTATATCGTCCGATCTTTTGTTCCTATTCCAATAGAAAACTTTGCATCCAAATGCATTAAGTCTGATAGCCGTTTCCTTTGCAATATCTCCGAATCCTACCAGCCCCACGGTGCAATCTCCCAGCTCCTTAATGCCCTCTATCATCATAGACTGTTTTAATTCTATTTGCTTTCCATTAAGTTCCTCCAAATGAGCAGCAACGCTGTTTCTTAAGAGCGCAAGGCTGAGTAAAATCACATGTTCCGCAACGGACGCTGCGTTTATTCCCTTATTGTTACACACCGGAATGTTTCTTGCCACAGCGGCTTTTGTATCTATTTTATCAAAGCCTACTCCCTCTGAATGAATGAGTTTAAGATTAGGCATGGCATTAATCAACTCCGCGTCAACCACTCCTATTGCATCAACCACAATAACATCGGCATCCGCTGATTTTTCAAGTATTTCTTCGTTGGAAGCCTCAAGATTGAAAAAAGAAATATCGTATTCATCCGTTTTGCCGGCAGGCATGTATTTTTCAAAACGCGCTTTATCCGCTTTTATTACAATTTTCATAAATAAGTTCTCCTTTTTCCGATAAGACTAAACCCCGTAAACCAGCATAACAAGCGGCACCGTAACCACGCTGAAAAGCGTTGTAATAAACACGCATCTTGCAGCCGCACCCGTATTGGCTTTGTACTGTTCCGCAATCATGGACTGAGCCGCAGAAGACGGCAAAGCAGCGGTAAGCACAAGAGTACCGGCCATGACTTTATCGATTTCAAACGGCAGAATTTTTATAATCAGGATAGTTGCAAGAGGAATAATAAGAAGACGTATTGCCGCAAGGACAAACATTTTTTTATCTTCAAATACAGCCTTAAAAGGAAGTCTCGAAAGAGAAAGTCCCACAACTATCATCGAAAGACCGCTTGTAATGTTTGCTATATATCCAAGCATGTCCGAGAGTATTTCCGGAAGCGGAATTTTAAGGCCGTAAAAAATGAATCCTATTACCACCGCTATGTTAATATTGTTTAAAAGCATTTTTCTGATGCTTAGTTTTTCTTTCGTTTTTATATTAAGAGTTACCAGCTTAATTCCAACGGAAAATATAAGAAGATTTGTTATGACGTTGCAAAGAGCCATCATAAACAATCCTCTCGTGCCGTAAATAGCCAATGCCAAAGGAAATCCCATAAAGCCGTTGTTTGACAAAAGGGCGGTATAAAGCCAATTGCCCTTATCTTCGTCCGGCACCCTCATAACTTTTACACCGATAAGGCCGATTAAAAACATAAGAAGGTGAAGCAATGCCACTCCGGGAATGACAAATATTCCTTCGTGCATAAGCCCGCTTCCTTGCTGAGCGACTATAGCAAGAAAAACCGTTGCCGGCATGGTTACATTAAGAACCAGGCTTGAAAAATCCGGCGCCGCCTCCTTGTTAACATAGCGCCTTTTACCAATATAAAAACCTAAGAATATAAGCGCAAACAAAATGATTACGCTTGAAACTACCACATACATTTTATTATCTCTTTTCCTATTTAATAACAATGATTGTACATTCATATATGCTTATAGTCAAGAAATATCGCCACTTTCGGCATCTTAAACACTTTTTTATTTTTTTATTGCCAATTTTGGACAAAACTCTTATACTATCAACTGTAAATTTTTGTTATTAATTTGTATTTAAGTATAAACTTAAGTTTTTTAGTGTTGTGTGTATAAATTGAGGTAAAAAATGGAAACAACAAAACTCCCGTTTATGTCTAAAGACAAACAGTTTTACAAAACCCTTGTTGGGCTCGTAGGCTTTGTTGCTTTGCAAAATGTTATAGCATTTACCGTTAATATGGCTGATAACATTATGCTTGGAAGTTACTCGCAAGATGCTCTTTCCGGGGCATCCATTATAAATCAGATTTTCTTCCTGATACAGCAATTCGGCGTGTCGGTAGCCAACACTTTGGTTGCCCTTTCCGCTCAGTATTGGGGCGAAAAACGTATTTCACCCATTAGGACCCTTTCCGGCTATGCCTTAAAGCTCAGCTTAATTATTGCGATTTGCTTAATTATTGTGGGCACTTTTATGCCCGGACTTTTATGCAGTATCTTTACAACCGACACTGCAATAATTGCTCAGGGTGTGGATTACATGAAGATTGTAATTTGGTCCTTCGGAATCTTTTGTATAACAAGCGTGCTTTATGCAGCACTGCGTGCTGTGGGAATTGTTAAGATATCCTTCTATACGGCAATCGTAACACTTATTATTAACTGCAGTATTAACTACGTGCTTATTTTTGGAAAACTGGGATTCCCCGAACTTGGCATTAAAGGCGCCGCCATCGGCACACTTATTTCAAGAATTGTCGAATTCATCATAATGGTGGCCTATTGCAAGAAAGATAAAGTGCTTGCCCTTTGGGATAATTTTAAAGAAGTAATGAAATCAAGCAAGCTTTTAAGAAAAGATTTCTACCGCTTGTACATGCCAAACCTTTGCGCCACCGTAATATGGGGAATTTCGATTCCGGTTCAAACCGCAATACTTGGGCACTTATCCCCGGATGCATTGGCGGCAAACTCTGTGGCTTCAACCTTTTATCAATACGCAAAAGTTGTTACCATGGCTATGAGCTCTTGTTCCGGTGTAATGATAGGTAAGGCAATCGGCGAGGGTAACCGCGAGCTTGTTAAACAATACGGCAGAACTCTAAGCATACTCGATATAATCTTGGGAGCTGTGCTTGCATTTATATTATTTGCTCTCAGAGGACCGCTTCTTAGCCTTTACAGCCTAAATCCAAATGCTCTCGCACTTGCGGACAGCCTTATTATTTTGCAGGCAATTATTATGCTTGGAATGGCTTACCAAATGCCGGTTTCCTTCGGTATCATCCAAGGCGGCGGCGATGCAACCTTCACCATGAAGATGAATATGATTTGCACATGGCTTATTGTTATGCCCCTTACCTTTATGGGTGCTTTCTGGTGGAATTTGCCTATTGTATGGCTGGTGCTTGTTATCCAGTCGGATCAGCTGTTTAAGTGCATACCTGTTTTCTTTAAATTTAGAAAATATACTTGGATTAAGAAATTAACCAGAGACGAAAAAGCAATAGCCGGAAATTAACTTCCGGCTATTTTTTATTTGTTCTTTTTGTGTTTTGTTTTTAATTCAATCTGTTTAAGCTTAAGATTTGTATTGTAAAAATCTTTTGTTGTACATCCCGCTCTTCCGCCACCGGCACATGCACAAGCGCAGGCACATGCACAGGATGAATGAGCGCATGATGAGCTATGACCTCTTCCCGAAGAGCTTCTCGGAGGTGCCGGACGAGCCACTCTTACAGTATTAACCATAACAAAAACATTTGGATTTGAAGAATATCTGTATTCGCCTTTCCTCTTATAGTTAAGCGCTTCCTTGTCTTCTGCCTTAATGTTTTTCTCATCAATTACTTCTTCGCTCTTCACAAAGCTTCTTCCGCAATACGGACAAGTTTTTTGCCCTTCGGCTCTTGCGGCACCGCAACCCGGACAAGAATCATAGTATTCAATCCTTGTTCTGGTAACCTTTGTATCATATCCGTACTTAAATCCCGTTGCAGCCCAATAAATGGATCTGAAAAATCTGAAAATTGCGGATACTATGGCAAATATGAAAGCGGCTACCATAGCTAATATGATTATCGCTCCGATTACTACGGCAATTCCGTCAATTATCCTTTCTCCGGTGCTCTTACCGTCATTTTCATCCTGCTGTATTGTTTTTGACATATCAAAGCCGTATGCATCGTTCGGATAAGTAATATTTACCTCGAATTTTTGCCCTTTCGGAAGAGATGTGTTCCAGACATTGTATCCGTATTCTTGAGTACAACTCGGACTAAAGGATTCTATTTTATCCGCAGTCCATCTGAGTGTCAGATTATCTACATCAATATCATCAAACCAGCCCGGAGTAAATGTATACAAAGTAAAGCCTTCTTCATAAGCATTTACCTGATACATGTAGTCCTGGTTAAAATAAAAATCGAAGCTTACCACATCACCTTCATAGTATTTGTCGTAAAAATATACTTCTATGTAGCTTCCGCCGGAGCTTGAGTATTCGATTTTTTCGATATTATCACTTAGAGCCTGAATATTATCACAGTGTTTGTTTGGGATACCAATCTTAACCCATGTAAGGGGACCTTCACTGTCCGAATCAAGCACCTTCCAATCGATATGGTAGTACATATCAAGGGTAGCATCATCTTTAACATTCACCGTAATATCATAGTTTAATATTTCATCAAGTGCCGCGGCTTTAACCGTACCCGTCGGAATAAGAAAGAGCGCAGCGCAAGCTACAATTATTGCAATTATTATCTTTTTCATTACGCCCTCCTAAACGGACATTCGCCAAGCATTTCCGCCGAATATGCTCTGCGCTCCGCACAATTATCGCTATTCCAAATGTCTTCCCAATTATCCCTTATCATATCGCCCAGCGGCTCATCGTCAAGCCAACTTTGACAAGGCACTATTTTGCCTCCCGGTGTAATTGCCATATTTGAAAGGCATGCTCCGCAGGTAGGTGGGTTCATTCCAAGCTCTTTAAAGAAATCCATCTCTATCCATCCCGGAGATGTGAAGCTTATTTCCATGCCGTTTTTATAAGCATAGTCGCATGCTTCTTTCAATATCTTTTTGATTTCTTCTTTCGAAAGCTGCAATTTTTCCGACTCATCATTTGTCGCATTTCCGGCAATTATAAGCCCGGAACAGGTAACATATATAATTCCTTTTTCTTTGAGGAATTTTAATGTGTCAACATAGTCTTTGTTTAATGTACAAAGAGGTGTGTTGATGCTTATGTTAAGGCCTGCTGCCACCGCATTTTCGATTCCTTCAAGAGTCTCCTTATATCTGTCGGCTCCCACAAGCTTGTTATGCACTTCTTCATTTGCCGAATAAAAGGTAATCTGACAACTGTCCAAAGACGCATCTTTTAGCTTTTGACAATATTCTTTGCTAAGCTTTATGCCGTTTGTATTAAGTCTTGTAACGAACCAACGGGAATAATCGATAAGTTCGATTAAATCCTCACGCATTGTAGGCTCACCGCCGGTAAATGTAATCTGCGGTACGCATATATCACGCAATTTATCGATAATTGTCTTCCAATCCTTGGTGGAAAGTTCGCTTTCTTCCGATAATTCCTGACCTGCCGCGTAGCAATGAACGCAAGACTGATTGCAATGCCACTTCCCTTCTTTTGTCATGGCACTTACCATAAGATCCATTCTGTGAGGCGCACGCATATATGGGGCATAGTCTCCCATACTTATATATTCGATATCTTCCGTAACATCCTCACCGTAAGCTACTTGTTTAAAGGTATTCATAATAGTGTACAAATCCGCTTTTAAAAGCTTTTTGCTAAAAAGATGAAATACCTTTTTTACTCTTGTACAGACCGAATTTATGATGTTTTCAACATCTTTTTCGCTCACTTCTTTTCCTTCGTATTTATTTACTTCTTTAATAAATTCGCAAAGAAGCACTGCCCATGACGTATTAACCGGAATAATATCCTGACCGTTTATTATGGCAACGCATGGTCCCATAGCCTCTTCCTCTTCATCATATACCGGAGGAATAAGATGAATTCTTACAACCCCGGGTCCCTCGGGATTAAGGGTCGTATGCCAAACTTCATTGAAGTTTTCTTTTGCATATTTGATAACACTTTTTAAAGGTTTCATTTTTTCTCCCTTTCAAACTCCTTTAACATTTCTTTATATATGATACCACATCTAAGCCGGCTTATCCCATATTTTTCTTGCCCGATATTTTTATCAATGATAAAATGGATACATAGAATTGTATTTAGTTTTAAGTGGGGTAGTATATGAATACACAAAAAATCAAAGATTTTCTCAGGTTTAGAAGAATCGGTTCTAAAATTCTTTTAGCGAGCGTCATAGAAGGTGTTGCGCTTATTGTTTTCATAATGCTGATTTTTTCTCACAGCATGCAAACCGAAATCGAAACACTGCTTGCCGAAAGGCTCCAATCCGATATTTATTATTTGAAAGATACAATAACGGGAAACGTTGATTGTGACTACTATCTGAAAGATGGTGCACTTTGTATAGGCGATAAGGTGCTTGGCGACGGTACGGAAGCAAATGCCAACTATCGTCCTTTCCTTGAGGTTGAAAGCAAAACCGGCACATTCTGCTATGCTTTCATGAAAACAAGTGACGAAGGGCTTCACTGGGTCGGTGATGAAGAAACAGGCTATATGCAAGGTCATTTTATCCGTATCGCCGGAACTACGAAGGGTCCTAACGGTGAATCCATAATCGGTACATACATGGATAAGAAAGTTGCCGATGTTTTGGATGTCAAAAACGTTTATAAAGGTCCCGCAAATGTAAGCGGAGGCTACATTTACTGTGTCTACAACACAATAAAAGATGCAAAAGGTAATGTTATCGGTGCTGTGGTTGTGGGCCGAAGTATGTCGGAGCTTCAGGAAAGAACTGCTGCCGCAAGCAAAAACATAATCTTTGTTATAATACTTCTTGTAGCCCTTTCGGCTATGGGATTTGTGGTAGTTACTCAAAAATGGACTCACAGTGTCACAAAAATTCAGCAATACTTAAAACGCATCAGTGGCGGCGAGCTGCCCGATGATCCGCTGAAATTAAAAACAAAAGACGAAATAGGTTACGTTGCGGGTACCGTAAACGAAATGGTTGCGTCTTTGAAGGAAGGTCAAAGAATCGGAGCTGAATTATCTCTTGCAACGGATATTCAGGCAAATATGCTGCCAAGAATTTTTCCTCCGTTCCCGGATCACGATGAATTTGACCTCTTTGCAACAATGGCACCGGCAAAAGAGGTTGGTGGCGATTTCTATGACTACTTTATGATTGATGATACGCACATTGCATTTGTTGTGGCAGATGTTTCCGGCAAAGGCGTACCTGCCGCGCTCTTTATGGTGACGGCAAAAACGCTTATAAAAGACCATACTCAGTTAGGTTTGGAGCCGGCTGAAGTTTTCACAAGAGTTAATAACATTCTTTGTGACGGCAACGAAGCCGGACTCTTTGTAACCGCCTGGATGGGCGTACTTGATTTGGTTAGCGGAAAACTTACATATGTCAACGCAGGTCACAACCCACCACTTATAAATCTTGAAGGTAAAGGTTTTGAGTATTTGAAATGCCGTCCGGGCTTTGTGCTTGCAGGCATGGAAAATATGGTATACAAGCAGTTTGAACTCGATATGAATGTGGGAGACAGCATCTATATCTACACAGACGGTGTAACGGAAGCAACCAACGCAGAGAAAGAACTCTACGGCGAAGACAGACTTCTTGATTATATGAATTCTCATCCCCTTGATGATGTTCGACAAACCCTTAGGGGCATAAGAGCGGATATTGACGAGTTTGTCGGTGATGCAGAGCAATTCGATGATATCACAATGTTGATTTTGGACGTTAAAAATCTTTTAAAAGACTCCATAATCGAAAAAACTTTCACTGCAGAAGATGCTTCGTTCCCACCGGCAAGCGCCTTTCTTGAAGAAGAAATGGAAAAAGCGGAAGTACCGATGAAAGCGGCAATACAAATAAGCACGGCGTTTGAGGAATTGTTTATCAATGTCGCCCACTATGCTTATCAAGGCCGTGTAGGTGATGTCAGGGTTTCTTTATCAATAAAAGACAACACCTTAACCCTAAGTCTTAAGGACAACGGTGTTCCTTTCGATCCTCTTTCAAAAGTCGATCCCGATATCACTTTGTCGGCGGACGAAAGAAGCATTGGCGGTCTCGGCATTTATATGGTTAAGAAAACAATGGATGAAGTAAAATATAAATATAAAGACGGTATGAATATTCTGACCGTAATAAAACGTTTCTGATACTTTTTAGCTTACCGCATGAAGCGTTTTTCACTAATTAAAAAAGTCCCTTAAAACGGGACTTTTTTAAGTTCTATGACCGGCTGTTATGCTTAAATTCATTTATTGATAGCAGACTCTTTCTTTTTCTTTATAGCAACTGCGCCTGCAACCGCAACTGCTCCGACAGCTAGCAATAAAACCTGGATTCCATAGCCTGTATCGCCTGTTTGCGGTGATTTTGCAACATCTTCATAGGCAAGAGCATATGTTGAAAAACTATCTGATGTTCCAACTGCAAATCCGTCCTTTTGGCTTGCCGCAAGCTCTGTGGCCACACCATTATGAACTCGCAGTATTTTGAAGTTTCTTTGCATTCCCTCATTCGGCTGTTGAAGATCGGACTGAATCGGAAGACTTATGCTTATACCGTCAGGGAATTTCGTAATGTTTCCCTTATGCTCATTATCTATCCATACTTCTACGTTAATATCAAAATATCCCGTAATTGTTCCCTTGCCGGAAAGTAAAGCATCTATCTTTGCCGCATCATCCGATACGGATTCTTTTGTAACTTCTTTTACTGCTGTATTTATGGTTATTTCTTTATTTTGTGACAGGGCAAACATAATTGCTTCGGCAAGTTCGTCGCTTACACCTTCAGGTTTTTGACCTGCTTTTATGGAATCTATAAGCTTAAGCACTTGTTCGCCGATTCCCTCATTTTCGGTGTTTATAACTGTATTATCAGTCTTTGGAACAACATATATTTCATTCTGACTATAAATGCCGATTACATCGCCGGATGAATCTTTCAATTCATTAATCTGTGCTGTCGGAGCATATTCATATCCATACATCAAAAGTGCATTGAGCGAGTTTTCATCATATTCCAATCCATTTTCATCAATGAGCATTATTGCTCCTAATTCGACTCCGAAATAGTCACCCCCTGCAAGATTGATAATCGAATCCTCAGCCTGTTTGATCACCAAAGCTCCTTCCATACCGTAAAATCCACCGGCATTTATTTCTACATAATCCATGTTTTTCACATAAAGAGCATTGTTACCTAAACCAATTCCTTCAAACAAGCCATCATTTATCTTAAGACTTCCATATTGGTTGTCTTCTGCTTCCGCACATATTGCAGCTTTTATATCATCGCCTTCTTGACTGCTGCCAAAAAATCCGCCGTTAATTGTCAGTTCTACATTTACGGCATAAAGACTACCCCCGTCTTCATCAAGCTGAACACCGTCAAAAGCTCCATTGTTTATAACAACTTCCGTAGTCCCATCAACCCTGCCTAATTCGACATCGTTAAATTCTCCGTTGTCTATAACCGCATCGGAAACAATTTTCAAAAAATTAAAAATGCCATCGGATATGTATATCGTTCCTCCAAGACCTACATAAGTCGCAAAATAACCGTCGTATATATTGACAGTTCCACAATCTAAATAATCTGTATCCTGATTTGTAGTGTTCTGCACAGCCCCATCGAAGTAACCGCCATATATTGTTAGTGTTGTTTCTTCATGCAAAGCAAGTACAGCAATGTCAGCATCTCCCATTACCTTATTATTTTCGTCTCCAAAAATCTCCAATGAGCCGTTTTCAACCGTAATTGTTCCATATTCTACATCATCAATTGTTACATCATCACTGCGTTCTAAGTTGAAGTTTGCCAAATCAAGCACACTTGCTCCCGGAGTCTGAAATCTCAAAACTTCTCCGGTAAGTTCTATATCTTCTCCCAAAACATATCTGGCATTCTTATATAAAACAAAAGAACCGATGCCTTCATCAGCCTGATCTGTTATAGGAACATATTCTATATCATTATCCGTATCCTCTCCGTTAGTTCTAACCTCATCCAACAAAGCTTTTGTAATAACTATTTCGCTCTGTGCTTTTACGCTTATAGGCAGCATTGCTGTAATCAGCAATCCTATCATTACAAATGCCATACAAAATCTTATTTTTCTAACCGCCATACTTTCCCTCCTAAGTTGTTATTTGTCGAAAATAATCCGGTTGCGTTAAATGACTTAAACGTTCTCCCATTTATCCGACATTTTTATTGTCTCAATATGATATGTACAAAACCGGCACTAAATTGTAAACAAATTTTAAATAATACATCACCAAAGCCGCCTTGGCGACATCCAAAAAAGGCCGATACACTTTCATGTATCAGCCTTTTAATGTTTAATGATTTATTTTGCTTCTTTTGACGGTGAAGGTGTAGGTTCGCATACTGCAGTATAATGAGCTTTTCTTTCTTTGAAGATAGGATCTTTTCCAAGATTCATCAAACGACCTTCGTTTGCAAAAATATCTTCGCCATGTAATTTCTTACCCGGAATAATATCATGAGCTCTGTATTCCGTTGCCGGATCGAATTTAAATTTGAAAGCGCCGTTAACAACTTCCAAAGTTCCTTCAAGTCCGCAAAGCTCACAAACACAATTTGTTGTACCCGGGAATATATAGAAGTTGTTACCCTGGCAATGTGGGCAAGCTCCTTCTTTACCTTTCCAGTATGATTTGTGGTTATCTGCAATCGGAAGTTCCATGTTTTTGTTGTCTTCTGCGATTTCTTTTGCGGCAGCAACAAGGTTACGTCCGATTTCTTTCATTCTTTCAACTTTCTCATCCTGCATGATAACATCTTTACACCATGAGAAGAATTCGTTATTAACAACTTTCCAACCCGGACTCATTGCAAACATTGCATGATCTGTTTCAACTCTGACAGCCCAATCAGAACCACCGATACCTACAAAAGAAATAGCTTTCTGTTTGAAGTATTTAGGATCGAGTCCTTTACCTGTCTGCTCCAACATTTGGAAATGAGCGCCGAGCATTAAGCCCGAATCGTGTCCCGGACCCATACGGTCTGTAACCACGTGGAATAAGCCCGAGCCGCCGGATTCGTAAATCGGATCAACCATAAGTACGCCATCGGCATCGACAATTTTTTCATATAATGCTTTGTAATCATCTTTCTGAGTACAAATCATACCTTTACCCATTACGAGACCTCTTGAACAGGCAACACAACCCGTACAATATTTGATATCCCAGTCAAAAAGATGGATAAATTCGATTTCAGCGCCTTCAGCCTTTGCGGCTTCAAGGGCTACACGACACATTGTGTCATTGTTTCCGTTTCTTGTTCCAAGTGATATTCCTAATATTTTCATCTAAAATATACCTTAACGCAGGTTGGGTGAGCATCGCATGCATACCTGCAAATGCAAGCGAAGAAGCTTGATGAATCAAGCTTGGGACTACTGTTTTATAAAGCTTATAATATATACATTTAGACGTATTTAGCGAACATACGCCTTCTTTTAAAATGATTATATCATACTTGTCAGCTTGTCGACAAGTATGAATTTGTTGTAACAATGTTCTAATTTTAGAACCCTTTTTTTATATAATATTAACATAAAGCTATCCTATTATTTCTTCCATCGCTTCAATAAAATATTTAATTTGATCCTTGCTGACATTTGAATAGTTCACCAGCAATACCGACTTATACTTTTCTTTGGGATTTTGACAGTAGTCATTAAGGCACGACACTTTAATTTTCTTGGCTGCAAGTTTTTTCATTAGTATTTTATCTGAAAGATTTGTTTTAACTTTCAACAAAAATACGCTTCCCGCCGTATCTTTAACAATCTCGATTTTTTCTTTTATGCTTGAGTTTTCCAGCTCTTCCATTGCCATTTTTCGTTGCAATACATTATGCCTTTTCATTCGATGAATATGTCTTTCCAAAAAACCTTCTTCCATAAACCTTGCAAGAGTGTATTGTTCAAAGCTTGAAACGGTGCATGAATAAAAGCTCATTGTATCGATGTATTTTTTCATTAACTCTTCGGGTAAAACCATATAACTGATTCTCACGGCCGGAGCTACACTTTTTGAAAAGGTGTTCATGTATATCACTTTGCTTCGAATATCAATGCTGTAAATCGGCGCAACACTGACACCATGCAGCCTGTATTCGCTGTCATAATCATCTTCTATAATGTACCTTCCCGGTTTTTTGTTTACCCATTGAAGGAGCTCCAATCTTCTGTTTATTGGCATAACAGAGCCCAATGGAAATTGTTGCGCCGGCGAAACATGAACCAAACTGCAATCTGTTTTTTCAAGTTCATCAACTCTTATTCCCTCGTCATCAACCGGAACCGCTTTAAAGCTTACACCATTGCTTTTATACAAAGCCCTTATCATTTTGTATCCGGGATCTTCAACAGCATAGCTTGTATTCCTGTCAAACATTTGAATAAGCCTGGAATACATGTATTCCGTTCCGGCACCCACAACAATCTGGTCAGGTGATACTTCCATACCTCGAAACTCATGTAAAAACTTGGCAATCTCTATTCTAAGAGGGGCAATTCCGTTAAAGGGTACTGTTTCAAACAATTTTTCATCTTTATAAGACAGAATCTCCCTCATGGTTTTGCACCAAGTGGATATTGGAAATTCTTCTATTGCATTTCTGTTGGATTGAAGATCTACAGCGTATTCGTCATCTCTGTAGCTTGATACAAACTTCTTCGATTCCTTTTTGTCGGTCCTAAAATCTTCGATACTGTTTACAAAAAAACCTTTTCTTTCTTTAGACAAAACATATCCTTCCAGAAGAAGCTGGGAATAGGCGTTTTCTACCGTTTTTATGCTTACTCCCAAATGCATCGAAAGGGCTCTTTTTGACGGAAGGCGACTGTTTGAATCAAGCTGTTTTTTTATTATTTGTTCCTTTATAGATTCGTAAAGCTGTATGTAAAGCGACTTCTTACTGTTGTAATCCAATGATACGGTTAGCAAATCTGACCTCCTAAAATTTTCAAAATTTGGTTATTCACAAGATATCAGAAATATATATAATAGTCAATGATAGTATTTAATTCAATACAATTTATCAAATTCATTTGTTTGTTTTTTTATCTATATTCAGCAATAAATCAACAAAAAAAGAGAAAAGAGGTTATGAAACATGAAGAATTATTTTGATCTTTCAGGACAGGTTGCCGTTGTTACGGGTTGTTCATCGGGACTGGGGGTTCAGATGGCAAAAGCATTGGCTAACCAGGGAGCTAACATTGTTGCCCTTGCAAGACGCCAGAATATGGTAGATGAAGTTGCAAAAAACATTTCCGAAGAATTCGGCGTTCAAGCTATGGGCGTTTCTTGCGATATCACAGATACAAACCAAATTGACAAAGCCGTTGAAAGCATTATGTCAAAATTCGGCAGAATCGATATTTTAATTAACAATGCGGGCACAGGCGCTGTTGCTCCTGCCGAAGATATTACAGACGAACAATTTTCTAATGAAATCAACATAGATTTATTCGGTTCTTTCAAAGTTGCAAGAGAAGTGGCAAAAAAAGCCATGATTCCGGCAGGCTACGGACGTATCATCAACATTGCTTCCATGTACGGCCTTGTAGGTAACAAAATTGCCCCTGCTACTCCTTATCATGCAGCAAAAGGCGGTGTTGTAAACTTAACACGTGCCCTTGCCAGCGAATGGGGCGATAAAGGCATTACCGTTAATGCTATTTGTCCGGGATATTTTGAAACTCCTCTTACAAAAGAAACTTTGGATACGGAAATGTTCCAAAATTACGCTAAAACAATGATTCCTATGGCAAGATACGGCCACGAAGGTGAGCTTGACAGTGCAGCTATTTTTCTTTCGGCTCCTGCAAGCACATATGTAAACGGCTGTATTCTTCCTGTAGATGGCGGATATACATGCATGTAAATTATCCATTTTGAATGCTTCTCTGACATAAAAATAAAAGAAGAAAGTGATTATTTCGCTTTCTTCTTTTTTTTGATATAATAGCAATTATAATTCACCACGCTAAAGTGTTAAACATATATAATCACTATTTTAATTAATATTCTCGGGAGATCAAAATGACTACAAAAGAAAAATGTTTCAAAATGCTAAGAAGATTTCTTCCTTTACTCTTAGCTATGGGCTTGCAGCAACTTCTTGCACTGGTTGTAAATCTTGTTGATAATTTTATGCTCGGAGCTTATACGGAAACTGCCATGAGCGGTGCCGCTTTGGTTAATCAGATACAATTTCTTCTAATGCAGATTACCTTAGGCGTAGGCATGGGTGCTGTTGTATTGGGCTCACAATATTGGGGCAAAGGAAAAATAGAACCTATTAAAAAGGTAATATCCTCGGCATTTAAAATAGCTATTGTTATCGGTCTTGCATTTACAATAGTCACTGCCGTTTTTCCTAGGCAAATCCTGGGTCTTCTGACATCGGATAGCATAATAATAGAAGAAGGAATGCAGTATTTAAGCGTAATGTGCTGGACTTACATCATTTTTGCTGCGTCGGCTGTTCTTATGTATTCACTTCAAAGCGTGGAAATAGCTTATGTGGGAACCATCATGTCTGCCTGTACCATATGCATTAACATTGCCCTTAATTATACTTTTATTTATGGTAATTTCGGTGCAAAAGAATACGGCATAAAAGGTGCGGCCTTCGCAACAGTATGCAGCAGGATTGTCGAACTTGTCATTGTTTTGATATTTATTTTCGCCGTGGATAAACGCTTGAAAATGAAAATCAAAGACCTTTTTGATTTTAAAACCGGCTATTTTAAAGATTATATTATGGTTGCACTTCCTATGATAATAAGCGGTGCTTTATGGGGCTTTTCGCAAGCTGTTCAAACTGCTATTTTGGGACATATGAGTTCCGAAGCCATCGGTGCAAACAGTATAGCCGTAGCTATATTCCAGATTTTTGCGGTATGGGGTTTTGCAGGTGCAAACGCTTGCTCCGTAATCATAGGAAGAACCGTAGGCGAAGGCGATATAAAAATGGTGAAGCCTTATTCAAAAACCTTGCAAATATTCTTTTTGCTGCTGGGTGTTGTATTGGCCATTCTTTTGTTTGCCTTTAAAGGCCTGATTATCGGTTTCTACAATATAACTCCGGAAACATATGAGCTTACCAACACCTTCCTTATTGTGCTTTGCGTGACTATCATCGGAACCTGCTACGAATACCCTGTAATGGCGGGAATTATCGCCGGCGGCGGTGACACTAAATATGAGGCTATAGTAGATAACCTTTTTATGTGGTGTTTTGTAATCCCAATGTCCGCATTAAGCGCCTTCGTTTTTGCTTGGCCACCGATTGTAACATTCATATTTCTAAAAAGCGATCAGATACTTAAATGCATTCCGAATGCCATTTACTGTAACAGCTATAAATTTATAAAAGATAGGACGAGATGATTTGTTTTTGCTTGATTTATCAACCTAAATAAGTTAAAATGAAATTAACCGAAATTGATTTCGGCGAAATCAATTTCGGTGAAATACATTTCGGTTAACGGAGGATTGAAATGAAAGAAGTATTCAGAGGAAGAAGCACAGAATTAAATATTCTTAACAAAAAGTTCAAGCAAAACGGGTTTGTAATGACAGTTCTATATGGTCGACGAAGAATCGGTAAAACCATGCTGATAAACAAATTTATCAGCGAACATGATTGTAAACACATTTCGTTTACGTCCGTTGAACGTGGAGAGGCTGAATTATTATCCATGATGACCGAATCGGTTCTAACCGCACTTTCCCCTGATCTTCTCGGAAATATAACATTCAACGATTTCGAAAAACTTTTTGAGTTTGTTGGTAAACACGCCGATAAGGAACGTATCATTTTCTTTATCGACGAGTATCCCTACCTTGCAAAACAGTGTCCATATATTCAATCTTTGCTGCAGAAAATCATTGACACACAATGGAAACATGGAAATCTGTTCTTTATTCTTTGCGGTTCACTTATCAGTTTTATGAAAGATGAAGTACTTGCCGAATCGGCTCCTCTTCATGGAAGAAGTGATTTGGAATTAAAACTCAAACCTTTTAATTATCTTGAAACCGCTGCTTTTTTGGATGGTTATAATTGCGAAGAAAAAGCTATTTGTTATGGTCTTTCAAACGGGGTTGCAAAATACATATGCCAATTTAACCCAAGAATCAGTTTAGATGAAAATATAATTGATCAGTTTTATTCTATGGGCGGATATTTTTCCGAAGAACAAATAAGGACTGTGTTATCCGGCGAAAAACAAAACCCGGCTTTGTACAATTCCATTATTTCCGCTGTTGCAACAGGTCATAGTAAAAATAGCGAAATAGCTTCATATGTAGGTTCAGATGACGTAACATACCCACTCAAGAATCTTGTCAAAGCAGAAATACTGGAAAAAAGAGTTTCTAAAAAGCCTTATTATGTTCTCAACGACAGCATGCTTGATTTCTGGTTCAAATATGTTAACAGAGCAACAAGCCTTATAAATGCCGGCAATGGCGAGGTATATTATTATTCCAATGTTAAAGATAGACTGCATGACTATATGGGAAAGGTTTTCGAAAAAATGGCTTCAGAATATTTGTTGATGCACTCCGGTAATGGAATTATTCCAATCCTTACGGATATAGTTAATTATCAAGATACCGTAAAAGATGAGAATGGTGATAAAAAACAAATAGAAATAGATTTGCTGGGTAAGAACGACAAAAAAATTTCACTCGTTGCAGAATGCAAATTTAAAAATACACCTTTTGATAAGGCTGAATATATGAAATTTATTGATAAAATAAAATATTTGCCTGTTTCAAAACCAACAATATGTATTTTTTCTCTTTCCGGCTTTACAGATTATGTAGTCAAAAATGCCGGTAACTGTATATTGATAGATATTGAGGATATGTACTAAAACAAGCGGCATTGCTACCGCTTGTTTTTGTTAAATCAGTAAATAAATCTCTAAATGCACGTTAATAGATATAATATAATCATTATTTATCCTTCGGATTTACCAATTATATGAATATGCTTCATTAATAAAGACTTTATAATTATCAAAAGTTACATCATTATAATCTGAGCCATATGGATAATATATGTTATAATTAGCCGATCTGCCAGGCTTAACATCTGACTCTATACCATCACCGTATCCAACAACTGTATCTCCTTGATAATAAACAACGCCAACTGTTATATAATCAATCGTCTCATCTGAATTATTTGTAACTTGAACAGCAACATTTTCACCATTATCACTATGAGTTAAATTTAGTTTATCAAAATAAGAAATTTCATCTGTTGCCTTAACATCAACATAAATCTTATAATTATCAAAGGATTCCGGTGTTGACCACATATCTACTGCAACTTCTGCATTTTCACCAACTGCTTGCAATTCTTCGTTTGCACTACCTACAATTGTTCCTGATGCATCATAAAACTCTACTTCAATTTCCATATCCACAGGTATGCTATTTCCATTTGTTGCAAAAGCAACAAATTTTCCTAAGGCGGTAATTGCACCACTACATGTTATATTTTCTTCTAAATCTGTCGCAGATACTTGTGGCGTATTAGCACCGGTACTATTGTCATTTGAATTTGTCCCTGTTGAAGTATTGCTTCCGGTAGCAGTATTTGAACCGCCTGTAGCTTTTACCCCACACCCTGCAAATGCTATTACAAACACTAATAATAACATCATCGTTAACAATTTTTTTCTCATTATAAACACTCCTTACAATAAAATATTTTATACGAATACCTCACGCTTTCTTTAATGTCTACATCAGGTATTTATATCACTACAACATCATTAGTAAGATTTCCTTACACTTCTAAGACACTTATAATAGTACTCGTAGCCTGTCCAATAAACATCCCATCCGCTGTAGAGCGTTATTTTTTTTCTGCTAACAGCACCTCTTACATGGTTCATATCCGCATGCAATTGCCTGATCCAAAGGTATTTGCATCGGGTCCTTCATGTTGCTGCAACCGGATCTTGAGTGATATTTTGTTCCACCATTAACCGGAACCCAAACAAGATTAGTGCCTTCCCAAGCCGAATCCGGCACGGTAACTCCTCCGCCTCCACTGCTATCACTCGGTGTATAGTCATAACTTTGTTCCGGTTCATAGTAAGGTTCAGGTTCGTAATAAACTTCTTCTGCCGGAGCATATGCAGGCTCAGTCGGCGCTTCTGTTGTTGTCGTTGTAGGCACCGGCTCTGTCGTAGTTTCTTCTCGAGTTGTCGTTTCTTGTCTTGTGTTTTCTTCGCTATCCGATGATGAACCTGTCGCACACGCTACAGTCCCTATTGTTATAAAGAAAACCAATGCAAGCGGAATTAATATTGCCTTTCCTTTTTTCATTTTTTTCTCCTCTATCTTGAATGATTTTATTATTTAAAACATTTCTTGCAAGGCTCATAACCACTGTCTATGGCCTGTTCAATTGAAACTTGTATCGGATCTTTCATGTTGCTACAAGTTTGCTTATTATGATATTTTGTTCCACCATTTACCGGTATCCAAACCATCACTTCCCCGCTTTTGGGATTTTGCGGTACCACTACCGTATTTTTTTGCGTGCTTTGCTCTGTGCTTACATAATCACTCTCCTCCTTAGTTTGATTACTTGTTATCTCATGTGCTTCTCCCGTGGCATAATTAATATCCACTCCATCCTGCACATTGTATATAAAAACGCAAAATTCACATTCCTCAGGATATTCTATGCAATACGCCTCCATCAAAACACCTTTTGCCACAAGATCGTTCCCTTCAAAATAGGGTGTAACCCTGTAAAGTACATGCGCGTTGAAATTATCAACAATCCACAATATTTGAGTTTCATATGCAAGCATTCCAAATTTTGTTGACGCATTAAACTGTTGTGTACCCGTTATGAGGTTTCTTCTGTCTGAGTTTATTCCGGTAAGAGCATACATTAAAAGATGTGATCGGTTGTACAAATATTCTCCGTTCGAAAGCTGTAACTGTTTCCAACCCGACGGATATATACTGCTTATACTTCCTCTTTTTTCCGTTGTTCTTGTTTCCAATCCAACACATGAATTTGCTACTCCACATCTTCCAAGTGCATCCAGTTCAGACAAATTAATAAATGTTCCATTGAAAATCTTTTCTTCATCTGTAAAATACGGAACGTCATTATTAATTATCTCAACTCTGTTTCCATGATAGTCAGGAATTGTTCCTTCTGACTGGCTATATGAAACCGGTTGAATACTTGTTTCATAAACAGTTGTTTTCTCAATAAAATGAGTTGATGTTGACTGATAAGTCTTTTCTGAACTACTCTCATAGCTATCTGGTGAACCGGTAGTCGAGCCACCTGCTATTGCAGCAATCACAACTATTGAAGCTATTGCCGCAATTATCCCCTTGCTTTTCACATTTCATCCCTCTTAACACCCATAATTTCTAATAAAATTTTACCATATTGTGATTATCTCCACAATGTTTTATTTCACAATACAATAATATAATTTTCAGTAAAGAAGTCAGACAAATCGGAGGACACGCTTATCATCGACTACACTCCTTTATGGAAAACAATGAAAGAAAAAGGAATATCACAATATCAATTACTCAAATCAGGCATTGATAACAAGACTTTAGACAGTTTAAAAAAAGGGCGGAATATCACCCTTTTAACCTTAGAGAAACTGTGCACGATTATTGATTGCACACCTAATGACATTATTTGCTTTAAAAAATAAAGAAACCGAAGGCTAAATTACTGTTAACATCGCATTATAAATATATTATAATGATGTTAACAGTATTTTTATTTATACATTTTTTGGGGGAAAAATGGCAAATATATTAGACTATGTAAAATGGCGCGGGGATATAGCTTTAACGCCTGAAAATTTCAACGAACTGGATGCTTTGATTTTGGCCACGGCGGTGTATGTCAAGTGGGGCGGGATTATTCCTGCCATAGGCGAAGGCGAATTTACAACATTTGAGGATGCGGTGCCTTTTGTTGGCGACAAGTATGCAAATGAGGAAATGCCTTTAAGCACCATGTTTACGGATAGAATTCACTTTCTTATAGAAGCAATGGCAAAATCTGTACGCTTCAAGGATCTGCATGTAATGAATTACATTTGCATCAACGACAGAGATGTGGACCAGCAGTTTGAAGCTTACACGGTGGAAATTGATAAGAAATCCGCTGTTGTTGTTTTTGCGGGCACAGACAGAAGTTTTGCCGGATGGAAAGAAAACTTTATGATGAGTTTTCGTGACTCGGTTCCGGCTCAGGAATCAGCTACGGAATACGTCAACAAAGTGGGAAAACGATATAAAAAACTATGGCTTTGCGGTCATTCAAAAGGCGGCAATCTTTCCATTTACAGCGGATCTATGTGCAACATGCGAATTCAAAATAAAATAGAAAAAGTCTACAATTTTGATTGCCCGGGATTTAGAGAACAGTTTTTTAAACGCCCGGAATATCTCGTGATCAGAAGTCGTGTTCAATCATTTTATCCTGCGGTTTCCTTCGTAGGGATGTTAATGGTACACGATGAAAAGTATAATGTAGTTGATACATGTGTAGACACCATAGTCGCGCATAATGCATTTAATTGGAAAGTGGAAGGCACAAAAATCCTTTGTCTCGAAAGTTTAAAGGGAAAAGGTGCCTATTACGACATAGTATCGGATGAATGGCTTAAAAGCCTGACAGATGATGAAAAAGAAGAGTTTGTTACATCTTTCTTTCAGCTAATGGAAGATGCGGGAGTTGAAACAACAAACGATCTTTGGAACTTAAAAGTTGATAATCTGATGGGATTTATTAAGGGGTTTGCGAAACTCGACGGCAAAAGGAAAAAGAATGTATTTAAAGTACTTTTAAATCTTCTCGGCGCAGGCAGCAAGTACAGATATGTTCTTAATACTCCGAACAAGAAAAGAAAGTAGGGATATGATATGGCTTGGATTGTATGGCTGATTATCGCCGTAGCCTTGGCGGTTATCGAGCTCGTAACGATTAACCTGGTCTGCGTTTGGTTTGTTGTAAGCGCGGTTGCCGCAATTTTTGTTTCCCTTGCTACGGATTCTATTGTTATTCAGCTTGCGGTATTTGTAATTGCGGGAGTCGTCCTTATGTTGCTTACAAGGCCGATGCTTATGAAAAGGCTGGGTAAGAGCAACGAAAAAACAAATCTTGACAGGGTTGTGGGCATGCAAGGCATTGTAACGGAAAATATTGAGCCCTTAAAGGTGGGCGAAGTTAAAGTTGATGGCAAGCTTTGGAGTGCGGTTTCGGACATTCTCATCGAAAAGGACGAGGTGGTTGAAATTGTGTCAATTGACGGTGTTAAACTAAATGTAAAGAAGGCAGAATAAAGAGTCGTAAATAGATTTAGGGTTTAGAAAATTTTACAGCTAACAGGAGGATAAACGTAATATGGAAAAAATAGCGATACTTGTTGTAATTGTCATAATAGCAATGATTATTATTTTGCCAAACTTAAGGGTTGTACCCCAGGCCATGGCATATGTAATCGAAAGATTGGGCAGCTACCATGTGACATGGAATCATGGTCTTCATTTTAAAGCACCTTTCGTAGACAGGATAGCGTGTGTGGTTACCTTAAAAGAAATCGTTAAGGACTTTGCACCGCAGCCGGTTATTACAAAAGATAATGTAACAATGCAAATCGACACGGTAGTATATTTTCAGATAACAGACCCGAAAATGTACACATACGGCGTTGTTGATCCCATTAATGCAATCGAAAACTTGACGGCAACCACTCTTAGAAATATTATCGGTGAGCTTGAACTTGACCAAACTCTCACAAGCCGTGATATTATAAACAGCAAAATGAGAGCTATTTTGGATGAGGCTACGGATCCTTGGGGAATTAAGGTTACCAGAGTTGAACTTAAAAATATCCTTCCGCCGCGCGACATTCAGGAAGCTATGGAAAAACAGATGCGTGCGGAACGTGAACGTCGTGAGAAAATCCTTCAGGCAGAAGGTGAAAAGAAATCACGTATCCTTATAGCGGAAGGTGAAAAAGAAAGCCTTATCTTGCAGGCGGAAGCCGAAAAAGAAAGTACAATTCTTCGTGCCGAAGCAGAGAAGGAAAAACGCATCAGAGTTGCCGAAGGTGAAGCTGAAGCAGTTCTTAAGATTAAAGAAGCTGAAGCAAAAGGTCTCGAACTCTTAAAAGAAGCTCAGGCAGACAGTGCGGTACTTGCCCTTAAAAGCTATGAGGCCATGGCTAAAGTTGCCGATGGCCAAGCTACAAAGCTTATTGTTCCGGCAAACATGCAGGATTTGGTAAGCTTTGGCTCTACACTAAAAGAAGCGGTAAAAGATGTGAACTAACATTACATTTATGAAATAGTAGAAGCGGCACCTCGGTGCCGCTTCTCAATTATATACTGTATGTTGCAATATATTGCGTGTTTTCATCATGGGAAATTCCCGGATCGTTGATGGAAAATACAGGGTTTTTACCGCAGTCTTTTAAGCCGATTTCAAAATGGCAAAGTGCGATTCCCATGTCAATTTTTTGCATATCCCAGCCCTTTTTGTTAACATATCCCGGGCTCTGCATTTCATAAAAATGGAAGTTGTTTCCGTCTTTTACAATGCGCCAAGGCTGCTTATTTACCGCCGAAGGTGCCCATCTTACCATTTCGAAAGCATCGCTTATATCCGATACTTTCGCCGGATCGAGAGGGCTTTTTAAATCGTTTTCGAAGAAAATCTCGCCAAAGTCTTTTCTTGTATCCGCCTTAATTCCTTTGCGCATCATATTTTCGCGAAGGGAGCGCTTCTTTGCGGGATATCCGATAGGTGAAACACATGGCAAAACCTCGTCTTCCGCAACACCCATAACTTCTTCGAAAACATCTCTGTTCATGGTGCCGCCGATCCATACCGTACCAAGGCCCAAAGACTCGGCAAAAAGCACAAATTTTTCGAAGGAATATCCAAAGGCCTCCTCGCCGCCTTTTAGCTGCTTCATCTTAGCTGCAATATACATGTTCTCGCCAACCAATACCGGGCTTTTAAGTCCGTTTTCCTTAGCATCCAAGAAACGATATTCGATATCCATATTATACGGATTATCCAAGTTTTCAACGCATTCCTGCAATTTCTTTAAATCTTCTTCTTTTAATTTTTCTCCGTCAAATGTACGCACGCTTTTTCTGTGCTTAACAAGCTCTAAATTTGTCATATCAAAACTCCTTTTGTCAAATTAAATTGCACTCAATCGATATCAATTAATCATAATATATTACAAGCAAAAGAAAAAATCCAGTATTATTTTCATATTTCATAAAATTTTCATAATTAAAAGAAGCGCCCGATTAACAAGCGCTTCTTAAGCCAATAAATTCTTTTAAAAATTATTCATAAGATTAACCATTTCAATTGCACCCACAGCACAGTCGTAGCCTTTATTTCCGGCTTTTGATCCTGCACGTTCGATTGCCTGTTCAATGTTTTCCGTAGTGATTACGCCAAACATAACCGGAATCTCTGTCTCCAAAGATACGTTTGCAATGCCTTTTGATACTTCGCTGCATACATAATCATAATGAGTGGTTGCTCCTCTGATTACGGCGCCCAAGCAGATTACGGCATCATATTTGCCGCTTTTTGCCATTTTCTTTGCAATAAGCGGAATCTCAAAAGCTCCCGGCACCCATGCAACCTCAATATCGTCTTCTTTCACATCATGTCTTACAAGACCGTCGATTGCACCGCCCAAAAGCTTTGATGTAATAAACTCATTAAAACGAGCGCAAACGATTCCTACTTTAATTTTTTTTGATACAAGTTTTCCTTCTAATGTTTTCATTTTTTTCCCTCTCTTGCGTATCTCAGATACTCTTTCTGTATTTTTATTTTTACTGATAGTTAAGTATATGTCCCATTTTTGTTTGCTTTGTTTTTAAGTAAAAAATATCATGTTTTGTGGCGTCCATCTGAATCGGAACACGCTCGCTTATTTCTATACCGAATTCCGAAAGCTGGTAAACTTTATCCGGATTATTTGTTAAAAGTCGCATGCTCTTCACTCCAAGTTCCCTAAGAATCTGGGCGCCGATATAATATTCTCTTTCATCTCCTCCGAATCCCAAAGCTATGTTTGCCTCCAAGGTATCCATACCTTTTTCCTGAAGTTCGTAGGCTTTAAGTTTATTGATAAGTCCGATGCCACGACCTTCCTGTCTCATATAAAGAAGAATTCCTCTTCCTTCATTTTCGATTTGGGTCATTGCAGCCGCAAACTGCTGACCGCAATCGCAGCGTAATGATCCGAATGTATCGCCCGTAAGACATTCCGAGTGAACGCGACAAAGCACATTTTCTCCATCGCCTATATCACCCTTTACCAAGGCAACATGGTGCTCTCCGTTTAAGTGATTAACAAATCCGTATGCTTTAAAGTTTCCGTATTTTGTGGGCATATCAACCGCAGCCTGTGCTTCCACCAATGTTTCGTGGCATTTTCTGTAATTTTGCAAATCCTTAATCGTGATAAACTTCATATCAAACTTTTTGGCTAATTCATAAAGTTCCGGCGTACGCATCATTGTTCCGTCTTCACGCATGATTTCACAACAAAGCCCACATTCTTTAAGTCCCGCAAGGCGGCACAAATCAACGGTTGCTTCCGTATGACCGTTACGCTCCAATACGCCGTTTTTCTTTGCAAGTAAAGGAAACATATGGCCCGGTCTTCTGAAATCTTCCGGCTTAACATCATCTTTTACGCATGCCATGGCCGTTATGGATCTTTCCGCTGCCGAAATCCCCGTAGATGTGGATACATGGTCGATGGAAACCGTAAAAGCCGTTTCATGATTGTCCGTATTTTTACTTACCATTTGCGGAATTCTCAAGCGTTCCACATATTCTGCCGACATTGGCATACAAATCAGACCTTTTCCATGGGTGGCCATAAGATTGATGTTTTCGGTAGTGGCAAATTCCGCCGCGCATATAAAGTCACCTTCGTTTTCGCGGTCCGGATCGTCGGTAACAAGAATAATTTTTCCTTGTCTTAAATCTTCAAGTGCTTCTTCGATAGTGTTGAATTCAATCATAATAATCTCCTTTTCTTTTACTGTATTTCTTTAAAAGCCGTTCGCCAGTAAAAATTCCTTGCTTATTTTGCTTGT
The DNA here is from genome assembly GCA_015057825.1 of Lachnospiraceae bacterium. GTDB lineage: Bacteria > Bacillota > Clostridia > Lachnospirales > Lachnospiraceae > RUG12871. The sequence continues at coordinate 41,362 of SVDN01000019.1, forward strand.
GTTTTCTTGCTTGTTTTGTCCCTCGGGCATCATAAGTTTCTCCACGTATTTTCCTATTATGTCATTTTCCAAGTTGACATAATCCCCAACCTTCTTTTCGCTGAGTATTGTCTGAGCAACCGTATGAGGTATTGCCGATATCATAAAGTCACGGCCGGTCACATCCGCAACCGTAAGACTGATTCCATCTATTGTTATTGACCCCTTTTCCACGATATACTTTAATATCTTGCCTTCGGCTTCGATTCTGTAGAGAATAGCATTGTCATCTTTTTTTATGCTTTTTATCTTTCCCAGACCGTCAACATGTCCCGACACTATATGTCCTCCAAAGCGCCCGCCGGCAAGCATCGCTCTTTCCAAGTTAACCTTCATGCCCGCTTTTGCACTTTTAAGGGCCGAACGATTAAGTGTTTCGTGCATAACATCCGCTCTAAAACTGTTTGCCGTAAGGTCCGTTACTGTAAGGCAAATTCCGTTTACCGCAATGCTGTCTCCAAGCTTTGTGCCTTCCAACACGAGCCTTGCCTCAATTTCCAAAATCGCGGAATTTGTGCCTTTCTTTATGGACTTAACTTTTCCGATTTCCTCGACTATTCCTGTAAACACGAATAGTCCACCTCACTTTCCAAATATATATCTTCGCCAAAGTGGCGAATCTTCGTGTTTTTCAACATATATGCATCCGGCGGTGAAAATACACCTTCACCCTCCACCGGTGTTTTTGCATCTTTTCCGCCAAATAACTTTGGCGCAATATATGTGCAAACTTTATTTACTATTCTTTGATTTAAGGCCGACCAATTAAGGGTTCCGCCACCTTCAAGCAAAATGCTGTCGATTCCTTCTTCCCCAAGCTTTTTCATAAGGTCTTTTAAATCAAGCCTGTTATCCTTTTTCTCAACCTTTAAAATCTTGCAGGATTTTTCTTCAAGATAAGCGATTTTTTCCTTATCGTCGCTGCATGTTGCAATTATTGTGGGTACCAGGTATGCCGTTTTTACGATTTCAGACTCAAAAGGAATACGAAGGTTCGAATCACATATAATTCTTGTGGGATTGACTCCGCCTTTTATTCTGCATGTCAATGCCGGGTCGTCCGTTATAACCGTTTGAACCCCAAGCATTATCCCGGAAAGCTTATTTCTTAGAATTTGAACATGGGCCCTGGATTCTTCACCTGATACCCAGCGCGCTCTGCCGCTTGATGTTGCGATTTTTCCATCCATGGTCATTGCGTATTTCATAACGACGAAAGGTGTTTTTGTGCGTATATAGTGGAAAAACACTTCGTTTATTTCATCGCATTCTTCTTTTAAAAATCCGTTTATTACCTCTATGCCGTTTTCTTCAAGCTTTTGGATTCCTTTTCCCGATACCAAAGGATTCGGATCGCTTGATCCTATAACCACTCTTGAAATCTTCGCCTCTATTATTGCATCCACGCAAGGCGGCTGTTTTCCATGATGGCAACACGGCTCCAAAGTCACATATATGGTTGAGCCTTCCAAATCCTCCTTGGCAGATTCTATGGCGTTTCTCTCTGCATGCTTTTCGCCGTATTTTGCGTGATATCCTTCCGCAATTACTTTGCCGTCTTTAACTATAACGGCCCCAACCATGGGATTTGGGTTAACATGTCCTTCTCCCAATCTTGCAATTTCAATTGCCCTTCTCATATAATTTTCATTTAACATAACTATCCCCTCCAAAGATCGTTAATAAAAAGCCCCAAGCTAATTGCTCAGGGCCTTGTTTTCTAACATACTTAAATCAAAAATGCTCCGGAATGATTAACAATCCAGAGCAATAACCATCAAAATAAGTTTCACGATCTTCTTTCATCCAGACTTTACTGTCGGCTTCGGAATCACACCGAATCATGCCTTACGGCTCGTGGGCTATACCACCGGTAGGGACTTGCACCCTGCCCTGAAGATATTTAACTGATGTGACAAGTATAAAATGTCATATATCTCTTGTCAATATTTTTTTCATAAAATTTTCCTAAAAAAATTAATAAGCCTGTCAAATTTCATAGTAAAAAGTTTAATTTTCAATTATAATGGTATTCAAAAGAATTTTTTAAGCAAATGAGGTTATAAATGATTAAGTATAAAAAAATGGCCGCAGATCGCTATAAAGAGTGCGGCTTATTACTTGCAAGAGCCTTTGCGGACTATGACTATTTTAAAATCTATTTTCCGGATGACAAAAAAAGGGCACTGTACCTGCAATGTGCAATGACTCTGACATTAAAGCTGCACAGAGATAATGCTGTAATTCTGACAGCCGAAGATGACAATAAACTATGCGCTGTTTGCATATTATTTCCGCCTAATGTACACAGGAAGCCGGCTCTTGACTATCTGCTGAACGGTTTTTTGAAGATGTATTTTTATGCCGGTTTTAAAAGCGTAAGCTCTTGGCTTTCAATGGATTCATCCGCCTCAAAGCCTTGTCATTCCCTTTCCCGGACCTCCTGGTATGTAAACACTTTAGGCGTAGCCCCCGAAAAACAGGGGTGTGGTATTGGCAGCCGTTTTATAAATGACTGCATTATTCCTTTTATTAAAGAAAATGGTGGCAACAAGCTCTGTCTTTTCACCAATTCCGAAGAAAACCGCTTGTTTTATCAACAGAACGGTTTTAGTCAATTTAAAGAAGAGGAATACCATTATAAAGGAAAATCTCTGGGAAGCTGGAGTTATATTAAAGAAATTTAAAGGATAATCAGAAAATGAAAAGCAAAAAATTTATGTATTTAACCGAGTTTTTTGCGGGCATGGGTATCATGGCCGTGGAGCTCGGTGCAAGTAGGCTGTTGGCGCCTTACTTCTCATCATCTCAAATTGTTTGGACAATCATCATAGCCGTTATCATGATTGCAATGGCTTTAGGTAACGTAATAGGCGGACGCAGCGCCGACAAAAACCCCGACCCCGCAAAGCTTTACAAAAGGTTGCTTATTGCCGGAGTGTGGATTGCGGCAATTCCGGTTTTGGGAAAATATGTTGTAATAGCAATCTCGGGACTCTTGGTAATTACAGTCAGCCACAACCTGCTTATTATCGCAGCTCTCTTAAGCTGCCTGATTATATTTGTTTATCCATGTTTCTTACTTGGAACCGTTACACCTTCTCTCGTTAAATACACCGTGGAGAAGCTCGATAACAACGGAAGCATTGTGGGAAAACTGGGTGCGGCAAATACCATCGGCAGCATTATCGGTACCTTTCTTCCCACATTTATTACCATACCGGCAGTGGGAACAAGTATAACATTTCTTATTTTTTCCGGAATGTTAATTGTTTTGGCTCTTATATATTTTATTTTTATAAAGAAAAACATAGTAGGCTGCGTTATAGCCGCTATTCTTTATATTATCTGCATAATCCTCGGCAACAAGGACAGCTTTGCCTTTTGGGAGAAAAGCTTGGCTTACGAAGGCGAATCAATCTACAACTATTTGCAAGTTAAAGATGATGATTACAGCACTATTTTATCCACAAACGTTCTTTTCGGTGTCCAATCCATCACCATAAAGGACGGCAGCTTAACCGGAATGTATTATGACTACGCTATGGCTGCACCGGTTCTTGCAAATCAACTTGATAAAAACTCTGACAGTAAAGATTACAATGATATGGATGTTCTTATTCTGGGCATGGGAACAGGTACTTTTGCAAGGCAATGCAAAAACTACCTTGGAGATATGAATATCGAAGGCGTTGAAATTGACAGTAAAATCACGGATCTTGCCCACGAATACTTCCGACTTAGCAAGGATATTCCCGTAACTACCTATGATGGCAGAGCTTTTTTAAATGTAAACGATAAAAAATACGATGTTATTATGGTTGATGCTTACCAAGATATTACCATTCCTTTTCAAATGTCTTCATCCGAATTTTTCAATCTTGTAAAAAGCCACTTGAAGGATAACGGAGTTATGGTTGTTAACATCAATATGCGTATAGGCGGAGCCGGAAGCATTAACGAATATCTCTCTGATACCATTGCCTCCGTATTTGACAACGTGTACAGCTATGATTGTCAAGGCAGTACCAATAAAGAAATTTTCGCATCGGACAAGGACATAAGTTCAGTGGTTCTTAAAGACGGAATAGATAATGTTAAAAACAAAAAGCTTGCAAATCTGCTGACAAAGCTTGCAAACAATTATGATTACTACGAAGGCGGCGACCACATATTTACGGATGATAAAGCTCCCGTTGAACTTTTGGGCATGGAAGCTGTTGATGAAATAATCAAAGAAGAAATCGGTTATTACAAGGACATCATTGATAAAGAGGGTATCGGCGGATTGTTGAAATAATTATTTTTAAACAAATAACAAAGCTTGCGAAATTCACTTAAGATGATTTCGCAAGCTTTTATTTTTATATTTATTATTTATTAACCTGTGCTCTTACCGCACTGATTGCGATATTTCCAACAAGTTCACTTACAGGAGCACTTCTTGAGCAGTCGCAAACTATCTTCTTAAATCCCTGAAGTATAGGACCGTATGCATCTGCCTTACCGAAAAGCTGTAAAAGTTTAACACCGATGTTACCAACGTTTAAGTCAGGCCAAATAAGGATATTTGCCTTGCCCGCAACATCACTTTCACGATTAACTTTTTTCTGAGCAATCTTAGGAACGATTGCCGCATCAAGCTGGAATTCACCGTCAATTTTGTATTCAGGTCTCATTTTGTGAGCAATTTCGATTGCGTTTCTTACTTTATCAACAAGGTCGCTTTCCGCACTTCCGCATGTTGAATATGAAAGCATTGCACATCTTGGCTCCCAACCGAGTAAATCTTTTGCAGTATCGCAAGCCGAAACGGCAATACTTGCAAGGTCTTCCGAATCAGGATTTACGCAAACGGCACTATCACCGATAATAAGCATATTTCCTTCGCTTCCTTCATATCCCGGAATTTCCGAAATACCTACGGATGAAACAGTTGAAACTCCTTCTTTAAGACCGATAACCATCTGACCTGCCCAAAGCACGTCACCTGTTGAGTGGCTTAAGCCCGCAAACATAACATCGGCTTCTCCCACAGCCTGTAAGAAAAGTGCTACATACATCGGATCTTTTGCTTTACGTTTTACAGCCTTTGCACTCATTTCAGGATTGATTTTCGAATATCTTTCTCCGAGATCTTCAAGTAAAGCTTCATCTCCCGCATCTTTAATTAAAAATCCGTCAAGACTTATTCCATACTCTTTGGAATATTTTTCGATATCTTCCATTTTGCCTACCATCATCGGTTTGCAAATGCCTTCGTCAAGGCACTGTTTTGCGGCCTGCCAGATTTTTTCTTCTTCAACTTCCGGAAAAGCCACTATCTGAACATCTTTTTTTGCTTTAGCATAAATTTCTTCCATTATGTTACTCATGTTCTCATTCTCCTTTATCTGTATTTATCTTACGATTTAAAGATTTTCTTATAAAATAGGCGGAAGAATAATTCTCCCGCCCAAAAATTGCCAATTATTCAGCCAATGCCGGAGACTAGCACTCAACAAGGTTCATGATGAAGTCAGCTGCTTCTCCGATTGTTTTTTTACGTTTGAATTCCATGTAAGGAATTTCAACGTCGCATCCATCTTCAAGAACGTTAATCATCTGTGAATAGTTAGATGATTTTAAGTTTAAGTCAGCAAATGCTGTTGCTTCTGTATAATCTCCGTCACCTGCGTATGCTTTAACTCTTTCGATGATTGCTGCTACGATTTCTTCTCTTGTTTCCATTAGTGTACCTCCTGATTTTTGGCTTTCAGCCTTATTTTTATCTTAAAACTTAATTAACACCTATGTGTTATCTGATGTAATTCATTATATTAAAAGCCTTTATTCATTTCATTAAAGCAGGTCACTATATTTTTAAAAAAATCTTTTTATTTTTTGTGTTGTAACACAATTGATTTTTAAAATGTCTCTTATTTTCCAATAACCTTTTCTCCTCTAATCTTGTAGTTTATCAGTAAATATGATAGACTTAAATCAATCTGATTGGGGATGGATATTTAGTAATATCACACTATAAACCGTATTTTTTTATCAAAATCATATTGCATAAATTCAATATTTTAATATGCACGGTTTCAATCGGACAAAAAAAGAGGTTTTATATGACACATTTAACGGTACAGTACCCTTCGATTTGTATGGGTACAAACATGAATTTTCACGTTCTTTTACCGAAAGTTCGTCCCGGGGTATTCGAAAACGAATATGTTCCCCCAAACAAGGATTTTCCTGTGTTATACCTATTGCACGGCGCCTTCGATGACGGATTTACTTGGATAAAAAGAACCAACATTTGCGAACTTGTAGACACTTACGGAATAGCCGTTGTATTGCCGGATGCGGGCAATTCATTTTATATAAACGCAGAACACGGCTACCCGTTTTTCAGCTATCTTACGGAAGAGCTTTACGAATACGTTCAAGAAATTTTCCCGGTTACAAAAGACCCGAAAAAAACCTTTATAGGCGGTTGCTCAATGGGCGGTTACGGTTCTTTGAACGCAATCTTAAAAACAACAAACAAATATTCCAAAGCCGTATTGTTTAGCAGCGCGGTAAGCCTTAGGGCTTCGGCTATTTTTGTAAACGGTTTTAACGGTCATATGCCTACGGAATTATGTGACAGAAAAGCCGTTAAAACTTCTGATTTCAATCCTTTGTACGTATTGGAAAACGAATCATACATTTGCAATCCTAAGGACGTATCCCTTTACCTTGCTTGCGGTGATAAGGATTTCACCAGATCCGATAACGAAAAACTTGTTTCTCTCTTAAAAGAAAAAGGCTTCGAGCTTGTGGATTTATTGGATGAAGGCGATCATCTTTGGGGATACTGGGATGCACATTTGGATGCTGCACTCAAATGGCTGCTTAACGAATAGTTGCAATAATCAACAAGGTTTTAATTTAGGATATGATTTTCGGAATAGGAACGGATACTTTTGATATTAAGAGATTTTTAAATATGGCTAATGACAAAGTCGGCTTTGAATCTTTCCTAAAACACAGTTATACGGAAAATGAAAAATGCCTTTCTTTTGCTGATTTCAAAAAGGGCTTGTTATATAAAAATGCCGGTTTTGAAGATGTCATATTAAAAGATCTTCCCGATATTGACGATAAGATGCTTATTCTTGCCTGCTTGTTTTGTGCAAAAGAGGCGGTTTTTAAATCTTTAAATCTATCGTCAAACACACTCTTTCATTGGAAAGATATTGAAATATTGCCAAATAACATTACATGCTACACAATCAATTTATCCGGACTTTTAAAAGATCATGCAAAGAAATGCAAAATCAAATCCATCAAAGTTGATATTTCAATAGACGATAATACCGTATTATCAGGGGCGGTTACGGAAATTTAATTGCGTAAGCAATTTTATAAATAATAAAAGGTTTTACCTTATATACAGGAGGAGAATAATATGGAAACAAGACCTTATGTTTCATGGGAATTAATGAATTCTTTTTTAATTGATGCATTTAAAGGCTATGGGGTGCCGGAAGAAGATGCCAAGATTTGCGCCGACGTTTTGCTTGAAAGCGACAGACGAGGCATAGAAAGTCACGGATGCAATAGATTCAAACCTATTTACATCGACAGAATCGTTGCCGGCATTCAAAATCCGGTTACAAAAATCGACGTAATAAAAGAAACTCCAACAACCGCCGTTTTGGATGCTAACGACGGCATGGGCATGGTTGCTTCATACAAAGCCATGAATATGGCGATTAAAAAAGCCGGACGAAACGGAATGGCAATGGTTACCGTAAGAAACTCAACGCATTACGGAATAGCCGGTTATTGGGTTACAATGGCAACAAAAGCCGGAATGATCGGTATGACGGGCACCAATGCAAGACCTTCCATCGCTCCGACATTCGGCGTTGAAAATATGTTGGGAACCAACCCTCTTACGGTAGGATTCCCGACAGATGAAGATTTCCCGTTTGTTATCGACTGCGCAACATCCATTACACAGCGTGGTAAAATCGAATACTACGCACGTTCCGGAAAAGATACTCCGGCCGGCATGGTTATCGGCAGAGATGGCAGTGCAATGACAGACAGCAATCAAATCCTCAAAGATTTAACAAGCGGAAATGCCGCTCTCGCACCTCTCGGTGGAATAGGTGAAGAACTTGCCGGTTACAAGGGATACGGCTATGCTACGGTAGTTGAAGTACTTTCAGCAGCATTATCGGCAGGTCACTTCCTTAAATATCTTACAGGTAAGGATGAAGCGGGCAATCAAAGACCTTACGGCCTCGGACATTTCTTCATTGTTATCGACCCTGAAGCTTTTATGGGAACAAAAAGTTTCAAGAAAACCTGCGGTGATATTTTACGCGAACTTCGTGCTTCCGAAAAAGCTCCGGGACAGGAGCGCATTTATACCGCCGGCGAAAAAGAATATCTCGTTTGGCTGGATCGCAAAGACAAAGGCGTCCCTGTGGGAGAAGCGGTACAAAAAGAGATTATCGCCGTAAGAGACGCATTGAATTTGGATTACAAATTCCCATTTGAATAAAAACAAAAAGGGCAGTTTAAACTGCCCTCAGAGTGAAGACAAAGGTCGTGATTCCACGGCCTTTTCTTTATACCCAAATTCATCAAAAATATATTGATTTTT
>SVDN01000060.1 GCA_015057825.1 Lachnospiraceae bacterium
TGCAAAAAGATTATACCGAGTTATGGGGCCGGGTTTCAGAGGTACTCAAACAGCTTACGGCGGTAGTGGAGCTATAATAAAGGGGACAGATTAATCTGTCCCCTTTAAATATTTTATTTTTTTGTATGGACTACCCAACTGTTTGAACAAGGCTTTCTTCAATAGTGCAAATTTCATTATCACAATAATTAAGAACATATTGCGGTACAATCTTGTACTGCCTTGGATTAAGTTGGAATAAATAATCGTTTTGCACATGGAATGTTTCATCTACATATTTTTTCATTGCGCTGCCCCGTTCCATATCTCCATCTTTTAACATCCTATATATTTGAACCTTTTCATAGCCACTTGCAGAGTTGCGATACAGTGCTACCATATCCGAGATATTTTTGGTACGCGCATATACAGTTGAATAATCAAAGTCATCAATCTTTTGTTGAATGATACTGGTAGCTAATACAATTTCGTCAGGAGTCATATCCCGCAGACTTCCGTCTTCATCTTTGATTTGGGGAATATCTCTATCTTTGTGAAATACGTTAGAAAGTAAATCCCAAACTATATCCTTTTGATCGTTGATTTCGACAAGCCGCCTATAATAAATCAGCTTGTGGATTATATCGGCAGAATCAGCAATATTACTTTCACATACCGAAACACATGATTTGACATCTGTATTTGTAATTACATGTTCGTCTAACGTTCCATTAATATTTGAAATAAAGTATGCTTTCGCTGACGGTGAGAAAATATCACGCAAGGTGCAAACAATATCAATAATTGGCTCAAAATCATGTGTTAACATCAATACAGTTTTTCCTTGAAAAGAGTTTGTCCCTCTAAAAAGCATAGACATAATAGCAAACTTTTTATTATTATCAAAAGATGAAATAGGATCATCAAGTATTATAAAATCCGCATTTTCTTTAAGCGCTTGATACATAAACAATACCAAAGCGAAAGCATTTCGCTCACCGTAACTTAAATGTTCTTTTACATTTCCGATACCCTCGCTCTGTTCTGTATACGTTAAGATTAAGCGGTAGCTTTCCCCTGTAGATTGAACGATTGAAACTTTGTATTGATAACCTGCTGATTCAAGAAAACCATTAATATCTTTACTATGTTTTTCTATAGTCTTTCTTATTTCTTCTTTTTGCTGAGCAACTTGTCCTTGTAACTGCCCCGCAACAGTAATTACTTCGTTCAGCGAAGCATTAATCCTGTCAATTTTAGATTTTGTATAATCGCTTTCTAGCTGACGGTAAAAGGCTAAGTCAATAATGTTTTCGCGTAATGCATCTGCTACCCGATCTACATTGCTCAATGAAGCAAAACCTAAGTATTTTAAACCAGTTAACTTATCGCGTAAAGTAATTACCTCGTCTTTTAGTCGTTTAAGAAACTCAATTTGTTCTGTTGTTATACCAGTAGCATTTTTTGAAATAATTTGCACAGCCGCTTTTGTATCTTCTGAAAAATAAGCCTCTAAGGAGGTAAATACATCTAATATTTTGCTTAATGAAGAAAGATATTTAGTATCATACTCTTGGCTTACTTTTAAGATGGTTTCTTTAGGTGTTGAAATGTTGGAAACACAATACGGACATTTATCAGTGATTTCCAAATAATCTTTTCCCTCGGTTTGCCACTTTAGCCATTTTAGATTTGTCCCTGCTGTTCTTAAATACGGAGCATATGCAGCAAGTTCAGGGGGAACATTCTCAAGCTTGTTTCCTTTACCAATACTTTTTCCGAGATCGCCTGCTTTTGAATATCCGCTCTGTGCTTTCCCAAACCCGTCGATAAAAGTTGTCAAATCATTAATAAGGGCATCTAGATCCGGGTCGTCACGAAAAGCTGTTTGTATGCTAGAAATTAACTCGGAAATTTTACGCATATGTTCTTCGTATTTGGGCGTTTTAACAAATATCTCAAAACTATTCGCTACTAACTCATCCTTTTGATAAGCATAGGTTTCAATATATTTCTCATCGAAGACAGCCACTTTCTGAATGGCATCAGATATCATAACACTTGGGTTATGGTCTTCTTCTCCATCATTCAAATACTTAAATGGACGTAAATCTGTTAGTGCCCCACCTGAAATATGTAAAGATATAGCTTGGGCAATCGTTGATTTTCCAGTACCATTAATAGCATATTTAATATTTAATCTTCCATTTTCAATATGTATATCACCAGAGTCAATATTATTGCAGTTATGAATAGAAATGTCCATTTTTGCTCCTTTCCGAAAAAGCAAAGCTACTGTTTAGGTTCTTCATACAAATAAATCAACACTCAACTATAATGCAACCCATGTTTCGCTTTAAAATTTTATTTTTCTCTCTAATTATACATAATTTTCCTTGTAGATTCAAGCCAAATATAGCTAACTTCGGGCCAACTTGTCCCGAAGTCCCGGGACAAGATCGGTGCGGCCTCGACAACATTGTTGTACTCTGCCTGAAATGGTAAAATATAGGTAGAATACAATAAGAAAGCCACTCAATGAAAGGAGAATTTTTATGAAGTTTATCAAACTGATATTTAAGATTATCGCCGCGCCGTTTGTGGTTCTGCTGAC
>SVDN01000020.1 GCA_015057825.1 Lachnospiraceae bacterium
AAAAATCAATATATTTTTGATGAATTTGGGTATAAAGAAAAGGCCGTGGAATCACGACCTTTGTCTTCACTCTGAGGCTGTCGCCATAGCGACAGCCTTTCTTATCTTAATTTACATTTTAGTTTTTGATGCTTTAAAGCTTCCACAAGATGAGGATCCGGAGCAGCCTTCACATCCACAGGAGCAACCGCCTTTTTTTCTTTGTCTTACAAGACTTACAATAGCAAGTACTATTATTACGGCAACTATAATTCCCACAATCAACGTCGGTACAATATTATAATCTCCCATTAGCTTCACTCCTTTCATTTGTTTACAGCTTTTATTTTAACACATATATGCAAATTGTTTAATCTCTTTATGCAGCATTTGCTGCTGTCTCGATTTTTACGCCTTTAGACGGTTTTCTTACCAACATAAATACAAGGAATACTATACCTGCAATGCCGAATACCGAACCAACTCCAAAGCCGTAGCCCTGAACAAGTCTTCCAACCTGGTAAACAATAAGTGAAATAAGGTATGCAAATCCGCATTCGTAAGCAATTGCAAATGCTGTCCATTTCTTTGAACGCATTTCCGCACCGATTGTACTCATTGCCGCGAAGCATGGAGCGCAAAGAAGGTTGAATATCATAAATGACATTGCCGCAAGTTTGCTTCCGAATATTGCTGCAATAGGTGCAAGACCCGCAACGTCCACATTGTCAACCATTTCGGTTGCAACATCAGCATCACCTATTGATGTAAGCACACCGAATGTACCAACGATGTTTTCTTTTGCGGCAAGGCCTGTAACCGTTGCAGCAACAGACTGCCACTGATCAAATCCGAGAGGTGCAAATATAAATGCAACCGCATTTCCGATGTTGTATAACATTGATTCCGAAACGTCTTCAACCATGTGGAATCCGCCCTCAACGCCAAAGCTTGTGAGGAACCAAATAAGTACGCTTGTAATCAAGATAACCGTGAATGCTTTTTTAGCAAATGCCCATGTTCTGTCAAAAATACTTCTTCCGATATTTCTTCCGATAGGAATATGATATGCAGGAAGTTCGATAATGAACGGAGCTGCTTCACCGGCAAAAAGTCTTGTTTTCTTAAGCATAATACCTGTGATTACAACAGCCGCAATACCGATAAAGTAAGCAAGAGGTGCAACCCACCATGTACCGTTAAATACAGCACCTGCGATTAAAGCAATAATAGGAAGCTTAGCACCACATGGCATAAATGTTACGGTCATGATGCTCATACGTCTGTCGCGCTGGTTCTCGATGGTTCTTGATGCCATGATTCCCGGAATGCCGCAACCCGTACCGATAAGCATCGGAATAAATGATTTACCCGACATACCGAATTTTCTGAAGATTCTATCCATGATGAAAGCTACTCTTGCCATATAACCAATGTCTTCCAAAATAGCAAGGAAGAAGAAGAGAATAATCATCTGCGGAATAAATCCGATAACCGCGCCGACACCGCCGATTATACCATCAACCAAAAGTCCGTTTAACCAGTCTGCGCAGCCTATGCTTTCAAGACCGGCCGAAATAGGTGCCTGGATCCATTCGCCTACAAGTACATCATTTGTAAAGTCGGTTACGATTGTACCGATTGTTGTTACCGTTACGAAGTAAACACCAATCATAATAAGCACAAATATCGGAAGTGCCAAAATACGATTGGTTACAATTCTGTCGATTTTATCAGATGTTGTCATTTTTTTCTTCTCTTTCTGATAGCAATCTTTAAGAATTGTTGTTATTGCTGTATATCTTTCGTCTGTTATGATGCTTTCGCCGTCATCATCCATTTTTTCTTCATATGCTTTGATGATTTCGAGCATTTCTCTTGTCTGAGCCGCAACCTCTTTATCGTTTTCGAAGTTTTTGATTGCAAGCCAACGTCTTATTCGAGCATCAACATCTTCAGAAAGAAGATTTTCGATTTTTGTAATTACTTCTTCTGTTTCAGGGCTGAATTTTATTGCCTCCTGACCTTCCGCATTTTTTGCAAGGTCGATTGCAATTTCGCAAAGTTCTTTGATACCTGTCTTTTTCAATGCTGAAATACCAACCACTTTGCATCCCATTTTCTTTGAAAGAGCGTTTATATCGATTTTATCGGCACTCTTTTCAACTCTGTCCATCATATTAAGAGCAATCACAACAGGGATACCAAGTTCCATAGCCTGAGTTGTAAGGTAAAGATTACGCTCAATGTTTGTGGCATCAACAATGTTTATGATTGCATCCGGTTTTTCGTCAATAATATATTTTCTTGAAACAACTTCTTCGAGAGTGTATGGTGATAAAGAATATATTCCCGGTAAATCGGCAATGATTACGTCTTTATGACCTTTAAGCACACCTTCTTTTTTTTCTACTGTTACACCCGGCCAGTTACCAACTGTCTGGTTTGCACCGGTAAGTTCGTTAAATAATGTTGTTTTACCCGAGTTAGGGTTACCAACCAGGGCAATTCTAAGTTTTTCCATTTTTTTATTTCTCCGTTATTAGTTAACCATTATCATTTCCGCTTCGCTTTTTCTTAAGGAAAGTTCATAACCTCTTACCGTAACCTCAATAGGGTCACCCAGAGGTGCAACTTTTCTTACATAAACAGAAACGTTTTTTGTGATGCCCATGTCCATAATTCTTCTTTTTATGGCGCCTTCACCACAAACCTTGCTAACTGTAACGGTTTGTCCGTTTGCGACTTCTTTAAGTGTCTTCATTTTAAAATCTCTCCTTTTGTTAGATGTAGATTCTTTTTGCCATATCTTTACCTATGGCAATTCTTGAACCCTTAACATTAACAATCATATTTCCACCCGATTCGGAAACAACTTCAATATCCGCTCCGCTTACAAAACCCAAGTTCCCCAGGAAGCGCACAGTTTCCTCTTTTCCTTTTACTTTTGCTATCGTCAATTTTTCGCCGATTGGCGCTACGTATAAAGGCATCACTTTTTACCTCCGACTCTCCTTTATTTACGCGTGAAACGTAAAATTCAGAAATTTTCCTATAAATATTAGTTAGTTCGCATTTACTAACCTATAAGTTAGCACTTTCTAACCATTGTGTCAACTCCTTATTAAGAATTTTTTTCAATTGATTTTTAGCTCATATAATGGTAGAATAAATTTCGATAGTTTCAAAGGAGGATGTTAGACATGCCAACATGGGCAATAGTTTTGATTATAGTTGCTGCAGTAGTGGTTGCGGCATTTATCGCATTATATTTCTTCGGAAAAAGAATTCAAAAACGACAGGATGAACAGCAAGAAGCCATTGAAGCAGCTTCACAGAATATGACTTTGTTCATTATCGATAAAAAGAAAATGAGAGCAAAAAACTCCGGATTACCTAAGGTTGTTCAGGATCAAATGCCAAGAAGATTCAGACTTGCAAAACTTCCTTGCGTTAAGGTTAAAGTCGGTCCGAGAGTTATGACAATGCTTGCCGACAATGATGTTTTCAAACAACTTCTTCCAAAACAAGAAGTTAAAGCTACCGTAAGCGGTATTTACATTACATCGGCAAAAAGAATTCGCGGTCCCGTACCGGAAGCTCCAAAGAAAAAGAGATTTAAACTTTTCTAGATTTAAAAAGGTTAAGCAAAATGCTTAACCTTTTATTTTTTCTACTTTTATTTCCATTGTATTTTTGCTTGCAAAAGCTCCGTTCATTATAATGTCATATTGCATGGCAAGTTTCAAATCATCAGCCGTTTCAAACACCCTTATAAACTTGGTGTCAAAGCGCAATTTTAAAGAACCGCCGTAAACATTAAAATCCGTTTCTTCCGTAATTCCTGTTTTAAAGCACATTTTTGTGGTGATTTTATCTGTCTTATTCTTTTTTACAACCGATATTTTATCACCGTCAATTTTTATCATTGAACTGTCATACCCGGATTCTTTAACATTTTCTTCATATACAATGTAATTGACACTTTCGCGTTTTGACCATTCGCCTTTTGATTTAGTTTCGATTATTTCTTCATTGCCGCTTTCATCAGTATGAATGGCTTTTATATATACATTTACTTTATCTGCCATAAATGCCTTTCTAGTAGCTCTCTATATTAATCTTTTTGGTATTGTCGATTTCCAAATCCAATATAAGTTTTGCCGCTTCATTAAATGACTCCGGCGCATCGCTTACATAAAACTCGTGAAAAGGTTTTTCTTTTGACTCGGATAAAAGTCCCTGTTCTTCAAGAACTTTTTTAAGCACCAACACGGTTTCGTAGGCCGGATTCACAAGGCTTACGTTTTCACCCACAACGCTCTGTATTGTTTCTTTGAGAAGAGGATAATGGGTACAGCCCAGCACCAATGTGTCTATATTCATCTCCATCAAAGGTTGGAGATAACGCTTTGCCATTGTTAAAGTTACGCTGTCGGTTGCCATGGATTCTTCCACCAAAGGAACGAACAAAGGACATGCTTTTCCGTAAACTTCTATCTCGGAATCTTCATTTTGTATAAAACGAGCGTACAATTTACTGTTTACGGTACCGATTGTTCCTATTACGCCGACTTTTTTATTTCTCGTTTGCCTTGCAGCAGCTCTTGCTCCCGGCAAAACCACACCCACAACGGGTATATCAAGTTCTTTTTCCAGTTCTTCAAAGGCAAATGCACTTGCCGTATTGCAAGCAATAACTATGGCTTTAACCTCTTTTGTTCGCAAGAAATTGGTTATTTGTCTTGCAAAACCAAGAACCGTATCCTTTGATTTGCTACCATATGGAATGCGCGCCGAATCGGCAAAATATACGATTTTTTCATTCGGTAAATTACGCATTATTTCTTTTGCTACCGTGAGCCCACCGACACCGGAGTCAAATACTCCGATTGGGAGCGATTTATTATCAACCATTTTAAACAGCCTTTCCGTCATCTTTTAATCTAAAATATGTCATCATTGCCTTTTGAAGCATTTTTCCGTCCTGATCGTTTATAACGATTTCGACGATTATCATGCGCTTGCCTGCTTTGATTACATTAGCCTCGGCAACCAGCTTTGTGACATTCAAAGTAGGATTAATATAGTTAATGTCGCTTCTTACCGTTGTAACCCTTTTGGCAACCGTACATGCCGCAAAACCTCCGACCGTATCCGCCAAAGAAAATACAGCCCCACCATGTATGCTTCCGATTGGATTATGATGAAAATCTTTTATTTCGATTTCGCCTTTTGCAAAGCCTTCTTTCATCTCGGTTACTTTTATTCCGACATAATTTGTAAAGCCCACATTTTGATATTTGTATAACTCGTCTATATTAATATCCATAAGCTATCCGCTCCTTAAGTTAAAGTGCTCACTACATTATAACCGCTTTAGAGCAAAAAAGAAAGAAGCTTAATCCCCAAAAAGCTTCTTTCTTTTTTTATATATTATAACCTTCTCAATAAATTTCTTTGGAACAATATAGATTATACAACACAATTACCATAAGCACAATAGCTTTTATTGTGAATCATCTCTACCGTTTGTACAAAATTTATCGAGCTTTTTGTGCATTTTGCACAAGTAATTTCTTTTACTTAACAGAATTGTAACATTATTTTTTCGCTTCTGTTGTTGTTGTTTCACCCTCGGCAGTCGTCTCCGGTTCTTTATACAAAGGATTTTTTACTACGCCATAGCCTTCGCATGTAGGACATACCACAAGTCCCGAACCACCGCAATGGGTACAAAGTCTTTCGTTCGGCGCCGGATTCGTCCATGTAGAATTGGTATCGTCATTATAAAGAATTTCATATTGAGAATCTATTCCGTCGCCACCGCACTCCGGACATGCAATCATTCCGATACCCTTGCATGTTGAACATGTAAGCTCTGCAGGTTGGGTTACTCCCTCTTTTACCACTTTTGTAAGTTTTGCCGTTGTTTTATCAAAGGTAAGCTCACTTTCCATTCCAAGGAAATACTCAAAGAAATGAGCCGTTGCATATAAACATTTGTTGTAAACAACAGGTGCCGTCGTTCTTATTGGCTTATCATCATAGTAAAGTACATTTTTTCCTTCACGAAGATATAATACTTTTCCGTTTATCTCCGTTGTCAATGTTGAATTTGAATCGCTTTCGACATATTTGATGTCATAATAATCCAAAACATCTTTTACAGGATAATATAAACACTGCTCATCCGTCTCTTCAATACTGAGATAAGTGGTTGTCTGCGGTTGAGTCGTTGTTGATTGAGTATTTGCCGCAGTTGTTGTCTGAGCCTGTGTTGTAGTTGTTTTATTTGTGCTCGTTGTTGTCGTTTCATTGCCCGATTTGTTATCGCTTGTGGTTTTTGCAGTATCAGACGTTTCCTCGTCATCAAACAAATCATCGTATTTTTCGGATTTATGTTCAAGAAGATATTCTGCCGTATATCTGAAAGGATAATGTTTTGTTTCCATCAAATTATCTTCAATAGACAACTGATACAAAACATGACCGTCATCCGTTACATAAGGAAATTCCGTAATTCCCCCATCTTTTGCAATATCGATGGAATCATCGCAAGCCGTAAGTACAACAGCTGCCATAACTACCAACATGATTAATGCCAAAAACTTTTTCATAGCCTTTACCTTTCTTAGCTAAAATAAACCAGATGGTCTTCCGGCTCACTTGCAGCTTCGATTTTTTCAAATTTGAGCATAGGAACTTCGTCCTTAACATCCGGATCGTAATCCACAAAAACTTTTGCCGTAAGCACAGCCCAGGATTTGTTCTCCAACTCTTTGCTCTTATCATAGAAACATTTCAGACCCAAAAACTGAATATCATCCGCGCAACATGTCATGGCAAATCTGCCTGCCGCGAAATATTCGTCTTTTGTGCCCTCACCGTTATATATAACCGATAAAAACTCTATTGTTTTACCTACATATTTTTCCGGATGATCGTGCAAATCAAGATACCAAAGCCCATAATCCGTCTCCGGAATTTTGATAAAATCTCCGCTTATATCAAAAGGAACTCCGTCATCACCGCCTTGCTCGATTGTACCGTCGCTTCTTTCATAGGCGATTTGAACTTTTCTGTTGATGGATTTAATATTTTGTCTGTATTTTTGCTTAGGTGTATCATCCGTACATCTGTTGATAATGATTAAATCCGACAAAAACAAATTTTCAAAAATCATTGAGCGCATATTTTGAAGATATGAATCAAATGTTGTCGCATCAACCAAAGACATAATTTGAACAAGCTGCCAATTATCAGGAAGCTTTCCTTCATCGCCGATTGTATCGTATTTCCAAGTGCCGTTGTACTCGACGAATATAATATGAGGCTCATATTTGGCTTCCAATTCATCCATTTTCTCTCTGGTGAACTCATCTTCGGAAGCTATTTCCACGAGATTGGCATTATACTTCTTTTTAAGCTCTATCTCGTCGTATTCTTCTTCCCCATCCTCGCACATAATAATAAGTACGCGGGATTTCTTGCCAAAATCGTTTTCATCAAGTGTTTCTTTTATGAATGTTGTTTTTCCGCTGTCCATAAAACCCGTAACAAGATAAACGGGTATTTCAAGATCTCTTTTTCCTAACATATTCCAAATAAAGCTTTTACGTCCGCTTCGTCGACTGTTGTGCCAATTACTACAAGTCTTCCCGTATAATCCGCGCTGCCTTCGCGTATCTCATAGTCTCCCGGAACCATATCAAACTGAATCCAGTTCCCGTCCGTCAACTCTACAATACCCTTTGCACGAAGAATGCATTCGTATTTTTCTTCTTTTGTCAAGCTGTCGAGGGCTTTTGTAAGAAGGTCTTTGTCAAACTTATGAGCTGTTTCGATTCCGACACTGACAAAGGCGTCATCCGCATGATGATGGTGATGGTGCTCGTGGTCATGATCGTGGCAACCGCAATCGCAATCT
The DNA here is from genome assembly GCA_015057825.1 of Lachnospiraceae bacterium. GTDB lineage: Bacteria > Bacillota > Clostridia > Lachnospirales > Lachnospiraceae > RUG12871. The sequence continues at coordinate 7,910 of SVDN01000020.1, forward strand.
TCACCATGCTCGTGATGGTGGTGATGCTCGTGGTCATGTTCGTGATCGTGGTGATGATGATGTTCATGTTCGTGCTCGTGGTCATGATCATGATGTTCATGTTCATGTTCGTGCTCGTGGTCATGATCATGATGATGTTCATGTTCATCATCCAACACAAGAGATACTTTTGCAAAAGCATCCGCAATTTTCTTAGCTTCTATATTTTCCCACGGTGTTGTAATAATATTTGCATCGTGATTTTTTTCTTTTATAAGCTTAATGCACTCATCAAGCTTTGCATCATCCAACTCTCCCGTACGGCTAAGTACGATTGTTGTGGCATTTTCAAGCTGGTCGTTAAAGAATTCGCCGAAAGCTTTCATCTGCTTAGCGGCACGTTTTGCATTAACAACAACAACTTTTGCGCAAATCTCCATAGGATGATTTTCGGCTGCGTTTTTAATGGCAAGCTCCACATCGGACAAGCCCGCAACGCCCGAAGGTTCGATAATAATTCTATCAGGATGATATTCGTCGATAACCTTCTTCATATTTTCAGTAAAGTCCCCTGCCAAAGAGCAGCAGATGCATCCTGAATTAAGCTCGGACACTTCGATTTTTGAATCTTTTAAAAATCCGCCGTCGATTCCGACTTCACCGAATTCGTTTTCAATAAGAACAAGCTTCTCGCCTTCGTAAACACCTTCGGCAAGAAGTTTTTTAATCAATGTTGTTTTTCCGGCACCCAAAAAGCCTGAAAAAATCTCTACTTTTGTCATATTTTCACCTCGTTTTTTCTTTTAAAGCTTTCTCTTTTCTTTGTTCGGAGCGTATCCCATTAAAAAGATCTGATTTTATCCTCCGAATCATCGGTGTTATCTATAGATAAGATTTTAACATAATAACCGTTTTTTTCATTTACGGAAACGTAACAACGATCTCCGCATTTTTTGCCCAAAAGTGCCCTTCCGATGGGTGATTCTATACTGATGTACCCTTGCAAGGATTCGCTTCTGATACTTGTTACCAGCTTAAACTTTTCCACCGAACCGTCATCTTCAAATTCGATTTCAACGGTATTGTTCATTCCCACTTCATCGGCATCGGAAGAATCATCGATAACTTCGGCAAATTTAAGCATTCTGTCCAAATACTTGATTCTGCCTTCGTTTTGATTTTTCTCTCTTTTGGCTGCGTAATACTCGTAATTTTCGCTTAAATCCCCTTGCGCTCTTGCTTCCTTAACGGCCGCAATAAGCTTCGGACGAAGTTCCAATGTACGATATCTTATTTCTTCTTCGATTTTTTTTACATCGTTTTCGGTTAATCTGTTTGCCATAATAACACCTGTGATTTATTCTTTATCAATGATTAGTCTACCACATTTTTAGATAAAATCAAATTTTAGTTAGCCGGCACAATCATTCGATCCTTCCGAGCGAATCATATCGACTCCGTGCTTAATAGGGTTGATTACGGCCTCAATATTTTCCAATGCCGCCTTTTTGCTGCCGGGCAAATTTACAATAAGAGATTCGTCCCTTATTCCCGCAACACTTCTTGAAAGGCAAGCTTTATCCGTTATTTCCATACTTTTTGCTCGCATAGCTTCGGGAATTCCCGGAGTCAATCTTTCAATTACTTCAAGGCTCGCCTCGGGAGTTACGTCTCTCTTTGTAAAGCCCGTACCCCCGGTGGTTAAAATAAGTCCTGCTTTAAGCTCATCCGCGCATTTAATAAGTTCTTTTTTTATATCCTCTTTTTCATCGGCTACTATAACCGTATAAATCGGATTCCAACCCTTTTCTTTTAAAAACAAAACAAGAGCCGGACCGCTTGTATCCTCGCGTTCCCCTCTTGCACCTTTATCGCTTATTGTTATAACTGCTGCCGTATATTCCATCTTTTTATACTATGGCCGTTGCCTCTCCTTCCGCTTAATTTTCAAACTTTGGTTCCGTGTTATGTTAACCGTTATTATCTATTATAATCGCCGTGCACTCCGCCTGTCTTTTTAAGCAGGCAAATGTCCGTAATCTCCATATCTTTTTGCACAGCCTTGCACATATCGTAAACCGTAAGAGCCGCGCATGATACCGCCGTCAATGCCTCCATTTCCACGCCTGTTTTGCCATCGCAAGCCACACATGCTTCAATATCCACGCGACATTTTTCCTCATTAAGACTAAGTTTTAAATCTATTCCGTTAATAATTATAGGATGGCACATGGGAATAATGTCCGGAGTCTTTTTTGCACCCATAATTCCCGCAACCTGGGCAACGGACAAAACATCTCCTTTTTTCATTCCGCCGCTTTTAATAAGCTCAAAAGTTTCTTTATTTACTATTACACTTCCTCTTGCAACAGCACTTCTGTGGCTTATTTCTTTGTCTCCCACGTTAACCATTCTTGCTTTTCCCTCATCATTAAAATGGGAAAAATCCTTTTTTTCTTCCATATTTTTATCCTTCTTGCTGTAATCTATAATAAAATCCGCAATGCCTTCTTCATCGTTAATATCAAAGCATGGGACTTTGAGATTTTCCGGCTTGTAATCACAAGCTATGGCTATAAAGCTGTTATAATCAGCCGTAAAGCCCTTGCCCGTGGCCTTCCTGCAAAGGCCGATTCTTGGGATATTTTCGCCTTTATAGCCCTCCACAAGGATAATGTCTGCATCTTTTATATCCGCCAAAATATCCTTAAAGCTTACAAAACCCTTTTCCATCCTTGCGTATTTTTTATCCGACGCAATCACCGTAATGTCGGAGCCCGCCGCACTGAAGCGATAGCTGTCCTTTCCTTCTTTGTCAATCTCGAAGTCGTGGGCATCGTGTTTTACTACCGCAACTCTTAAGCCTTTGCTTTTGAGAATTCTTATTATCTTTTCAATCAATGTGGTTTTGCCCGTGCCCGAATAAGCCGCAAAAGCAATAACCGGAATATTGTTTTTCATATTATTTAACCTTTTGATTCTATCCGCCTATGCAGTTCATGCTTCTTGCCGATTTTGTAAAGTTGCCGAAAGACAGGTCGCCGTGAGCAATAGGCTTATTCAATATCGCCTCTTTAAAAGCTTCCTTCATGGACAACTCATCCAAGCCTTTAATGTTAATCTCCCTTTCGCTGTGAAGGCAAGGCTTTATTTTACCGTCTGCCGTCAGTCTTATTCTGTTGCAGCTTGCGCAAAAATGATTGCTTACGGCGCTTATAAAACCGACTCTTCCAAGGCCGTCTTCGTATTTGTAAAGCTTAGCAACGGAGCCTTTATCTTCCGCCGACAGGCTGCTTTCATCTATTTTTTGCAAGCCTTTTAAGCTTGCCGCCAAATAATCAAGAGGCACAAAGCTTTCTTTGCCGAAATTTGCTTCCCTGTTCATGGGCATAAGCTCTATAAAGCGCAAATCCAGCGGATATTGTAAAGTCAGCTTTGAAAGCTTTTCCGCTTCGTCATCGTTAAAACCACCTATAAGAACGGTATTAATCTTGACCTTTTCAAAACCTTCCTTAAGAGCCGCTTTGATGCCGCGTTTTACGCTTTCCAGCTCATCCTTTCCGGTCATATACAAAAACTTTTCCCTATCCAATGTGTCAAGGCTTATATTTACCCCTTTTACACCGGCTTCTTTTAGGTCTTTTGCGTATTTTTCAAGTAAAACTCCGTTTGTGGTGATGCAAAGATTTTCCACTCCTTCAAGCTCGCTTATTTTCCTGCAAATATCAATTATGTTTTTCTTAAGCAAAGGCTCTCCGCCGGTTAATCTGAACTTTCTGATACCGAGAGATAGGGCAGTTTTAACCCCTTTAATCATTTCCTCCAAGGTCATCATATCTTCGTGTGCTTTTTTGCAGACACCCTGCTCGGGCATACAATATTTGCACCTTAGATTGCAAAGGTCCGTAAGCGATATTCTGAGATATGTTATTTCACGTCCAAAACTATCAATCATAATCACTACAGGCAAAGCTTGCTGTGCCTGTTTCAGCAAAACTAATATCTTCCGAATGTGCAATTCGGATAATGGCAGCTTTTACACATTTGGCATAAACCGCCGTCTCCAAGGTTAACAAGGTCGTTTTTCGTAAGTTTAAGATTTGTAAATGTTTGCGGCAAAAGCACATCAAACATGGTGGTAGGAAGGCTTATTGCCGCTCCCGGTACGCCCATAATGGGAATATCCCCAAGATAGGCCAGCAGTGTCATATTACCGGGCTGGGCCGGAATACCGTGGCTGATAATTTCGGCTCCGAGATTACGAATGGCCGTTGGTGTAAGGTCGTCGGGATCCACACTCATGCCGCCTGTGAAAATAAGCATGTTCGCACCCTTATCCAAAAGAGTTTTTGCTGAGTCCACAATCATATCCAGGTCGTCATCGCAAATCTTAACTCCTATAATCTCTGATGGGAATTTTTTCAATTTTTCCCTAACCACCGGCTCGAATTTATCCTTAATTCTGCCGTTGTAGATTTCCGAACCCGTTACAATCACGCCGACTTTTTTGTAATTGTATTCAAGTATTTCAAAAAGCTTCTCTTTCTTACAAAGCCTTTCGTATTCTGTTATCTGTTCTTCTTTTGTAACCAATGGCACTATTCGCATGGATGCAAGTCTGTCCCCTGCTTTTATGGGATAGTGGTCGGGGATGGTAGAAACCGTAATATCACCGATAGAATTAATCTTTTTAAGAAGATCTGTATTGACCCTGAAAAGTCCCTCAAGATCGGCCATTAAAAGGGTTTTTCCTTCACTGATTTCCGTATAGTGAGCTCCTTTAACGGGCACTGCCTCAGACATCCTTCTTGCGCAGTCTTCTTCGTGAATCTCTCCCGCATTTTCTTCCCAGACAAATACCGTTTTCTTGCCTATATCCAGCATTTTTTCTATATCCGCTTTTTCTATAACATGACCTCTTTTAAAAAGAGCGCCTTTAAAACCATCATACATGGCCGTAAGATCGTGACAAAGCGTCATTCCTATTGCATCTTCAACTTTAACTTTTTTCATGATATAAACCTTAAATTCTTAAATTTACTATATTCTGAAGGCCTTCAATATTGTTCCCTTTTCAATAGGTCCCGAAGCTGCCGGAATAAGCGCAATCAAGTCGCTTTCAATAAGGCTTGAAAGCACTACATTTCCTTGATTTTTCGGAAAGTCAATATAAGCCTTTCCATCTCTCAAAATTAGTTTGCCCCTAATAAATCTGTCGGCTTTGCTTTGCTTTTTAAAATCAGACCCCGCTATTACTTCAAAAGTTTTGCGTTCAAAGTCTTTTCTTCCGCTTGCTTTAAGAAGCGCCGGCATGCAAACCGCATAAAGATTTATCAAAGATGATGCGGGATTTCCGGATAGTCCCAAAAGCAATTTTCCGTCTTTTTCACCATAGCAGCACGCCATACCCGGCTTCATGGCAACGCCTTTTATTAAAAGAGTGGCTCCCGCCTTTTCAAACGCTTCCGGAGTTTTATCATAATCACCCACGGAAACACCGCCCGTTGTAATCAGACAATCGCAAGTTTCAAGTCCTTTTTTTACAAGTTTTGCAATTGTTTCGGCATCGTCCCCGGCATTGCCCAGATTTACCGGCACAAGGCCCATTTTCTTTAGGGCTGCCGTCAAGCTAAATCTGTTTGAATTGTATATTTTTCCCGCTTTTAGGCTTTCGCCGGGCTCAATCAGTTCGTTACCCGTCGAAACGATAGCGATTTTTGCCTGCTTAAAGACCTCAACTTCCGAAATATTTTCGGATGCCAAAACTCCCATAAGCCCCGTGTCTATTACAGTACCGGCAACTGCCAAAAGATCGCCGCATTTGACGTCTTCACCGGCATATATAATATTTTCGCCGCTTTTAAACTCACTGAAAATCTTAACTTCCACAGGGCTAAACTCAGTCAGCTCGTAGGCGCACACCGCATCCGCTCCCTTTGGTATTGGTGCACCGGTTAAAATCTTTACCGCTGTGCCTTTTGTGACTTCTTTTGTGGGAATGGCTCCGGCCGGAACTTCTTCCAATATTTTCAAAGTCAGCGGTTTTTCCTTTGATGCGCCTTTGCTGTCTTGCGCCCTAAAGGCATATCCGTCCAAGGGCGACCTGTCAAAAGGCGGAATATCGGCCTTTGCTTTCAAATCAAATGCCAAGACTCTGCCCGCCGCTTCTTCCAGGGGAATGCTTTCCTTGCCTATAATATTTACCTTTTCAAGAAGAGTTTTTATTGCCTCTTCAACGCTTACTTTTTCCAACATATTAAACCTCTCGGTCATCGTTTTTATTTCAAAAACAAAATTGCTTCTTTCGGAATCTCTATTTTAAGATTGGAATCATCCAGCCCTTTGCGACTATCCTTACCAAGCTCCCAGCCTATGTTTGTCAGGCAACCTGTCCCCTTTGGCTTAAGCATAAGAGTGTATGAAAAAGGATTTTCGATTTCTTCCGTAAGCTCTGCATCAAAAATGTTTTCCGCATCCCCGGAAGTCTCCAAAGCCGCATCCTTTATATAATGCATTCTTACTCCTATATAATTTGTATCTTTTGGGATAGCATCAACAAACAACGTTATCCCCCAATCTTTTGCAAAAAGCCTGTGCTCATCCACTTTTTCCACGGGAGAAATGTTTTTACAACCCGTAAGAATTGCCGCATTTTTGGTTAAAGGTCTTTTAAACACATCTTCTTTTTTGCCGATGCAATCAATGCTGCCCCTGCCCATAATGGCTATGGTTTGGGAAAGGCGAAAGACTTCGTCTCTGTCGTGACTTACCAAAATCACGCTTTTGTTAAGAGATGAAAGAACCTTTCTTAAGTTTTGCTCCAGTTTAAATCTTATATGGCTGTCCAGCGCCGAAAAAGGCTCGTCAAGAAGCAACACATCCGGCTCGTTCAACAAAATTCTTGCCAGAGCAACTCTTTGTTTTTGCCCGCCGGAAAGCTGTCTCGGGAACTTATCTTTGCAATCTTCTATTCCGAATTTTTCAAGCATTTCATAAATCTTTTCGATTTGTTTTTTATCTTTAAGCCCCTCTCTTAGGTTCTTATACACATTCATATTTGGAAAAAGGGCATAAGATTGGAAAAGATAACCCACTCCTCTTTTCCCGGGCGGCAAATTAATGTGTTTTTCCGAATCAAAAAGAACTTTGTCATCCAACAAAATTCGACCTCTGTCCGGCTTTTCGATACCCGCAATGCATTTTAAGCTAAGGCTTTTGCCGCATCCGCTTGCACCAAGCAAAGAAAAGACTTCTTTTTGTGTATTAAATTGTACTTTTAAACAAAAATCGCCGAAGCTCTTTTCTATATCTACAAACAGTGACAAATCCTTTTCTCCCTCAGTTTCTTAATCTTTAACTGTAATCAGCCGCAGGCTTTGGCTTCTTGTCTCGTTTCTCAAGTAAATTTATTATCAGCATTATAGCTGCGGAAATCACTATATTTATTATTACCCATTTCATTGCTCCAACATTGTCATTGTTGCGCCAAAGCTGATAAACCGTTGTGGAAATCGTTGCGGTTCTTCCGGGTGTATAGCCCGCAACCATGCTTGTTGCGCCATATTCGCCAAGTGCCCTCGCAAAAGAGAGCACAATCCCCGCAAGTATCCCCTGCTTGCAACAAGGAAGCATTATTTTCCAAAAGATTCGAGTATTGCTCATCCCCAAAGTTTTTCCCGCGTAAGCCAAGTCTTTGTCAAAGCTTTCAAAAGCAGCTCTTGCGGTCCTGTACATAAGCGGAAAAATGATAACCAATGTTGAAAAAATCGCCGACCACCAGGTCATGGTCATTTTAAATCCGAAGACATCATAAACCCATGCACCGATTAGGTGTTTTGGCCCCAAAAGGCGCAAAATCAAATATCCGATAACCGTCGGCGGAAGTACCAAGGGAAGGGTAAGAATCGTATCGAATACGCCTTTAAGAACTCTTGGCAATTTGGCTAAATAATAAGCAAGAAAAATCCCCACAAAGAATACAATTCCCGTACTTATTAAGGATATTCTTATTGAATTTAACAAAGGATACCAATCCATCCCTTTTCCTCTCTGTAATCTTATAAAATAAATCTAATCCTCGATTGTAACATCACTATCTGTCTAGAGGGTGCTAAATCCCACTTTTTCGAATATTTCTTTGGATTCATCCGTCTGTAAAAAGGCAAGAAAATCCTTTGCCAAATCGGGATTTTTTGAAATATTAAGCACTGCAGCCGGATAAATTACCTGTCCGCACATTTCTTTTGTTGCGCTGTCTACGCTTTCAAGTCCGGCGGAAAATGCATCGGTGGCATAAACCACTCCGCAGTCTACCAATGCTTCATCCACCTGAGTTGTTACTTCTTTAACGTTGGAGCCGTAAGTTAATACTCCTTTATCCGCAAGGCTTGATTCTTCCAGTCCGAAGTAAGCAAATATTTTTTGCGTATACTGGCCTACCGGTACATCCTCATTTCCCATGGCCATTTTGATGTTGCCTGCATTTAATGCATTTGCCAAATCACTAAAGGAATTGATTCCCGCAGGGTTGCCTTCGGGCACCACCAATACCACCTTGTTTTCAAGAAGATTAAGTCTCGTTCCTTGAAGCACAAAATCAAGACTGTCGGGATTCTTTTCAGCATCCGATGTTATATCGATTTGATCCATCTGCTTCGTCGCTGCCGAAATAAATATGTCGCAATATGCACCCTCTTCAATCTGAGTTTTTAGAGTTCCCGATGAATCAAATGTGTAAACCAACTTAACCCCCGGATTTTCAGCCTCGTAGAGCTCTTTAATCTCATTTAAAGTTTCCGTCATGGAAGCAGCGGCAAATACAAACAATTCCGTCTTTGCTTCTGCTTTACTCTCTGTTTCTTTTTCTTCGTTTTCTGCCTTCCCGCAACCTGCAATCATTGTGCTTGCGGCGATTGCCGATAATGCAACAATCGCAAATTTCTTAAAATAATTTCTTTTCATCCTTTTGTCCAAAATAAAGAGAGCCCGTTTAAATAAACGGACTCCCGTATTAGCATAATTATGTACTAAAATCTATGTCCGCCCTCTTTTCAATAATGGAAGGCTGTTTGGTTTCCCGCCCAACCCCGGGTTGGTTTCCCAACCGGCCCAAACTTCATGGCTATCGCTTTAGAAGAATAGGCTCGAGAACTGTCGTAAGCTGTCACTTTAGTGACTGATTGCTTGCGACCCGGCGACATTTCACGAAGTGAAATGTTGTATATCTATAATCTTTTATTAAACTTCAGCACCCAACAAGAATGCCATTACCGCTTTTTCTGCGTGACGTCTGTTTTCTGCTTCGTCTAAAATAAATTCCATATTTTTATCAACCACGGATTGAGAAATCTCATATCCGATGTGCATTGGCATGTCATGCATTACCTTTGCTTTTGAGCCCTCCATAAGCTCATCGTTAATCTGATACGGAAGCATCTTTCCGACAGTTTCTTCTTTTTTCTTTGCATATGCCGGATTGTTAAAGAATTCCATATCAACCCATGTGTCCGTATACAAAATGTCCATGTCTCTTACATATTTGTTAAGTTCTTCTTTGGACATTGATGTATCAAGTTCAACATAGTAACCTGTTTTCTTTGCATTTTCATAAAAGTCCGCAGGCACATTTGTGTTATTATCAAGAGGCGTAAAACCGTAAAGTTTACCGATTTGCATCTTTGTAAAGAATTCAACCAAAGAATTAAATACATTGTTTTTAGCGCCGATATAAAGGAATTTAACATCCAATGAACCAAAATGCTCCATAATTGTAAGAGCATCCGCCAAAATCTGACATGGATGATAAGTACTGTCACAACCGTTGATAAAAGGTACAGTTGTCTTTTTATCAAAAAGTTTAACCATTTCATTATCAATAAGGCGACCCATAATAATGTCAACATTTCTGCCTACATACTGAAGCTCGCTGGTTGTGTCACCAAGTACAAAGTTTGAATCCTTGTAAAGCTGGTAGTAATATGTTCCCCCAAGCTCCGTGATACCGGTCGCAAAAGAAAGGTATGTTCTTGTTGATGTCTTTTCAAACAAAAGATATAACTTTTTACCTTCCAAAAGTTTGCTGTACTTTTTCTGATCTGCCTTGATTGTTTTTGCCATATCGAGGATTTTAAGAAGTTCTTCTTTTGTGTAACCCTCAAAATTAATCATATTTCTCATTGCATGTCCACCTTTAATGTTTAAGTATTTATCGCTAAATTTAGTCACCCTTTGCAAAGGGTGACTAATCTTTTAATTCTTTACAAACATTATTTAATAATTTTCTTTGCCAACTCGATTATTCCGTCCGCAATTGTATCTGCGCTTAAGCGATCGCTGCTTATGCAAATATCGTAAGCTCTTGAATCGCCCCAATCATAGTCGCAATAGCCGTTATGATAATGTTTTCTTTCGGAATCGATTCTCTTCATTTCGGCAGATGCCTTTTTCTCGTCAACGCCTTCGCGCTGCATTATACGTTCGATTCGTTTTTCTTTGCTGCCAAAAACGAATACCGATACCGCATTATCGTTATCTTTCAATACTTCTTCGGCGCATCTTCCCACAACCACAAAGCTTTCGCCCGCTTCGGCTTTTTCTCTTATGAAGAAAAATTGCATAAATGCCAGGTTTTCTTCCATGGAATTCGAAAGGCCTCTCATGTGACGTGTAAAGAATGGATTGCTTGGTTTTTCATCAAACTTGCTCATGATTTCCGCATTAATCTGACCTTCTTCTTCCATCTTTTTTAAGATGTTTTTATCATATAACGTTATTCCCAGTTTGCTTGAAATCTTTTCGGCAATATCAAGACCGCCGCTACCAAACTCTCTACTAACAGCTATAATAATTTGATTACCCATAACAGTACTCCTCCGATGCTTATGATTTCGGAACCCCTTCCGATGCGAGAATGTCAAGGAACATCCTTATGATATATAAATATACCACGAAACAAGCATGTTATGCAAATAAAAATAGGATTAATCCATTAGTTTTTCCTTAGCTTCTGCATAGTTAAACACAGGTCCCTCAAGGCAGACATATGTATCGTTAATCTTGCAGTGGCCGCACTTACCCGCACCGCAGCACATTTTTCTTTCGAAGGAGACCCAGATTTTATCATCCGTGACTCCGTGTTTTGCACACTCGAGAGCCGAAAACTTCATCATCGGAGGTGGACCGACGATTACTACATTATAATCTTCGAAACTGTCCCAAGGAATCTTATCCACATGAGCCGTAACCATTCCCTGCTCAAAGCCTTCCTCTTCGCCGTTGTCCAAAGTTGCAATCATGTTAAATTTGCCTTTAAATTTGTTTATTTCATCTCTGAACAAAACCGCGTCGGAATTTTTAAATCCGGATATTATGTTAACCGATTTGCATACCTCCGGATGATTGTAAAAATGGTTTATCATTGTAAGAACCGGCGCCATAGCGGTACCACCGCATATTACAACCAAATCCTTGTGTTCAAATTGTTTAACCGGAAACGCATTTCCGTATGGTCCTCTAAGGAAAATATTTTTACCCGGTTCAAGGTCAAATATGGCATGGGTTAACTGGCCAACATTTCTAATGGTAAATTCAACGTAACCCGGGCCTTTTCCGCTGGCGGAAATCGGTGCTTCACCGATTTTTGGAAGAGAAAGCATAAAGAACTGTCCGAAATCCGGATCCTTGTCGCACTCCACTCTGAAGGTGAACTCGGTTTTTGTATGCCTTATAATGCTTAAAATCTTATGAGGCTTTGTTATTAAAACATTTTCATTTTCCATGCTATTTCACCTCCAACTTGTCTACTTCTTCTGCCAACGTGTTTATTGTATTTGAAAAATCAATATCTTCAGGACATCTGTTGATGCAACGACCGCAACCGACGCACATGTGCTCGCTTCCTCCGAATCTTGCGTTGTAGTCGTAGATTTTATGCATAGTCTTAAAACGCATCATTGTATCCGGCTGCTTTCTTGCAACGTTGCCGCCCGCAGTTTTTGAATAATCCGGCAACATACAAGACGACCAAATACGTTTTCTCTCACCACGACGAGAGTTTTCCTGGTTAAGATAATCCTTGGTATCAAAACAGGTGCAGGTTGGACAAACCGTGTTGCAGCCACCGCAGGAAATACATTCGTCGTTATATTTTTTCCACATATCAAGGGCAAAAACATCTTTCATATTGTCCTTTGTGATACTCGGAATTCTTACTTTAAGCTTGTTTTCCTCTACGAAGGACGGTGTATAATCTGCCTTAGTAAGGTCCTTAAAGAAATTATCAAAGTCCACATCCTTAACAAGGATTTTTATATCATCACCGTTAAAACCAAAAGCTACGGAATAATCCTCGCTCTTGTTTGTTCCCATGCTTACGCAGTAGCATTTATCGAAAGATTCCTTGCATTCTATCAAGAAAACTTTAAGTCTGTCGCGATACTGTTTGTAGTAAACATCGCTCCAACCGCCGTTTGAAAGGAAAATATTGTCCATTCTCTTAAGGGCATTGATATCACAGGCTCTGGCAAATACCACTATTCCTTTCGGATCCTTGTAAGTTGTTTCTTTTACGCCGTTTTCGTCAAATGAAAAGATAGTCTGGGAAATAGGATAAATAACCTCTTTCGGTGAAAAATCCGACTGCTTGTCAAGTACCATTTCCGAAACGCTATCGATTTCCTGATAACGCACAATACCGGTTTCTTCCCCTGTTTCGGCATCTTTTGTAAATTTCGGAGCATATACCCTGTAGGACTTTTTAAGCTCTGCCAAAACTTTATCCAACTCGTCGGTCTTGCACTTATAGCTTGCTCCCGATACGATTCCGCCGCTTTTATCATTAATTATGCGATCCAAAATATATGCATCCATACGAACAAAGCTTGATACAAGCTCTGCTGCCATTCTGTAAAATTCCGTATCCGCATTTTCTCTGACATCGATGCAAAAGGCCGGAAGCCAGTTAAGCAAGTGTTTGTTTATAAAGCTTTTCTGCTCTTCAAGACTTGGAAGCATTTCCGTCATTTCCAAGCCTTCTTCGATAAGATAGGCCATAAAGTTCATTTCCAAACTTATGTGGTCCTCAAGAATCTTATCTTCCGAGCAATCAGGTTCAATACCCTTTGCTGCGTAAATATCGCAAATATCGCTCCATGCTTCCTGCATAACTATTTTCTTTGAGCCGGTATAAACCGATTCGTAAGGCATGGCAGCAACGCCTTGTGCCTGCCCCGCCCCAAGAAAAGTCTTTGCATAGTCAACTGCCAAATCTTCCAAAGATTCTCCGGCATCATATTCGAAATATGCGGCAAGTCGCTCCAGCGCGGCCTTAAATCCCACTATTTCGTTTTCCTTTCTGTCGAGAGGAAGTTTAAGACCCGCAAGTTCTTTTAAGAACTCTTCATCCGCTTCCTTACTGAAAAATCTCGCAAGGAGGATATATAGATTTTTTCGATTGTTGCTTAAGGCTTTCAGCTCGTTTTTATAATCAATCATACAACTTTCCTCCTTTTCCGAAAGATACTTCGTCCAATTCTTGCGGCAACACATCTTGCCAAGGTGCATTCTTAAGAATATATCTTGTTGATGGTTTGTTTCCGAAATCACGAAGTGTAAATACATGCTCCGGACCCGCCTCGGCAATCAACTTCGATACTTCGCTTTCCGGATCGTTAATATCTCCGAAATGGAGTGCTCTGCCGGTACAATTTCTTATGCAAGCAGGCTGTTCGCCGTTTTCCCTTGCTTCCGAGCAAATGGTGCATTTATCCATCCTCTGGCGCATCGGGCTGAATGTATTTGCGTGATATGGGCAAGCCTTGTTACAGCTTTTACAACCGATACATTTTCTTGAATCAAGTCTTATTACCCCGTCTTCACGGCTCTTATAAAGAGCTCCCGTAGGACAGACTTTTACGCAAACAGGATCTTCACACTGCTGGCACATTGTCTGTAAGAAATACATTTTAAGGTCCGGGAATTTGCCGATCGGTCCCACCTGTCTTACTTTTGTTCTGTCGGAACCAAGGTCTGTTCCGTTTTCCATTTTGCACGCCACCTGGCAGCCTTTACAGCCTATGCAGCGGTCAACTTCTACTACAAATGCTAATTGTTTCATTAAAACTTCACCTCCGCTGTAGGGTCTGTAGGCATCGCAAGCCATCTTGCGAAGTCTTGAGGATTGGTAAGTATGCCTTCCGGCGCTCCTTCCGCAGGATAAACCTTAACCAAAAATGCTCTGAGTGTATAGGTTCCAACAACATCGTTAAACGGTGCATCCGCTTTGGTTAATACATTTACGTTCATTTCTTTCCAACCGTGAGTTTCGGTATTTAATGTTTCCGGATTCCAGAAACGTTCCATATAAACCGCACCCGGCTTGATGCCTTCCGTAACGGAAACCACAGCTCTTATTCTGCCGCGCTTGGACTCAACCCAAGCCCAAGCTCCGTCTTCAAGGCCGTATTTTTCGGCGTCAGTCGGATACATCCAAATCTCAGGCACCGGATAGATTTCTCTGAGCCACGGCACGTTTCGGAGTGTATTGTGATGGAAATAAGGCACACGACCGTTGGTCATAACCAGCGGATATTCCTTTGCAAACTCTGCATCTCTCGGACTTTCGGCCGGTTCCAAGTAATAAGGCAATGGCTCGTAGTCTTTTGATGCAGGCGGAAGTTCGCATTTTGCAAAAGGCTTACCGGTTCTTCCAAGGGTAATCATGCTTTCAAGATAAACCTCGCACTTCTTGGAAGGCGTGTTAAATCCTCTTTCCTTGCCCGTCTTTTCATCTATATGTTTGTAAACGTAATAATCTTTCCATTCTTCCTTAGACATATATGTATAAGGAGTGTTTTTCTTCAAATCGTCAAAGCTTAAGTTAATACGACTTAAGAAATGATCCCAAAGGTCTGTAACCTTATCCCAGTAAGGAAGGTCATTGCCCATGTAATCCGCATCAAAGGCCTTCGCGCAGTCCTCGTCACCAAGTTCGCCACAGCGCTTACAAATCTTAGACCAAATAAGAGTTTCATCCATTGTTTCCCAAAGATGAACCACCTGCTGTCTTGCACATAAAGTGTTACATGTTTCCACAATCATGTCGGTTTCAAGCCACTCTTCCGTCGGAAGAAGGATGTCCGCGTAAGCTGAAAATGATGTAGGATACATATACATATGAACTATGAAATCAAGTTCGTCTATAACTCGTCTTACCTTCTGGCTGTCAGCAACCGCTGCCATTTTGTTACCGGAACGGTCAATCCAAACACGAGGCTTGTAAGGCTTACCTGTTAGTACCGCATCAAAAACGCTGGTAATATGTCCCGCAAACCAAATATGTAATCCCTTGTGCTCGATACCACCAAGCCTTTTCTTAAGCTGTTCGTCCGGAAGTTTGGAAGCCGCAATAGGCACCGGGTAGTTTGGCATATCAAAAACGCCGCTGGTTCTGAAACGCTGGAGAAGCGCACCCGGGCGCTCAACATTACCCACCAAAATATCAAGTGTTGCCGCTGCCATAGCTGCCTGCGTTGAGTTTGGTGTCTGGTCGGTACTTACACCGATTGCAAGACCGCTTGGTGTGTTTTCGGCATAAAGCCTAATACCCTTTTCGATTCTTTCAGGGTCAAGCTCACATATTTCGCCGGCAACTTCCAAAGTGTATTTTTCAACACTTTCCCAAAGAAGCTGCATGCCTGTTTTATAGGTCTTTCCTTCATGTTCAAAAGTTCCCATCAAAGCAGGTGAAAGGCTGTCATCCCATGGATATTCCATTTCTTTCGGAGAATTTGTTTTCTCATCCCAAACATAGAATGTATCGGGAATGTTTTCATCATTACTTACGCTTGCGCGCCAATTCATCTTTGTTTCAACGTCTACAAGGTAAGGAAGATTTGTCCATTTCATAACGAAATCTTCATCGTACAATTTGTTTTCAATAATATATCTGATCCATGCAAGCTGCAAAGCAACATCGGTACCCGGGCGAAGCGGAAGCCATACATCTGCTTTTGCCGCATCCGGTGTGAGACGTGGGTCGATAACTACGGTTTTAACGCCGTTAGCGCGAAGGTCCGCTACAGCGCCGCCGCCGCTTGCAGGGCATGAATATGAAGGGTCTGTGCCCCAAAGTACAAGTGTTTTTATAGGAGTATCGAATGTATCATATATTTCAAGAGCATTGGAATCCGCGATACTTGGGTCAACGCCGCCGTACATCATGGTGTATGCAACTACACGGGGAAGATAGCACTGAGCGCAGCCCGGCTCGAACCAGTTTGGAGTACCAAAAATATTACAGAAGCGTGCAATACTCCAGATCTCCGGATTGCCGCCGCCACCGGTTGAGCAAAATACCGTTTCCGCACCGTACTTTTGCTTAGTTTCCACAAGCTTGTGAGCAATAATGTCGATTGCCTTTTCCCAGGAAATACGACGCCATTTGTTTTCCCCGCGCTTGCCCACACGCATCATAGGATATTTGTTTCTGTTTGGATGATAAAGAGCCTGAATACCCGACAATCCCTTGGCGCACATTCTACCTTTGCTCATGCGGTCCGCAGGGTCGCCTTCAAGCTTGATAACACGACCGTTTTTAACTGTGGCAATAACGCCGCAGTTGGCAATACAGGCACGACAGCATGTTTTCACACGCTTTATCTCGTCTTCCTTCTTTTCCTTTTTCTCGCTTTTTTTGAACATGGAAAGCTTGCCGGCATCCTTAATGCCTTCCACGGTAGTTGCCGCTACAAAGTCCATGTCAAATCCTTGTTTTTTCTCACTCATTACTATTCCTCACTCCTTTGCCAAGGGCTTGCAAACCCCGACAAAATCACACTTACATCAGTTACATTTTAATATAATACAATTTGGCATACCTTTGGTATACCATAATTATAGCTTATCAAATTTTAATGTCAAGTTATTTATTTTTTCATCGGAAATATCAAGAAATCCCCACATCTGATTTATCCGAAATACCATTTGATAATACCTTTTTATTTTAACGAAAAAGAGCGCCTTTTTCAAGACGCCCTTTTCCCACCTTACAATAATTAACATTATTGTTTCTATGCTAACGGTTTCCCGTTTTAGCCTAAGGTAATTATATAGTTTTGAATTTCATTTCTTTATATTTTGGATAAAGTTTCTGAACTTCTTCCTGACGTTTGAAGAAATCGATTCTTGTTTCTACGATTTCGTCAAGGTGAAGATCACGACATTCGTTTTTGTTTCTGTCACGGCTGAGTCCGTCAGGAGCAAGAACAAATTTAACTTTGCCTGTAGCTTCATCTCTTACCAAGTCACCGCCGGCACCGCAAACCGCGCATTCGAAAGGCCACTGTACTCCATCCCAATGAACTTCACCCGGGAATACAAGTCCACCATGGCAGTTAGGGCAAAGACCCCAATCTTCATCACCGAGCCATCCTCTCTTTTCAGGCTCTGTCTGGATTGATTTAATAATGTTTTCGCCCATTTTGTGAGCTCTTGCAAGCTGATCAGCCTTAAGAAGAACGTTACCCGGACGACCGTTTCTTGTTGCTCTCATCTGATCTACAACCTGGATTGACTGTGTAAACATTGTTGCAGCCATTGATTCAAGACCGAATCCCATCCAGTCGTGGCAAGAACCACCAACGGAAATAAGACCTGCTACGCAATGTGGATCCTCTTTAACTACGCCGATTTTAAGAAGGAATGCAAGCTCGTAAGCCAAAAATCTCTGAGCAAATACTGTGTAAAGACCGCTTGGTGTTAAGTCATATACAGGAACACCAACGATGATAGCGTTCTGCTGCTGGAAAACATCCATGATTTTCTGCATATCATCTTTGTCTCTAAGAACGCAGCCCGGATAGTTATCTCTCTTACCCTGAGCCATTTCACCCATCATCATTGTACATGATTCGCAACCCGTACATGGTTTGATGTTGTAATCAAAAAGGTTGATTAATGTACATTCTGCGCCTTTTTCCTGACAGGCACTGAGTGCTTCCTTAACAAGAATTTCGCTGTTACCGTTGTGACGGCCTGCTACAATACCTAAAACTTTCATTTTTCAATCTCCTCTTCTTCAGGTTAAACCTGATTGTTGTTTTTCTTTTGGATGTGTGAGTGCGCACACTTCCACGTTTATATATATTCTAACAAGTAGATTGTTAAAAAAATATCATTAATAAATGTAAATTTGTTGCTTTTCCAACATTTTTTTGAAAATTGTTTAAAAACTCTTTTATCAACGGGATAATTGATTTATAATGATAGTTGTTTGCTAATGCCTATCCTTGATTCGATTAGCTATTAATATAAATAATATAAGTTTGCAAAGTCAACAAATCATATACGGGGTTTGTTTATATATAATCGTAATAATAAAACGGAGGAATAATTGATGTCAAAAGAAGATCCGAGAGTAAAAAAGACTTTAAATTGTATAGACGATGCTTTGCTTAAGAACCTGGAAACAACGCCTTTAGCAAAGATAACGGTTGATACCATCTGCAAAGAAGCGGACATTAACCGTTCTACTTTTTATAAATATTATACGGATAAGTATGACTTGCTTGATAAATATATCAACAAAACCATCAAGGAATTCAGCGAGCATATGATGCCTTTCTTTATTGATGCTTCGGTTAAAGAGATAGAAGAGCCGGAATACCGCGACTATTTAAAGAAAGCCCTGGGATTTTTGCAATCCAAGCGCGATGCTTATGTTATTTTGTGGTCTGCGGGCATGGAAAGGGATGTTTACGACGAAATGATTGAAGCCGAGGCCAATAACATATTTGAAAGAATGAGCGATACAATCGATGAAACATCGGATAAATATCTTTTCTTAAAACTGTTTGCGAGAACCTTCCCAAACAATCTTTTAATGTGCGTAAAATGGTGGTTTGAACACGATGAGCAAGTCAGCCTTGATGAGTTTACAAAACTTATAGATGACATCACCAAGGATGGCGTGTTCAGAGTGTTCAGAAGGTTGGTGTAATCAGTTAATTTTTCCTTCTTCCTTGAGACTGTCCAAATAATTTATTAGACTGACAATCATAGTGCAGAATTCGGAAATATTTTCCTCGTTTAAAATGATATCCTCTTTCGCATCACGCCCTTCATCGCCAATAAGCTTGTAGCCTGTTTGATAAATACGTCGAATCCTGTCATTTCCGAAGAATAATTTCCAATCGTATTGATTGTTGTTCTTTGCTTTTGTGAGAAGTTTGTCATTATTACGATAATCTTCACTCATTGTCGGGTAGTTTATCTCAAGCCATAGTTTGCCTTCTTTGCTTACAGCAACATCATTGGGATCTCCTGCATCTGCATTAATATCTTTAATCATAAACTGGATTCTACCAATTACCTCGTGTATGTTTCCTCTTTTTTTGTCCACGTTCATTGATGTAAAGCTGATATAGTATTTGCTGACTTTTTCACCCCTATAATCCAAACCAATCCCCATATGTTGTTGTATAAGTCCGGCATGTTTTTGGGTTTTCTTTCCTCCGTGAGAATTTACATCATACCCCTTTAGCATGGTTTTTAGTTTAGCGGCAACTTTTTCTTGAATTTTTAACAATCCGGCAATCATATCGGAATAACCTGATTGTAGCTTATCGGTTAAATTTTCACTTTCTCGATTTTCTTGCGTTTTTTTCATATCTTACCTTATCCTTTCTGAATTTTATCGTAAATTATAAAAAAGCATTCAGATTTAAATAAAATACTCAATCTGAATGCTTTTATATTAAATAAGTTTAATAATAAAAATTTTTAATAAAACCTTGTATAGTTTCTGATGCAAATGATAATCCACCTAATGTTTCATTTCCATATTCACATATGGATAATATTTATCTATACCTTGAGAATTATTCCACCAATTCCAATTTATATCAGCAACATAATTCCAATCTCCGGAACTGTGAGAACAATTTTTTGCTATAGTAGCATATTTTATACAATTGAAAGTCCAATAATTAAAATCTGCACCATGCCAATATTGTTCCGGCATTTGCCAATAAGGCCATGTTCCTTGTCCATTTACCGCAGAATGTATGAAATATGCTAAATCCTCACCATGCCCCCAATGAACATCATAATCTGTTCCAACTCCAGTATCAACATAACCATATGAACCATCAGACCATACACCAGCATATACATTGGTAGATAATGGCAATGTTATAAATATAAATAGTAATAAAAATACTATTATTTTTTTAAATATTTTCATAAAAATACTCCTTAATTAAAAATTATAATATAAATTATATTCTACAAGCATTAACACATGAGCCATCACCATTAAGGCTTTCCCAAGCATTGCATTCATATGTAAAACCATTTCTTGTCCATTCTGTTGATGTTTGTGGTTTACCATTATAAATAACATCATAAGTTCTTACATAAGTATATCCATAATTTGGAAGAATTCTCATAGCCCAATCTAGAGATCTATTATTATCACAATAACCATAAGCTGTTGGATAAATTACTTGAAAATCTGTTCCAGATTCCCCTCTGTCCTTTACTTGAATGCGATTGCCATCTATATAATAAATTTCCCAACCAGTTGCTCTCATTCTAGCATCTACTTCTTCTTGTGTTATACCTCCATTAAGTAATTCACCAGTTTCATTATTCGGTTCTTCATAATTATAATCTGGATTGCCATTATCTACATATTCTGTAGTTTCTACTGGTTTTTCTGATACATTAATAATAAAATCTGTAGAAACATTATTAATTTTAAAAGTTAAAATATTTTCTCCAACTACTAATTCAACTGGTGTAATTGTAAATTCAGTTAATTCTTTTTCAGATTTATCAGTATATACACCAATTACAGTAAATAAATCATTTGTAATTGCAGAATCAGTATAAAAAACAGTTGCTTCATCTTTTAAAGCAACTTTTAATGATTCTAAACTAATCGTTTTCTTTGTAGTTTCTTTTTCTTTCGTTTCCTTTGTTTCATTTTCTGCTACAACAACATCATTATTGTCGTTAACATTATTATTATGTACAACAACGCCTGTTGTAACTCCACCTGCTACAACTGCTGCTGCCACTATTCCTGCTACTAACTTATGCTGCACTATAATCGCTGCCAATTTTAATAAAAATGCTTTCATTTTTCAAACCTCTTCCTCTCTATAACCAAATATTTAAAACAAGCAATCAAATCCTATAGTTCCTGCCCCGTCCCCTGCTCGAAATCGGCACGTTTTCACTTTCTTAAGTTAAACAAGAAAGGTATCCTTTGAATTCAACCTATTAACTTATCAATGAACAGATGTTGCGGTCGCAAAGTCACGCATTTTAGGAATAGATAAAAGCCTCCGGCTTTTATCTATTCCTATCAGTGAATACTTTTTTATATATATGTAAGCTACTGTCAAGTAGCTTACAGTATGTGATACTCGTAGAGTATCACGCGCGCGAAGCGCTTTTTTTTTGGCGGAAATTCGGCATCAAAAAGCCACTATATCGCTACAGTGATATAGTGGCTTTTTAAACCTAATATCATTTTTACACTTTTATGAGTTTAATTCCATCAAATCCTCCATCCTACAATGAAGGGTTCTGCTCAAGCGCAACAAGGTTGCAGCGGCGGTTTTGTTGATATCTCGCTGCCTTTGCTCAAACATTTGAATCTGCCTTAAAGGCACTTCTGATTCTCGGGCGAGCTGAGACTGTGAATAGCCACATGCCTCTCGACGCGCACGTAACCTAACCATAGGATATGCTTCAAGCATTATCTCGTTCATTTTATCTACAAACTGCATAATGTCCATCTCGTGATATGGGCTGTACATCGCAATTATTTTCGACAAGTTCACAGCGCTTAGGATTTCCGTGAAAGACCTGCCGCTATACCATTGGTAGTATGCCAACGCCCATCCACTCCAGTATTCCGGTGATTTATCCAGATACATCACATCCTCTTTTTCTCCGTAAGCAATATTCACATCATCAAGAACAAACCTTGCAATCTCACATCCGTTCATGCCTGCGACGTATTTAGGATTTCCATTTGCAAACTGCTTAGAAATTGACGACACTACAAAAGCATCTCCAAATTTATCCGGATCAATATTAAGAGTCATAACCGCAAAGTCCACTGCGTGTCCAAGGACATTTTGTGCACCTGCCAAATAATCTTCATCGTAAGCGTGGATTATCATTTTTCATTCCTTCTCTCATAAGCAAGTTCTCACTTTGCTATATTAATTTCCATATAAATTGTATCGCTGCAGCGATACAGATGCAAGGCCTAAAAAATCCTTAATTTATGCGGATTTTTCTGTAAATGCCCCTGCAGATATGTTAAAATAATAATAGTGATCGTATATGAAATAGCCGGTTACTCTAAGCCGGTTTTACAAAAGGAGAAATAATTGAAAGACACAAATAACAACCCGTTTGATGAATATATTAAAAACCTTCCACCGACAAAAAAGGAACTGGGGCATGCTTGGTCTGCGGCCATAGGTTTGCAGGATGTAGATGGCCTGAAGCCTTCAAAATACCTTTATGAGACCGCAAAGAAAAACATTGATGGTGAAATCACCCTTGACGAAGCCGGTGACTTAATCAACAGTTACTACGAAAGTAAAGAAAAGCGTACGGAAATTGAAAATCGCACAGAGGAAGCCGACAAAGTTTCTGCAAAAATCGCAAAAATCCTATCTGAAAAAAGTTTTTCTTTTTCCCCGACTCAGTATATAGCCATTCATCGCGAATTGTTCCTTGGGATTTTTTCCCATGCCGGAAAGGTAAGAGATTACAATATCACGAAAAAGGAATGGGTATTGGACGGAGATACCGTTATGTACGGCGGGGCTTCAGAGCTTCGTGAGACTTTGGAATACGACCTTTCAAAAGAAAAAGAATTTAGCTATAAGGGGCTTTCCATGGATGATACAATTCATCATTTGGCGGTTTTTGTAGCAAATTTATGGCAAATTCATGTGTTTGGAGAAGGAAATACCAGAGCAACTGCAGTATTCTTTATTAAATACCTTCGTAGTCTTGGTTTCGAAGTTGAAAACGACATGTTTGCCGATAATTCATGGTATTTTAGAAACGCACTGGTTAGGGCAAATTACAATAACATCAAAAATGGAGTTTATGAAACAACAGAATATCTTGAAAAATTTCTACGAAATTTACTTCTTAACGAAAAACATGAGCTTCATAATAGAGAATTACATATTTAACAAAAAGGATGCTTACGCATCCTTTTCCATTTCGCATATATTCTACGGACATAAAGACGTTATCGGAACAATGTATATTCCCGTTTTTGGATCTACCATCACCGACTCAAGATGCCCAACAATTATACACATATATATCGGTTTTTTTGAGACATTTTCGTAAAACTTTGCAAGACTGTTAATCGCATCTTGTATGCTTCCATCACTTAATTTAATCTCAAAGGCAGCATATTCGCCGCTTTCAAACTCGACTATGGCATCTACTTCATCACCGGAAGCATTATCCCTGAAATGATACAGATTACCTCCCAGATAGTCTGCATATATTCTAAGATCTCTTTCTACCAGCGCTTCAAACAAAAGCCCCAAGGTTTCATGATCATTCAACAATTTTTCAACAGTAAGATTGAGACTTGCACAGCAAAGCGATGGGTCGACCAGGTGTCTTTTCGACGACTTCCCAACCCGCTTTGAAGACCTATAATTAAGGCTATATGCCTCTTGATCAGCAATCAGATATAAACTCTCCAACACTTTCTTGTAGTCAGTAATGGTGTCTCTACTTTCAATCAGTTCATCCCCGTTCTCATAATCCTCAATGTCCTTAACAAGGGTTTTATCTCCAACTACTGTTGATTCATTCCTAGACAAAGCTCTAATCAGCATTTTCATTTTTACCGGACTTCTTTTTTTCGTTTGCCTTTCGTGCATATCTTTTGTTATAACCGATTCAATATAGCTTTTTGGAATAATCCCGGCATCTGTGCGCTCTGTTTCTATATTTTCCGGCCATCCGCCACGTACTATTAAATGTGCTATTTCGTCAAGTTCAACTTTCCTAACAAATCCATCCTTTATTTCTCCTTTGCACATTAAAGATAAAGAGGCTTCTCCCGTAGAATCCCCGGATTCAAACAAGCTCATAGGTTGCATTCTTACAGTTGCAATTCTTCCTGTTCCTGTATGATATACTTTGCCTTCATCTTCTGTTTTTTCCAAAGATGTGGAACCTGTAAGAATAAACTTACCCTTATTGTGATCGCTGTCGCATTCATGGCGAACCGCATCCCAGACCTCAGGAACAACTTGCCATTCATCTATTAACTGCGGTCTATCCTTGGTAAAGATATACTTAGGATCAACTTGCGCCATATCTTTTGAACTTTTCTCTGTAAGATAAGTTACACTATTTGCGTGATTTAGACTTGTCCATGTCTTTCCGCACCATTTAGGCCCTTCTATTGAAACCGCTCCGAATATTTTAAGATATTTTTCTATTCTTTTATCAATAAGCCTTTGCTTATATCCTTCTTTTACCAAGCTCATAGCCGCACCTCCTCTGTTTAAGGCAATTTTACCATTTCATTCTGCACTTTTCAAGAGTTTTATTCTGCACTTTTCAGATAAATTGTTCTGCACTTTTCAGACGATTTGCTCTGCACTTTTCAGAAGGCTGCATAAAAAAGATGCTTACGCATCCTTTTTCTTCTTTCATAAGCAAGTTCTCGCTTTGCTATATTTTTCATATAAATTTTATCACAGTAGCGAAATTGTTTTATAAATTAGTTTTATTACGGCTGTCCAAGTAGTTGATTAAGCTGACAATCATTGTGCAGAATTCATCAATGGAGTCCTCATCTTCCAAAAATCTATCTTCTTTTGCATCACCACTCGCTTCACCAAAAAGCTTGTAACCGGTTTGATAAATACGACGGATTTCTTTTCCTTTAAAAAAATTATCCCAATCATAAATTCTTTCATCTTCACCCTGTGCTTTTATGAGAAGTAAATCATTACTTCCGCTTTTATCTTCTGACATTATAGGATAGTGTATTACGTAGCAGTTATCACCTGCTTTACATTTTAACTTTTCATTTGGACATCCTGCATCTTTATTTTCATGAGCTATCATAAACTGTACTCTACCAATCGCTTCATGAACGTTATAACTACTATCATCAATGTTTAACGATGTAAAGCTTATGTAATATGCCGTTTTTCTCCCCATATTAAAGCTAATACCTATGTGTTGATTAATAAGTCCCGCATGATTTCTATTCCCTCTGCTACCATTGATTTGTATTGTATATTTTTCGTGACAATGTGAGTCTCTTAGCTCATCAGCTACTTTTTTAGCAATAGTTCTCATATACCCTATTATTTCATTATAAGCAGACAGAATATCCTCTTTTGTTTTTGTTTCGCTGTTTTTGAAAGACATTTTAATTCACTTCCTTTTTTTAAAATCGTATTACATCTAATCAAATAAAAAACACCCGGACCGTCAAACTACCGATTCGGGTGCTTTGTTTTCCAATATATATTATTTATTAAATGCTTAACCTATATATCCATCTTTTCCATTTCCCCAATGTACATCATAATCTGTGCCAACTCCGGTATCTATATAACCATATGTACCGTCTCCCCAGGCACCAGCAAATATAATATTTTTATAAAAAAATAATAATTAAACTAAAAATAATTTTTTTCATATTATTACTCCTTTATTAAAAAATCATATTGAAATCCTGAGTGATAAAAATAAGATAACTCATGTTCTCCACACCATAAAAAAATTGTTTCACTTCCATTTGAAAAATAGTTACATGACATACCATATTCTGTGCCACTTCCAATATAATTATACCCCAAAACATTAACTGCAATTTCAATAGCTTTTTCATCTGCATTATAATGAGTAGCATCAAGTTCTCCTATAAAGTCTAGTGTATATGCACTAACACCTACATGATCAAATATAATATTTATATAACCGCCACAAGCATATATATAATCATCTGAGTGATTTCTGCACCAGTCTAAAGCTTCTTCATGTGTCTTAGCTCTTGGTCCATCATAATATGTTCCATTATTTTCTGTATTATAATCTGTATTATCTACATTACTATATTCATTATATTCTTCATTTGGTTGTGCTTCTGTTGGTTTATCAACTACATTGATTGTAAAATCAACAGAAACATCTTTTCCATTATCTTTTACAACAAAATTAATAGTATTTTCTCCCACCACTAATTCAACAGGTGTAATTGTAAATTCAGTTAATTCTTTTTCAGATTTATCAGAATATACACCAATTACAGTAAATAAATCATTTGTAATTGCAGAATCAGTATAAAAAACAGTTGCTTCATCTTTTAAAGCAACTTTTAATGATTCTAAACTAATCGTTTTCTTTGTAGTTTCTTTTTCTTTCGTTTCCTTTGTTTCATTTTCTGCTACAACAACATCATTATTGTCGTTAACATTATTATTATGTACAACAACGCCTGTTGTAACTCCACCTGCTACAACTGCTGCTGCCACTATTCCTGCTACTAACTTATGCTGCACTATAATCGCTGCCAATTTTAATAAAAATGCTTTCATTTTTCAAACCTCTTCCTCTCTATAACCAAATATTTAAAACAAGCAATCAAATCCTATAGTTCCTGCCCCGTCCCCTGCTCGAAATCAGCACGTTTTCACTTTCTTAAGTTAAACAAGAAAGGTATCCTTTGAATTTAATCTATTAACTTATCAATGAACCGATGTTGCGACCGCAAAGTCACGCATTTTAGGAATAGATAAAAGCCTCCGGCTTTTATCTATTCCTATCAGTTAATACTTTTATTTATGTATATGTAAGCTACTGTCAAGTAGCTTACAGTATGTGATACTCGTAGAGTATCACGCGCGCGAAGCGCTTTTTTTTGGCGGAAATTCGGCATCAAAAAGCCACCATATCGCTACAGTGATATAGTGGCTTTTTAACCCTAATGTCATTTTTACACTAAAATTAGCTTTGAAATGTAACCATTTTCAATTTTTCAAGCAGCCTATCGGTATAACATAAACTCCATCATCACGCTTATATCCATACTCTGTTGCAGTAATAACAAGCTTAAGGTCCGGCAACCTTAATGGCACCTGCTTTTCCTTTTTATTATACTCAATAATAAGGCGTTCTATTTCACATAGATGCTTTGCTCCCAAGTCAATTTCTTTACTTCCAAGTTTAAATTCAATTAACGCATATCGACCATCTTTAAGATGAAGCACTGCATCAGCCTCAAGCCCATAACGATCATGATAGTACGATACTTCGCCATTCATGCTCGACGAATATATTTTCAAGTCACGTATACATAATGATTCGAAAAGAAAACCCAACGTTTTAAAATCCGTATTAAAATACTCCGGACTCAATCCCAGTGCAGCCACTGCAATAGATGGATCAACAAGATTTCTCTTATTTCCCGCACGTATAGCTTCTTTTGATCTAATTGCAGGACACCACGCAGGAAGTTCATCTATAATGAACAATTCTTCTAAATCATGAAAGTATTCATAAAATGTCGGTTTTGAGATTTCTGTAGTTGTCGCTGTATCAGCGTAAATAGTCTTTGTCTCCGCCAACGTACATATATTTCGCGAATACGAACGAAGCAAACGCTCTGCCCAAAGCGGATTTCTTTTCTTCCCGCTTATATTTGAAATGTCGGTATGGCATGTTTGGTAAAAAAGATCCGATGCAACAGACAATGCCGCTTCTTTATTATCTATACTCACACTTTGCGGCCAACCACCTCTACATATAGCATATATTAAATCTTCAATGCCCAATTTTGACTCTTCCCACTCAACATTTTTTCCATCAAAAAGATCCATTAACGAAATATTTCCTGATGATTCTCCACTTTCGTAAAGACTCATAGGAAACATTTTCAATGTTGATATTCGTAATGTTCCCGTATGTGGCGTTTCAACCTTTTGAGACGACGATCCGGTTAAAATATATTGACCTTTTAGCCCTGTATCGTCAACATCTTTTCTAATTGCTCCCCATATTTTCGGTGCATCCTGCCATTCATCAAAAAGACGAGGTTTCTCACCTATCAACAACTTTGAAGGCATGTTTTCAGCAACTGCAAGGTATCTGTCTCTTTTATCTTCATCCTGGAACTCAATGTAACTATTTGAAAAGTGCTTGCCGGTAGTAGTCTTTCCACAACCCTTAGGGCCAACTAATAATGCGGCTCCAAAAGCTTCTAATTTCAACTGTAGCGCGTAATCTGTTATTCGAGTTCTATATTGTTTAGTTTCATTTCCCATTAAATCATTCACCTCAAGGATAATTGTACTTTATTTAACAGATTTGCGCAATATATTTTAACACATTTGCGGTGTTTTATTTTACTAATTTGTGATACCTCTTAAGCAAATTATGGTATGAATCTATATTTTTCGTTTCATATAAAAAAGGATGCTTACGCATCCTTTTCCTTTTCTAAGAATCTATGTACACAAGCTGCAAGGGCACCGCCGATTAACGGTGCTACTATGAATATCCAAAGTACGGATATCGGTTCAGCGTTGCCGTTAAAGAGTGCCACAAGTGCAGGTCCGAAGCTCCTTGCCGGGTTTACGCTGGTTCCCGTAAGTCCGATTCCGAATATATGAATCAAGACAAGGGAAAGACCGATTATAAGTCCGCCAAATGAGCCGTGATTGAACTTTTTACTGGTTACGCCTAGGATAATAAGTACGAATACAAATGTAAGAATTATCTCTACCACAAGTCCGGCAGCAATGCTTCCATTTACACCGGCAAGGCCGTTGGAGCCGAATCCGCCGGTGGCATCTTCTATTCCGCCAAGTCCGAAAATCAAAGCTAGGATTCCTCCGCCAAGTAAAGCTCCGATAAACTGAGCTACGATGTAGAGAATAAACTCAGCGCCTTTCATTCCGCCGCTTATAAGTACTCCAAGCGATACCGCAGGATTAATGTGACAACCGGAAATGTTTCCCACACAATACGCCATTCCTACGATTACCAGACCAAATGCCAATGCTGTTAAAAGATATCCACCCCAATGTTCGCATCCGGTAAGCATTGCAGTGCCGCAACCAAACACTACCAGCACGCAAGTTCCAATAAGTTCCGCAACGAATTTTCGCATTTTAATACCTCCCGTTCTTTAATGCATCCCCCTGATGCATCTTATGCATTAATTATAAACCATTTTATAATTGTTTTCCTATGATTTTTTATCTAAATCCTCCAAAATAAAAGGCAGCATATAAATAGGTTTTAATTTAATTTTTTCATCCTTTCCAACGTCCTTCTGAGATAATAATATAGGTTCTGACGCATGTTTTGAATACTTTAAGCAAAAATCATCTAAAGACGCATGCTTCTTAGATGCAGATGATTTTACTTCTAACGGCATGATTTTTGTTCCGTTTTGAAGCACAAAATCAATTTCATAGTATTGAGAGCTGTTCTTTTTTCCCCACGTATGATAGTATAAATCTCTATTTGTGGATGCAATTATCTGTGCCACCATATTTTCATATAAATATCCTAAATCGGCAGGTAACTTATCACTCAAAAGTTTACTATATATGCTCTCGCCGGTCTTTGGTGCGGCCTTAAAAATCATGGTTGTAAATAAGCCAATATCGGTTAAATATAGTTTAAATATATTTTCATCTTTAGTTTGTGATAGAGCAACACTTGGATTTGTGATATTGTGACATGCCAATACCGTTTTAGAATCCAATAAATCTGACAATCTTTCAATATCTCTATCTGTCTTTCTTTTTCCCGTGGCTTTCGACAATATATATCTTTTTTTGTCAGTTGCAAGCTGGCTGGGAATCGCTTCATACATCTTCCCTATATATCCCGATGAATCAATCTTCTTGAAATCATCAATATAAAGATTTATTATTCCTCTCTTTATTCTATCTATTTCAGCAAAATTCTTTCCATTAACATACGCTTCCACTGCTTGTGGCATTCCACCGACGGCCATGTAAATTCTAAAATCTCGCATCAACTTTCTATTAACACCATCACCGACCGCTGTATTAAGTCTATACAGTTCTCTCAAACTATCATATGTGTTATTTCCAATAGCCCACATGAATTCTTCATAATCCATGGGATAAACGGATATTTTATGTTCTTCTGAAGGAATCACAATATTTTTTACATTTTTCTTTATGCTAATTAATGAACCCGTCTCTATATAATCATATCTTCCATCCGCCACCAAATACTTAATTGCTTGTCTAACATGTGGCTGGCGCTGAATCTCATCAAAAATAATAACAGATTCTCTCTTATAAAGAGTCACATTTGTCAGTGCCTGAATACGCAAGAAAAATACTTCCAGATTCGCAATATCATCAAAAACAGCCAATAATTCTCTTGTAATATTAGCAAAATCTATTTTTATATATGTTTTGTAATTTTCTTTTGCAAATTCTTCTGCTGCGGTAGACTTGCCTACACGTCGAGGTCCCTCCAACAGCGCTGCATATTTAGGTGCATAATTTGCCTTCCAAACGCTTAATTCTTCAATAACTTTTCGTTTAAACATGATTCTCCTTATGCCATTTATGAATTAATTATTTTTTCACTTGATGTCATTTTTGAACTATTTTTTATTTCGTTTAATGTCATTTTTATAGAAAAATTATAATTCAATCTTGTCATAAATTCAATATTTTTCTCTAACCAAAATAATTGTGTTGAATAAAAAAGGATGCTTACGCATCCTTTTCAGACCGAAGACAAAAGCCCTTTTTGGATTTTTTATCCCGAGAGGGCTTTTTTCGATTATTTTTTTCTGTTTTTT
>SVDN01000021.1 GCA_015057825.1 Lachnospiraceae bacterium
CTCCGAAATATTCGGCAATCCAATCAGCTGCCTGTGACTCGCTTCTGATATCTACTTTAAATCCTGTAAGTCTTGCTGCAAGTCTCGCATTCTGTCCTTCCTTACCGATTGCAAGTGAAAGCTGATAATCAGGCACGATAACTTTTGCCGATTTTTCGTCTTCATCCGCAATAACAGTAATAACCTTTGCCGGGCTTAATGCATTTTCAATAAGTACGGCCGGATTTTCATCCCAATTGATAATATCGATTTTTTCTCCGCGAAGTTCGCTGACAATGGAATTAACCCTTGCACCGTTCTGACCAACGCAAGCACCGATTGGGTCTACATCCGGGTTGTTTGACCAAACCGCGATTTTTGTTCTGGATCCCGCTTCTCTTGCGATGCTCTTTATTTCAACCGTTCCGTCTTTAACTTCCGAAACTTCGGCTTCAAAAAGTTTTTTAACGAAATCCGGATGTGTTCTTGATACGATAATTCTCGGTCCCTTTGCATTATCTTTAACTTCGAGAACGTAAAGTTTGATTCTTTCCGTAGGTTTAAATACTTCTGTTTTAACCTGTTCGTTTTCGGTAAGAATTGCATCCGCTTTACCTAAGTTGATGCTGTAGTTTCTGCCGTTAACACGCTGAACAACACCTGTAACGATGCTCTTTTCAAGTTCCGAAAATTTGTTGAATACGGATTTTCTTTCCTCTTCTCTGATTTTCTGTGTAATAACGTTCTTTGCGGCACCAACTGCGATACGACCGAAGTCTTTTGCATCCACTTCTTCGCAGATTGTCTCGCCCACTGCAGCCTTTTTGTTGATTTTTCTTGCATCTTCCAATGAAATCTGTGTTGTTTTGTCTTCAACGGATTCAACAACTTCTTTTTCGGAGTAAACGTGAATTTCACCCGTTTCTCTGTTCATTGTTACTTTAACGTTTTCTGCCTTTGCATTGCTGTTTTTGTAAGCTGTGATAAGAGCATTTTCGATTGATTCGAAAAGCACGTCTTTGCTTATATCTTTTTCTTTCTCTAAAATATCCAATGCAGCTATTAATTCTAAATTATCCATTTTTTCCTCCTAAGTGAATGTATCCAAACTGTATTGTTAAAATTCTATATATGGGCGAATAAGTGATATTTCGCGCATTTCAATCGTCTCGTCATTGCCATCTTCATCTGTGATGGTAACACTGTCCGGTGTATGAGCTTTTAACTCTCCCACCAAAACTTTTTGTTTGTTTCTTGCTTTATAAAGATGAATCTCTATAAGTTTTCCCATATTTCTTTCAAAATCTTTTTCCTTTTTCAAAGGTCTTGTAAGACCGGGAGAACTGACTTCCAAGATATAGGCATCTTCAATAAAGTCTTCTTCGTCAAGCTTGGCTTCCAAAGCTCTGCTTACAAGCTCGCAGTCATTGACGGTGAAGCCGCCTTCCTTGTCAACATATGCACGAAGGTAAAAATTGCTTCCTTCTTTTACATACTCTACATCAACAAGTTCAAAGTTGTTGGCCTCAATTATAGGTTCCAAAAGCTGTGTTGTTCTCTCAACGTAGGTTTCGCGTTTTGCCATTAAAACACCTTTCTTTCCTTTCATATGCTGGGCATAAAAAGAGTGGACCTCGTCGGTCCACTCGATAATCTAGCCTTATTTATGTTGTTCATTATACACCCTTGTAACTTACATGTCAACAGGCGATTTTTCGGCATTTCTAACAATATATGTTCCGAATATGCTTATTTTTTGTGCCTTTTATTTAGCCGTAACGCTTCCAAGGCTTGTATTTCCTGCAGTTAATGTATAGCTGCTGCCGCTTTCTATATCAGCTCCCGCTGCGATAATAAGCGAACCGCCGTTTACGGATGTGAAGCTTGCAACTTCGTTTCCGCTTGAATCCTTAACCGTAATAACGCTTCCTGCACTAATCTGGCTACCCGAATATGTAATAACGCCTGCGCCGGAGCCCATAACGCTTCCTTCACCCATCATCATGCCCTGTCCGCTTGATGCAAGTAAAAGTCCTCCGCTTACGGTACATGAGCCTTCAAAGTCAACTGCCGAATTGTCATTGTTTTGAGGTCCGCTAACCGTTACCAAGCCACCGTTAATAACAATGCTTCCGTTGGAATCGAGTCCATCACCGGTAGATTCTACGTTTATTACACCGCCGTTTATTTCAAGGACTCCGTTTGTAACGTTAAAGTTACCCGCACCCGCTCTGTTTGTTGTTGATGACTGATCGGCACCGCCGGAGATATTAAATCCGTCATCGCTTGTAACTGTGGAAATTGTTCCGTCATTAACCGTAATATTTGATGCTTCGATGCCTTCGTAAGCTTTTGTAATGTTAATTGTTCCCGCATTTATTGTAATGTCGCCGTCAGCATGCATTCCGTCATCACCGGAAGCTATTTCGAATGTGCCTCCGCTTATGCTAAGATTGCCGTTTGTATGGATTGCATCATCCGATGTATCAAATGTAAATGTACCGCCCGAAATATTAATCGAATTACCGGCTTTAATACCTTTTGCGCTTGTTGTATCCGTAGTTTGAGCAGTTATTGTCGTTGTTTCATTCGCCGTAACTTCACTCACTTCATTTGCTTCAAGAGTAGCTGTTTCCGATGTGGTCGTAACATCATTTGCGGAGTTAAAGTTTTCCGGTCTTTGCATCTGTCCGCCTGACTGATCCTGTCCCTGCATACGGCCGCCGCCCGGGCCGCCTTGGAAGTTTTCACCGGACATATTGCCCCAATCGCCCCAACTATCCGAACTTGTTGAAGCATTTTCGCTTCCGCCGCCGCTTGTAATATCAAAGGCTCCGCCTGTAATGTTAAGGTCCGTAATAGCTTGGATAGCATCAAGTGCCGCATTTACGTAGATTGTACCACCGCTTATTTCGATATATCCTTTTGTAGCATCATCTTCGTTACTTGTTCTGATACCGTCACCGCCTGCAACTACATATACGAGGCCGTCAGTGATTGTAACGGAATCTTTACCTCTTATACCGTCATCGATAGATTTTATGTAAACTTCTCCCGAGCTTACTTCCAAATCATCTTTACTCATAATGCCCTTGTTATAATTGCCCGTTACATAAATCGCGCCTTCGCCTTCAAGTTCCAAATCGTCCATACTGTAGATTGCCGCCGATGGAGCGTCCGTGTCGGTCTCATCCACATTGTATGTTTCGCCGTCTTCCACTATATTTACCGAATCCGTTGCCGAAATAATATGTGTCTTTTTAGGACTTGAAACTACATAAATCGCTGCATTGTCGTCATTTGTAATCTTTGCGCCGTTTAAGATAATTTCAACTTTTGATTCGTCAGCAGTATCAACTACTATCTGACCGTCATCAAGTGTACCCGTAAAGAGATAGCTTCCGGCTTTTGTAATGGTAATTGTACTGCCGTCTATTGTAACGCCGTCTGCATTATCAACACTTGCACTATCACCCGACAAAGTTATTGTTGCATCCACATTTCCGTTATATGTTCCCACAACCGGCTCTGTCGGAAATTCAATATCGTCTTCTATATCTATACTTGTGTAACTTGTATCCGCCTGTGTACTTGTGCTTGACGAATTTGAATTATTACATGCCGCAAGAGACATCATCATCGCCAACGCAAGTGCAAGCACAAGAAAGACTTTTATTTTATTCTTAAATATTTTTCTCATAGCCATTATCCTTTCATTTAATAAATATCACATTAAGTTGCTTTTTTTCAAAATAATCTATATAAAGATAAAGCATATCATAATTTAATGATATGCTTTATCGTTAGACCTATATTATATTTTAAATGTGATAACTAAATGAAGACAATCTAAAGATTAAGAGAAAACAAAAAGTTAAATCGTAATTGTTATCTCTTCATTATCCGATTTAATCTTAATAACTGCTTTATCCTTTTCGTCCTTCTTTCTTATTATCAGCTGCACTCTTCCCAAAAACAAATCCGTTTCATCTCCGATATAATTATAGTCCGGAGCATAATTAGCGGATCCCACTCTGTATTCAAGGGCGCCTTCGACAGTTAATTTGATTTTAACTTGGCTGAATGTGTCAATCACTCCCTCTTCGTCGGCATTTATAATATCAATGTAGCTTAAATTTCCCTTTGTATATGAAAGCTTGGCTTTTAAGCTGCTTTCTTTGGCTGTCTTAAGCAGGCTTTCGCCTATTATTTTGCCGTTTTCGTAAGAAATGGCTTTTAAAGTTCCCGGATTGTATATGCAATCAAATCTTGCTATACAGTCCTTTACCTTTTCTCTTCCAAGACTTTTATCATTTACAAAAAGTTCTGCCTCATCGCCGGCTGAATAAACTTCAACAACAATCGGCTTTCCTTCCATATCCGGATATGTCCAACTTTCAATGGAATCGGAAATAATCCAAGGAGTTGTAAAGGTTTTTTGCCCGTATCT
This sequence comes from Lachnospiraceae bacterium, assembly GCA_015057825.1. GTDB lineage: Bacteria > Bacillota > Clostridia > Lachnospirales > Lachnospiraceae > RUG12871. The sequence continues at coordinate 4,430 of SVDN01000021.1, forward strand.
GTAAGGGTTTTGCGTAACTATATAAGGATTTTTTCTAAAGCCGTAAGCAATTTCTCTAAAATAAGAAGCAGGTCTTCTAAAGCCGGTAATGTCAAAGTCTCCCACATAAGCCAACTGTATAGGATAGGAAGATGCAAATCCTCCCTCACCCGGCTTGTAACCAGTCACCCCAACTCCGGCTTCGCCGATATAGTCCCAACCTGTCCAGGTAAAATCGCCTATAACATTCGGCAAGTTACTTATCAGCTTCCATTCTTTTGCAATAGCCGGCGGATAAGTTTCGCTTCCCACAATTATTCTGTCGGGATAGTTTTTCAAATCATTTTCATAACGAGGGGCCATATAGTTATATCCCGCAATATCCGTAAATGCACAAGCTTTGTCCAAACGATCCGAGATTTCTTTATGATTGACAACCTCTCCCATATGTGTATCAAGGAGAGTCATAAAATCGTTAACATTTCCGCTTGTATCGCCTTGGGTATGAATATCTGCCATAATCTTTCCGATGCAATCACCGGCGGCAAAAACTCCGTTTATACTTGCAAGGGTAAATCGCTTGTCATCAAGGCTCTTTATATAATCCGATATTTCTTTGCAAAGTTTTGCACCTTTGTCATTTCCGATTTCAGGTATCTCATTTCCCACGGAATACATAATAACGCTTGGATGTGGGCGGTCTTTTTTTACCATGGCTTCCACGTCAAAGCGCCATGAACTATCAAAATTTATGGCATAATCATTTTCGTTTTTGCATCTGCTCCACATGTCAAAGGCCTCATCCATGACATAAACTCCCAGCTCGTCGCAAGCCCTTAAAAGAGCGGGAGATGCGGGATTATGTGCGGATCTTATGGCATTAAAGCCCGCCTTTTTCATCTTTTCTATTTTTCTGTATTCGGCTTCGTATAAGCTTGTCGCACCCAAAAGTCCGTTATCGTGGTGAATACAAGCGCCTCTTAATTTAACACTTCTTGAGTTAACGCTAAAACCTTTTTTTCTGTCAAGGCCAAGTACTCTTATACCGAATCTGCACTCATCAGTATCCACAACTTCTTCTTTATCGATTATGGAATGTTTAATCGTGTACAAATACGGATTTTCATCGCTCCAAAGTTTTGGATTATCAAGGCTGACATTAAAAGCGCAAACTTCCTTATCCCCCGAAAAAAGACACAGAGGTCTTTTGCCCTCGTAAACAAGCTTTCCGTCCATATCAAAAATTTGACTTTGAAGAATCAAATTTTTCCTTTGAGGAAGCCTGTTTTTTATGCTTGCATTAAGATTTAAAAGGGCATAATCATTATCCGCATAACTTGTATTCACAAAGTTGCTGCCGTATTCTATAAAAGTCCCGGAGGATTTTAGCAAATATACATCTCTGTAAATGCCCGATCCCGAATACCATCTGGAATTAGGCATGCCTGAGTTATGTACGCTTACTCTTATTTCGTTATCTTCACCGAAATTCAAATAGTCGTTAAGCTCAACGCAAAAAGCAGTATATCCGTAGATACACTGTTTTGCCGCTTGACCGTTAATATATACGGTGCTTTTTTCGTAAACGCCCTCAAACAAGAGCATAAAAGTTTTATCAATATCCTCTTTTTCAACACGGAAGTTTTTTAAATAAGTATAAGTTCCCCCGTCTCTATAGCCCGTGTTTTTGCCATTTAAGCTGTTTTCGGATTTTTCTTTAATTAACATTGCGTCGTGAGGCAATGTCACATCCATTGCATCTTCCGGCACAGACCATACCAATGCGAAAGAATCCTTTTCTTCCCAAAATTTCCAATTGTCATTAAAAAGAGTTTTTAACATGCCGTCTCCTTACTGCTTCGTATCCCATTTTCCGCAAAAGGGATCGATAGGACTTGTTCCTTTAAATTCGGAATGTCCCATTATTTTTTCTACAATCGCTTCTATAACGTATTCGGAATTACAATATCCGTTTATATAAGTCTTTACCATCGGCGCATCAAGAAGATGATAAGGATTTCCCACACTTATAAACATTGTGGGAACCTCGCAAACGAACCAAGGCATATTGTTGCCCAGACCGAATACGGTATGCCAATTAAGTCTCGACACCGTTTTGTTTGATGCGGTTTCTATGTTAGCTATATAAATAACCAAATCATATTTTGCCTTAAACTGAGCTATATTATCAAAAGCTATGCCTTTTTCCGTCAAAACTTCCTTCTCATAGATTATCACATCAAATCCTTCTTTTTCAAGCAAGGCTTTAAATGAAGCACATACTCTGTCATTCGATGGGAAGTCTCCCATTATTTCAAGAAGAACGCGTTTTGTTTTTGAAGGACTTATAGGCAAAAGATTTTGCGTATCCTTAACCAAAGTTACGCCTTCGTCGGCGCAGGCTTTTGCCATCTTAACAAAGTCGGGATTTCTTAGAATCTTAAGGCCCGCTTCATCTTTAATGAGTCTGCCCTCTGCCTTGTCTTTATGTAAACCAAGCGATGCCTTTGTTGCAAGAATTCTTTTAACCGCTTCATCCAGACGCTTGCTTGAAAGCAGCCCACTCTCAACGCCTTTTCTCATAAAGGCGAAGTCTTCATCGCTATCCTTTGTAAATAAAATCATATCACAACCGTTTTCGATTGCCAAAGGAATGGCTTTTTCTCTTTCCATGGCGCATCCAAAGCCCACCATAGGTGTTGCATCCGTTGTAATAAGACCGTTAAATTCAAGCTTTTGTCTTATAAGCTTCTTTAAAATATTTTTTGAAAGGGATGCCGGAATAACCTTTACATCATCGCTTTTTACGCCTTCTTCTTTGTTAAAATATTCCTCATAAGCAGGCAATGCAATATGACCTACCATTAAAGTCTTTGCACCGTCTTCCATTAATTCTTTGTAAACATATCCGAATGTTTCATCCCATTCCTCGGTTGACAAGGAATTGACGCTTGTTAAGAGGTGGTGATCTCTCTCGTCAATTCCGTCACCCGGGAAATGCTTGATGCATGCCGCAACATTTTCTTCATCCGCTGCTTTAAGGTATGCACCTGCCATGGCGCGCACTTTTTTCGGATCGTCGCCGAAAGTACGCACATTTGTGATAGGATTGTGGAAATTCCTGTCAATATCAACAATAGGAGCAAAAGACCAATTAACTCCCACTGCTTTTCCTTCAGCGCAAGATACTTTGCCAAGCTCATAGGCTTTGTTTGTATCGTTTGTCGCAGAAATCAACATTTGTCTGCCGTAATATGTTCCTTCGAGAGCTGAGCCTACACCACCCATCTCTAAATTGGAGGCAATTAATAAAGGTATCTTTGAATACTTTTGCAGACAGTTGTGTGCACCAAGAATTTCCGCGGCCTTTCCTTCTCTGAAAAGGACGCCGCCTATATGTTTCGTTTCAACAAGTTCTTTTAAAACATTTTCATCCGTTGAAAATTCAATAGGGCAAAAAAGCTGCCCTATTTTTTCTTCCGTATCCATAGACTCGAAAGTCTCTTCAAGCCAACGAATATCTTCATCATCCAGATAAAATGGTTTAGCTTTGTAATCAATCATCATGCTTTCCTCTTTTACTACATTTAAACTATTTTATTAATTCAATTTTTTCTTTAAATCTGCCCGGGGTTAGCTTTATTATTTTATTGCAGATTTCGGCATTTGCTTCGATTCCCGGCGGTATCTCGCCGGCAATCTCTAAGGAGTTATCTTTTAATTTCCAAGAAAATTTCAAGTTTCCGAAAGAAGTCTTAAAGTTCGAGTCAGCACTGTTGATACCTATGTCATAGTCAGGTTTCAAAAGAACTTTTTTATATCCCGCACCTACAGGGATAATACCGCCTATATGGCGATAAATAAAGTCGCCGACACAGCCGAAGGCATAATGGTTATACGAGGAGTTTGTAACCTCACCGTCCGGCTTTATGGCACACCAGTTTTCCCAGATGCTTGTCGCACCCTTTTCAACCATATATAGCCATGATGGCGCCTTTTTTTGAAACAACAATTTATAGGCAGCCTCCTTTTCACCGTTTTCGTATAAAATATCCAAAAGATATGAAACGGAGGAAAAACCCGTATTTAAAACAAAGCCGTCGTCTTTAATTATGTCAACCAGTTTTTTTACAAGCTTTTCTTTAAGCTTGCCGGAAACCGCACCGCTTTTAAGAACCATTACATACAAGCCCTGGAGCTTTGAATCTCCCACGCTTCCGTCTTCTTTGACATATTCTTTTGCAATGGCATTTCTTATGTTTTCAAGAAGCTCTTCTTTGCTTTTTATATATTCGTCCGAAATATCATAAGAATTGTCCTTAAGGACTTTGCATACATTTATAAACGCCTCGGTGCTGATTGCGTAAAATGCGCTTCCCACAATGGCCGATGTCTCTTTTGTACCTATGGCAACTCCGTCGGGAAGTTCCCTAAGAGACGGTATAAGCCAATCCCCAAAATGGAATTGATTATCCCACAAAAACTTATTGTCTTTCTTTTCATTGCATTTATTTTCCACATAAGAAAGCCAAAGTTTCATGGCATCAAAATTTTCTTTTAAAATCTCTATATCACCGTATATGTTGTAGAGATAGCAAGGCACAAGTACACATGCGTCCGACCAGCCTGCGGAAGAATTGCAGCCGCTCATCATCATTTGCGTTTTCTCTTGTTTTGGCAAGTTCGGAATAATTATAGGTACCTCACCGGACTCATATTGTTCAAGGCGAAGATTTTTAAGCCATGCGGATAAAAAGGCCCTGAGATCAAAAAGGAAACAACCGGTTTTTGCAAAAACCTGTATATCTCCGGTCCAACCCATTTTCTCTCTTTGAGGGCAATCCGTCGGAATGGAAATAAAATTGGACGCAGCGCTTGTTGCGATATTTCTTTGCAATTGATTTATATCTTCGTTATCGCACGTAAAGCTTCCGCTTACAACCATGGCGCTGGTTATCATAATTCCCTTAGCGGATATGATATTTTCCTTCGCTGTTCCTTTTATTCTTACATATCTGAATCCGTGATAAGTAAAAGCCGGCTCAAAGACTTGTGTGCCTTCTTTGCAAACAAGCACATCTTTTTGGTCTTTGTTTCTTCCCAAAATATTATTAATAAAATTGCCGTCTTTATCCAAAACTTCCGAATGCTCGAAAGTTACAACATCGCCTGAATTTGCCTTGATTTCGATTCTTAAAACACCCGCAAATACTTTTCCGAAATCAAGAATCAAATCTCCTCGATTATCGTAAAAGATTTCCTTTGTTTCCAATTCGCAAATGGGAACTATGGGGTCTGTTGGCTGAGCTTCCAAATTGGACATGTCAAAGTCCGCAATCTCCACATTTTCATCTTCTTTATCCGGCTCAAATGTGTTATCCCACTTTTCACCTATAAACAAATCCGAATATTCTATCTTGCAATCATTGGATACAAAAGAATCGTCGGATGCTATTATTTCCTTGCTTCCGTCGGCATATGTCAATTCAAGCTGCATTATAAAAGCGAGCCTGTCGCCATAGTTACAGCTGTCTCCCGACAAGCCGACGCGACCGATCCACCAGCCGTCCGCAAGATATATTTCCAACTCGTTTTCGCCTTTTTTAAGGAAACTTTCCGCAAGGTAAGTTTGGTAATAAAGCTGTTTTTTATAAGCAGATGTTTCCGGTGCGAGTCTTCTTTGAGAAATGTCTTCTCCGTTGCATTTAATCTTATAAACGCCATGTGCGCTTGCATAGATTCTCGCACAAGCAATATCGTTTTCTATAAAAAATTTTTTCTTAATCAGCTTGGGCCTTCTAAGCCTTGCTTCGCCACCGCCAAAATCCACATTTCCCGATATCATATCTTCAAAAGAAATCTCTTTTTCGGAAATTGCATTTTCTTGTTTGGGCTCAATCCAGTTAGCCATCCAAGCGCTTCCCAAAAAAGCGCTTTCGAAGGAAGTCACAACTTTTGATGCGGGACGCTCATCCTCATTTTCCCAAATCTCCAAGGCAACGTTGTATTTGCTTTTGGCTTCAAGCTTCTTTCCCGCATATTTTATGAAATTATTTCCTTCATAATTCTTCTTTCCCGTGTCCCAGACTATCTCCCCGCCTTTTTTTACCACTATTCTTAAGGCTGAAAGTTTTTCTCCTTTTTCGCACTCTGCCGTAAAGTGAAAAACAGGGTTTGTATCATCTATCCCTATTGGGTTGATTCGTCCGTTAACATCAATACTTTTGATGTTCATTTCAATTTATTCTCCTAAAAATTCTAAAGAGGGTTGCAAAGAGGCGCTTAGTTCCCACCGCTTTGCTTTTCTAATCTTTTTGCTTTTAATTTTTCAAGTTTTTCCTTAAACATCTTCTGTTCAACCAAAATATAGCTGTTTGAAGAATAGATAAGGAATACCATTACTATTACGCCGTTTAAAACGGTTATAATTGATGATGAGCATCCAAGCCATGTAAGACCCGATGTAATAAAGGCCTGAGTGATGGCACCGATAAAGATACCGATTGGCTTCGATGAGTATTTTTCAATAACTCCTCCGATAAACAACGGAAGGAATGCTGTCATAAAGTATGAAGAACTGGAAAGTCCCGTTTCCGGATCTACGATTCCGTATTTACTGATAAATACGCATCCCGCAACACCAAGTAAAACACCTGCGATGATATAGCAAATAAGGGCGTTTTTCTTTTCGTTGATACCAACATCCGTCGCGATTTTTTGTCCTGTTTGAAGAGCCTTCCAATTGTATCCCAATTTTGTGTAATCCATTATGATAACCATAATGGCAACAACAATGATAATGAGAATCAAAGCATTTGGAAAACTTGCAAATTTAAGCATATCGGTCTTACCTATAAGTCTTATTCCCTTAGCATTGCTGAAAACAAAGCCCACAGCCTCGTAAATCATTGCAAGTCCCAAAGAAACAACCATAGGTGTAAGGCCCAAAAGAATGTAAACAAGTCCGGAAATAGCTCCTATTATTGCCCCGGCAATCATTGTAGCTATCAAAAGACCTGCTGCCGTAAATCCCATGTCTTTAGCTATTGTTCCGCCGATAATTATGGAAAGGACCAATGTAGCACCTACGGAAAAGTCAAATCTTCCCGTTTGAAGGTTAATTGACATAGCAAGTGCTATAAGTCCGCTAAATACCGATGTGTAAATAATTGTCTTAATGTCATCGCCGACACCGAAGCCCGCGTGACCTGTTGCATTGCATAATATGAAAAAGAATAAATAAACCACTACAGGTATTATTAAACTCATTATTACGCGTTTCAAAATGTTTTTTGCCATCTTAGTAACCCTCTTTAAAACTCTTTAATCTCATCCTTCGAGGGGGCATTTGCCCGCCTCAAAGAACAAGTTTTTTCTTTTAATTAGATTGCACTTACATCAAGTGAGTAGTAGAAGTCCTGAATATCTTCAAGTGTTACATCAGGATTGAACTCACCGAGAAGATTTGAAAGTTCGTCAGCCGATACATAGTATTCGCCTGCAGCATGTTTGTCATAAATTGTGTTGTAAGTATCAACATCCGTTACAACCCAACGATTTACCAAAATTTTTGCTGCTGTACCATCAGCGTTTTTGTTTAAGTCATTGTGACCTGTTACGGCATTTAAAATAGCTGTTATAGCATTACCGAATACTACTTCTTCACAGTCGTAAACAACAACGGAAATAAGGTTGCCCATGAAATCTTTGTATGTATCGCCTACTTCACCGATTGTTGCAAGATGCATTGTTTCAGCTTTTCCTGCTTCCATGATTGGCTGGAAGAGAGCTGCTGCGTTAAATGAAACTGCTGCGCCGTCATAGTCGCCCGCAAGTTTGGCACCTACTGCTGCAGTAAAGTCGTCTGTTCCCGGCCATCCTTCGATGATATCGGTTGCAGGATCGAATTTGATTGTTGATCCTTCAGCCTGAGCCTGAGCAATACCTGCTTCAAAACCTGCCTGACGATCCAAGAACATCTGTACACCGAATGCTGTACCGCCGCTGCAGTAGAAGATGTGGTTTACTTCGCCTGATTTACCCATCTGGTAACCCATTTCATAACCGCCTAAGTAGTCGCCGTTTTCTGTTGCACCGTCTTCAATGAATGTATAGCAGCCTATGTAAAGATCTTCATTTTTTACATCATCGTAGTACTGCTCTGTTCCCCAGTAATACATTCCCTGATCCATACAATGTTTGATAGCTTCGGCACCTGCTAAGTTGTAGTAACCGATGATAGCTTTGCATCCTGCTGCCGCACATGAATCAATGAAGTCCATTTCCGCTTCAGGTGATTCAAGTGATTCGGATGTAATAAGTTCGATGTTGTAATATTCGGATAAATAATCAACATAGTCCTTAAAAGCAAGATACTGATCGTCTGCGGTATCGTAAACTTCCATACCGATTTTGATTGTCTCTTCCGGCCAAGAGCCGTCAAGACCCGCTTCCGATGAGCCACCGCCTGCGCTACTGCCGCCATTATCGCATCCCGCAAGAAGAGCAAGACACATAAGAGCGCATAACAACATTGCTAAAATACGTTTTTTCATTTCTTTACCTCCATTTTTTTGTGCATATACCAATCTCCTCTTAAATAAGTGTTGATACAGCGTTTAGATTATGAAAAAATTTATTATTATCTCGGCAAGAGCTTACCTCTGTAGCTAAAGCTCGAGATTAATACAACCACAATAAAGATTACACCTCTGAAAATCTGGATTTGTCCCGTATCCAGTCCCATAATTGAAAGTCCGCTGTTAAGTATGGTAATTGTTGCGGCACCCAGTATACCTGCGCTGATTTTCGATTTCGGACCTCCCGATAAAGGCATACCGCCAAGTACCAAGGCAACCATAACATCATTACCCACACCGCTTGCCGTGGAACCGCCGACGGTTCTTGTTCTTATCATGATAAGAAATGCGGCAATGGCGAAACCTATGGCACAGATTACAAATACGGTAATTGTCGTCTTTTTTGTGCTGATACCGCTTTGTTTTGCTGAAACAATATTGCCGCCCATGTTTTTAACTTTCACACCCAAGGATGTGTAGTTAAACAAAATCAAGCAAACAACAAAGAAGCCCGCAAGGCAGATAATATTGATAATTGATATTTCGTTAAAAGAAAACTCTCTTACGGGTGTAACGGCGTTTCTTAAATACAAGGTTGTTTCGCTTCCCAGTATTACAAGCACCGCTGCCGAAAGTACCGATCCCAAAACGATTGTAAATATAAAGAAAGGTACATTAACAAGGGATGCAAACACGCCTTTCATAATTCCGAATGCAAGTGAAACTATGATTACCACAATAAGTCCCACGAAAAGACTTCCGGTTTTTATTGTGGCCATGCCTCCCAGCACCGCCGCAAAACATATACAACCCGTAACGGATATATCAAAGAATCCCGCACCGAATACAAATATGGAACCGATGGTGGCAAGAGCCGTAACGATTATCTGACAAGTAAGTGACTGTAAGTTTGTTACACTGTAAAGTTTTCCGTTTGTTAATAGGCCAAATATAACGCATACGGCAATTAGTCCGATGTAAGGGGCAAGATTACCGATTAATTTAGCATTTAATTTTTTCGTCTTCATCATTCTTCCCCCTAGATCATAACGTTAATAATGTCATTTTCCGAAAGTTCTTTGCTGCGCATAAATTCTCCCGCCAAAGAACCGTCTTTCAAAATCAAGAGCCTGTCACTCATTCCTATAAGTTCCGTAAGTTCTTCGGAAATCATGACAATGGATTTGCCCTCTTTTCTCATTTTGTCTATAAGGTCGTACATAGCTGCTTTTACGCCGATATCGACACCACGGGTCGGACAGTCCAAAATCAAAATATCGCAATCTCGTCCTACCCATTTGCCGAAAACAACTTTTTGCTTGTTACCACCCGACAAATACTGAACTTCCTGATTAATGGATGCACATTTTATGGATAAAGCATCTTTTTGCTTGTTTACATAATTCTTGGCATCTTTCGGCAAAAGGAAAGGTCCCTTTTGCACCTTGTCATAACCTGCCGCAAGTATGTTATCTTTAATACTTGCCGTAAGAACCAAGGCTTCCGTATCACGATTCTTGGAAACATATCCGTATCCGTGAAGAAGTGCGCTTCTCGGAGATGTGATTGTGTCACCTGTTTTTACGTCCGTTACTTTGCCTTCCAAAATCTTTTCTTCCCCGAAGAGAGCCCTTCCAAGCTCGTGCATACCGCAATGAGAAAGACCACCGATACCTAGGATTTCGCCCTTATGAAGCTCCATGGAAAAGTCCATAAGCATGCCTGTACCGGTTGTAATGGATTCGGCTTTCAAAACAACTTCGTCGCTTATTTTTCCGCCATAATCTTCACGATAATAATGCTCGCTCATTTCACGGCCAACCATATATCGCTTAATAACATCTTCCTTCATTTCATCTTTGTTTAATGTTGTTATAAGCTTGCCGTCCCTAAGGACCGTCAAAGTATCGCAAGTCTCTATAAGTTCTTCCAGGTCGTGAGATATAAATACAACCGCCTTGTTGTCATCTCTCATTCTTCTCATAATGTCATAGATGATTTCTCTTCCGTGCTGAGATAGTGCCGTTGTTGTTTCGTCCACAACCAACATTTCCGGATTCTCGTACATAACCTTTGCGATTTCCACCAGTTTTCTGTCCTGCATATTTAATGAATCAATCGGTGCAGCGGGATTAACATCGTAAAAACGAATATTATCCAAAACTTTTCTTGCTTCCGCATTCATTTTTCTCTTGCTGATTAAACCTGCCTTTTTAAACCGTCCCTCTTCACCCAGGAAAATATTTTGCGCAACGGAAATACCGGAAACCGTTCCCTGTTCCTGAACAATCATTCCGATTCCCGCCTTGGCACCTTCAATCATGGTAGAAGGTTTATGGGCTTGTCCCTTAAAAAACATTTCACCTGATGTTGCCGGCTGCATTCCGGCCGCTATGGATGTTATGGTAGATTTACCGGATCCGTTTTCGCCTATCAAGCCTGTTATTTGTCCTCTGTAAACTTTGAAGTCCACTTCGTCCAAAGCTATGGTAGGTCCAAAATGTTTAGAAAGCTTCTTTGCTTCGAAAAGCAATTCCTTTTCCATAATGCTCTCTCCTTTTTTTATTTCGTTAGGTCTAATATTAGCAATCTTTTTTTGATGAGTTGTCCTTAAAAATATGCAAAAAAGATTTGGATTAAAACTTGTCTTGATTCACAAAGGCAATTAGATATTATTTTTTTAGTTATTTTTAAAAATATTTATTATAATTTTGGACATGATAATTTTGCCTATTGATAAATCAGGAAAGATTTCTTATAATTTTAAATATGATAGCAAAATAAATAATATATTATGTCGACAAGTTGACATTTTTGTTTATTGTATACAATCAGCTAAGAGCCGGCAACTATACCAATCTTATTTTTGCGGACAAGCAATCTGTAACTATTTACGAAAAATTTATCATTTCAGAGGAATAGATATGAATTTGGACTACACCGACAACACAGCGGGCCTGCCCTTCACGCAGGAAGTATATACGGACTTTTCAAAAGAACTGCAATGGTCACCCAACTTTTTAATATCAATATTACTGAGCGGAAGAATTAATATTCACTACAAGAATCATACTCGTGAGTTTAAAACCCATGATATTTTTTTCTTCATGCCTTTTCAGACTTATTCTTATTTAAGCTCCGACCCGGATACGCAAATTCTTACGCTTTCGGTCAACAGCGATTATATCAAGCGCCTTTGCAGCGATATGGACAATTTGACATTTCAAAAATCCCATATCACAAAGGACCTTTCAAATTCAACATACATAAAGATATGTACCAGATTTTCCACCATTATCTTTAACAACAAAAAAGATGATACCTGTTCAAGGCTTAAACTTATGGAAGCCATAACCGGCATGATTATTACAATTTTTGAAAGCTTCGGTATCAAAACGGAGAAAAACGAGCATATCGAATATTCGAAAGACCGTATTATGAAAATCATGCAATACATTAACGAGCATTATAACGAAAAGATAAGCGTAAACGACATTTCCAAATACTTGGGAATTCATCCGCAATACTTTTCTTCGTTTTTCAATAAACATTTTAAAAGCAATTTTAACGAATATCTCAATACTTTCAGAATCAATCACTCTTTGGAGCAGCTGATTTATTCAAAAGACAGTATTTTGACCATCGCTTTGGATTATGGTTTTTCCAATCACAAAACCTATGCGGCGGCATTCAGAAAGCTTTACGGACTTTCACCTACGGAATACAGAAAAAGCCACGCCGAGCACAAAGAGTCCGCAGATTTATTAAAAGACAAAGGCTCGTCGGATTCCGATTACGGGATTTTTGCCTATTTCAGGCAGTTTTTGGATACAGATAATTATTCCGAATCCAAAAATGCTTTTATGCAATCCCACGAAACCATAAGTCTGGATCCCCATGTCCTTTCCAAAAACGCTTTTGAAAACACTCAATATAAGTTTCTTTCCATAGGACGTGCTTATGCCGCCCTAAGAAGCGAATTGCAGCAGCAGGTTATCCAAGCAAAAAAAGATTTTGATTTTGACTATATAAGAATCAGAGACATTTTTTCCGATGATTTGTATGTTTATTTTGAAGACGGGGACAAAAAACCGATATTCAGCTGGCAAACCTTAGACAGTGTTTTCGACTTTATTACGGGCCTGGGCGCCAAGCCTTTTCCGGAAATCGGCTATATGCCGGATAAAATGGCAGCCAAAAAGCAATATGCCGGCTGGCAGTATCATCCCAATATTTCAATGCCCAAAAGCTACGATTTGTGGAAAACTTTCATACAGAAGTTTTTGATGCATTTAATAGACCGCTACGGTTTAAAAGAAGTAAGCGGCTGGCCCTTTGATTTTTGGACATGTCCGGATTTGAAAGTAAACAATGCTTATTGGAACGAATCCATGGAGGAATTTTTCAAGTTTTACAAGGTTACTTACGAGGCTTTCAAGTCCGTTGACGAAAGCTTGATGCTTGGCAGCCCAAACTTTTCCACTATCTACGGCCGTGATTGGTATATTGCCTTCTTTGATTTTTGCAAAGAAAACAATATTAAGCCGGCTTATGTAAGTGCTCACCTTTATGGTTGCGACATGAAGTCGGAGAAGTTGAGTCCGCTGGGATTTAACGAAATAGATGCATCCAATTTTTCGGTCGTTAACCAAAACATTGTGCCAAACAATTTAAAAAGCATAAAGAAAATTGCCGATGAATGCGGCTTTTCCGACTTAAATATCATTGTCTCCGATTGGAATCTGACCTTCATTCCAAAAGACTATATAAGAGACAGTTGTTATATGGGTCCTTACATTGCCCATACATACTTTAATTCTTTAAAAAACTGCAAGGGCCTTTGTTATTGGACTTTATCCGACATACATGAGGATTTCTTTCCCGAAAACTCCATGTTCAGGGGCGGTCCCGGGCTTTTGGATTACCACGGTTTCAAAAAAGCGGCCTACAATGCTTTCGTGCTTTTAAACAAGCTTGGAAAAACGGTTTTGGAAGTGGGTGAAAACTACCTTTTTTCAAAAGATGCCGATTCCTACGCCCTGCTTATTTACAACATGCCGGACTTTGATTATATGTACGAACACATAGATAATTCGGCCATAGACGAAACCCACAGATACAATATTTACGCAAACTCCGATGACTTGCTTTTAAATATAATGATAAATTTGCCAAAGGGAAGCTATTATATAAAAAAATCCGAGGTCAACCGTGCTTTCGGCTCCGCATACGATATGTGGGGTGAAATGGGATTTCCTTCCACCTTATCAAAAGATATGGAAGAACACTTAAGAAAAGACAGTGTTCCAAAGGTTTCCTATTCACTGCAAAATGTCAGTGAAGCCTTGATTTTGGATGAATTGGTGCCTGCTCACGGCATAATGCTTCTTGAAATCACTCCAAAATAAACTTGTGATTTTAAGTTTGCACTTATCAATAAATAGTTTATAATTAGACATTAAAAAATATTGCCTTATATTTAATAACTAATGTAATATAATAGATGTCGTATTATATATAGTAAATGATAATAGGAGGACACATGAAAGCTTACAAAACAACAAAACTCACCCCTATTTGGGGAGATGTTATTCCCGGAAACACCGGTGAAGACAAAAAGAATTTAATGGAAGTTGACACCACAATGTCACAAGAAGAAATGTTCAGACGCCCGGGAGTTTGGGACAGATCCGACGCTCCCCTTGAAGATATGAGCGGCAATGCAACAATGGTTTGGCGTGAAGAAGTCGAACACGGCCATGCAAAAGAAACAATGGACGATGTGCCTTTCCTTGCGGAACACCTTGTTGAAGGCAGCGAGCAGGCGGTAATTATTTGCCCGGGTGGCGCATTCCTTACAAAATCCATGGTAGATGAAGGCGAAGAAATAGCAAAAGTATTAAACGAAGCGGGAATCAGCGCTTTTGTGCTTTGGTATCGTTCTTATCCGTATTACATTCCTTATCAATTTCTCGATTTACAGCGTGCCGTACGTTTTGTACGTTTTCACGCAAAAGAATACGGTATCGATCCAAACAAGATCTCTACCGTAGGTTTTTCCGCAGGCGGTACATTAAACGGCGTTCAGGCATTTATTTACAGAAATAAGCCTGTGGAAGTTGAAGGCTATACTCCGGATGAAATCGACAAAGTTGACGCAAATGTCAACGCGGTTGCTCTTATCTATCCGGGTATTACTTTGGCAGAAGACAAAGCACTTGCTTGTCTTATCGGAAAAGATGCATATAACATCAAAGAAAATCGCAAGAAATATGCGGATATGTTGGATATAAGACTTAATGTAAAAGAAGGCGATGCTCCGGTTTTCCTTTGCGGAGCATATGACGATCAGGTCCTTCCAAACTCCGTTACCGTGGAATTCGGCAACCTTTGCCACGAAAAGAACATCCCGGTTGAAGTCCATGCTTTCCCATTTGGCGGACATGGATTCGGCGCTTGCAACGGCAATCCAAACCCATTCGGACCTTCGGATTTCAGAGCGGTTAAAATGTGGTTGCCTCTTTACACAAACTGGCTTAAAAATGTTTACGATTTACCTGACGAACCGCCAATGTTTATGTAATCGCTTTTTAAAAAAAAGATAGCTCTTTCGAGCTATCTTTTTTATATATCATTATTTATTTGTCATCAATAACCATGCAAAGCGCAATCGCCTGATCCTGTGTTCCTTCATAGTAGAAAGGAACCTTCAAGGAAGAAACCTTCGAATTCATTTTAAGGTCCGATCCGAACACCGAGATAGGCGGCGTAATATCAACCAAAATATCCTGTGTTGAGAAAAGTGTGGCCGTATTACCCATAATCATATTACAAAGCTCGTTAAGTGCCGAGCTTGCCATATCGTCTATTTCATTGACAGGCATGCCCATCATCATTTTGCTTGCGACAGCCTTTGCCTGTTCTTCTTCCAAAACCAAAAGCAACTGTCCTTTAATTGTACCGGTAAGTCCCGCTTGAGAAATAAAAGTCTTCTCCGGAAAAACCAATGCTGTCAAAGTAGGTTTACCAACTACTAATTTATTCTGAGCAACTGCTTCAAATACTGATATTGTCGATTGTAAAAATGGATTTACAATTTTTACGTCAAGTCCCGCCATATATAATACCCCTACTATTTCGAAATTTATTCCTTGTATCTATTTTCCTTTAAAAGTAAATTTTTGTCAAGTCAATTTCCTAAAATCAAAGTGAAGCTTTGCACAATTTACCGATTGTTCACACTGTTCATAAAATATTAATTTTTTGGAATTTTCGGTTGCATTTTTTTGTTTTTAGGGTATAATTGTCTAGTACGGCTCGTTGGTCAAGTGGTTAAGACGCCGCCCTCTCACGGCGGAATCAGGGGTTCGACTCCCCTACGAGCTGTTTTTTTGCGCTCAGCTGCTTTGAAGCTGAGTGCCCGGCGTCGTCCCGGCAGCTTTAGCTGTCGGGATGATGTTTTTTATACAAAGTCAAACAATGACATCTGATTTTGCTTAGGAAGTCCTTTAAGAATTCCCATTTCCACCATACTGTCAATTACCGACTGGCTGACTTTTGTTCTGTTTTTAAAGTCTTCCAAAGAAATAAATTTGCCGTCTTTTGCAGCCTCTTCGATTCCTTCCGCGGCCTTGTCACCCATGCCGTCAATTGATGAAAATGATGGCATTATTTTTCCGTCTATTATCTGAAAATCGTTTGCTTTTGCCCTGTAAACATCAATAGGCATAAAGTCAAAACCTCTGGCATACATCTCCATTACAAGACGCATATCCTTTAAAGTATCTTCTTCTTTTGCCGTTATTTCGTTTTTTTCTTTTTTCTTTTTAAACTCGGCTATATTATGCTCAAGCCTTGATTTACCCAGGCACATAAGCTCGTAGTTAAAAGCACTGGCACGAATGGAGAAAAAGGCGGCATAATAAGCAAGAGGATAATTAATCTTAAAATATGCAATCCTGAAAGCCATCATAACGTATGCTACGGCATGTGCTTTCGGGAACATGTATTTAATGCGCTTACAAGACCAAATGTACCAATCCGGCACATTGTTTTTGGTCATTTCCTCTTCCCATTCCGGTTTAAGTCCTTTACCCTTTCTAACCGCTTCCATAATGGTAAAGGAAAGGGATGGCTCCACTCCCATTTGGATAAGATATGTCATAATATCATCACGGGTACAAATGGCGGTGGAAATAGTGGCATCGCCGTTTTCTATAAGGGTTTGGGCATTGTTAAGCCAAACATCGGTACCGTGTGAAAGTCCCGATATACGCACCAAATCGGAAAAGGTTTTTGGCTTTGTATCCTGTAACATCTGGATAACGAAATCCGTTCCGAACTCCGGTATGCCAAGAGAGCCCAAAGGACAATCGATTTCCTCAGGGGTAACTCCCAAAGCTTCGGTGCTTTCGAAAAGTGAAAGCACACCCGCATCATCAAATTTAACCGACTTTGCATCAAGTCCCGTAAGACTTTCGAGCTTCTTAATCATGGTAGGATCATCATGACCCAGTATATCAAGCTTAAGAAGGTTGTGGTCTATGGAATGATAATCAAAGTGAGTTGTTATGGTTGTGGAGTTAATATCATCCGCCGGATGCTGCACCGGTGTAAAGGAGTTAATGTCCTCACCCAAAGGAAGAACTATAATTCCGCCGGGATGCTGGCCCGTTGTACGTCTGACACCCACGCATCCTTGCACTATTCTGTCTATTTCCGCGGAGCGTTTTGAAACGCCTCGCTCTTCGTAATATTTCTTAATAAAGCCGTAAGCCGTCTTATCCTGCAAAGTACCGATGGTTCCTGCACGGAATGTCTGACCTTTTCCGAAAATAACTTCCGTGTAATCGTGGGCTTTTGCCTGATATTCACCGGAGAAGTTAAGGTCGATATCAGGCTCCTTATCGCCTTTAAAGCCAAGGAATGTTTCAAAAGGAATGTTAAAACCGTCCTTAACCAAAGGCTCGCCGCAAACAGGGCAGTTTCTGTCCGGAAGGTCACAACCGGAACAACCCGGCTCATGTTCAATGCCTTCAAGCTCGAAATCCGAATAATGGCAGCTCTTACAGTAATAATGTGCTTTAAGAGGATTAACCTCCGTAATACCGCTCATGGTGGCAACAAAGGAAGAACCTACCGAACCTCTGGAACCTACCAAATATCCGTCCTCATTGGACTTCCAAACAAGTTTCTGAGCAATGATATACATAACCGCATAACCGTTGGAAATAATGGAGTTAAGCTCCTTATCAAGACGCTCCTTAACTATGGTCGGCAATTCCTCACCATACATGGAATGAGCCTTGTTATAGCAAATTTCCCTAAGAGTTTGGTCCGAATTTTCAATAACCGGCGGGCATTTATCCGGACGCACCGGATCGATATTTTCAATCATATCACTTATGAGATTGGTGTTTGTTACAACCACCTCATAAGCCTTATCTTCACCCAGATATTTAAATTCATCCAGCATTTCATTGGTGGTTCTGTAGTAAAGGGGTGCCTGGTCGTCCGCATCGGCAAATCCCTTTCCGGCCATAATAATGCGCCTGTAGATTTCATCTTCCGGGTTCATAAAATGAGCATCGCAAGTAGCCACCACCGGCTTGTTTAAAGCCTCTCCAAGCTTAACGATTCGCTTATTTATATCTTCTATATCCTTCATGGAGTCGAACCTTGCTTTGTCATTGTCGACTCCGTCTCTTTTCACCATAAAGGCGTTGTTGCCCAATGGCTGAATCTCCAAATAATCGTAGAATTGAGCGATTTTAACTATTTCATCATCGCTCTTTTCATCAAGAATAGCCCTGTAAAGCTCTCCCGCTTCGCAGGCGGAACCGATAATCAGGCCCTCTCTGTATTTAATCAACTGACTTTTCGGAATCTTTGCATTTCTTGAAAAGTATTTCAAGTGGGACATGGAGCAAAGCCTGTAAAGGTTAACGCGTCCTATGTCATTTTTTGCAAGCAAAATAATATGGTAAGACTTAAGCTTTCTGATGTTTTCATCCGATGTAGCTCCAAGCTTGTTGATTCCGTCCAAGTCTTCAATACCGTCTTTTTTAAGACGCGCACAAAGCTTAATGAAAATACCTGCGGTACATTCCGCATCATCCACCGCACGGTGATGATTGTTTAAAACCACACCAAGCTCCTTGGCTACCGTGTCCAATTTAAAGTTTTTAAGACCCGTAAGCATGGCACGGGAAATGGTAAGAGTGTCCGCAACGGTAAAGTCGCATTCCAAGCCAAGTCTTTTTGAATTTTCTTCAATAAAGCCCACATCAAATTCCGCATTGTGAGCAACCAGCACGCAGCCCTTGCAAAATTCCAAGAACTTAGGCAATACTTCCTCGATAAAAGGCGCATCTTCAACCATGCTGTCATTAATGGAGGTAAGCTTTTCTATCTTGTATGGAATAGGCTCTCTCGGGTTTACAAATGTTGAAAAACGGTCCGTGATTTCGCCATTTTCAACCTTTACGGCGCCTATTTCGATAATATTGTTTTTGTATTTACTAAGGCCCGTGGTTTCAAGGTCAAATACAACAAATGAATCATCGAGACTTTGACCTTTTGAGTTTTTAACAAGCTCTTTAAGATCGTCCACCAAATAGCCTTCCATGCCGTATATTATCTTGAAATCCAGCTCTTTATCTTCTTTTTTGTAAGCACTCTTAATATCGCAGTATTTATGAAAAGCATCCGTAAAGCCCTGAACAACGCCGTGGTCAGTGATTGCTACGGCTTTGTGACCCCAATCTATTGCCTGCTGTATCAGCTTTTTAGGATCGATAAAACCGTCCATATCGCTCATCATGGTATGAAGATGCAGCTCAACACGCTTTTCATCCGCATCGTCCATACGCTTAACACTGAAGTCTTTTCCTTCTTTGATACCCACGATTCTTGTAAGAGTAAGCTCGTTGTCAAACTTGTCAAAGCTTGTTGTACCTTTTATTTTAATAAACTTGCCCGCTTTAAGCTTAGGCTCGATTTTTTCTTTTTTCTCGGGAGTAAGGAAAAGCTTTACTCCGATACTGTCCGTCAAATCCGTAACCGACATGGAAAAGATAAATTTTCCGTTTCTTGTTTCACGCATATCGGTATTTATGATTTGTACATTTGCGACAATCTCCTCATCCTCCACAAATACATCTTCGAGGCGCACTTCATCGCCATCAAAGTTTCTGCCGTAAATCATGTCCGGATCGTCGTCGGGAAGCTTTTTCTTGAAAGTATATTGACTCTTTTTGAATTCTTTTTCCTTTTCTTTTTGCTCTTTCTTTTCTTCCTTTTCCTTTTTTTCTTCTTCAATATGCTGTCTGCCGGCAATTATTGCAGCAACCTGTTTTTGAATTTCTTCTTCGTTTTTCTTTCTTACCGCTTCTGCCTTTTCGCTGTTGTCAATGGAAAAATCAAGCTTAACGGACAAATCAAAGCCAAAACGATATTTGAAAACCTTGTAGAAAATCCCTTCGATTTCATCGGCATATTCGTGAGAACCAAAGGTGTCGGGAAGGCTTATATAGATGGTATTGTCCTTTATTTCAATATTTCCCTGCTTAACAAGCTTGTAAATAAACTTGTTAAAGTTTCTTATGTCCTCCATCAAATGCTCTTTGTAAATATCATAAAGATTGTTTAGATTGTATTGATTTGAAAGCGAATACTTTTCTTCGATTCGGATTGTTAAATCATCTGCGGAGAAATATTGATTTTTGATGCTTTTTTCAGTATCAAAAACAACAGTCTTCGGTATGATATGACTGCTTTCGATATAAACACGCACAATGCCCCTGACTTTATTTCTGGTAATTTTCACCACATCAACATCGTCAAGGTATCCTGCCTGTTCTTTATTAAGTTTTATTCCCACAAATGTATCAAAAAAATCCAAAATTATCTTCCCTTTTTTATATCATTTAAAGCATGGCATCAAGCTCTTTCTTCAGCTCGTCCAAAAGCTTGTCTTCAGGCACTTTTCTTATAATCTCGCCCTTTTTAATAATAAGGCCTTCGCCTTTTCCGCCGGCAATGCCAAGATCCGCTTCTTTTGCTTCGCCGGGGCCGTTAACGGCGCAACCCATTACCGCAAGTTTAATATCAAGGTCGTAGTTTAAAACCAAGTCGTCTACCTGTCTTGCAAGACCTATAAGGTCTATTTCGGTACGTCCGCAAGTCGGACAGGACACAACGGTAATACCGCCCTGTCTCAAGCCCAAAAAACGCAAAATTTTAACAGCGCTTTTAACCTCTTCCAAAGGACTGCCCGTAAGTGAAACTCTGATGGTATCGCCGATACCTTGATACAAGATA
Organism: Lachnospiraceae bacterium; assembly: GCA_015057825.1. Lineage (GTDB taxonomy): Bacteria > Bacillota > Clostridia > Lachnospirales > Lachnospiraceae > RUG12871. Next base: position 25,309 of record SVDN01000021.1, read on the forward strand.
ATGCCTATTCCCATTGCAGATTTAATGTTACCTGAATGAAGAGTGCCGGCTTCGGTTATTCCCACATGTATAGGATAATTCATTTCCTTTGCAATAAGTTCGTGAGCCTTTGCGCACATAGGCACATCCGAAGACTTGATGCTTACAACTATATTGTCATAGCCCAGGGTCTCAATCATGCGCACCTTTTCCAGCGCACTTTCCACAATGCCCTCCGCCGTAACTTTTCCGTATTTTTCAAGATATTTCTTTTCGAGAGAGCCGCTGTTTACGCCCACTCTGATAGGAATATTCTTTTCTTTTGCCTTATCCACAACGGCTTTTAACTTTTCGTTGTCGCCGATGTTACCCGGATTGATTCTTATTTTGTCCGCACCGTTTTCAATGGCGGCAATGGCAAGCTTGTAATCAAAATGGATGTCCGCAACCAAAGGGATGTGAATCCTTTTTTTGATCTCCGCTATGGCTTTTGCGGCCTCCATAGTTGGAACCGCCACACGAATAATCTCGCAACCCATTTTTTCAAGCGCAAGAATCTGTTCAACCGTTGCCTCTACGTCCTCTGTTTTGGTATTTGTCATAGACTGAATGGCAATCGGATTGCCTCCGCCTATTTTAACATTGCCTATAGTTATTACTTTTGTATTATCTCTGTGTGCCATTTAATCATCTCCGGTTCTTTATGTTATGTAAACCTTCATTTACCAACGCTTAATGTCATTTACCACAATAAATACCATAAGTGCCATAAGGAATACCATGCCCACAAAATGGACGATTCCCTCTCTTTCTTTGGAAATCGGCTTTCGCCTGATAAGCTCGATAAACGCAAACAACAATCTTCCTCCGTCCAAAGCCGGTATAGGAAGCAAGTTCATTACACCAAGGTTTGCGCTAAGCAATATGGTTATATTCGCCAAGCTCATTACCACAACAAAGGCGCCTTGGCTTGCGGCTTCGTCGTATGTATCTCCGATTACGTCCACGATTCCCACAGGGCCCGAAAGCTCCGTCGGTGAAATGTGGCCGGTAAAGAGCATTACAAGGCTCTTGTAAACCGTTTCTATTTGATATTCAAGCTCCCAAAAGCTGTATTCGAGCACTTTTATAGGGCTTGTTTTTTCTCTTGCGGTATTAAAAGCAAAACCGCTTGAGTAGTATGTCAGAAGAGTCGGCTTAACTTCGATTTGAATCTCATCCGAGCCCCTCTTTAAAGTCATTGAAATAGACTCATTTTCGTTTAATTCGAAGCCTTCCAGATATTTGTGCAAATCCGCTCCGCTGTTTATTTCAACGCCGTTTATGCTTGTAATAACATCATCTTCTTTGGCGCCGGCCGCATCCATAGGCGAGTCTTCCACAACGCCGTAAAGCTTGGCTTCGTTTGAATCAGCCTGATAGCTTATACCCAGGGCAATCTTGTCGTATGATTCGGCATTGAAGCTTGCACTGTGTTTTTCTCCGTTTCTTACAAACTCAAGATAAATTACATCATCTTCGGAATCTATGGGATTAATATATTCCTCCAAAAACATCTCTCTTCCGAAGTGAATGCTGTTGGAATTGTATTTGGTTATAATATCCCCTTCACGCAATCCCGCTTCATAAGCCGAACTTTTTTCATCAACGGCCACAATTCTTGCCGGGTCATATCCCACAAAACCTATAACAATCATGGAAAGAACGAAGGCGAGAAGGAAGTTGAACAAAGGTCCCGCAAACAAAACCGCGATTCTTGCCCAAACCGACTTGTCGTTAAAAGAACGACCTTCCAAATATTTTGCCCGCTCTTTTGCCTCTTCCGAATCCGGATCTTCCTCTTCTTCACCGGGGTCGTCTATACCACCGTACATAATGCAGGAACCGCCGATGGGCAGGGCCTTGATGGAATAACGGGTTTCGCCTTTTTTAACGCTGAAAAGCCTAGGTCCCAAACCAATGGAGAACTCTTTAACCAATATTCCGTTTTTCTTTGCCAGGACAAAATGTCCGAACTCGTGCACCAGTATTAATATTCCGAGAATAATAATAGCTAAAACGTATTTCATTTGATGTTTCCTTTAAAATCTCTCTTCAAGCAGTTTTCTCGTATCTTGCTCTATTTTCAAAATTTCCTCAACCGTAGGATTCGGAATAAACTCATGATTGTTCATGGCATATTCTATCATCTCGGTAATATCGAGGAATGATATTTCTTCTTTTAAGAATCTTGCAACCGCATATTCGTTTGCGGCATTGAAAACCGTAGGCAAAGATCCCCCTTCTTTTGCAGCTCGAAGGGCAAGAGCCAGGCCTTTAAAGTTTTCAAAGTCCGGATCTTCGAATGTAATCTCGGCAATTTTTCCAAAATCCACCCTTTCGCCATCCATTTCTCTTCTGTCCGGATAGAAAAGCGCATATTGAATAGGCAGCTTCATATCGGGTGTACCGAGCTGAGCCATAATTCCGCCGTCAACAAATTGAACCATGGAATGAATAAGACTTTGAGGCTGCACCACAATCTGAATCTTGTCATAAGGAACGTTAAAGAGCCATTTTGCTTCAATTACTTCCAGTCCTTTGTTAACCATTGTAGCAGAATCTATGGTTATTTTTTTACCCATGGACCAGTTTGGATGATTGAGAGCATCCGCTAATTTTACATTCTTCATTTGCTCTCTTGTCCAACCTCTGAAAGGTCCTCCCGATGCGGTAAGTAAAATCTTTTCCAATTGGCGTGGATTTTCACCGTTTAAAGACTGAAAAATCGCACTGTGTTCGCTGTCTACCGGGAGAATCTTAACTCCCATTTCCCTTGAAAGGGGCATAATAATATGACCTGCGCAAACAAGAGTTTCTTTATTTGCAAGGGCTATGGTTTTTCTTGCCTTTATGGCCGCAATTGTAGGCTGTATGCCAATCATACCCACAACAGCCGTAAGGACAATATCAGCACTGTCCCATGTTGCCGCTTCTATAAGACCATCCATGCCCGAAACTATCTTAACTTCGTAATCTTTGTAATAAGCCCTTAGTTCTTCGGCTTTTTCCTCTTGGTAAACGCAAACTATATCCGGGGAAAACTCCTCAATCTGCTGTCTTAGCAATTCCACGTTGGAATTACCGGCAATTGCAACTACATTTAAATCAAGATTGTTTCTTACAATATCAAGAGTCTGTGTTCCGATTGACCCCGTTGATCCCAAAATACTGATATTTTTCATTATGCCTTACTCCTCGATTGTACCAAATCTTCTATCCCTTTTATTGTACTTGTCTATAGCTTTTTCAAGTTCCGCTTTATTAAAATCCGGCCACAAAACGTCCGTGAAATAAAACTCCGCATAAGCCAACTGCCACATAAGAAAGTTGGAAAGTCTTTCTTCACCGCTGGTTCTTATCAAAAGGTCCGGATCCGGATAATTTCTCGTATCAAGGTAAGAAGAAAACAATTCTTCGTTAATATCCGACTCCGAAATCTTGCCCTCTTTAACATCCTTTGCAACATTTCTCATGGCACGAACCATCTCGTCACGACTTCCATAATTAATGGCAACGCAAAACTTAAGTCCCGTATTGTCTTTTGTATTTTTTTCCACTCTGTCGATAATCTCGATAATATCCGCATCCAAGCGGCTTCTGTCACCGATTACGGAAAAAGCCATGTTTTCCTTCATCATCTTTTTTTCTTGCCTTTTAAGATATTCTCTTATTAAGCTCATAATCTTTTTGACTTCCGCTTCCGGTCTTTTCCAGTTTTCCGTGGAAAAAGCGTAAACCGTCAGATATTCTATGCCAAGGTTTTTCGCGTCTTCGCAAATCTGCTCCACAACCTTTGCGCCGGCAGCATGTCCGTAAGTTCTCGGCATTTTTCTTTTCTTTGCCCAACGTCCGTTGCCATCCATAATAATAGCCAGATGTTTTGGAATCTTCATTTCTTCCGCCATAGTCTCCTCCGTGTTGAACCGGGATAAAAATAAAACAGGAGCTTACTTTCATAAGCTCCCTTTTAATTACACCGTAGTAATTTCTTTTGTTTTTGCCTCAACCTGTTTGTCTACTTCAGCAATAAACTTGTCTGTGAGCTTTTGAACCTCATCTTCAAGTGATTTTGCTTCGTCTTCGGAAACCTCATTTGCTTTTTGCTGTTTCTTAACCCAGTCGTTAGCATCTCTTCTGATATTTCTGACTGCAACTTTTGCATTTTCACCTTTTTTCTTAACGTCTTTTGCAAGTTCCGCTCTTCTTTCCTCTGTAAGTTCAGGAAATACAAGTCTAACCGCTTTACCGTCATTTGAAGGTGTAAGTCCCAAATCCGATGCAAGGATTGCTTTTTCGATTTCTTTTACCATTGCAGGTTCCCAAGGCTGAATAAGAAGGGATCTTGCTTCAGGTACGGAAATATTGGCAACCTGCTGAAGAGGTGAAGGTGTTCCGTAATAATCAACCTTAATACCATCCAAAAGATGTGGGTTTGCACGACCGGCTCTGATACCTGCAAATTCGGCACAAAGGCTGTCGATAGTTTTGTCCATTTTATCGCTGAATTGTGTTAATTTTTCGTCCATTGTTAAACCAATACCTTTCTTAAATATGTATTGCCCCCTCCTTTTAGTCGGCGGCATGTCGTCGGACGCATTTCAAATTATGATGCTGTCGCATCAAATGCGTTCCTCCTATACTGTTATATCTGTTCCCGTGAAATTTCCGCTTACGGCATTTACGATGGAATTTTCGCCGTCAAGTCCGAAAATCTTCATAGGCATTTTATTTTCCATACAAAGCACTGCTGCGCACAAATCAATAACGCCAAGTCTCTTGTCTACGATTTCCGACATTTCCATCTTGTCATATTTAACGGCATTAGGATTAATAAGCGGATCGCTGTCATAAACACCGTCGATGGATTTTGCGGCAAAGATGCACTCAGCCTCGATTTCGATGCTTCGAAGAGCCACACCCATATCCGTTGAAAAATAAGGATGTCCCGTTCCTCCCGCAAAGAAAACAACTTTGTTGCTCTTAAAATATTTGTTGGCCAAATCTTTTGAAAAGAGCTCCGTAAATGTGCCGCAGGCAAATGGTGTAAGTATCGCTGTTCCCAGACCTTCAGTTCTGAAGATTTCCGAAACATAGATGCAATTCATAACCGTTGCAAGCATTCCGATGGAATCGGCTTTTGTTCTGTCGATTTTCTCGGAGTCTCTTCCTCTCCAATAGTTACCGCCGCCGATAACAATACCGACCTGAACGCCCGAATCAACAAGCTTTTTGACCTGCTTTGCGATGCTTACACAAATCGCCACGTCATAACCGCTTTTTTTGTCTCCCGACAAGGCCTCTCCGCTGAGTTTTAACATTATTCTCTTATAATTTGACATTTTCTAACCTTCTTAATCACAAATATTATTGGATTTTACTTTTAAGCAAAAGTATCTTCAAACAATGCCGTAAAGTCAACATCCGCATAGCATTGTGAGCAATGACCGTCAATAACGGCACCGTTGTTGATCTGTACGGATTTGGATTTAATGTCACCCTGAACTACAGCCGTAGCATCAACGATAACAGGTCCTTTTATGTCGATTTCGCCTCTTACGGCACCTGCGATAACGGCGCTTGTTCCGTAAACGTTACCTACGATAACCGTACCGTTTCCGATTTTAACGCTTCCGTTTGATTTGATATCGCCCATAACTCTTGCGTTGTTTGTGAATACCTCACGAGCGGATGAATTACCTATGATTTCACCGTTGATTGAAAGTTTGCCGTTTGAAGCAACATCACCTTTAACTTTACCATTTAAGTTGATGCTTCCCGTTGCTGAAATATTACCTTCAACAGACATACCTTTTGTGATTTCGGCAACTTCGTCCGTTGCTTCCGGAAGTTCCTCTTCCACAGGGGCTGCTACATGTGCAGGTGCAGGAGCCGGTGCAGGTGTAGGTGCGGCCTGGGCAACAGGCGAGGCTGCAGGAGCCTCCTCAACCGCTTCTTCAACAACTGCTTCCTCGTTTGCAATTACTTCCGAATCATCCAGTGTATTAACGATATCGTTTAATTCTGCCTCCAACGCTTTATCGTCAACTTCTTTTTCTTCTTCTCCCGCAAGCTCGTTTACAGCCTGAGACAAGTCATCCTTAAAATCCTTAAAAAAGCTCATTTTAGTCCTCCCATAACATAATCTTAAGTGATTTTATTTTATAACATGCTGAACCGGTGTTGTATCTTCGTCAATAGCACAAATCTCATAACCCATATTCAACAAATTTTCAATGATATAAGGCAAAGCCTCTACTGTTGTTGCTTTGGCCGCTGAGTCGTGCATAAGTACAACCGGTGTGTCGAATTCTCCCACATGAGTTGTTACATTTGCAACAATCTGCTCCGCCGACAGTCCTCCTGCCGTAGAATCGCCGCTGGAAACATTCCAGTCAAAATATACGTAACCGTTTTGATTTAAATAATCTATAAGAGGCCTGATTCCCGTGTTTTTTGCAAGGGTTGTACTGCTGCCTCCCGGAAATCTGAAAAGATTTGTATCCTTTCCCGTAACATCCTTAATCAAATTTCTTAAGGAATCAACTTCCGATGCAAAGGATTCAACGGAAGCATAAACCGAGTCGTAATTATGGGAATAGGTATGAATACCTATGCTATGTCCCGCATTTACTATTTTCTTATAGGCTTCTATACTTGCCTCATCAGTTCTTCCGTTAACAAAAAAAGTGGCTTTGACATTGTAGGAATCAAGGATTTCCAAGATTTTATCGGTCATGGCACTTGGACCGTCATCTATTGTCAGATATACTTTTTTTGCTTCTTCCGTGTCTTGTGATGCTCCGGCTTTTAATTCTTTGTTGGCTGCGGCGTAAACGTAAAAAACTTCTCCCGTTTCTTCGTTTGTTTTTTCTATGATTTCGCCGTCGTCTCGCATTGCAATCAAATTGTCCAGCTTTTCTTCCACATCTTCAAGCTTTGATTTTGTGTAATTAAGCTTAGCAAACAAAATGATGCATAAAACAATCGGAACAAGGATAAGAATCAAAACAGTGATTATTATTATTTTTTTAAGTCTGTTAATTCTTTTTCTTCGTGCATCCATTTGTATAAAACTTCTTTTCTATGCTTATCATGCGTTCATTCAATGCATACACGAATTATTTTATCATACTTTCCATGATATGAAAATAAGATTTTATATTCCCACTTCTATGCCCGCAAAGGTATTTTGTTCCACTCTGATTGTAAGTGAAGCCATGGTTGTTCCGGTCTCCGCAGCCTTTTTCAAGGTCGAATTTCTGACCAGTGCAGCCACAAGTCCCGAAAAGAAGGCATCTCCCGCGCCGGTGGAGTCCACAACCTTTGTTTTTATGGAAGGAAGACTGCCTTTTTCTCCGCTTTCAAGGTTATAATAAACGCATCCCCTCTCCCCTTGAGTAATAACCATGGAGTTGATTCCTTTAAATTCACCGTAATACAGAGCTTTTTCAAGAAGCTCTTCATCGCTTATTTTAGATGCATCCAAGTCAAAAATTCTTCCTGCCTCTATATCGTTGCAAACAAAGCAAGCAAGTTTTGATAAAAGATCCTGACGGGCAAGAACCACCTGCATATTACCCGGGAGGGCGTAAACAGGTTTGTTTTGAGCATTGGCTTCGTTTATAATCATTTCGGAAATTGATGGACTTAAGTCGATTTCCAATAAAACCGCATCATTTTCCCTAATCATTTTTTTGCAATTGCTTTTTATATGCTCTTCCAAAATAGTCATATCCGGCATTTGAGAAACGGCACCCAGCTGTGCACCGTTTTGGTCCATAATAACGCTCCAAATGCCCATGCCGCCTTTTTCCACGGCTTTGACGTATTTAGTGTCGACCTTTTGCTCCTTAAGATGGGCAATAACCTCATTGCCGATAGGCGTGGTTTCCACCGTAGATGCAAAATTAACCTTAAAACCCAAGGAAGCAAGATTTTCCGCAACGTTTCTACCCACTCCGCCGTGGATGAATTTGATATTTCCCACATTTCTGCCGTAAGGATTGTAATCCTCCGTGGCATAAGCCTTGCAATCCACAAAAATTGTTCCGACTATCAATAAATTATCCATCAGTATTCTCCTTAAAACTCATCTTCATAAAAGGCCGCATTGCCTTTTGCTATTCTTTTAACTTTATAAAGCTCTTTTTGAGCGTAATCCCAAGCCTGTCTTGCATCTTCCTCGTTGGAAATTCTGCCGATGCATGCCCCGACACTGATTGTCATATTATCGGATTTGGATTTTATCATCTTATCTTCCTTAAATCTTTTTATCAAATCCTTGGAGAGTTTTTTTACAAGTTCGCCTTCAACATCCTCCGTAATAACAACAAAGGTATCCGCCTCATACCTGATAAAATTGGCATTATCCAAGCCAAACTCATCCCTTATAAGATATGACGTGCGCTCCAATAGCTCGTCGCCGTTCTTTTTTCCGAATCGGTCGTTAAAAGTCGAAAAGTCGTCAATATCGGCAACTATAAAGCTAATTTTACCCGGAAAAAGAGGTACATCGATTTTGTAGCTTTCCATAAATTTTTCAAGGTAAGCGGCGTTTTTGCAACCCGTGAGTTTATCAACATATGCCTTGCTTTTAAACTCTTTCTTGATTTTGTCTTCGCGCTCTTTGTCTTTTACGCTTAAACTGTTGAAAAAATCTTTATACATTTTTTCATATTGCGAAAAAACATTATGTTTGTTAACGCTTGAAAAATATTTGTCCTCTTTTTTGCGATATTCCAGGGAATGCTTGTAGTCTTCTATTGTTTCATATGCATCCGCCAATTTGCCGCATACGATTTTAAGAGTGGCATCTCCCAAATCCTTTGCGATTTTTTCAAGCTCTTTGTATTTGGCTATGGCTTTTTTGATATCTCCCACAGACAAATAATAATCCGCAATCTTTTCTTTTATACGATACTCAAAGTTTTCGATAACAAAGGACTTTTCGTGCTTTTTGTATATCTCATAGGCTTCGTCCAAAAGCTCTATAATCTTTTCTTGCTCGTTTTGGCTGTCAATGTAAAGCCAGGCTCTTAACCAATCGGCCACACCCATGAACTGTTCTCTTATGTTAACCTGTGCCGCCAAAGCATTTTTTTCCAACTCAAGCAAGTATTTTTCCGCATTTTCCATATCTCCTGCCAAGAGATAACAGGTTACCAGATTCGTTTCCACGGCACATTTAAGGTTTGGAGTGATATCCTTGTATCTTGGATTTGTAACGATATCCGTGTATATTTCAATCGTCTCGTTGTAGTGCCAAAGTTGCAAATAACCGTCGGCCAAAACATGAAAAGTCATGGTTTCCATTTCCACCCAGTCATTTTCTCTGCACATTTTGTTGGACATTAAAAGATAATGAATGCCTCTTATAAAATCGTTGAAAATGGTTTTGTAGATATATCCTATATGAAGATAAACTCTGGCATTCATGTCAGAGTCCGTTTTACCCGCATATTCGATGGCACGGTTCAAATAATCCACAATCTCTTTTGTGTTTTTGTCGTAACGTTTGTACCAAAGAGCATTGGTGTAATGAAGGGCCATATCCACGTCATCCCCAAGCTCTTCAAAGATCTTGCAGGCTTTAAGGAAACATTTCTTTTCAAGCTCCCTCTCGCCGTTTACATAATATATGATTGAAAGATAAGAATAAATCTTTCCAACATAAGTTTTCATCTTGTTTTTCTTGGCAAGTTCCAAAGCTTCTTCCCAAAGTTTTTTGGCATCGTCCAAGTTTTCAAGCTTATATTCGATTACCGCTGCCGTAAATAAGAGCACGGCCCTCGTTTCCTCATCATATATCTCTTTCTTTGCAAGATAAGAGCCTATCTCTTTTCTGTACTTTTCTATGCCGATATTTCCCAGGCAAATTTCGCAAGTACCCTCGAAATAAGACAGAATCCTCTCTATTTTTTCTTTCATATCCATTGCTTTATTCCCCTATTATTTTTAACAAAAGCTTAATCAACATAAGCTACGACGTAAAAACGCTCCCACTCGTTTTGTCCGTATTTTAATGACATTTCCAGGGTTTTCTTTGCCATTTCAATAAGGCGTATCATGTCGGATTTGTTTTCGCATCGTTTTGCGGCTATGCCGGCATTCAAAGTCATGTTTTCAACCACATCGACTTCGGTTTTCTTCAAAATTTCCGCATCCTTTGCATCGGCATTGTCGTTTTTTGTAAGTAAAAATCTTTCCAGATTCTTTAAAATGTTTTTTGCAACGGCCACTCCGCTTTCTTCTTCCACATCTCTTAGTATTATAAGAAAATCGTCCTCGCCGTATCTGATAGGCATAATATCATCTGCCTTGATTTTCAAAAGCGCTTTGCCGACTTTGGCAAGAAACTCTTCATTGTCACCGCCCTTTTCGTTAAAAAAGCGCTTGAAAGAATCCACATTAAACATTACGGCACACATGCTTGATGCTCCGCCCTCTATGAAAAATCCCTCTATAAGCTCGTGCAGGAAATTTCTGTTGTAAACAAGAGTTGTGGCATCTTCCATAACTTTAAGCGCCGTGGATTGTTTGGTCTTCTTTTTGATTCCGTAAATTTCCATAAGAAAATCGGAATATGCGTATTCCTTGTTTTTATAAAACTCGTCCGTTTCTTTTCTGTATTGCGCATAAATTTGCGTTGCTGTTTTATAATCGTTTATCTTTTCGTAAGCCCTTGAAAGCCTGAACAAAAGCCTGTATTCATATCTGGCGATTTCCTTTTTCTTTGCCAGATTATAAGCTTCTTCAAACTTTTCTATGGCATCCTTAAATTGATTGTTTTCAAAAAGATATAAAGCTCTGAGCTCTTTTGCAAGCACCTCAAAATCAAATGAAAAGCCCTTTGCTTCTTTATTTTCTGTCTTCTCTTCCAGTCTGAACAAATTTGCCTTGGTTGCATCATCAATATTTGATGTGAGTATATCCTTTTTAAGTTTTAAGTATAAAATAAAAACATTGTAATCATAGCAATGTTCTTCAATCATTCGAATGTAGTCTTCCGCTTTGTCGAATTTTTCTTCATCCAGCAAAGTATTGGCAAGAATAGCAATATTTTCAGCCATCTCCAAATCGAAGACCGGTTTATGCATTGCAAGCTTTACTCGCTTTGCAAGACTCTCTTCGATCGTTTTTGCATTGTCCCTTTCACCAAGTTCCAAGAAAAGATTCGCTAATTGAAGTCTGCGTTTTTTATAGGCTTCCATGTCCGGATGGTCTTCTTCTGACTTAATCTCCTTTTTTAGCTTTTCCACCTCTCTGAAACGTTCCAAAAAATAGTTTCTCGAATATGACATAAAATCACCTGCTCTCATAAAATGCTACAGTAATTTTATCACTTTTAAGGGGTGGTGTAAATTACAATAGGGAGGGTTTGAGTATCAAAATACCTCCGGAGTCGGATATAGTATTGTTTTAATTACACGCTTCGTTTTCTACTCGTCGCACTCGCTTATTCGCCGCCAACCGCACAACTCGCTTCGCTCAAACAGTGCTCCTTTGGCGGCCGGCATCGTGCTCCTCATGACGAAAGCCTTGCTATCGTAATTAAAATCAATCCTATATCCGACACGGAGGCTATGTATTTATTTAATCCTTTATTGTAATTTATTCTCATAATCTTGAAGGCTATGAAAAATATTATCAACTATAGCTACACTCTCTTCAACTCTATACATCATAAAATAGCTATGTTTTTCAAAGTTAATTCGCCTGTAACCCAATTTTTTCAGTCTTGGATTTTCACACAATTTAATGCTTGCAGCGACTCTGGATAATGTTTCTTTTGTTTTTTCAAAATCATCCATTACATTTGCTGCTGCCTGCTTGTTTTTCTTTTCAAAAATCAGATATTTGATGAACCCCTCTAAATCATCTTGAGCATCTGAAGTAACAAGCACCTTATAGGTCATATTTTGCCCTCATCTCTTCGATGAATTCATCTGCTTCTTTTACTTTCCCCTTCTTTGCATGCTTGCGTGATGTTTCCAACTTTTTCATCAATTCATCTTCGGATAATGCTGCAAACGGATTATCCATCGGTCTCTTTATTTCAAACGGAAAGCCATTATTTGCAACAGCCTGAACAAGAAACATTCTTATTGCCGATGTTGTATCCGTTCCAAGTGCTTTGAACAAACTATCCGATTTTTGTTTCAAATCTTCATCAACTCTAACTTGAATTGTACTAGTCATAAAACCAACCTCCTTTTAGTACTATTATTATATATTATATTTCTATTTAATTACATTTGCAATATTTTTAAATGATATTATATGCAATATCATTATATTTGTATTGTTTTTGCAAACACAAAAAAGCGACAGCGCTGAATAGCAAGGCGAGATGCTGTTTTGTACATGGAAATGCAACTTTGTAAATTGAAAACTTCATATTTGTAAGC
>SVDN01000022.1 GCA_015057825.1 Lachnospiraceae bacterium
CTTGCATGTGTTAAGCACGCCGCCAGCGTTCATCCTGAGCCAGGATCAAACTCTCGTATTTGTAAGTTTAAATTTTTCTTGCGATGCTTACGATTATCTGTTTCGTTGAAAGTTTACTTTCATAAGAAACAAGATTAATCGGAAGATAATCATTTGAAAAATGATTATCAGCGAGAAACCAAAGGTTTCGAGCTGAGCAAGGAAAATCCTGATTCAGTTAAACATGGCTAATATCCCTTGTTTTACTGTTGTTTAAAGAATCGTTCTTTAATCTGAAAATTATTTATAAGAATTTTCAGGGATGGTTATATTATTTAGTTATCAAATGTGCATTGTTGCTGTGTTTCATGTTTATTGCTCACAAGCAACTTTGATATATTACCATTATGAAAATACTTTGTCAACCGATTTTTTCAAATATTTTTTTATTTTTTTCAAAAAAGAAATAAAGCATCAAAAAAAGCCCTAAATTTAGGGCTTTTATGATATTTCAATCCTCAATATTTTTTATAAACTTTGCCGGCACGCCGCCTACCACGGTATTTTCTTTAACATCTTTTGTTACAACGGCGCCTGCTGCCACCACTGCGTTGTCGCCTATTTTTACTCCTCCCGTAACAACGGAATTTGCCCCAATCCAAACATTTTTTCCGATATAAATCGGCGCCGGATGAAGCTGTTGTCTTTTTTCGGGACACATATCATGGTTAAGAGTAGCAAGCACAACACCGTGTCCTATTAAGGCTCCGTCATCTATATAAATGCCGCCTTGGTCCTGAAATTTACAATCTGCATTAATAAATACATTTTTGCCGATTGTAATATTCTTACCAAAATCAGTGTAGAACGGCGGAAAAAGGCCGAACCCTTCGCCCACTTCTTTACCTATAAGCTCGGAAAACAAAGCTGCCAGTTCGTCCGGCTCATGGTATTTTGTATTAATTTCCATAGTTATCTTTTGAGCCTGCCTGCTGTAGAATCGCATCAATTCTATATATTCCCTATCGGTTCCCAGAGTGGCTTTGCTGTTAAAGTGTTTTAATAATTCTTCTAATTCCATTTTTCCCTCAAAACTATCCTTTTTATAAGAGCATATATCTTCTTTACCGCAAGATTTATCAAGCCTCCCGATATAAAAGAAAGGCCGAATACAGCCGCTGTTAGCGCCAATCCGACTATTATGTAGGATGACATCGGGTATTCGCCGTATTTCCAAGCATAAATCTTGTTATCAAAAATGTAGGATATTAAATACATTTCCAGCACACATGACGATATGATTTTTGCAATCTTCTTTATTAATTCGTTTTTTAGATTTAATCTGTAAACAGCCAAAAACAAAAGCACTGTCACTGCTGCCAGCATAATATTGCTGTATTCCAAACCATATCCCGTGTAGAAATTGTCGGCTTGTGTTCTTGTGGATATATTGACAAAAGCCATTACAATTCCTACAAATAATGCAGTAATAACACATGCGATGCTGTTTGGTTTTGGTTTATATGTCTTTATGTAACAACCTATTACATAGTAAGTTATTGGATACAATGCCGTAAAATAGCTTGGTAGAATCGTACTTCCCTCTGACAAAACACCCATTGAATTAATTGTTGACGGCACAAATGTTACAAGGACAAGAGATATGACCACCGCAATGTGACCCTTTTTGTTTTTTATGGTCATCCACACAAGGTTGATTATCGGACTTATCAGAATCAGGCCTATATACATTCCGATGTACCAGCTGTATGTTGCCATTTTAAAGCCCAATAGCTCCCCAATCCACTCTCTTGCAGTTTTTTCCTCATGCAATACATTGCTTCTGTAAATATAATGAATCACGGAAATTATAAACCACGACAAAAGGATGGGAATAAGCGACATATAATAACTCTTATCCCATCTTTTACCGCATTTTAGATATCCGGTTAACATCATATACATAGGCACACAGCTTAAAAACAAGGGCAACATTGATACTGCCATAAAGCCCGAAACGGTTTCTATTTTCTGAAAATAGAAACCATTTCTTAAGTAAAAATGAAGCCATAACATTAAGCAAAATGCCATAATCCTGACTAAGTCAACTCCAAATTCTCTGTTTTTCATAAACCTTCACTCATTGTTTACGAGGTATAACGCCTTTTCGTAGTCTTGTTTTTTCACCTTTATTTCGTACATTGTATCATGCTTAATATTAGCATCTGTCATAGCAAAATTGCTTCTTGTGGCGCCTTGACCCAACCACTGCGAACTTCGACCGGCTACATCTGTTTTATATTTAATATTGTTAGCTGATAATATATCCAGCGTTTTATTATACTTATCCAATGATTGACCAACATACAAAGTTTTCATACCAAACATAACATACGCCTCCCGAAAGCTTTAATTCAAAAATTGTTCCTATGCTGCCTCCTATAAGACCGCTTTTATTCATATCTGCTTCGAATTTGTCACTTATACAAACAAATATATCACCGTTAAAACAGTTTTTCAATGTTTGTCATTCCGATTATTCATGTTGCTTTCTTGTCAGCTTTATTACAAATTTTGAAAAGATCATTCTTACAAATGGTTGAATAAAGAACAGTTGTGTAAACAGTGCAAACGGAAAATTAAAACATACAAGCCTTAAATATTTTGCTATGAATGTCAAAATATTAAATCCTTCATAATAAGGATAATAAAAAAAGTTTGCAAGGAAGCTCATTGCCGGACACATTATGCACACGGTTGCGCATATTATGGCGGTTTCAAACAATACAGGATTTGTGTTTTTCATATCAAAAACTTTACTTGCCAGTTTAAAAGAGCCCGGACTTCCTATTAGGTTTTCCAATGCATATGCGCAGACGAATTCTATAGCTAAAACAGCTATAATCGGTAGCATATGGTCAAACATATATATTCCGCCCATATCCTGTATTGCATACCAAACTTTACTTTGCCCCGTAGCCTCCATCAATGTGTTTCCGTTTACTACATAAACCGAATAGAATACAAAAGCCGGAACGGTTATTATCACTGTTATAAGCGCAAATATCATTTTTTCTTTTTTATTAATAGGCATATTTTTCCTCCATTCATTCCAAACAAAAACGACACCTGTAGCCACTAAAGGTTCCGTAATCAGCTTTACGTGCCTCGCACTACATGTGTCGTTTCCTAATCTTTGTCTATTCTATCATTCGGTATTCTTAAATGTCAATTCTAACATGGTGCCGTTATAGACCCCCATTGATTATACCACCCTATGTAAAAATAATCTGTCCTTTTTTGTCCATGAATTTTGTCCTTTTTTGTCCGTGATTTTGTCCTTTTTGTCCGAAATTTTGTCACTTTCTGTCCGTGAATTTTGTCCTTTTTTGTCCATATACATATTCTGTAAAATTAAAAAAGCTCCGGATTCAGAGCTCTATTTTAAAAATATATGTTGAAAATTTATTTTCCCGTTTGTCTCTATTTCCAATACTCCGTAGCTTGGAATTCTGTCCGCTGTACGGGGTTTTGATATACTGCCGGGATTAAAAAGATGACGTCCGTTTACTTCTTTGTAATACGGCACGTGTGTGTGGCCGAAAATAATAATATTTGCATCCGTAAGCTCAAGCAGGCTTTCGGGATTTGAATTTACATAACCGTCTCCGTGGCGCATGTAGATTGTGTTATCCCCAAGAAGAACAGTCTTTTCAACAGGCAAGTCGCAGAAGAAATCGCAATTTCCTCTTACTATATGTGTTTCAACACCCGATACTCCGGACAAATCATACTCAAAGCCTTCTATATCTCCCGCATGCAACACCATATCATATGGGCGTTTTGTGTTTAAAATGTGCTCCATGTTGTCGTTTTTTCCGTGTGAATCGCTGAATATCAGAATTCTCATATTTCATCCTCGCTTATGTTTATAAGAGTCAATCAATTATTATTTTACGTTTCTTACAAAATCTTTTCAAGCTAAATCTAATGAACGGTCATTTTAATCCATTGAACGGTAATTTATTCAAATCTGATTTGACATCAGCGTTTAATTGTGCTATTTTAGTATTGTTCCATTTTAGAACTATTTAGTTTTGGAATTGTTAATGCGCATAACAAAAAATCTACGAGGAGATTTATTATGGACAAAATCTATTATTTCACAGGCACGGGAAATTGCCTTATGCTAGCAAGAAAAATGGCTGCAATTCTTGATAATGCCAAACTTATTCGAATTGGTCATCCCGAGTCTTTTCCAAAAGACACGATTTCCGGACGTATAATCATAATCTATCCGGTTTATTGCGGTAATGCCCCCAATATAGTTTTAGACTTTGTAAAATCTCTAAAGCTGTCCGACCAATCTTTCGTTTATCCTATTGCAAGCCACGGCGGACATGCGGTTGTTGCCGGAGCACAAATTGCGAAAATACTAAATGACAAAGGTTTTTATAATTACAAACTTTTTGACATTGAAATGATCCATAACGGCGCCTTTATTACCGAACCGCCAAGCAAAGAAGAGATACGAAGCAAACTTGACTTGGCCTACAAAAAAGCCGAAGAAATCGCAAGAATTATACTAAACAATCCATCTCAATCTCTTGCGAATGCGGAAGATATCATAAATGAAATATCCGCAAATCCTATGGCAAAAAAAGTCGTTTTATCATTCAACCCCTCCAAAATGAAAAATGACTTTTTCTTAAACGGATCGTGCATGAATTGCGGTGTATGTAAAGATGTCTGTCCTATGAATGCCATAAAGCTAACCGACGACGGACCTTTAAGAAATGATAACTGCCAGCTTTGTCTTGCTTGTTTTCAGTCCTGTCCCCAAAATGTTATTCAATATGTTCATGGCGGTGTTAAGGAACACAATACCATTGGAAAAAAAAGATATCTTAATCCGGATATTTCTCTTAAAGATCTCGCAAAGAATTATGATTCTTTTAAGGTAAAAGAAAACGAAAGTCACACCATCTTTTACTTTACGGGTACCGGAAACTGCATGGATGTGGCAAAAAGGCTGGCTCACAGTTTTGACGAGAATATCAAACTCGTAAGAGTTTGTAAGGAAAATCTTCATCTTGCGAAAAAGACTTATTCGGGAAAAATCGGTATTGTTTTTCCAACATACAGCAATAATATGCCAATTATGCTGAAAAATTTTATGGAAGATTTGAAGGTGGATTCTTCGTCAGATAATTTCATTTATTCCGTTTTGGTTCACGGCGGAATGCCGGGAAGATGCCATGTTTATCTTGAATCAATTCTAAAACGGAAAGCTGTGGCTCTTAATGCATCATTCAATGTGCGGCTTCCACATAACGGTGTGATTCTCTTTGACAGCGAAGCCAAAGAAAAACAGGATTTATGGTTTTCGGCATTAAATGCCAGGATTGCTGAAATTGTGGATGCGGTTAATGTCGAAACCACTGTAAAAGCCGAAATTACAATGCCCGGCAAAAAAGCTATGCAAAAGCTTGGGCTTAAATTGCCTCCGGGCGGTTTTAAACTTTCCGATGAGCAGGATGCCCCTAATTTTTTATTCGACCCACAAAGAACCGAAAAAAGATTTTTTGCGGATGAAAAATGCACCACTTGTGGGACATGCGCAAAAGTCTGCCCTGCCGACAATATTAGCCTTGTCGATTCCAAGCCTGTTTGGAATGGACATTGTGAATCCTGCATGGCATGCATAAACCTGTGTCCTAAAGAAAGCATCCAATGTGGGGAAGATACTATTTCAAGAAAACGTTACCATAATCCTAATATCGCACTTAAGGATATTTTGTTGCGTTAATAAAAAAATAAGAGGAGAAAAATATTATGAACAAAAAAAGCAACAGTTTTAACTTTGGCGCCAAAGGCTGGGTTATTATTATTTTAGCCTTTATTTCCGCCTATGCCTTTTCAGCATTGATGAATGACTCACTAAATATCACCTTAAGATATTTTGAAGCAACACGTGGCTTAAGCCAAACGGTTTTATACTCTTTTTCATCAATCGGCACCGTCATTGGCGTTATCGCATCTGTATTATGGGGAAAACTGATGAATGAAAAAAGCGCCACATTGGTTTGGGGCCTTGCATCACTCCTGATTGCTATATTTAGCGTAGTCTGGGGTCACGCAAACAGTTACGGTGTCTATCTTCTTGGATTTTTGGTTTGTCAGGCCGGTGTTATGGGCTCGGCATCAATCGGAAGTTGCGCTGTAATGAATTACTGGTTTCCTAAGAAAAGAGGTCTTGCGATGGGATTAACCACAGCCGGATTTCCTCTTTCTGCGGCCACCACATCTTTACTTTGCAATTTCATAATCGGTAAAGCCGGTATCACGGGTTTTTACTATGTGATTGCCGCAATTCATTTGGTGGTTGCAATTATTATTCTTATATTTGTTCGCGATTTCCCGGAAATGCGCGGCGCTTATCCGGATAATGACAAGAACTTCAACCGTGAAGAAGCTGACAAAGAGTTTAAAGCCGGAATGGAATACTTAAAAAACAGCAAGTGGACAATAGGCAAGGTTTTTAAAACAAAGCAAACCTGGCAAGTGGTTTTCGGAACAGGCATTCTTTCCTTCCTTGCCATGGGCATTATGTCTAACTTTGTTAACAAATTCAGCAGTGACTATTCCATGCCGCAAATACTTGGGATGCTTGCCATTGCAGGAGTTTTAGCCATACCGGGGTCTGTCCTATTGGGATTTTTGGATGTTAAAATAGGCACAAAAAAGGCTGCTGCCCTTACCTACATTCTGGGTATAATTGCGATTATATTCGGGCTTACTCACATCAGCGTATTGCATTACATATCTCTTCCTTTCCTCGCGCTCATGCTTGGTGGTTCTTCGAATTTCCAAGTTTCTACCGTAAGTATGATTTGGGGAAGATATGATTTTAAAAATGCTTTTCGTGTTATCCAACCTTTCGGTACGGTTCTTGGAGGCATCGGCATAACCGTTGTGGGTGTTATCGGTACAAGCACGGGATACGCCAATGCTTACGTTACCGTACTTATTATGGCCATTATTGGCTTCATCGTCTTCATGACTCTTAATCTCAAACCTATTGATGATGATGTTAAAAAGGTTTCGGAGCACAAATTATCGGGTAAATTCTAATTGGTAAGTTTATTTTTGCTTAATTGACTAAAGCAAAAGGCTATAGTATGCTATAAAAAAAGCTTAAGGAGCGCTTAAGATGTCTAACAAATATGCAGATATTAACGGATTGGTTTTGGTTTTCCAAATGATCAGAAAATCCCTTGACTATTTCGCAAATAAA
This sequence comes from Lachnospiraceae bacterium, assembly GCA_015057825.1. GTDB lineage: Bacteria > Bacillota > Clostridia > Lachnospirales > Lachnospiraceae > RUG12871. Next base: position 7,277 of record SVDN01000022.1, read on the forward strand.
TATGAATTATCCATTGGTGAAATTAATATTATATTTGATATATTTTTTACCGACGGAATGACTATTACCGAACTTTCCGAAAGGCAGGGAGTTCCAAAAAGCACTGTTTCCCGTCTTGTGGACAACCTTGTTAAGAAGAAAATGTTGGACAGGATTCGACCGGAAGAAAACAGACGTATCGTTAACGTTACAATCAGTAATTCTTTCAGAAAAGAGCTTGATTCTTTAAAAGACGACAAAAAATTCCAACATCTATTGGAAGAGGATTTTCCAAAGGAAAAAGGAATGCTTGCAGTTCAGAAGCTTGGAGAATTGCTTGATATTTTAAGCGACAAATAATTAAAAGCACATTTCCCGAATATTCATCATATTTGGAAATGTGCTTTTTTATATCATCTCTCTTACCATGACCACTTTTTCGATTATATAGCCGTGGTCCACGGCGTTTTCGCCGCTTATGTCTTTTGTCAAAAGAAATACCAAAATGATTAAAAATATTGCCACGCCAAGACATATCAATCTTTTTACCGCTCCTTTATAAGGGCGTCTGCCACTGGTGAAGGTTGTTGTGTAATATACGTATTTTCGCTCTCTTGCAATCAAAATCAGGAAGCAATATAACGCAACAATTGTCATTTCACCCAAAAGCATTATTTCCTTAAGGCTCTGTACATGAATAAGCTCGTAAACAAAAAGACAATATACAATCCATGCTGCTGTTTGAATTAATATGGAAATTCTGAATGAATGGGTTATTGCAAAGATTATAAGATAGAATGCTGCAAATACCAATATTGAAATGAAGTGATCTTTGAATGTAATTGTATTGAAGTTTGAGTTTACATAACTTCCGACCATGTAGTAAGTCACATACCAATTTGTAGCAACGGTAGGCAATAAAATCATAAGATATTCTGCTTCTTTACTTACTAAGTTCATACCTCTGCTATCTTTTGTTTTTGCCTGAAGATGACTTACTATAATGCGCACACAGAAGATAACCACCATCAAAACTATAGTTACGATGGTTGTCCCCCAGGAAATATCTTCATTCAAAAATGTCATGGTAATCATTAAGGCCAGCGATGCCAAAAATAAAATCATTATGGCACATGTACGCTTTTTGCCTATATAGTCTACTACCAAGGTATCTCTCCTATCGTGCTTATGCCTATAAGGTTCATTTTATCCAATCCTTTTATGGATTTATTTCCTTTTATTTCTTCCAAAGATGCCTTTGGAAGTATGCATGTTTTAAAGCCCAGCTTTGCAGCTTCGGCTACTCTTTGTGCCGCCATTGATACGGCACGTACTTCCCCCGAAAGTCCCACTTCGCCGAATACTACAACATCGACGGGAACTATTTTGTTTTTGTAGCTTGAAAGCAGCGCCACAACCAAGCCCAAATCAAGGGCAGGCTCGCTTACTTTCATTCCTCCCGCTATATTTACATATGCGTCGCAATCGGCAATATTTATGCCGAGACGTTTTTCTAAAACAGCAATTAGTAAATTAACCCTGTTATAATCAGTACCTGCTGCCGTTCTTCTTGCCATACCGAAACCGGACTTTGATACAAGTCCCTGTATTTCCACCATTAATGGTCTGGTGCCCTCGATTAAGCACACTGCCACGGATCCCGATGTATTTTCCGGGCGGCCTTGAAGCAAAAACTCCGATGGGTTCTTTACTTCCGACAGACCTTCCATGCGCATTTCAAACACACCTATTTCATTGGTGGAACCGAAACGGTTTTTTACGCCTCGAAGTATTCTGTAGGACGCATGTCTGTCACCTTCAAAATAAAGCACCGTATCCACCATGTGTTCAAGTACGCGAGGTCCCGCAACCACGCCTTCTTTGGTAACATGACCCACAATAAAAATTGATATTTCAAGACCTTTTGCCAGCTGCAAAAGCATGTTTGTGGATTCTCTTACCTGGCTTACGCTGCCTGCGGCTGCTGCCACATCTTCCCTAAACATGGTCTGAATAGAGTCGATAATAACGATTTCCGGCTCCGTCTTTCTTATATGCGCCTCAATCAAATCGAGGTTTGTTTCGCAAAGAATAAGCAGATTATCGTTAAAATCACCCAATCTGTTCGCACGAAGCTTTATCTGTTTTAAAGACTCTTCACCCGTTATATATAAAACTTTATGTCCGTCATCCGACAGATGCTTGCATACTTGAAGCAAAAGGGTGGATTTTCCTATGCCCGGGTCTCCGCCCACAAGTATTAGAGATGCCGGCACTATACCGCCACCAAGCACCCTGTCAAATTCTTCTATTCCCGTTGTTACGCGGTCTTCCTGCATTATGGATATTTCGGATAAAGTCACCGGTTTTTCGCTTGTCAGGGCGTGTTTTTTAACACCCTTTGCCTTTGGAGCAACAGGTGCTTCAACAAAACTGTTCCACTGCTTACAGCCGGGACATTGACCCAACCATTTCGATGACTCGTATCCGCATTCTTTACAGAAAAACTGTGTTTCTCTAGCTTTTGCCATCTATTCTCCGATAGTTACTGTTTTTTAATCATTACTTCGACTGTTTTTCCTTCTTCAAGATCGAGACTTAAAGAAATTTTTCCGCCTAAGTTTGTTTTCATGATGCCTGCATATGCACCGTCGATGAAAACATTGTATTCTTTGTCACTTTCCAACTCCAAAGTTGCTTGAGCAGCTGCATTTCCTTCAACTTTAAAAGAAATTTCCGTTGCATCCGCTTTAAATTCATGTACTGTTGTACCCGGAACGGACTCGTATACAAACATATCGTTTCTTTCGAGTTTTGTGATTTCTTTGTATGTTTTTACTTTGTAAACATCACCTTTAAACTCGAAATCGGCTTTTTTTGATTTTTCAGCCAATTCGTAGTTTCCGAAATCAAGTCCTTTCTCTTTGTCAGCTTTGATAAGTTCTTTAATGACCATTGTTTTCCCCTTTCGACTTAAATAGTCTTTAGTTTTGTTTATTTTTCAGCTTTGTTATTAATCTCTATTCCTGGGCTACCAAAAAATCAAGCTCTTTACTTGCTACCGTTACGGTAACTTTATCACCGCGTTTAATGTCTCCCGCAAGTATCTTTTCAGCCATTTCATCTTCAATAAGCTTTTGAACCGTACGTTTAACGGAACGGGCACCGTATTTCTTATCAAATCCTTTTTCGATAAGAAAACTCTTTGCCTGACCGGATACGATAAGGTCGATATCCATAGCTTCTTTGGTGCGTTTTGCGATTTGGTCCGTAATAAGAGTAACGATCTTTTTCATGTCGTTCTTTGTAAGGGCCGCAAATACTATGGTTTCATCGATTCTGTTTAAAAATTCCGGTTTAAATATAAACTTGAGCTCGTCAAGAACCGCCGCTTTCATCTTTTCATAGTCGGCACGCTCATCTTTTTCAACCGCAAATCCCAAGTTTTTAGGTTCCATAATACGCATTGCGCCGGCATTTGATGTCATTATGATGATTGTGTTTTTAAAATCGACTTTTCTGCCGTGTGCATCGGTAATATGTCCGTCGTCAAGCACCTGAAGAAGTATGTTAAATACATCCGGATGTGCTTTTTCTATTTCATCAAAAAGTATGATGGAATAAGGATTTCTCTTAACACGTTCGCTAAGCTGACCTCCTTCTTCGTATCCTACGTATCCCGGAGGAGAACCGATAAGTTTTGATACCGAGTGTTTCTCCATATATTCGGTCATATCAACTCTTATGATTGAGTTTTCCGTTCCGAATACCGCTTCCGCCAAAGCTTTTGAAAGCTCTGTTTTACCTACGCCCGTAGGACCCAGGAAAAGGAATGAACCGATTGGCTTGTTAGGGTCTTTAAGTCCCACACGTCCTCGGCGCACCGCTTTTGCCACTGCTTCAACGGCTTCGTTTTGTCCGATTACTCGCTTATGAAGGATAGTCTCAAGTTTTTTAAGACGCTTTGCTTCTCCTTCCGCAAGTCTCTTAACCGGTATCTTAGTCCATTTGGATACTACTTCCGCAATATCGTTTTCAGTTATGTAAACCTTTTTAGTATGTTTTTCTTTGTCCCATTTAGCGCGAAGTTTGGCAATCTCCGCCTTCTTCTTGCCTATTTCTTTATGGATTTTGCCTGCTTCATCCAGTTTTTCTTCTTTGATGGCTTCTTCCATAGCTTTTTCAAGCTCTTTTATTGCATCTTCATCTTCTTTTAATTTAACCGGTGCAGTAAAAGTTGCAAGACGAACTCTTGATGACGCCTCATCTATCAAATCGATTGCCTTATCAGGCAAAAAGCGGTCATTTATGTAACGTTCGGACATTTTTACGGCTGCCTCGACAGCTTCGTCCGTAATGGTTACATTGTGATGTTCTTCGTAGTTTCCGCGCACTCCTTTAAGGATTTCGATTGCTTCCGCCTCTGTAGGTTCTTCAACGGTTACAGGCTGGAAACGACGCTCCAAAGCCGCATCCTTTTCAAAGTATTTGCGGTATTCCTCCAGCGTGGTGGCACCGATTACCTGAAGCTCACCTCTGGCCAATGCCGGTTTAAGTATATTTGCCGCATCGATTGCGCCTTCGGCACCGCCGGCACCTATTATTGTATGTATTTCATCGATAAAGAGAATAACATCTCCCGAATCTTTTACTTCTTTTAAGATACGTTTTACTCTTTCTTCGAATTCACCTCTGTATTTGCTGCCCGCAACCATGCCGGACAAATCAAGAGATAAAAGGCGCTTACCTTCCAATGTTTCCGGAACAAGTCCAAGAGCGATATTGGCTGCCAATGCCTCAACTATGGCTGTTTTACCAACACCCGGCTCACCAAGAAGACATGGATTGTTTTTGTTTCTTCTGCTTAAAATCTGGATAATACGCTCGATTTCGTCATGACGACCGATAACCGGATCCAACTCTCCCTTAGCCGCAGCCATGGTTAAGTCCTTGCTGAATTGTGCAAGGGATGACTGTTTTGCCTTGTCTTTGTTGCTGACGATTTTGCCGCCGTGGAACTCCGATTTGTAGCTTTCCGCATCTTCACCCATGGCTACCAAAACATCATAATAAACACGCTGGATATTTGCTCCCAGTGTGCCGATAAGTCTTGATGCTATGCACTCGTCATCCTTTAAAATGGCAATAAGAATATGCTCGGTGCCGATTTCTCCCGCACCGAAACGTCTTGCCTCTTCAGCCGCATTTTCTATTATCCTTTTGGCTCTGACGGAAAAGCCGCTCATTTCCATGATGTTTACACGATTCGAAGGTGTAACAAGCTTTTCCACCATATCCATTACTTTTTCAGATGTTATTTCGTAGCGTCTAAGCACAACGCCCGCAACACCTTCTTCAACCTCTGTCAGGCCGATTAAAATGTGCTCTGTTCCTATGTAGCCATGCTTTAATCTGTCTGACATCTGCGCAGCTACCGTGATGGCTTCTTTGGCCATCTTGCTGTATCTCATTTTCATAATAACTACCCTATATAAGATTCATATTCATCGTAAATTTCGTCCAAAACCTTGTGCGCCTCTTTTCTTGAAAGATTGCGGCATATGGCCTTTGCGACTATAGGCTTTAGTTCGTCTTCGAACTCGGCAACGCTTCTCAGTTTGTCGAGATCGATTTCCACAATAGCGCCGTGACGTCTGTCTATTTTTATAAGACCTTCGTCCTTTAAAACCGCATAGGCTTTGTTAACCGTGTGCATGTTGATACCCACGGTTTCCGCAAGGCTTCTTACCGATGGCAATGATTCCCCTACTGCTATTTTGTCTGTTGCTATTCCCAAAATTATCTGGTTGCGAAGCTGCATGTATATAGCTTCATCACTGTTAAAATCAATTTCTATATACAAATTTATTCACTCCCTATCCTAATTTTTGTTATATATATAATAACACAGTTAAGATAGAGCTGCAACTACATTCCCTCGTTATCATCAAGGTCCAAAAAATCAAAATCGTTTTCCAAGGTTTTTTCAACAGCCCTGCTTGATTGAATTATTTCTTTATCGAGCTCGTTCATTTGCTTGTTTTCGAACTCATCCATATCTATTTCGGTTTCGAAAAAGTCGTCTACTTCGGCATTTCTTGCCTCCTCGGCCGCTTTTTCCTCGGCCATTCGTTTTTCTTCTTCGGCCCTTACTTGTTTAAGAAATTCCCTTTCTTCAGGCGTCAGATCTTCGGAATCCATTTTTCTTCGTTTTTCTTTTGCCTTTTTTGGCTTTTTAAAGATATATTCGTCCTCATCATCTTCTTCGTCATCTTCGTCTTCTTCATCATCTTCGTCGTCGTCGAATTCGTCGTCTTCGTATTCTTCATCCTCATCTTCGAATTCGTCATCGTAAGATTTGTTTCTTTGTTTGAAGAACAATATTATGAAGATTAGGGCAACTACCGCAAGTCCGCCGATAATTGCATAGCTTATGATTTTGAAGTTTTTATCAAAGGATGATGTTTCTTTTGTGTCATCGCTTGTTACGGCGCTCATAAGCTTTTCGGAATAGCGCATGATTGTCTTTTCTTTTAAATCGTAAAGATAAAAGCCCTTTTCACCGCTTTCGTTTTCCGCATACATGAGGCAATAGTTTTCATCCGCATCGCAAATCCAGCCTTCAATGTTTTTGCCTTCTATCTGAAGCTCTACCTTTGAAAATCCTTTTGGTGCTTTCGAAACGATTGTATCATCAGGTGTAAGAACCGTGATGCTTCTGCCTTCTATTGTTAATGTTGCCTGCACTTGCTTTGTGTTTGATGCATCCGCATCGGAAACGGTTGTTGTTTCCGGTTCCGCGCCCGCTTTCATTTCCGCGTATGCCGCATCATCTACATTTGTCTGAATTACATATGTAAGTACTTCGCCGTTTTCGGCTGTTACATCAATGTATGTTTTGTTTGCACCCGGATCCATGTTGGCGTAACGCACAGATGTTGTGGCATTGCCGTCGGATGTTGTGGCACTGATTGAAAGTTTTACCGTATCGCTTGGTGCCGCTGTTGAATATGTTGTTGTGCCTGCGGAAAATGCAGGTGAAAGTATAAGCTCTGTTGCTGTACCTGCGCTATTTACGGCCGATACCGAAAGAGCTGAGAGGGTGTTTGTTGATGAGCCTGTGGCTGCACCGCCACCTACGGTTATTGTTGTAGATGAACCTGTTACATCCATATCTTGCTGACTCATATCCAATGCAACCGGTTTTGCAATTGTTACAGCCGATGAACCTTGTGCAACTGCCTTAAACACGATATCTGTACTATAAGATGTTACAGGTGTTGCGGATGTTGCGGCAAGAACATATGCATTTCCACCGCCGCCTTCCGCACCGCTTACAAGTTCAAGCACCGAACTATCATATTGTACGTAAAATTCAGTAACCATCATCTGATCGCTTGATGAAAACCTACATGTAACCGTAACCTGTTCTCCAACATTTATTGACGATGCTGAAACGGCAATAGATGTAGATGCCGATGCTGCTTTTGTAATCTGTGCAATTGGCAGACTAATGGTGACCACAAGTGCCAAACATGTTAATAGCTTTAATACTCTTTTCATTCTGCATTGCTCCTTTTTTCATTTACATTCATCTTTTAATATATTTACTGTGAAATTTTCGTATATCCAAGTATGTCTAATCTCATTCCGATAATATCTCTTGCATCGAATTTGCCGTCGTGATTTACATCGGCTGCCGTAAGCATTGGTCCGGAAAGCTTTGTGTATCCCAAAATATCAAGTCTCATTCCTATAATATCCCTTGCGTCCACTTGACCATCACCATTTATATCACCATAAATCACTATTTGGTAAGACGATAACATCTTGCTTCCTGTAGAATCAAATTCTTTTACTGTTGTGCCTGTAGAAAGAACGCTTGAGCCTGATATTTCTTTGCCGTTTTTATCGTAATACTTAATAACATTTCCGTTGGCATTAATCTTGGAAGATGCAGCGCCTACACTTGTTCCCGGTGACACTCCCGTAATAATCTTGGTAGAACCGGATGTCGAGGTTTTATATCCTATGCTAATTTTTGATGTTGTACTTCCTGTATTTGTGCCGCTTCCACCGGTCGAGCTGCCGCCGCCGGAGCTATTTCCGCCCGACGAGCCGTTTGCCCTAACAATTGTTATGATATATCTATTTGTCTTACCGTTTTCGGCCGTAACATCAATGTTGAATGTATTTGCGCCAACACTTAATGATTTTGTACCTGTTCCCGATACTCTTGATGTTCCCGCAACCGGCGAAGCGCTTATATTTACGCTTGTTACCGAATTTGCAACATTTAAGCTATATGCATTTGTATGATACTTAAATGTCGGTGTAAGGTTGTAGCCGCTTACCGACAGGCTCTTAAGCATGTTGTTTGGATTTAAGTTTGAAGCAGGAGCCGTTACCGCCGATCCGGGCATATTGTTATATACGGGTATTTTAAATACCAATGCCGTATTTTGTTTCATTGTTTGCGTATAGGCTCCGGCCATTATTGATGCTTCGCTTTTTGCTGCGGCTATATTTTGCATATACTGGTGCGTATATAAGTTACCTATTAAATCAAATTTTTTGTAATATACCGTATCTTGTCCTTGACTTAAATATCCGTCAGCAAACCATTTCGCACCGCCGACTATTGATTTATACCTACTATTCCATCCGTTATTTTTGGCGGTTGTAAGGCCATTTGCAATTATTGCCGCACTGCCTTTTCCGCTTGCACCTATATTATAAAAATTATAGTAACCACTGTATCCCGAATATGTTCCGGATATAAGTGCGGAGTTACCATCCGTACCATGTTCTTGAAGAATGCTGGATGCAAGATAATACGGGCTTACTCCCGACTGTCTTGCAGCTTCCATAATCATAGCGGGATAAGTTGTTCCTTCAACAGGGTAAGCTTTATCCATAAAAGTGCCTGCGCAAATGGACTCAACACCGGCCAAAGTATGATATGCCGGATTATAGGATAGGTTTTCAAACATGAATACTTTTGTTTCATCCAAGAAATTGCGCGGGTCCATGTAATAAGATATTATGGCATCCGATGCTGCCACCCAACTACCGTTATCGAGGGGCGTCCAAGTGTTTGTTCCCCAGTCATAGGCACCTGACGCAGTGGACTTGCACCAATCCCAATTGTTTGCCGGTGTAAGATTTCTTGCAAATGCTGATGCTTCACCCGCAACAACATCGGCAAAATTCATATTTATCCTGTCAACCGTAAATATCCATTTCGGATATTTTTGATGGAGCTGTCTAAGGTATGGTTTGTAACTTTCCGGGAAGCCTTGAGCATTTAAATAGCTTTCAAAGTCCCCATCATATGTATAATCAACGCTTATGCTTACATATTTGTTAAATACATAACCTGTAATTCCCTTGGCCTGACATGTTACGTTATACCAAAGGTCGCCGTCTACGTCTTTTTCGTCATAGTTGATAACAACGCTATCCCCTGATGTTAGCTGTCCGATTACCGTTGTGGTGTAGGTTCCCGAGCCATTTCTTACATTTACACCGGTTCCGTTAATTACACCTTGCCTTGTTCCCGCCGCATTAACGGGAAAATCTATGCAAAAAACAGACGCTAATATACTTATGATTAGCAACACCATAAGTGCTTTACGTCTGTTTAAGATTTTTTCGGTATAATTACCTGATTTCATGTCCTACTCCAATGCAATTTTATTATACTAACCCAAAAAATCCAAATAAATCCAACCCTCATCAATATAGAAATGCTATGCTTCGTCTATGGCTTTTCCGATATCGTTACGCATATATTTGTTGTCAAAGTCAACCCATTTTGTTGCTTCGTAGGCGTTTTTGCGCGCTTCTTTCAAATCGGCTCCCACAGCGGTTATACCCAAAACTCTACCGCCGTTTGTTACGATTTTGCCGTCCTTAAGCGCTGTTCCGGCATGGAAGCAAAAATATGAATCTTTATCTTTAAAGCTGTCTAAGCCTTTAATTTCAAAACCTTTTTCATATGAAACAGGATATCCATCAGAAGCAAGGCAAACGCAAACTGCGGCATTGTCTTCAAATTGAAGATCTATCTTGTCCAATGTTCCGTCAATGCAAGCTTCGAATACTTCCACAATATCATTTTTCATGCGTGGAAGCACAACCTGTGTTTCCGGATCGCCGAAACGAGCATTGTATTCGAGAACCCTTGGACCGTTCTTGGTTAACATAAGTCCAAAGAAGATTATTCCCTTAAATTCTCTTCCTTCTTCTCTCATGGCATCCACTGTTTTTTGATAAATATATTTTTTGCAGAATTCATCCACTTCTTTTGTATAGAAAGGACTTGGTGAAAATGTTCCCATTCCGCCTGTATTCAAGCCCTGATCGCCGTCTTTTGCACGTTTGTGATCCTGAGCCGAAGTCATTATCTTAATTGTCTTTCCGTCAACGAAGGAAAGTACGCTTACTTCACGACCTGTCATAAATTCTTCGATAACCATCTTGTTTCCGGCATCTCCGAATTTTTTATCCGTCATGATTTCTTTAACGCCCGCAATTGCTTCCTCTCTTGTGTTGCAGATAAGTACGCCTTTTCCGAGAGCAAGTCCGTCGGCTTTAAGTACAATCGGCATATTTGCCGTCTCCAAATATTTAAGAGCCGCCTCCGCATCGTTGAAGTTTTCGTAAGCTGCGGTTGGAATGTCATATTTTTTCATAAGGTCTTTTGAAAATGCTTTTGAGCCTTCCAAAATAGCTGCATTTTTGCGAGGTCCGAATACGCGAAGTCCCTCTTTTTCAAAAGCATCCACAATGCCTCCTACCAAAGGATCGTCCATTCCCACAACCGTAAGGTCAATCTGCTTTTCCTTTGCAAATGCTACAAGTTTGTCAAACTCCATAGCTTTTATATCAACGCATTCCGCAACAGTTGCAATTCCTGCATTTCCCGGTGCGCAATAAATCTTGTCAACCTTTGGGCTTTTAGCCACTTTCCATGCTATTGCATGCTCTCTACCACCGCTACCTACTATCAAAACTTTCATTGGGTATTTAACTCCTGTAATTTTTATAATCTTTAACCAAGCTTAACTCTTCCGTTTGCCAAGGCATCGATTGCCTGAGGCAAAAGCTTCCATTCCGCCTCTTCCATTACACGTCTTTGCAGAACTTCCGGCGTATCGCCTTCTTTTATTTCAACGGCCTTTTGATAAATAATAGGGCCCGTGTCCGTGCCTTCATCCACAAAATGAACCGTTGCTCCCGTTACTTTTACACCGCGAGCCAAAGCTGCTTCATGGACTTTAAGTCCGTAGTAGCCTTTTCCGCAAAATGACGGGATAAGAGACGGATGAATGTTAATTATCCTGTTTTTGTATTTTTTAACCATTGCTTCCGGAATAACAACCAGAAATCCCGCAAGCACAATCAAATCAATGTTTTCTTTATCTATGGCATCAATTAAAGCCTCGTTAAACTTTGCTCTGTCTTCAAAATCCTTCGGAGATATGCAAAGTTCTTTAATGCCTGCTGCCTTTGCACGTTCCAAGGCATAAGCATCTTTATTGTTGCTTATAACCACCTTGATTTGGGCATTTGTAATGCTGCCGGCTTTAATTGCATCAATGATTGCCTGAAGATTGGTTCCGCCGCCGGATACAAGTACCGCTACATTTAGCATAATGTAACTCCTTTTTCTCCCGCTTCGATATGGCCGACTTCGTATGCTTTTTCCCCGGCATCTGCCAAAGCTTTAACTACTGTATCTTTGTCGGCAGGGTCTACTGCGATTACCATACCAAGTCCCATATTGTATGTGTTGTACATTGATTCTTCTTTAACATCTCCCGCTTCCGCAAGCATTTTGAAGATCGGAGGAACCGGATAACTTGCTTTATTAATTACAGCACGCACTCCGTCAGGAAGCATTCTTGGTACGTTTTCGTAGAAACCGCCGCCTGTGATGTGGCTTGCACCTTTAATCTTAACTCCTGCTTTTTTAATGGAGTTAAGAGCATTTACATATATTTTTGTTGGTGTAAGGAGTTCTTCACCAAGTGTTTTTCCGAGTGTATCATAGTATGTTTTTAAGTTTTCTTCCGTCATAACAAATATTTTTCTTACCAAAGAAAAACCGTTTGAATGAACGCCGCTTGAAGCAATACCGATAAGTGTATCCCCTGCTTTAATGTCTTTGCCCGTAATCATATCTTTTTCATCAACGATACCAACGGCAAAACCCGCAAGATCATACTCATCTATAGGATAAAAGCCCGGCATTTCGGCTGTTTCACCACCGATAAGTGATGCGCCTGATTGTTTGCAGCCTTCGGCAACACCTGCTACGATTGCTTCGATTTTTTCAGGCTCGTTCTTTCCGCATGCAACGTAATCAAGGAAGAAAAGCGGTTCGGCACCGCAGCAAATTACGTCGTTTACGCACATTGCCACGCAGTCGATACCGACTGTGTCATGTTTGTCCATAAGGAAAGCGATTTTAAGCTTTGTTCCGACACCGTCATTACCAGAAACAAGTGTAGGTTTTTCCATCGCTTTGTATTTATCGATTGAGAAAGCTCCCGAAAATCCTCCGATATTGGTAAGTACTTCGGGTCTCATTGTTCCTTTAATATGCTTTTTGATTAATTCAACTGATTTGTAACCGGCTTCAATATCAACGCCTGCTTTTTTATAATCCATTTTTTTGCTCCTTACATTTCCTTCATATATTCTTTATAACCCTCTTTTTCAAGTTTTTGGGCTTTTTTCATAACTTTATCTTTAAGACCCGCTTTGTAGTCTTTTAATTTCTTTAATAATTCATCATCCGAAACGGCAAGAATCTTGGCTGCCATAAGACCTGCGTTTGTACCACCGTCAATTGCCACCGTTGCAACCGGAATACCGCTTGGCATCTGAACGATTGAATAAAGTGAATCAACACCGCCAAGAGATTTTGTGTGAATAGGTACACCAACAACAGGCATCGGGAAAATAGCCGCTGCCATACCCGGAAGATGTGCAGCCCCACCCGCACCTGCAATAATAACTTTTATGCCTTTCTCTTCCGCTTTTGTTGCGTAATCATAAAAAACGTCCGGCATTCTATGTGCCGAAATGATAGTCATTTCATAATCAATGCCAAACTCCTCAAGTATCTCGGCTGCTTTACTCATTACACCCAAATCCGAATCGCTTCCCATAAGGATTCCAACTTTTGCCATAATTCTTTCCTTTCCTAATCAAACTTATACCTAATTATATTCTACTTTTTTATGCTGTTTTAGTCAATATGTTGTGGTTGCTTTATATAGCGAATACTCTATATTGTTAAATACCCATAATAATAATTGATGCCGTAAATATCCAAATAAAAACGTTTAATATTACTCCAAGCCAGGAAAATCCGTAAAAATTATCCTCAACTTTAAAGCTTTTTAAGCCCTTTACCATTCCGTAAAGAGAAATTAAAAACGAAAGGAATCCCAAAACGGCAACAAGTGCACCGCCATCTCCTCTCGTTTTAAAAGATATATTTATGGCAACAAGAATAAAGATGATAGCAACGGCTCCGCAAGCCGAAGAAATCATTCCTCCTCTTGAATGCTTTTTGTTTGTAAATTTGTATTTCCTAAATCTTTTTTTAGTAATTAATTCGCCTTCAATGTTCGGTTCCATGAATTACACCTTTAAATTTTATATATTATTTATCTTCGTCAATCCTTAACACATCATCAACATCTTCATCATCACCGGCATACTTTTTATCCAGCATATTTCGGTGTTTAACGTATATCGGTCTTAATATGAAGAAAGCAATTAATCCCAATAATCCGCCCAATGTGTTAAGAATTATATCATCCACATCAAAACTGCCTACTTTTGTCAGTAATTGTAGAGTCTCCATTATAGCACTGAAAGCCGCCGCTGCAAATATACTAACGTGAACTTTTCTAAATACTTTATGCAAAATGGCAATCAAGAAGCCAAAAGGTATGAATACGACAACATTTCCCGCTATATTAAGCAAAACGCCACCGATACCGAATACTTCGCTGTTGTTTAAGTATCTGGCAATTTCTTTAAAAGGAATCAAGTTATAACGATAATCAAGAGATGTTACATCTCTGTCAAAATCTTCGGCAAAAAGCAAGAAGTATACCAATATTATAACGTAAACAACGAAGACCATTGTTAATGCTATTTTACTGTCTTTATCGTGCTCCGTACTTTTCATAATAAGAATCAATTCTTCCTTTTATTTCATCATCGATAATTATTTTACCCTTATATTCTTTATTGTAAAGATGCTCCACAACTTCTTCCATTGTAACAATTGAAGTAACCTTAAATCCGTATTTTTCTTTTATTTCATCAAGAGCGCTCTTTTCTCCGCTTCCTCTTTCCATTCTGTCAACGGAAACCACAAGACCCAACACATCAACATCTCCCTGTGCCTTGATGATTGGCAAAGTTTCGGAAATTGATGTGCCCGCTGTTGTAACGTCCTCGATGATTACCACTTTATCTTTATCAACCATGGGACTGCCCAGAAGTATGCCTACATCTCCATGATCTTTAACTTCTTTTCTGTTTGAACAATACTTAATATCTTTGCCGTATTCGTTTGCGATTGCCATTGTTGTGGCTACGCTTAAAGGAATACCTTTGTATGCAGGTCCGAAAAGGATGTCGAAATCAAATCCGAAAGTATTTTCAATGGCCTTTGCATAGTATTTTCCGAGTTTTGAAAGCTGAGCTCCGCTTCTGTAAAATCCCGTATTGATAAAAAACGGAGTCTGTCTTCCGCTTTTTGTAACAAAGTCGCCAAATTTAAGCACTTGGCAATCCACCATAAATTCAATAAATTCTTCCTTATATCTTTCCATCTTAGGTCCCTTTTGCGGCTTTTAAGCCGCCGTTCCTTTCATATTAATTTCCCGATTTTTATTTTACTATACCTATAATATCTTTTACACTTGCAATATTTTTGGCATCCAAATATGTGTTAATGCCTTCTATTACTTCTTCCATTGTAAGTGGGTTATTGAAGTTTGCCGTTCCCACCATCACAGCGCTTGCTCCTGCAAGAATAAATTCAAGAGCATCGTCGGCGCAAGTAATACCGCCCATTCCGATTACCGGAATCTTCACAGCATTAGCCACCTGATAAACCATTCTTACGGCTACCGGTTTAATGGCAGGGCCCGAAAGTCCCGCGGTTTTGTTTGCCACCGCAAATGTTTGTCTGTTAATATCAATCTTCATACCCGTAAGAGTATTTATAAGAGATACCGCGTCAGCCCCCGCATCTTCCACGGCTTTTGCCATAAGCGTAATATCCGTAACATTTGGACTAAGCTTCATTATTACAGGCTGTTTTGCCTTGGCTTTTACCGCTTTTGTTATTTCGGCCGCTGCTTTCGGATCTTGTCCGAAGGCAATTCCACCGGATTTTACGTTAGGACAGGATATGTTAATTTCCAGCATGTCCACGTTTTCCGATGCAAGTCTTTCCACTACTTCCACATAGTCTTCTTTTGTTCGTCCGCAAACATTTACTATTATTTTTGTATCATATTTTTTAAGAAATGGAATATCTCTTTTTACAAAAAGATCGATTCCCGGATTTTGCAGTCCTATCGCATTAAGCATACCGCTTTTAGACTCCGCAACTCTCGGTGTGGGATTGCCTTCCCAAGGCACATTGGCAACACCTTTTGTTACCACGGCACCAAGCTTGTTTAAGTCTATAAGTTCCGAAAATTCTTCTCCCGCACCAAATGTTCCGGATGCGGGCATTACAGGGTTTTTAAGTTCGACACCTGCTATATTTACTCGTAAGTCAGCCATATTATCTCCTAAAATTTTTTATAACGATTCAAGACTTTTATAATTCGATTTCGTTGCAATCAAAAACCGGTCCTTCTTTGCATATGCGCTTGTTGTTTACATTGCTGTGGGCATCTTTTTCTTTTGATTTGCAAACACAGGCAAGACAGGCTCCTATGCCGCATGCCATTTTCTCTTCCAAGGAAATCTGCGCTTCCATTCCCTTTTCATTTGCATATTCTTTTATTGCTTTAAGCATCGGAATCGGTCCGCAAGCGTATATAATCTGTGCATCCAGCTTGTTTTCTTTTATTGCATCCAAGACATTTCCTTTTGTTCCCGCTTTGCCGCTTTCCGTGGAAATGTAAAGAGGCATGATTTTTTCAAATTCTTCGGTCATAAAGCTTTCATCTCTGAAGCCCAGCGCCAAAACGCTTTCTTTATCTCCCAAAGCTTTAAGAGCTTTGGCCGTTTCCAACATAATCGGAATTCCCGTTCCACCACCGATTAAAATCGCTTTTTTGTCCTTTAAATCAAAGCCGTTTCCGAGAGGCCCCATAATATAGACCTCATCTCCTGACTTAAAGTTTGAAAACTCTTTTGTTCCTTCGCCTACGATTCGGTAAACAATACGAATTCTGCCATTTTCCTTGTCTATTTCACAAATACCGAAAGGTCTCGGAAGCATTCTTGATTTGTCATTTGAATAAACGGAAATAAACTGACCGGCCTTTGCTTCTTTTGCTACTGTGGGAGCATCGAAGCAAAGGCTGTAAAGTTCATCATTTATTTTATCCTGTTTATAAACCTTTACTTTTAATCTTTCCATTATATCTTTATATCTTCCTATTTTTGAATTATTATTTTCTGACTATCTTAAGATCCTCGATCATATCAAGGGCTGCCGCTCTTGCCGCATCGGCAAAGCCTTCTTCGCCGAAGTTTGCGTATTTTTCTTGTTTGTATGCGGCGATTATGCCTCTTGAAGAGTTAACTATAGCGCCAAGTCCGTCTTCGTTGAAGAAAGAAACAAGGTCTTTGCCTTTACCACCTTGGGCACCGTAACCCGGCACTAAAATAAAGGATTTCGGCATGATTTTACGAAGCTTTGCACCCATTTCCGGATAGGTTGCTCCCACAACGGCTCCAACATAGGAATAATCATCTCCCATATGAAGCTCGCCCCATTTGGCAACCTGTTCACCCACAAGCTCGTATAAAGGCTTGCCGTCAATAAGTCTGTCTTGGAACTCGCCGCTGCTTTTATTTGAAGTCTTAACAAGTATGAAAAGACCCTTCTTTTCTTCCTTGCAAACATCAATAAAAGGAATAATGCCGTCAGAGCCGAGATATGGATTGATTGTGGCAAAATCCTCATTAAAGGCATTCACAAAATTTAAACCAATCTTTGTTTTGCCAAGATGGCCCGTAGCATAGGCTGCGGAGGTGGTTCCGATGTCTCCGCGCTTAATATCCGCAATTACAACAAGACCGTTTTCTTTTGCATATTTACATGTTTCATTATAAGCTACAAGTCCCGGAATACCAAACTGTTCATACATGGCAATCTGAGGTTTTACGGCAGGCACAATATCGGCAATGGCATCAATAAGGGCTACATTGTAATCCCAAACCGCTTTTGCCGCACCTTCCAAAGTCTCACCGCATTCTTTGAATGCCTTTTCTTTAATATGCGTCGGAATGTAATCCAACATAGGGTCAAGACCCACAACCACCGGTGCTCCGGTTGTTTTTATCTTTTTAATAAGTTCGTTAATCATGATTTCTCCTTAAATTTAAAGCTTAAGCTTCGTAAACGACATTTCCGTTTACGATTGTTCTTTTTATTTTACCAAATACTTCATATCCGTCAAATGGTGAATTGTTTGATTTTGAATGAAATTTATTTATGTCAATCTTATATGCATTATCTATGTCGATTATTGCAATATCCGCCGGCTTTCCAACGCTTATATCGCCTTTGTCCGTCTCCAAGATTTTAGCCGGATTACAGCTCATCATCTCAACAAGGCGTTTTAAGTCAATATAACCTTCCTTTACAAGATATGTATATGAAAGTGCAAAGGCTGTTTCCAGGCCTACGATTCCGCATGGTGCATTTAAAAAGCCTTTGTCTTTTTCATCTTTTGCATGTGGAGCGTGGTCTGTGGAAATCGCATCTATTATGCCTTCTTTTATGCCGTTTTTCAAGGCTTCCACATCAGCCTTTGTTCTTACCGGTGGATTCATCTTATAATTTGAATCATTTAAATCCACCATATCTTCCGTCAAAACAAAGTGATGTGGGCAAATCTCAGCCGTAAGATAAGCTCCCTGAGCCTTTCCTTCTTTTATGTAATTAACCGATTCTTTTGTGGAACAATGACAAAGATGAAGCCTTGCTCCTGTCATAAGACTTAAGCCTATGTCTCTTGTGGCAATAACATCTTCCACGTCGTTGGAAACGCCCCCTACTCCAAGGGCATCGGCCAATTTTCCCGCATTTACCACGCAGCCTTTAACCATGGTGATTTCTTCGCAATGAGCAAAAACAGGAAGATTCTCTTTTGCGGCAATTTCCATGGCTTCTTTGTATAATGCCGCATCCATTACGGATTTGCCGTCTTCGGAAATGGCGCAAATTCCCGCTTCTTTCATGCCCTTAATATCCGCAAGTTCTTTGCCTTGCTGACCTTTTGTTACGGCACCTATGGGCAAAACGTTTACTTTTGCATCTGCCGCTTTATCAAGAATATATTTCACCGTATCTACACTGTCGCAGGCCGGCTTTGTATTTGGCATTGCGCAAATTGTTGTATATCCTCCCGCTGCAGCTGCCTCACATCCGCTTATTATGGTCTCTTTGTGCTCAAATCCCGGTTCTCTAAGGTGCGTATGCAAATCAATAAGACCCGGAATAACAATACAGCCGGTAGCATCTTCAATTTTGTCGGCGTCTTTTTCTATGTTTTTTGCGACCTCTTTTACAAGTCCGTCTTCAACATAAACGTCCAAAATATCATCTGCTCCGGTTGCGGGATTTATATATCTTCCATTTTTTATAATTAATTTCATAATATGGTTCCTTTCATAATATAAGATGCTTCCGCAAGCGAAAACATCTTTTTAAAAACTTGTTTTATTTAATTCATGTCAGGATCTTTGTAGTAAGGAACCTCATGCATTTCATCCGACATGGTCTTAAGAATTCGCTTAAGGGTTTCCACATCTTCTTTTGAAAGAACTCTTTCCATTCTTGCCATAACCGTTTTAACGTAGTCATAGCTCATATTGTAGTATTTGAGGTATTTTTCCGTAACCTCCAAGTGAAACTCTCTCTTATCTTTTGTAGACTGAACTCTGTTTATATATCCTTTTTTAATAAGGCAATTAACTTTATATGCCGCATTCGGTGATGAAACATCGATAAATTTGGCAAATTCGTTAACCGTAGGCTTATCCATGGCATATATTACTTCCATACAGAAAGATTCAACCGTAGAAAGAGTTGCTTCTCTGTCCCCGAAATTCATAAATGCATGCTTGTAGAAATTTAATTTAAACTTCGTATAAACACGGTTAAAAGCCTCTACTAACTTCATCCTGATACTTCCTTTCGCTATAAGCTTAAGTATGAATTTATCTAAAATAATTTACTTATTAATTCTAACAAATCTTGCTTCTTTTATCAATAATTAAAGTTCAAAAAAAGGCGGAAGCCATAAATCTTTCGTTCATGGTTTCCGCCCTCGGATCAAAAGCTGTTTAATTCAAGGCATATGCCCCAAATATTTTCATTTATGCGATTGAAATAAGTTTCTTCTCGTCTTCCTTCTTCTGAAGGTTATCAGGAAATTCCAACTTCAATACGCCATTTTCAAAGCCGGCATTGATGTCATTTTCGGTAACATCCTTGCCAACATAAAAGCTTCTCTTGCAACTTCCGAAATATCTTTCACGACGTAAGTAGTTGCCTTTATCATCTTTCTTCTCGTCTTCTTTCTTTGTAACGGCGCTTATTGTTAAGTTGCCGTCCTTAAGCTCTGCTGTAATGTCTTCTTTATTGTATCCCGGCAGCTCAACCTCAAGTTTGTACTTACCATCTTCGTGTTTAATATCCGTTTTCATCATAGAAAGTTCTTTGTTGCCCATATTTCCGAGGAAGTCATCTCCGAAAAAGTCTTCAAAGAATGCAGGTGCTGTAAAAAAGTCATCAACGTAACAATTGTTTTTTCTTGGTAATAACATAGGTCATCGCTCCTTTTCTTTAAATTCGTCTTCATCTCAAAGCTTAGTGCTTTAAGACTCGGGCTGTTTTTTGCTGTTTTTTCAAGCAGATGTTTGTTTTATCTGTTTGACTATATCTATTTGATATATTATATATAGCACATATTGTTAGCACTGTCAAGAGGTGAGTGCTAAATTGTTTTCCCCCTATTTTTCATCACCCGGCTCCTAAATTGCTCTATTTTCCGTGCTTTTCACTCAAAGCTTCTTTTAAGTGAATTATTTTCATCTTAAAATTGACATTTTTTCATTAAAATTATTTACAAATTTTTTCCAGCTGATATAATAAGACTCAACTTGAGAAATTGTTCAACATGAAGATGAAACGAATTCATCTAAAGAAGGAGTAATATGAATAAGAAAGCTAATAACAATATTGAAATCAGATGGCATGGTCGCGGCGGACAGGGAGCTAAAACAGCAGCTCTTCTCTTAGCCGATGTTGCTTTTAAAACAGGTAAATATGTTCAAGGTTTCCCTGAATACGGTCCTGAAAGAATGGGCGCACCTATCACTGCATTTAACCGTATCAGCGACGGTGAAATCCGTGTACATTCTCATATTTACAGACCTGACTATGTTGTTGTTGTTGACGATTCTTTATTGGAGTCGGTAGATGTTACCGCAGGTCTTAAAAAAGACGGTGCAATCATCGTAAATACAACAATGGACGCTTCAGAAGTAGCCGAAAAACTCGGCGGTTTCGAAGGCAATATTGTTACAATAGATGCAAAGAAAATTTCAATGGAAGCTTTGGGCAAGAACTACCCTAACTCTCCTATGCTTGCAACAGCAGTTGCCGTAAGTAACGTTATGGATGAGGATGTATTCCTTGATGAAATGCTTAATTCATATAAGCACAAATTCGCATCAAAGCCGGAAGTAATCGAAGGAAACATGAATGCACTTAAAATGACTCTTGAGGAAATAAACCGCAAAGTCAAAGCCGTAGCATAATTCTTATAACATATTATTATATAGAAAAATCAACGACATCTGTTAAATAAACAGATGTCGAATTTTATAGTCAAAATCAGATAAATAATCCACAGAAAGGTTTAGATATGAGAACAGATATTTCAAAAATCAATCTTGAAAGTCCCTACACAGATCTGACTGAAGGTCTTAAAGTTTTTAACGGCGGTACTTCAAAGCAGTTCCATACAGGTGAATGGCGAACCAATACTCCTGTTTTTCATGCGGATAAATGCAAACAATGCTTGCTTTGTGCTCCGGTCTGTCCGGACTCTTCCATTCCCGTTAAAGACGGCAAACGCGGCGACTTTTTATACGACTATTGCAAGGGCTGCGGCATTTGTGCAAAAGCATGCCCATTTGATGCAATTTCAATGAAGGAGGGTAAATAATGGCTATCAGAGAACGTATGTCGGGAAACGAAGCCGTTTCCTATGCAATAAAACAAATCAATCCGGACGTAATGCCTGCCTTCCCGATTACTCCGTCTACGGAAATACCTCAATATGTTTCAACTTATATTGCAAACGGCGAAATCGATACGGAATTTATCCCGGTTGAAAGCGAGCATTCATCCATGAGTGCGGCTGTAGGTGCCAGCGCTGCCGGTGCAAGAACATTAACGGCCACATCCAGCTGCGGTATGGCACTTATGTGGGAAGAGCTTTATATAGCGGCTTCCAACAGACTTCCTATTGCTCTTGCTCTTGTAAACAGAACTTTATCCGGACCGATCAATATCAACTGCGATCATACCGACAGTATGGGCGCAAGGGATTCGGGCTGGATTCAAATATATTCCGAAAACAATCAGGAAGCTTATGACAATTTCGTTCAGGCATACAGAATTGCCGAACATCCCGATGTTCGCCTTCCTATTATGATTTGCCAGGACGGTTTTATTACAAGCCATGGTGTTGAAAACATTTCTCTTTTGGAAGATGACTTGGTAAAAAACTTTGTGGGCGAATACAATCCGGAAGAATATCTTTTAAATGCGGGAAATCCTATGGCTCTCGGTACTTACTCCGTTACCAATTTCTGCATGGAAGCAAACAAGCTTCAAGAAATTGCAATGGAAAATGCAAAACAGGTTATATTGGATGTTGCAAAAGAATTCGAGCAAATAAGCGGCAGGAAATACGCCTTCTTCGAAGAATACAAATTAGAAGATGCTGACTATGCAATGGTAATCATCAACTCCGCTGCCGGTACCGCAAAAGATGCCATTGATGTTTTAAGAGAAAGCGGCAAAAAAGTTGGACTTCTTAAAATAAGAGTATTCAGACCTTTCCCTGAAGATGAAATTGCCAAGGCTTTGGCTCATGTAAAAGGCCTTGCGATTATGGACAGAGCCGACAGCTACAGAGGCGGCGGCGGTCCTTTGGGCGTTGAGGTTCGAAGTGCGCTTTTCAAAAACAAAGTTATGTTGGACAGCGTAAACTTTATCTACGGTCTTGGCGGACGTGATTTTACAACGGGAGACGTTGCGGATATTTTCGAAACTCTGGAAGATATTGTTGAACGCGGTGCAAAGCCCGTTGATTACAAATACATTGGATTAAGGGAGGCGTAAAAAATGAGCGAATCATTAGCACTTAAAGATATAATGAATAAGCCCGATCGTCTTGCCCCGGGTCACAGAATGTGTGCGGGTTGCGGAGCCACAATAGGCGTTCGTGCCGTACTTCGCGGACTTCATGAGGGAGACCATGCCGTTATCGGCAATGCAACAAGTTGCCTTGAGGTATCCTCATTTATTTATCCTTACACAGCTTGGGAAGACAGCTACATACACAATGCCTTTGAAAATGCCGGCGCCACTCTTTCGGGTGTCGAAACGGCATACAAGATATTAAAGAAAAAAGGTAAAGTCAAAGAAAATTATAAATTTATCACTTTCGGCGGTGACGGCGGTACATACGATATAGGATTCCAATCCCTTTCGGGAGCAATGGAACGCGGACATGACATGGTTTATGTTTGCTACGATAACGGCGCTTACATGAATACGGGTATTCAGCGTTCATCCGCGACCCCTATGTATGCGGATACAACCACAACACCTGCCGGTAAGGTTTCAAACGGTAAGCCTCAATACAGAAAAGATTTGGCATCCATTATTGCCGAACATCATGTAGCTTATGTCGGTCAAACAACCTTTACAAAAGATTTTAAAGATATTCACAGAAAATCAGAAGCCGCAATATATGCGGAAGGTCCGGCATTTCTTAATGTTATGACTCCTTGTCCGAGAGGCTGGAGATATGAAACATCCGAAATAATGGAAATATGCCGTCTTGCGGTTGAAACATGCTATTGGCCGCTTTTCGAATACGATCACGGCAAATGGATTTTAAATTATGAACCAAAAAACAAGCTTCCTATTGAAGACTTCTTAAAACCGCAAGGTAGATTTAAACATTTGTTTAAAGCCGGAAACGAGCATTTAATCGAAAGTTTCCAAGAAGAAGTAGACAGAAGATGGGAAGAACTTCTTAAGAAATGCAATTGACATTCTCTAACAATAACTTTTTAAACGCAAATTATATCGCGAACTTTCGTGATAAGGACAGAAAAAAAGCACCTCGCGGTGCTTTTTTTCTGATGTGGTTTGTTAAATGTATAATAAAAAAGGGAGGATGAAAGGCTTTTTAAAAGCCTATTCATATTATGAAAAAATTTAATCAAATAGGTTTTATTTGATTGTAGGTTTATTATAAAATCCAAAAATGAATAAGTCATGCATTTTATGTTAAAGAAATAAAAATATACTATGAACAATTTGTTAACATAAACCCCCATTTGCAATTTTGAGAAGTGTGATAAAACTGTTAAAAGCCTTGATTAAAGCCGACTTTTTGTGTAAAATGGTTTTAGTTTTCTATTTGTTAACAATGTTTTTTATCCGTTAACAAATAAAAAGATTTATAAAAATATGATACTTTGATACTGTTATTATTTTTTTGAATAATAAGCAATTAAATTTATAGGAAATAATTATGTACAACGATTTATTTACAATTGGAAAATTTACTGTTCACGGATATGGTCTTATGATCGGTATCGGCGTTATTCTTTGCTATATTATGGCGGAATTCAGAGCAAGAAGAAAAGGTCTGGATCACGAAAGAATTTTCATGCTTACGATTTTTTGCCTTATTTTCGGCGCCATCGGATCGAAAGTCCTTTACATCCTTACAAATTTGAAAAACATTATTGCCGATCCTTCGGTTTTACTTAACTTTTCCGACGGCTGGGTTTTGTACGGCGGAATAATCGGCGGTATTTTCGGTGGCTGGTTATATTGCAGGATCAAGAAAATGAACTTCCTTGATTACTTTGATATTGCCATTCCTTCCGTTGCCCTTGCACAAGGATTCGGCCGTATTGGTTGTTTTCTTGCGGGTTGCTGCTATGGTAACGAAACCACATCTGCTTTCAGCGTAACATTCCACAATTCGGACTTTGCGCCAAACGGTGTACCGCTTATTCCTACTCAGCTTATGTCGTCGACATTTGACTTTTTGTTTTGCCTGCTTCTTATTTTCATAGCGGCAAAATTTGTTAAACGCGGTCTTGTTTGCGGAACATACATGCTTGTTTACAGTGTGGGCAGATTCATTATCGAATTCTTCCGCGGAGATATGGCACGCGGTCATATCGGCGTTCTTTCAACATCACAGTTTATTGCGATATTTATCTTTATCGCCGGACTTATTGTGGTTTTACTTTCGGCCAAAGGAAAATTCGGAGAAAGAAACAGCGAAAAAGTTTCAAAAGAAAGTGTAGAAGCAAATGAGACAGATGGAATTTAAAATGGAAAGACCGGGACAAGTTGCCCCGGGTGATGAAGTTGAAATAAGGGAGTCGAGACTCCCTTCAAGCTGGTATTATGTAATTGAACCGGCCGTAGCCATGTCAGCAAACTATCCTACATCGGAGCGCCTGCTTTCCAAAACAGGCATTGTCTCAAAAGTGGAAGAAACCGAGCGTGGCTACTTCGTAACGGTAGATTTTGATGAATAATAAAAAAAATTCCGATTTATGATATGTACCCAGAATCCTGGACACATATTTATGAACTAGGCGGAACACATGGATGCTATCCTGTATTGTACAGGT